>CAYGPD010000042.1:0-29511 GCA_964351655.1 uncultured Hyphomonadaceae bacterium | reverse complement strand
TTTTGTGAGTGATGCTGTCGAGGATTGTGTTCGCATATCTTGGGAGCACTCGTCGGACGTAGATGGTAATAATCAGCTGTCCTTCGATCCTGACTATGATGTGGAAATGGTATTTTTCACTTCAGGATCATCTGGCGTGCCCAAACAAATATTCAAAACAGCCAGAGTGATTGAAGCTGAAGCGGATGTTTGGAAAGATTGGTTTGGCGATGATATTTCTCACATTGCCGGAAGTGTCTCACATCAGCATATTTATGGTTTGATATTTCGGGTAGCGTTGCCATTGATGGCGGGTAAAATTTCTCAAGATGACATGGCGTTATCATGGGAAGCTTTGATGGAAGATGTCACGCCTAAGACCTTGATTGTGTCCAGTCCAGCGCATTTGACGCGTCTGCCGGAAAAGCATGCGATCAGTTTCACACAACCAGCCTTTATTTTGTCTTCTGGCGGACTACTACCGACAGATGCTTGCTTTGCGACCGCGGAATTATTTGGTGTTCGTCCTTTGGAAATTTTGGGAAGTACAGAGACTGGCGGTGTAGCGTATCGCCAACGCACGCTTGAAGATGATTTGTGGACTCCTGTTTCAGGCGTGGTGACGTCTGTGGGGGAAGAAGGAGAGTTGAGGGTGACATCACCTTTCATTCCGGACGCTGAGCCTGTGAAAATGGGAGATCGCGTGGAGTTTGGTGAAGATGGCCGCTTTCAACTATTGGGGCGTATTGACCGCATTGTGAAAGTGGAGGGAAAACGCGTTTCCCTGCCGCGCGTCGAGGACGTTTTGTCCACGCACCCATTGGTGAGTGATTGTGCTGTGTTTTTGACGATGCAAACAGGACGTGAGCGCCTAAGCGGTTTGGTGTGTTTGACACAGGAAGGGCAGCTTAAATTAGGTGAATTAGGCGCGTTTAAATTCTCGCGGTATTTGCGCAAAAGTTTATCAGAAAATCTTGAAGCAGCTGAATGGCCCAAGCGTATGCGGTTTGTCAGTCGCATTCCTACAAATAGCCAATCCAAACGCGTTTTATCTTTGATGCAAGAAGTGTTTGAGGGCCAAAAAATACTAGACTTACTAGCACCAACCCGCATGGAAATTGATGGGTTTGAGGCAAAGATAAGCTTTAAAGTGAGTCCGAACCTTCCTTGGTTTGAGGGGCATTTCAAAGACAATCCGATTTTGCCTGGATTGGCGCAAACGCATATGGCGGCGCGCCTTTCAGAAGAGATATGGGCTATTGAGCCGGCAAGTTTTAACGTCAACCGTATGAAATTTCAGCAGGTTATCCAGCCACATGAGGTGATTGATCTTGAGCTGAAATTTAAGCCAGATACACAAAAGCTCACTTTTGCTTTCACGCGCGCGGATGCAAAAGTTTCATCGGGTACTATCGGTTAGCGAGCGTTTATTCCAAAGGAAAGCGGTCAATTGGCAGGCCTTTTGATAGCCAGCTTGTGCCATTGGGGCTGCCTTCAACACCTTCTTTGACGTTATATATGTGTTTGATGCCTGCTTCCTCTAACATTTGAGAGGCACGCGTTGAGCGACCGCCTGAGCGGCAGATAAGCGCAACGGGCGCGTCTGGGTTTTCAGCTTGTAGCGCTTTCACAGTTGAGAGGAAGCGATCGCTTTGAAATGTAACGAGGCGGGCAGAAACGGGCGTTCCTGTGCGCGTCCATTCTTCTGGCGTACGAATGTCAATCAAGATCGCCTCGCCATTGATTGATTTATTATAGGCATCTTCAACGGAGATTAGACTGGTTTCCGCAGCCGCGACCATGAATGCTGTGGCGGCTATTACACTTGTTATTGCTGTAAGCGTCATGCGTTTAAAGCTAAACATTGTCATGGGCGATGTCCTTGCGGCAGGTAGAAGTATGGTTTGGTATATCTTGACCATAAAGCGAGGCAACATCAAGGCAGGAAAAATAGCATACATATAACTGATGCATTGGGGTTAAGCACATGACGAATTTCCGCGATCTATTCGTCTTCTTGGGGTGTTCAATAATCCGTCTCCAGAGTAAGTAGAGCGCTGAACTTGCGTATATCATAAGGTAGGGAGGTCTTTTACTTTGTGGGTGCGCAGATATGTAGAGAATGTATGCCCATTAATTTCCTGATATATCAGGGGTTTATGGTTTTGGGGAATGGAAGAGTACGATGGCTGCAGATACTGGCGATTATCCAAGTTTCACATTTGGTGAAGGAGAGTTGGACACGATCACACTTGATCGGTTAGCGACTCAGCAGGTGATGCCGCGCCTTTCGACGAAGCCTGAAGTTTTAAAAGTCATCAATAATTCCGCTCAGCATGTTGTGGATTTACTCGAAAATGAGGGTAAAATTTACGGGGTCACAACCGGATATGGTGACAGTGTTGTGCGTGCTGTTCCGCCGGAATTGGTAGCGGAACTACCATTACATCTCTCGCGTTTCCATGGCTGCGGAATGGGGCGTTTCCTATCTCCAGAAGAGACACGTGCTACTTTGGCTGTGCGCCTTGTGACATTGGTGCGAGGTTGGTCTGGTGTGTCTATGGAATTGGTTGAGCTGCTCGCGAATATGTTGCGATTAGATATTCTGCCGCGTATTCCGGCGGAAGGTTCCGTTGGTGCTTCAGGAGATTTGACGCCGCTTTCTTATATTGCGGGTGCTTTGGCGGGTGAACGTGACGTGTTGCACAAAGGGCAGATTAAATTGTCGCGTGAAGCGTTTGCACAAGAGGGTTTAAAAGAGATCACCCTGCGCCCGAAAGAAGCGTTGGCCATTATGAATGGTACGTCCGTGATGTCTGCCTTGGCGGGACTTGCTTTAGAGCAGTCTAAGCGGATCGCTGCTGCTGCAACACGTCTGACATCTATGTGCTCCTTGGGTATTTTGGGCAATACGCGTCATTTCGATGAGCGCTTGTTTAATGCCAAACCTCATCAGGGACAGATGTTGATTGCAAAACGTATTCGTGAAGATCTTGCGCCCATGCAGGAAAACCATGAAGCAACGCGGATGCAGGATCGCTATTCAACACGGTGCGCGCCGCATGTAATTGGTGTGTTGCAGGATGCGATGCCAATGTTGGAATCTGTGCTGAATACAGAAATCAATTCCTCCAACGATAATCCATTGTTTGATCCTGAAACGGGTGATGTTTTACACGGTGGCCATTTTTATGGTGGGCATGTGTGTATGGTTGCAGATACGCTCAAAACACAAGTGGCGAACTTGGCTGACTTGATGGACCGTCAATTGGCGACACTTGTGGATACACGTTATTCAAATGGATTGCCGTCAAACTTAACAGGTGCGACAGGCGCACGTGCGCCTATCAATCATGGGTTCAAGGCGGTGCAGATTGGTGTGTCCGCTTGGACGGCTGAAGCATGTAAACTGACTATGCCGGCATCCGTGTTTTCGCGCTCTACTGAGTGTCACAACCAAGATAAGGTCAGTATGGGCACGATAGCTGCGCGCGATGCGTTGCGGGTAAATGAGCTAACTGCGCAAGTGACTGCAGCCCACATGATGGCGGCGACACAGGCAATTGAGTTGCGCCTAAATGAAGGTGAACTAACAGACGTAATGGTGGGGCCGCGTGTCTTGAATCAGATGGCAAAAGTGCGTGAGATCGTGCCATTTATTGCCGAAGACCAACCAATGGATAAAATGTTGCGTGAGCTAACAGATAAAATCCTAACGGGCGCAATGGATGTGACGTTTTAAATCAAACCTAATTTGGCAAAAAAGGGCCGAGCAGGAATATATGCTCGGCCCTTTTTGCTGTGGTTAGTTGGCTGAATTTTCTTTCAAGCTTGCCGCATGGTCTTCAGCAGCTTTTAGCAAGCGCAATACATTGCCGCCCCAGATGAGTTCAAGGTCTGCTTCGCTATAGCCTTCTGCCAGAAGACGTTCTGTTATGAGGGGGAAAGCTGCTATATCGCGCATGCCGATAACGCCGCCGCCGCCATCCCAATCGGCACCAATGCCGACATGTTCAGGGCCAATCAATTTGAGGACGTAGAGAAGTTGTTCTGCAAAGTCTTCAAAGTCTGCCATGTCAGCAGGAAATTCAGCATCAATTTCGCGACGCATGTTTAGCAATTGATCCCGTTGTTCGGGCGTTGGGTCATCTCCAAAGGATTTTGATAGCTCAGCGTAAGACTCAAAAGCTTTCTTGCGGGCAGGCTGTTCTCTTAGGTTTTTTAGGTATGCGCCCAAAGCGTTCATCTGGATTACACCGCCGGATGCGGCAAGTTTTTTAAGGCGTGCATCATCAAGATTGCGGGGGTGATCATACAGGGTTTTGGTGCCCGAGTGAGATAAGATAATAGGCGTCGCTGAAAGCTCTACCATATCGTCAAATGTTAAATCGTGAGCATGGGATGCATCGAGGATCATACCAAGGCGGTTTGCTTCTTTCACCAAGTCTTCGCCTAAGGGAGAGAGGCCATTCCATTTGGGGCCGGTTAGGTCTGTACCACTGTCTGCAAATTGGTTGTTTGCAAAGTGAACTGGGCCAACCATGCGCACACCAAAATTATAAAAAGTGCGTAGCATGGAAACATCTTCGCCCAACGGGTAAGAGTTTTCTATGCTTTGATAAACAATACGTTTTCCTACGGCTTTGATGCGTGCAGCATCATCGGACTTGGTAGCAATTTCAAAATGTTCTGGATAGGCGGCCAACATGCGTTGAATTGCTATTGCACGCATGAGCGCGTGGTCGCGTGCTGTTTGGTATCCAAAATCAGTTAGAGGGCCTTGTTGGGTGTAAATAACCCAGAAACCACCATCGAGGCCGCCCTCAATCATGCGGGGCAGATCAACTTGAGAATAATCTAAAACAGGATCGTGGCGGGCAGTTATGTCAAAGCCAGGACGGGACAGGTTTGCTGGTGTATCTAAATGCGTATCCATCACAACAAAATTATCGTGCAGGGCACGTGCAGGCGACATATCTTTGGAAGAAAGTTGGTCTAATTGAGTGTGCGCGCACCCAGCCAAGACTGCCAAAGCGCTGCTTGCTAAGAGTAGTTTGAGCTTCATGAATATGTCCCCTCGAAGATAGGTTTATTTTCTTTATGTGTGGGAGGAGACGGGTATATTCAGCCTTATGCAAGGGTTATATCAGAAAATATAACTATTTTTCGACCCATGCTCGTGTGCGCCCGCCGCCCATGCTAATTTCTTCAAATTGAGAAATGGGAAGGCCAGCGGATTTTAATTCTTCTCGCATATCTTCATGAAATTCACGTTCCCCGCGCAATAGTGCAATGGCGACTATTTTAATAGGGCAAGCTGATTCGGGGGCGGGTTGTTGTCCTGAGATGATATCTTCCAGCGGTATCATATTGAACTTTCCTTGAAGGGATGGGTTCAAAAGGTTTTGTGTCATGAAGGCTGAGAAATCTTCTGCTTGGTCTGATGGTCTTAAATAAGCGATTATTGGTTCACCAACGCATTCTGGAGTGGCTTGCAGCATGGATTGCAGATCAGCGACGCGCTCTCTGTCTTTGAAAAATTCAGGGGTGAAAAGTGGCAGAGAAAGAATGGCAGCAAAAGGCACCCATGATGCCATTTTGAGGGCTTTGGTTTGGTGTGGTTGAAGTGATAGAATTCCCGCCGCCAGCAAATACAACATTGCAGGAATGATGACGATGAAGGCGCGCTCTTTAATAAGGGCAACCACGCCCAAATGAGCCGTAAACGCAATGAGGATTGTGAGTGCAATCGCGCCAATCAACATTATGGGGGTGTCGTCTGATCTGCGTTTTAGAAGGGCGGCGAGGCCGAAACATCCGGCGATAAATGCCATTATGTTTGCAAATATAGTTTTTACTAAAATACCGCGTAAAAATTGGTTGGCACCAAAGGCAAAATTTTCTGTAAAAGGCGGCAATATATCGGGTGCGCCAGATGCCTGATCTGGTCGGAAAGCTAATATCCATAAAACAGCAGGGATTAGTGAAATGACAGACGCTGCACCGAAGATGAAGAATGATTTTAATCGTCCTCTATAAAGGTGTGTGAAGCCAAGGCTTGCACCAATACAAGCTGTCCATAACGAGCCAAAATAGTGCATTGTGGCTGTGAGCGTGCCTGCGATTATGAAGAGGCCGGCCCATTTTAAGGGTTTTTCAGTTTCATCCAAACTATTGCGTGAGATGAGGACGAGAAGGCCGGAGGTTAGAAATAGCTGTCCCATCATTCTAATCTCTGCTGCGTAGAAGATGAGCCAGAATGATGTGGCGCATAAGAAAAGGAATAGATTTGATTCGGTTTCTCTTCCGGTGCCTTTGGTTCCACGCATATTCCAAGCTGTCCATCCAGCTAGAAAAATGCATACGAGATTGAAAAAACGCGCAAAAATTTCATTCTCTGATATGAGACGCCAAAAATGAAGGGCTGCAAAATACAGAGGAGGGTGCACATCTTTGGACATTTTGCTGAAGATGGCATCTGTGATCGGATCTTGTGGAGCGGAGAAATAGAGCGCCCAGAATTCATCGCGCCAAAGCGGGCGGAAAAAGAACTGCAATAGTAATAAACAAAGCGATAGACCGAGTGCGATTCGTATTGCGCGTTTGTTCATCAAATGCATGTCGCAGCCTCATATGCGCTTTATGTATAGGATATGTGTCCTATTGTTTGGCATTTGTAAGCGGATAAGAAAAGTCCTGTTTGTCTTCAAACCCTTGCTGACGATGCCAATTTACAGCATGGGAGTAGGGGCGTTAGCCGTTTTATTCGAAAAGAAGTAATATGCAGCTCATTATTCAAACTCTTAGATGGCTGTTGCCAAAATTGGTTGGGTTTGGATTCGTGGGTGCAGCTGGTTTTGTCGTTGATTTGAGTGCCTTAACACTTGCTTTGCTGTATGTGGATGAGATTTCTGCACGAGTGTTCTCATTTTTATGTGCAGTTACAGCAACTTATTCGATGAATCGCTACTTTGTATTTGCAGAAGAGGCGCGTGAATTGGGATGGGTACGCGGGTTTGTAAAATTCTTCGTGTCCAATTCACTTGGTGGTGCAGCTAACTTTGTAACCTATCTTGCGCTATTGCGGTTTCAGCCGATTGTTGAATGGACGCCTCAACTTGCTCTGGTGGCGGGAACATTGGTGGGGCTGGCATTTAATTTCACGCTGACTGTTTTATTTGTCTTCAAGCAGAAAACTTGAGTCGCTAACTTTAAATCTCAAAATTTGGATAAACACGAATAACGCAGACGAGATCTGGCAAGTGTTTGTATTATTTGGAGATTGTGTGGAGGGGGTAAGGCTATAAACTCGCCTTTAAAGGCTAACTGGCTCCGCGAGCAGGACTCGAACCTGCGACCAATCGATTAACAGTCGATTGCTCTACCAACTGAGCTATCGCGGAACACCGTTAGAGGAGGCGGTATATCTAGCCATCCAAAAATGTGCAATCCCCAAATCGCCTCAATCTGCAATTCTTTTCAAAAAAATGGTTATTTTTTCAAAAAAGCAAAAAAAAGACGGGAGCTTAGAGAAAAGCTCCCGTCAAGGCGTTGGGTGATGGTGGGTGTCTTCAGTGAAGACATAGGCAATATCGTCCACCTTAGTTAATGAGGCGTTAAGTTTTTGGTTTTTGATGGAATTTCAGTAAAAATTAATGTTTTGAAGGAGGGGTTTGTTAACTTTGATCAGAATGCATGAAATAAGTTGCACTTTGGAGAGGCCTGAAAGCTGCCTGCTGAGGGGCTGATTGTGCTATGTGGGGGATAAGAAACACGCGATGTTGGGTCGTGCTATGTGGTCGCTGGGCGCCTGTGCGACGGATGTGCAGGGCGTGGTGGCCGTCTTGCTATGATTTGCTGGAATATTATCAATAAGCTGAAATATGGGGAATGCATTTCCTGGAGGCCACGTCCGGACTCGAACCGGAGTACACGGATTTGCAATCCGCTGCGTAACCACTCCGCCACGCGGCCATCCTAGAAAAGGCAAACTTAATTTGTCCCCGCTTTATAGTTATGAGCGTTTAAAATAAGCTCAACAATAAAGCAAAAATCACGATCAACTAGAAAGAATAAATCGAGAAGAGGGCTGTTCTATCATCTTATAAAAAATAGGGAAGGCCTAAATTTACCTTTTTGCTCATAAATTAAGCACGCGCGCAAACGGAGGATATTGAGAATAAAATAAATCGTCGCATTGCCAACTTGCCTGCCTATGGTAATAGCGCGATAACTAATTTGTCTTTAAGTCTGCTGTTATATATGTCAGCAGTGGTGCATATATTCTCCAGCTCACACAAATACAGGGAAGCTGCAATGAACGACGCTGTCGCCCGCGAAACAATGATCGATACTCAGGTTCGTCCAAACGATGTAACTGACCGACGCATTCATGCTGCGTTACAAGCTGTCCCGCGTGAAGCATTTTTGCCAAAGTCGCGTCATTCACTTGCTTATGCAGAATTTGATCACAAAACGTCCGAAGGGCGTTATATGTGGCGTGCACGTGATTTTGCAAAGCTTTTGGAAGCTGCCAAAATTAAACCGACAGATGAAGTTTTAGATGTCGCGTCTGGTTCAGGCTATTCTGCAGCAGTTCTTTCTTTACTTGCAGCGGCTGTTGTAGGGGTAGAAAGTGACGAAGATGTTGCTGAAGCTGCATCTGGCCGTTTGGATGCATTGAGCATTGATAATGCGGATGTTGTTTCTGGCGATATTTCACAAGGGCTAGCAACTCAAGGCCCGTATGATGTTGTTTTTGTAAATGGTTCTGTTGAAGTTGTGCCGACGCAATGGACCGATCAATTGAAAGATGGCGGTCGCTTGGCTGTTGTTGTACGTGATGGAAAAGTAAGCCAAGCTCGTATATATACGCGAGCTGGGGATGCATTGTCTTGTCGCAGTGTATTTGATGCGGCTCCGCCAGCGTTACCCGGGTTTGAAAAGGTTGCGAGCTTCGTATTCTAGAGACGGCAAAGATTGCTGCATTTTAATAATAGCGCCGTTTACATATAAAAAATTGGGACAATGTTAAGTTGTTTCAATGCAAAGTTGTCTCTCTGGCCTGCAGATTGGCTTGTGTTTTAGTAGCATGTAGGGAGTTGTTGTGCGCAATAAATTGTTTTCGATTTTGATTACGTCAGTGGCTGTTGTGAGCAGTGTTTCATATGCACAAGACGCACAAGAGGTGGATGACAGTGTATTGCTTGGCGATTCGGCTGCCATCCTTCCAACGCCTGATGAGAAATTTCCTGTTGAAGATTCAAATGCAGTAAGCGTTATGGCAGAAACGCTATCTGATGCGATAGCAGCTGCATACGAACGCAACCCTTCTTTGTTAGCTCAGCGTAAGCAGCGCATGATTGCTGATGAACGGCTAGAACAAGCTTATTCTGCAAAGCGGCCTCAAGTTAGTGTAAGTACCAGTGCGGGATACGCAATCACCCGTTCAAATCAATCTTTTGGCGGGACAACTGGCCCTACCTTCTCTACAGAAGCGCCTCAAACAACATTTGGATTGGAAGTACGTCAGAGCTTATGGAATGGTGGTCGTAATAACGCCGCTATTGGTGAAGCGAGTGCAGGGGTTACGGCGGCTGAAAGTCAGTTGTTTTCATCTGAACAGCAAATGATATTGAGCGTTGTCACAAATTATATGGATGTTTTGTCGAGTGAGGCAGAGGTCGATATTCGTAAAAACAACGTCACTGTTTTATCGCGCCAAGTTGAAGCAGCTTCTGATCGATTTAATGTAGGGGAAGTAACACGCACGGATGTTGCACAAGCGGAGGCGCGTTATGCCGGTGCACGTGCGCAGTTAGCGTCAGCCCAAGCGCAATTGGAATCAAATCGTGCTGTGTTTCAAGAGCTTGTAGGTCGATGGCCTACTCAATTAGCGCAAATATCTTTCACGCCAGCCTATCCTGATGAATTGGAAGAGGCGATGAATGCTGCTGTTGAGTTCAATCCTGATTTATTAGCTGTAAAAGCGAGTGTTGATGCTGCCTCAGAGCGCGTGAAAGCCGCTAAAGGGCAAACACGCCCTGATATCTCTATTGTTGGTGCTGCTGGCCTTAGTCAGAGTTACACTGATGATACTTTTGAAAATAACAATGCCTCCGTGGTCGCGCAATTGCGGTTACCTTTATATCAAGGCGGACGCATTGCATCGCAGATTCGCTCCGCTGCTTTAGAGCGTGATCAATTGCGGTTGGAGTTTCGTGCAGCTGAACGCAACCTTATAGCGCAAGTTACGCGTGCCTGGCACGGTGCATTGGCATCTTCAAGGGCAATTGAAGCATCTGAACGGCAAGTTGAAGCGGCTCAAGTTGCTTTTGATGGTGCAGAGCAAGAGCTAGCAGTTGGATTGCGGACCACACTTGATTTGCTCGATCAAGAGCAAGAATTGCTCGATGCTCGTTTGCTGCTAATACAAGCTAATAGAGATCACTATGTTGCTGTTCACCAATTATTAGCAGCAATGGGAGCACTTACGCCAGAAACACTCGGCGTTAATACTTCTTTATAAGAGACGGTTCTAGTGATTGGTTAAAGCAAATGCCTTAATGATAAAGGCGTTGTTAACCACGTTGTATTTATATTTAAACGTGATTCTAGAGCTTCAATGTGTATGAAGCTGAGTGAAATGTTAGAGGCGCGTTATGTCAGCTGAAAAAGCAGCATCAGAACCAACAATGGAAGAAATTCTTGCGTCAATTCGCAGGATTATTTCAGAAGACGATGAACCTGCGCCGACACAAGCGGATGCTGATGCGTCTGACGTGCTTGAACTGTCTTCAAGCGATCAAGCCGATGATGAGTTGGATCTTGATCTGACTGAGCCAGAAGATGAGTTGGACATGGCTGCGGCTATGGAAGAGCTCGCGCAAGACCAATCAGCAGAAGACGAAAATGTCGTCGCGATTGATGTTGATGAATGGGCGATTGACGAGGAAGAGGCTGAACCTGAGGTCGATATGGCTGATTGGGGCTTAGAGCCAGAAGAAGAGCCAGTCGTTCAAGTCGCTCCTGCGCCAGAACCCGCTCCAAAACCTGCGCCGGTTGCGCCCGCACCTAAAGCAGAACCTGTCTCAGAAGGGTTAGTGACAGCTGCGACAGCAGATGCAACGGCAAGTCAGCTTGGAAAATTGATGGGATCTATGATGTTGTCCCAAGGGACGACGTTAGAAGATCTTGTTCGTGAAATGTTAAAGCCAATGCTTAAAGAATGGTTGGATGGGAATTTGCCGCAACTTGTTGAACAAGAAGTGACAAAGGAGCTTCAGCGTATCTCTCGTATGGCGCGATAAGCTGAATATCTTCGAGATATTTAAAAAAAATCAACGATCATAAGAGTACAGCCCTTTGCTGTGCTCTTTTTTCGTTGCGGCATGTGATAATTATTGTATCAACATCTCATGCTAGATTCACATTTTGACCACAGTGTCTCCGAACCGAAAATTTACGATAGCTGGGAAAAATCCGGCGCTTTCAAACCCAAGATGGATACTGAAGGGGCAGTCGACGCCTATTCTATTGTTATTCCGCCACCCAATGTTACGGGTGTGCTGCACATGGGGCATGCTCTAAACAACACTCTTCAAGATGTGCTGTGTCGTTATCAGCGCATGCAAGGCAAGAGCGTGTTGTGGCAGCCGGGCACGGACCATGCGGGTATAGCAACGCAAATGGTTGTTGAACGTCAGCTTGCTGCGGAGGGCGAGAGCGCCTCTAATCTTGGGCGTGAGAAATTCATTGAACGCGTATGGGAATGGAAAGAGAAATCTGGCGGACAGATTATCAACCAGCTCAAGCGCCTTGGCGCGAGTTGTGATTGGTCACGTGAGCGTTTTACGCTTGATGAGGGGCTTTCTAAAGCAGTCACCAAAGTTTTTGTGCAAATGCATGAAGAGGGGCTGATTTATCGCGATAAGCGCTTGGTGAACTGGGACCCACACTTCCAATCTGCGATTTCTGACCTTGAAGTGGACAATGTGGAAGTGAATGGCCACATGTGGCATTTCAAATACCCATTACAGGGCGGTGAGACATATACTTACATCGAAAAAGACGAAGATGGTAATGTCATACTGGAAGAGGAACGCGATTATATATCTATCGCGACGACACGTCCTGAGACAATGCTTGGTGATGGTGCTGTGGCCGTTCACCCGAGCGATGAGCGCTATAAGCCAATTGTCGGTAAATTGTGTGAAATTCCGGTGGGTCCTAAAGACCAGCGTCGCTTGATTCCTATTATCACCGATCTCTATCCTGACCCTGAATTTGGGTCTGGTGCAGTGAAGATTACCGGTGCACATGACGCAAACGACTACGGTGTTGCGCAGCGTAACAATATTCCGATGTATCGTCTTATGGATGTGAAAGCATCAATGCGCGATGATGGTGAGCCTTATGCGGAATCTGCTGCCAAAGCGCGTGAAATCTTGGCATCTGGAGAGTTTACATCAGCTGAGATAGATCAGATCAATCTTGTGCCTGACGAGTATCGCGGCCTTGATAGATTTGAGGCGCGTATGGCCGTAGTACAAGCGATTACGGATGAAGGACTAGCTGTCATGACTTCTGAGACCCAAAAGGTCAAAGATGAAGACGGCAATGAGACTGAGGTGTTGGTCAGCGTTCCTTACGTTGAAAAGAAAAAGATTATGCAGCCCTTTGGGGATCGTTCTGGCGTGGTGATTGAGCCAATGCTGACGGACCAATGGTATGTGGATGCAGCGAAGCTTGCTGGTCCTGCTGTGGATGCAGTGAAAGAAGGCAAGACGCGCTTTATTCCTGAGAATTGGTCTAAGACATATTATAACTGGATGGACGGCATTGAGCCTTGGTGTATCTCTCGCCAGCTTTGGTGGGGGCACCGGATTCCAGCGTGGTATGGCCGTGATGGTGATATATTTGTGGCGGCTTCTGAAGAAGAAGCGATTGCGCAAGCAAAAGAAAAGTATGGTGAAACTGTCGAGTTGTCTCGCGATGAAGACGTGCTCGATACATGGTTCTCGTCTGCACTTTGGCCGTTTTCGACAATGGGCTGGCCTGACAAGACACCTGAGTTAGATAAATTCTACCCAACTGCAACGCTTGTGACTGGGTTCGATATTATTTTCTTCTGGGTGGCCCGCATGATGATGCAGGGTATCCACTTCATGAAAGATGTGCCGTTTAAGGATGTATATATCCACGCGCTCGTTTTGGATGAAGACGGTAAGAAAATGTCTAAGTCTATCGGGAATGTGATCGATCCGATCGACATTATTGATGGCTGTGATCTTGATACGCTGATTGCCAAACGTGTTCGCGATATCAAAAAATCGGGTAACGAAAAGAAAGACAAGCAGGCTGAAAAAGCCATTACCAACACCACGAAAAAGCAATTCCCTGAGGGGATTCCTGCATGTGGTACGGATGCGCTTCGCTTTACATTGGCTTCTCAAGCGGCTCAAGGGCGTGATATTCGTCTCTCAATAGATCGTGTTGTGGGGTATCGTAATTTCGGTACGAAGCTTTGGAATGCCGCACGTTTTTGTGAAATGAATGAATGTGCTTTGTGGGAACAACAGGAGTTTGACCCGCTAAAAGTTGAGCACACATTGAACCAATGGATCGTATCTGAAGTTGCGAAAGCGACTGCAGAAATTACGAAAAACATTGATGAATATCGCTTCAATGACGCTGCAAATGCTGCATATCGTTTTGTATGGAATGTGTTCTGTGACTGGTATCTAGAGCTGATGAAGCCATTGCTAAATGGCGAAGAAGAAACAGCGAAAGCTGAAACACGTAAAACAGCAGCTTGGACTTTAGATCAAATCATTCACTTGCTGCACCCGTTTATGCCATTCATCACTGAGGCGTTGTGGGAAGATCAGTCTGAATTTAGGAAAGATAAAACGGCACTTTTATGTGAACAGTCTTGGCCAAAATTTGGACCCGAAGCCTCTTTCCCAGAGGCTGAAGCTGAAATTGACTGGGTGATCAACTCAATCTCCAATATCCGATCAGCGCGTGCTGATTTGAACGTTCCAGCAGGGGCAAAGCTGCCCGTTACTGTGGTTGGTGCCAATGACGATACCAAAGAGCGTGTACGCCGTCATAAAGGTATTATTGAGCGCCTAGCGCGTCTTGAAGATTTGAGCACAGCAAAAACTGCACCAAGTGGGACAGTTTCAATTGTTTCGGGTGATGCAACATTTGCATTGGAAGTTTCTGGCGTAATTGATTTGGCGAGTGAGCGTGATCGCTTGAACAAAGAGATTGCGAAAATTGACGCTGAAATGGACGGTATCGACAAGAAGCTTGCAAATGAGAAATTTGTATCTCGTGCGCCGCCGGAAGTTGTCGCTGAACAGCATCAACGTCGTACTGACTTTGCTGCTGCAAAACAGAAACTGCATGAAGCGCTCTCCACATTGGAGGCGATCTTCAAATAAGGAGCACTGGTATGCGTCAAATCGTATTTGGCATTTTTGCTATGGGAGCTGTGCTTGCGCTACAGGCGTGCGCACAGCCTTCAACAGCTCAGGAAGACGCGGCAACTCAGATTGTTGACCCGGTAACAGTACAGGAAAATCATGCGCCGCAATCGTGGACTTTGGTGATCCATGGCGGAGCTGGCGTGATCGAGCGCGCGAATATGACAGCGAAGAAAGAGGCATCCTACCGAAAAGGGTTGGAAGAGGCTTTAGTTGCTGGACAAGCTGTTTTGGCCAATGGCGGCGACGCTATGGATGCGATTGAAGCGTCGGTGGTTTTACTTGAAAATAATCCTAATTTTAATGCGGGGCATGGAGCTGTGATGACAGCTGCGGCGACACATGAATTGGATGCATCCATCATGGATGGGCGTGACATGAATGCTGGTGCTGTGGCTGGATTAAAAACAGTAAAAAACCCTGTGAAGGCCGCGCGTGCTGTGATGGAGCAATCTGAGCATGTCATGTTTGCGGGTGCGGCGGCGGACCAATTTGCGCGTGAGCATAATATTGAGCAGGTTGAGAATAGCTATTTCACCACGCCGAGCCGGAAAGCTGCTCTTGAACGTGTATTGAAGGTGCGTGCTGAAAAAGCTGACAAACGTGGCACCGTGGGCGCAGTTGCGATCGATGTGCGGGGCAATATTGCAGCGGCAACATCAACGGGTGGAATGACAGCTAAAATTCCTGGCCGTGTGGGGGATGCGCCAATTGTGGGCGCTGGCGTTTATGCGGACAATAATGGGTGTGGTGTATCAGCGACTGGACATGGTGAGTATTTTATCCGTGTGGCTGTGGCTAAAACGATATGTGCGCGTATTGAACTCTTGAATGAAACGCCTGCAGCGGCTTCTAAAGTGGCGCTTGATAAAGTGGCAGATCTGGGTGGCGATGGTGGTGTGATTGTTATCTCTAATACGGGCGAATCTGCATTTGTTTTCAACACGCCCGGGATGTTTCGCGGAATAGTAACTGGTGATGGTGTATTGGAGACGCGTATCTATGGGGATGCGCCTTAAGCTCTTGTTTCATCCTTGTTGAGCATAGCGTTAATCTGTGCAGAATGGCGCTAAGCATGAGGGGAAGTGATGACAGATAAGCTAGAAAATGAAGCTCGCGTGGAAAGTGCGTTTGAGACGCTTCCTCCTGAATTTGATAAGTTTAAAGTTGTTTATAGAGATGAAATTCTTCCGACTTTGCAGGCGCGTGAAGGGGATCGCTTAGCGGCGGCTGAAAAGGCTAAGAATTTCACAGTCATTGCAGCGGCAGTCGGCATGATTATCGCGCTGGGCGGAATATTTCTTACGAAATCTCCGTTTTTCGCGTTCTTAGGTGTGATTGCAGGTTTTGGTATTCATACATATGGCCGCTCTGGTCTTAATGACATTAAACGCGAAGCAAAATTGCTGATTGTTGAAACAGCAGCGCAGGGCTTTGATTTGGAGTATGATCCAGAGCCACATCGGCCTTTAGTTCTTAGCAGATTCAGTAATCTGGGATTGATCCCTAGTTGGGATAGAGAAAAATTTGAAGACCAATTGCTTGGTAAACGTGGCACAACAGATTTTGAGTTTTTTGAAGCGCATCTTGAGAGCCGTAGAACGACAACAGATAGTAAAGGTCGTTCACGTACAGAATGGGTGACGGTGTTTCAAGGACAATGTCTGGTCGTGAATTTTCATAAACCATTTAATGGACAGACCAAGGTATATCGCGATCTTGGTTTGTTGAATTTTTTCACGAAAATGGGCAATTCTTTTTCTTCCAAAAAGCTTGAAAGGGTACGTTTGGAGGACCCTAAATTTGAAAAAGCCTTTGAAGTCTTTTCTGATGATCAGATTGAATCGCGTTTCTTACTTACGCCTGATTTTATGGAACGTTTGCTTGAATTGGAACGCATATTTGAAGGCGGAAAGCTTAGATGTGCGTTTTCGGGTGGTGAGTTGTTTGTGTGTGTTGAAGGCGGAGATTTGTTTGAGCCTGGCTCAATGTTCACGCCATTAGATAACCCAGACCGTATGCGGGATTTGATGCAAGATTTCCTCGCTGTGTTTAAGCTAATTGATAGTGTATCGGATCGTGCGGGACGTGCACCGCCAGAGATAGAGAATCCACCACAAAGTGATGGCGATACGCCTTGGGGATGAGGCGTTTGGTTTTATCCTTGAATTTAAAAGAATTTAATGTTTGAGCATCAGCAATATTTCGCCCAGAATTTGCCACATGCGCTTCCTAACTTCATCTCATGTTCAGGCGTGTGGCGATAATTCACTTGCTATAAAGCGCCTGATTTTCTGGCAAAAAGGCCAAATGATAAAGACTGGAGACTGATATGACATTACGAATGAACACTGTTTCAAAATGCTTCATTTTAGGTGTATCTGCGCTCGTCTTCTCTGGTGCTGCGCATGCTGCATCATGTTCGAGTATGCAAAAAGAGCTTGGCGCGATGGGACAAGAAATTGTCAGCATGCAAGCTGATCGCGAGAATGTTGTGTCAGTATTTGAAGTTCACAATGTGGAACGTGCGGCTGCCAAAAACGAGCTGGCGAATGTGAAAACTGGGCTAATTAAATTCACCCCAGAAGAAACAAAAGCGCTCGAAGAAAGTGTTGCTACGCATCATGAAGAGGCTGAAGCAGCCAAAGCAAAGCTTGATGTGTTGAATACTGCATTGATGGATAAAGCCAATGTCTACAATGCAACCTCTGCAAAATTTAACGAGCAATGCATCGGTTAGAATATAAGCTGATCTTTATGCTAACAGAATGAAATAACAATTCTTATGGCGTCCACTCTTCGGGGTGGTCGCCTTCTTGAGTTTTCCAGATAGCGCCTAAAAATATCGCTTTCGAGAATGGTAATATTGCTAAGCAAGATATTATCGCACCTGCTATGAGTGCGGGGAAAAGAAACCACATTGGAAATTGGTAGCGCGTAACGATGACTAGCAATGGTGCCCAAATGTGGCCAACAAGCAAAATGGTGAGCCAAGCAGGTCCGTCATCAGCACGTAATTCACCAATGTCTGCATGGCAGGATTTGCAGCTATCAACCTGCTTTATATAGCTTTTCCATAGTTTTCCTTGACCGCAATTTGGGCATTTACCACGTATTGTCCGCTTGACGCTTTGCCATATGCTTGCTGGTGGTATTGTTTGGATCGCGGTGTCTTGTGCATTGCTCATAAATCAAACTCACCAATGATCGGTACGTGATCTGATGGTTTTGTCATGCCGCGCGCATCGCGATAAATGGAAATTGATTTAAGCTTGTCCGCAGCTTGTGGGCTGCAGAGCAGATGGTCGATACGAATGCCATTGTCTTTTTGCCATGCACCAGCTTGATAGTCCCAGAATGTATACTGGTGAGCGCGGTTATCGCGGGCAGCAAATCCTTCGGTATAGCCAAGCCATTGCAATTCACGAAACTTGGCGCGTGTTTCTGGTTGAGCGAGCGCATCATCAACCCACGCTGCGGGGCTGTAGCAGTCTTCGTCACGCGGTATACAGTTATAATCACCAGCTAAAACAATAGCTTCTTCGTAAGTCAGTAGCTCTTTTGCGCGCGCGATGAGCCGATCCATCCATGCGAGTTTATAGTCGAATTTAGGGCCGGGAAATGGGTTGCCATTGGGCAGATAAATAGAAGACACACGCACTGGCGTGTCACTCATAATGAGAGCTTCTGCATAGCGGGCTTGCTCATCGGAATCATCTCCCGGCAAGCCTATTTGCACATCTTCGATAGGGTGTTTTGAGAGTATGGCCACGCCATTATAGCTTTTTTGACCATGTGTGACGACATTATAGCCCATGTCTTCTATTTCGAGACGTGGGAAGTTCTCATCGACACACTTAATCTCTTGAAAACACACCACATCCAGCTCGAGGTCTTTTAAAACCTCAAGCACAGTGGGCAAACGTGCATTCACCGAGTTCACATTCCAAGACGCTATTTTCATGACTAAGTGTTAGCAGGCATGATTGAGTCGGTCGATCGATAAATGTGCGACTATTTGAATAGATCTTTGAGTTTCTTCTTTGCTTCTTCTTCAAGCTGCTCCTCAAGTGATTTAGGTTCTTCTTCCTCTTCCTGCACAGTTTCTGCAGAGGCAGTGGAGTCCGTCTGCTCTGGAGCTGGTGTTGGTGTGGAGGTCTCTTGAGGTGTCGCTGCTTTATCTGTTGTCGTGGTGTCTTTTTTGTTTTTATTGACTTGTTTGCTTAACGCGTCAGTTAGAGCACCATTTAGGGCATTACGACGTGCTTTTTCAGATTCTTTGCTGTCACCGAGAATTGTGCCGACATCAACATTTTCTCCCCCAACTTTTAGACCATCAACGCCAAGTTCTTTTTCCAAGAGTTTACCGGCTTCATTGGTAAGTTGTTGGGTCAGCTGTTGCTTGAGCCAATCCTGATCGAGTCCAACGGACAAGTTGTTCCAACCACCCGATATTTTGATAGGTGGTGCAAAACCGTTGATGCCAAGAGACTTGTCGCCTGATTTTGGGAACATGCTCAGAGAGAGAGTGCGTGCACCAAGATTTAGTTCACCCTTTCCAGGAATTTGTAAGCCGGGTGTGATGAAGTTAAAGTCTTGAGTAGATGCAACACCATTTGCGATGTTAAAACCTGCTGCGAATTCAGTAAAATCTGTTTCTTGTTCAGCTGAAAGGGCTGTAGGCATTGTGCCGGTTTTGAGGAAATCACTCGCCGACCGCATAAGCTGGGCAGCGTTCAAGCCTTTAATAGCACCATCATCAAATTTAAAAGCACCTGAGCCTGAGAGTGAACTCATAATGGAGGACATGGTGTTTCCAGTTCCATCCAATGTGATGTTGAAACCGCCAAGACCTTCTATTTTATCAAAGTTGGCTACAGCACCCAAGAATGGCGCAGCATTCAAGGCATTTAGACTAGCTACCATCTGAACTTTTGGTGTCGCAGCGGAGGCATCAGCTATGATTTTTGCAGTTCCCTTACCGCCATAGAGTGATGTTTCTGTAAGGTCTGCAATAAGTTTTCCGTTCAAGATTGTCGTGTTTAGAGCTGTTTTACCAATATCGATGCCTTGGAATTTTAAGCCAGCTGCACTGATTTTTAGATCTACATCAACAGCTTTCAACGGAGATAAATCTAGCGGAGCATCCGGCCAACCTTCAGATGTCTTTTGTTTCTGAGCCGGTTGTTGTGTTGCACCAGAGGCAGCGGCGTATTTGGTCGCGTCAATTAAGTTTGTGTTCAGCGTGCCTGTTAGTTTTGGTTTTGCACCTGCTAGGTTCAGGCGCATTTCGCCATCCCCTATAATGTCATCAAAGGATAGCTTGGCATTTGAAAGTGAGACGCTATCAAGTGAACCTGATGTGGTGCCTTTGAGCGTAAATGCGCGATATATATCTCCTTCAGGAAGGGTAACATCTGCCGTTTTCGCGAGTGCCCGTAAATTTGGCGCGTTGAAGTCTAGGTCTCCATTGAAGGTGATATTGTCACCTACATTTGCACCGCCTGTGAAATCTAGTTTCAGCAAATCACTATTGTGGTTGAATATGACGTTTGTCAGTGACAATGCGCCCACTTGTCCGCCAACTTTTGCTTTCACACTCGCTTGGCCAAGTGCGGTAGCGGCTGGAATTTCTACATTAAGGAATTTTGCAAGTGCAGGAAGATCTCCAACATTGGCGTTTGCTTGAATATCGAGGCCAATTACATCACCAAGCGTGATGTTTCCATCAATGTTTGTTTTTGCAAGGTCAGTATTAAAATCTGCAGTGACGGGTGTTGATATACCGTCGATTAGGTTTTGCAAGTTGGCGACATTCGCGTTGATATCAAAGCCTAGACCATCCGCAACACCATCGCCTTTCACACCCAAAGGACCGTCGATTTGTGGTAGCTTGATGACGATGTTCAGTTTTTCGAGAGTGTGTTTTTGACCTGTTTTTCTATCATCGTATGTTAGGTCCCCATTGATCAATCGGACATCTCCCAATTTCGCAGACACCCCGCTTGGGGCTGAGGGGGAGTTGTCTGGTGTTGTTTCTTTGGGCGTTTCAGCTGAGAAGGTCCAGTTATTCTCTCCGTTTGCGAGTTGGATGAGAGATAGTTTTGGATCAACAAGAATAAACTCATCGATCTCAACATTGCGCGAAAGAAGGGGCCATAATTTAACGGCTGCGCGTAATTCCGTCATTGAAGCAAAGTTGGATGATCCAAACCCTTCAGGGTTAGCAACCGTTGTCTGCCCAGCAGAGGCTGTGATCTTTGGAAATATACTAAGCTTTATATCCCCATCGATAACAACATCGCGCCCTAGGGCTGCTTCCGCTGCAGTTTCAATTTTATCTTTGTAAACTGATGAGGGAACAAAATGAACCGCTGCAGCGACACCGCCGATAAGAACAGCTACTATAGCTATCAGGATGAGGAGTAAGCGTATCATTGCGCAATACCTTCTTGTTAAAACGAATCTAAGCTCAATTTATGCGAGAAGTATGGCGCGTTAATGACGGTTTGTCAGTTCAACTGTTGATGCTGAATACGCAATTTTGAACACTGTGGCTGCTTTTCAGGTGAAATGATCACACATTACTTCATTATTCGCATGAATTTTGATCGATCTACTTTAGTGATTGTAGAGCAAACCCCTATAAGGTTAATCTACGATATTGTGTTGAAGGTGGATATAGCTGATTGACGAACTTATATTTGGCTAATGCCGTCAAGAATTGAGCATAATTGTATCCTAATGTTTCAATCATGATTTTTGAAAGATCAGGAATGGTGCAGGTTTTGCATATATTTAGTACAATCGCTTTGTTGAATAAAGTGAAGAGTAGTGGCGTTAAGGGAGCGTAGACGCAAGTCGATGCTAAAATTGGAAGAGTTTAGTGATTGGGTAATGGAACGGCGGCGCGATATAGCTGCACGTGCCTTTTTGTTGTGGGAGAATGTAAATCCCAAACAATCCAAAGACAAAAAGCAACCTGATTCCTTAACAACTGAAGAAGCGCTTCAAATTCCATTACCTAAATCACGCGTGCCTGATGGTGTGTGCGTTTATGCAATAGGCGACATTCACGGTCGTGCTGATTTGCTAAAAAAACTGATGGAGAAAATACGCGACGACGTCGCCAAGAGTGACGTTCCGAATGTGCGCAATGCCATCGTCTTTTTGGGTGACTATGTGGATCGTGGATTTCAATCTCGCCAAGTTATCGATTTATTGGTCAGCGATGAATATGAAGAATTTGACCTGAAATTCTTGCGTGGAAACCATGAAGAGACCTTTCAAGATTTTCTGATGAATTCAGGTATTGGACCGAGATGGTCCCAATATGGCGGTATAGAAACATTGGTTTCTTATAATGTGCAGCCACCACGGGGTACTGATAACTTTGAAGGCTGGGAACAAGCGCGCCGCGATCTTGTTGAAAAAATCCCCACAAGTCACCGCACTTTCCTTGAGAACCTAGAGCTTTGTCTTGTGTTGGGGGACTATGTTTTTGTGCATGCTGGCTTGCGTCCGGGCAAAAAGATTGAAGAACAAAAAGAAAGTGACCTGATGTGGATCAGAGATGATTTCCTCTACCACAAAGATGCGTTTGAAAAAGTGGTCGTGCATGGTCACACACCTATCAACGCACCGCACAGAGACTTTCGACGTATTAGCCTCGACACGGGCGCTTATATGACAGGCAAACTGTCTGCTGTTCGCTTGTTTGAAGATCAGGTCGATTTTATCACGACATAATTTTTATGAATAAGCGTGTGCTCAAATTGAATATCATACTCAATTAAGCTGCATTGATTTAGTTATTGTGATATTTTCACGCCTCGTTATCATCCCCATTGATATAGTGATAAGCATGATTCCGGAAATTTGATTCCGGTAGGGATGAAGCCTGTGGACAAGAAGTTTGATTTAAACCTCCTCAATACATTCGATGCATTATGGCGCGAGCGTAATGTGACACGTGCTGCGAAACGCCTAAACGTGACGCAGCCAGCTGTATCTAATGCGCTTTCTCGTCTGCGAGAAACATTTGGAGATGAGCTGTTTATACGCACGCCATCGGGTGTGGACCCCACAGAGCGGTGTTCTGAAATTGCTATTGATGTACGTGAGGCACTTCGACATGTAGAGCGCACGCTTGCCTCTCATGATAGTTTTGATCCGGACATGTCTGAGCGCACATTTCGCATTGGGGCTATGGACTATTTTGATCACGTGGTGCTGCCACCATTGATGGAGACACTCCGTGAGAAAGCACCGCGTGTGGATCTGCGTATCTCACCCGTGAAAATTGGTGAAACCTATGACGCACTCGATTCTGGTGATCTTGATTTCTTGTTCTTTAGTGGCACTGAGCCACCCAAGCGTATAAATTTTTCTCCCATGCTTGAAGAAAAATTCGTGCTGATTATGCGCGAAGGGCATCCGAAAATGTGTCAAGAAATGACATTGGAGAGATATGCCGAATTAACGCATATCGTGTTCTCAACACGTGGTGACAGTCATACCAGTATCGATAATTTAATGGCTGAGCAGGGGCTGCGCCGCCGTGTTGCGCTAACCTCCTCTCACCATACTTCAATTGCTGAGACGGTGCGTGATACAGATATGGTGGCATTGTCGCCGACGCGCCTCGCACACCGCTATGTGCAGCGTGGTGGGCTTATTGCTGTGCAGCCTCCGGTCGAGTTTCCGCACTTTTACTTGCGCCTTTATTGGAGCCGCAGACTAAATTCTGATCCCGGTGCAATGTGGTTGAAGTCAGTTCTTGATGATGTGTGTAAGAATAGCCCCGTGTTTGTACCGCCGACAAAGGCAGACTTCTGCCCATAGACGGGCAGAAGTTTATAGCTAAACACAGCGAATTTTAGGCGGTTAGCGTTTTGAAGGCTTGTTCAAGATCGGCTTTCAAATCGCTAGGGTCTTCAAGGCCTACGCTAATGCGAATGAGTGGGCCATTGAAGCTTTTGTTTTCGTGCACGCGATAAGTTAGTTGAGGATCACAACTGACGACAAGGCTTTCATATCCGCCATAGGAAAAACCAAGGCCAAATAATTTAAAAGCATTGAGGAATTCTATGACCTTTTCAGGAGATACGGGTTTGATCTCAAAAGAGAATAAACCGGCAGAGCCTGTGAAGTCGCGTTTCCAGATGTCATGATATGGGTTTTCTGGCAGAGCAGGGTGCAAAACTTGTGTGACTTCAGGGCGGGTTTGTAGCCATTTGGCAATTTCAAGACCCGATGCTTCATGTACTTTTAGGCGTGTGGTCATTGTTCGCAAACCGCGCAAGACAATGGCCGCATCTTCTGGTGAGGTACAAAGCCCTAGATCAGTGCTTGCATCACTTAGTTTGCGGGCAAGCCTGTCGCTATTGAAAAGTAGGGCACCTGAAAGCGTATCTGAATGACCGCCCGCATATTTTGTCGTCGCCAGAATGGAGATATCGACGCCAATATCAAGTGGACGCAGATAGACACCTGATCCCCAGCAATTATCTAAAGCAGTCGTGACGCCACGTGCTTTCGCGGCGCGAACAATGGCACGAATATCGGGAAGCTCGAAGGTTAAAGATCCCGGACTTTCAATCATGATAAGCGTGGTATTGTCTTGGATGAGGTCCGCAATACCATCTCCAATGAGCGGGTCATAATATGTGACTTGCCCGCCAGCGCGTTTTAAAGAACGATCACAATAGCGGCGTGTCGGTCCATAAGTGTTATCTGGTACGAGTACGTGCTCGCCGGCACCAACAAGGGCGAATATGGGAAGCGTACATGCAAGCAGGCCAGATTCTGTCAATAAGCAGTGTTTGGCATCTTCTAGGGCACACAAGGCGTCTTTTAGAGCGTCGTGAACTTGCATCCCGCTGATGCCATATGTGCGCACATCATTGCGGTATAAATCCTCGGCTTTTTCAAGAATGATTGTTGACGCACGATGAATGGGCGGGTTGACGGCCCCTAGTTGATTTTTTGGGTCGCGACCGCTGTGAATTAAGCGCGTAGATAGATTGATTGAAGGTGAATCGCTCATGTGGTTTGTCCATTCATTTGCGCTTCGCCTGTTGCGACGGGGCAGTTCTCAGCGCCGCCCCATTGCGACCAAGAGCCATCATAAACAGCGACATCATCACGGCCAATCACGGCTAGCCCCAACGCAAGGACGGAGGCAGTTATGCCAGAGCCGCAAGTTGTTACAATTGGCTTGTCTAAATCCAACCCACTGGCAGCGAATACGTCATATAGCTCATGCTTGTCTTTAAGCAGATTGTCTTCACGTATGAGGGCGGCATGTGTGAGGTTGAATGCGCCCGGCATGTGACCAGATTTTAAGCCTGCGCGTGGTTCGGCAGCTTCGCCTTTGAAACGGGCAGCGTTACGTGCATCAAGGATTTGCACGTCTTGGGCTTTAACGTGTTGGCGCATGTCTTCAATATCACGCACAAGGGCCGGATTGGGTTTCGCGTGAAATATACCGCCTTTCGCATCTTTGATTTTTCCGCTAACGACAGCGCCATTGGCAGCTTTCCATGCCTTCAGACCACCATTTAGCACAGCGACATTTGTGTGCCCCATCATGCGCAAATTCCACCACACGCGCGCCGAAGCAACCCAGCCATTCTGGTCATAAACGACGATGGCATCTGAACTTGAAAGCCCCAATTCAGACATTTGTGCGCTGAACTGAATATCAGGTGCCAACATGTGCGGCAGATCACTGCTCGTGTCAGCTATCTCATCCAGTGGGAAGAAAATAGCATCAGGGATGTGTGCTTCTTCATATAATTGCGCACCATTTTTTTCCGGATTGAGGAAGGGCAATGTGTAAGTTGCGTCTACGATTTTTAGTCCGTCACGGCCCCAATTGTTTTTCAGCCATTGAGCTGAAACAAGAGGTGTTGATAGCGTAACATCTGACATTTTATTGCTCCATCCAAGGCGGGGTTGGTAAGCCTTTTTCCTTTAGGAATTCAGGATTGTACATTTTGGATTGGTAACGGTTTCCATAGTCACATAGCATTGTCACAATGGTTTTTCCTGGCCCCATGGATTTCGCCAATTCAATTGCACCGGCTATGTTGATGCCAGCAGACCCACCAAGGCACATGCCTTCATTGATGGTTAGATCGTATAAAATTTCTAAAGCAGTGGCATCATTGATGCGGAACGCGTCATCGAGTTCAAGACCTTCAAGATTTGCTGTGATACGGCCTTGGCCGATACCTTCAGTAATGCTTGTGCCTTCGGATTTTAGTTCACCGTTTTTGTAATAACCAAATAAAGCCGCGCCGCCCGGATCTGCGATAGCACATTTGATATCTTTATTGCGCTCTTTTAGCGCCATTGTGACACCTGCTAATGTGCCGCCAGATCCAACAGCACAGATAAAGCCATCAACCTTGCCATCTGTTTGTTCCCAGATTTCAGGACCAGTGGTGTCGATATGGGCTTGGCGGTTGGCTATATTATCAAACTGGTTCGCCCAAATGACGCTTGTATCTGAACTCGCAGCCAATTCTTCGGCTAATCTGCGCGAATAGTGGATGTAGTTGTTTGGGTTTTTATAGGGAAGCGCATCAACTTCAACCAATTCAGCCCCTAATAGACGAATAGCGTCTTTCTTCTCTTGAGATTGTGTGCGGGGCATAACGATTTTAGTTTTATAACCCAGCGCATTTGCCACAACCGTAAGACCTATACCTGTATTTCCTGCCGTTCCTTCGACGATGGTGCCACCAGGTTTAAGAGAGCCATCAGCTTCCGCAGCACGTATAATGGCAAGTGCGGCACGGTCTTTCACAGATTGACCCGGGTTTAGAAACTCAGCTTTCCCTAATATCGTACATCCTGTTAGTTCAGAGGCTTTGCGAAGCTTGATGAGCGGTGTGTTACCAATGGCATCGACGATATTGTTATGAAATTGCATGGGAAGGCTTTCTTAATATGGCTGCGCACCGCAAAGGGCAGTTGAATTGAGTCTGTTGGCATTAATCTAAGTCGCCACGCACTCAGGATCAATCGCAAGCGTGATAGAGATTGCGTGAAGCGTTGGAATAGCTGTGCTTATGTGGAGAGATTACCCCCCAAAAACCTCATTGAGATAGGCCGCAAGTCTTACGCCTGATTGACTTAGGCGCTTACGCATAACCGGGCGTTGGTCGTAGACATACTGCCAAGACAGGTCCGTTTCGCCTTCTTTTGGGTATACGCTAGGGCGGATTTCCTTGCTTTCTGCAATCCATACAGATGGGTCTGATTCTGCCCATTCTTTTGCAAGATCAGGCGTAATTTTACGGTTTAGCCAATGAGCCATTTCTGTGTAGGAAAGCTCTTCATCTTGTACGAGGTGTTCATCCCAAATTTCGTGCAGATTTGAAGGTTCACCTTTGAATGAAATCTCAACTTTATTGCCGCCCCAATCATCGCCTTTGCCAACATGTAGGGGCTGGTGAAGATCGCTAACAATGTGAATAATCATAATTAAAGCAAGGCGTTGCTCTTCTGCGCTGGCATCTTGGTTACGCAATGTCGCTTTGAAACGCTCAAGGCCGGTAAAAGCGTCACCTTCTCGTGGTGCGCCTGCTTCCTCATAACTTTGGTCATCTGGCACTGTGACAAAATGCATAGGATAAGCTTCGCGTTTGAAGAATTCATCATCGCTAGAGCGCATGTAATCAGGCCAATTGGAGACTTCGGCCATGTCCTCTACGCCAAGGATTGCCTCAACCGCGACTTTGGCTTCATCGGTAAGATAGCTTTCCGCGATTTCGCCTGTGACGCGGTGCCCTAATTTTCCCCATGCGTGGGCGGGTGCGCTGAAGGAAATGTTAGCAATACACGCAGCTATAGCAGCAACAAGGATAGGGCGCATAGGAGACTCCAGACTCAGCAAGCTTAAACAATAATATATCAGATTTGTGCAGGATTTTATGGTTATGGTCTAGCGAGAACAGCATGAAAAATGCCGCATTTGCTGGGTTTTACGTTTAATTTCATCAATTCGTCGCAAAGAAGCTTTGCCAAATCGGAATTGCAGATTAACCCTGTTTCTATGGCAGAATGGACCGATACAGCAATTTCACTTGGGGCGCGCACATTCGGTGAAACGGATGTGATCCTTGATGTGTTTACGCCAAGCCGTGGCCGCACGCGGGGGCTGGTTTATGGCGGTATTTCGCAAAAAAAACGCCCCATGATTGAGGCAGGAAACACGATAGAGGTGCAGTGGAAAGGCAAGGCTGAGGGTAGTCTGGGACACTTCAGCGTCGCCGATGCAACCAATCAGCGTGCTGCCCGCTATATGACTGATCCCCTTGCGCTTGCGGGGATGTCGGCTGCTGCTGCTATCCTGCGTGAAGGCTTGCCCGAAGGAGAGGCTAAAAGCGGTTTATATGAAGCCAGCGAAGTGTTGCTGGACATGTTTGGAGAGCCAGATATTTGGCCAGCCATTTTCATCAAATGGGAATTGGGATTTCTCCAGCAAATGGGGTATGGGCTAAATTTAGAGAGCTGCGCTATTTCTGGCGGCAATGATGGGCTGACCCATGTTAGCCCCAAATCGGGTCGGGCAGTTCGCGGATCAGAAGCCGAAGCCTATCTGGATAAACTTCTCTCATTGCCTGCATTCCTAACAGATTCAAAAGCGCCTCCCAATCCATATGATATTGGGGCTGGGTTTAAACTGACGGGGTATTTTCTCACGCGTCGATTGTTTGCAGACATCAACCGCGACGCACCCGAAGCGCGCTATCTCATGCTTGAGCGATTGGAAAAATCAGGCCGAATTTTACACACAAAAGAACAAGCCCAAGCAGCCCCAAAACCATCAGCGACAGCCCAAGGTAATTATATGGGTGCCAAACCCAATGTGCCCGAACACAAAAAGGTCGGTCGCCACATCAGGCAGCCGATGAATCGGAAGGATTAGCCAGTTGATAATTATCTTTGTTCATCGTATGTTCTAGTCGGGTTTGGTCTGTTTTTTTGGGGGGGAGAAATAAGGTGGTTGAGGTATTTGGCATTCAGGCCGTCACTGGCAGAAATGGTGTCCGCAAAGTATTGATTAATGTGTTCACGGCAATTGGTATCGCTGCGCTTTTGGCGGTGTCAGTTGGATTGCTGCAATTAGATATTGAAACTATGAGTGCTGCAAAGCGTAAGTCGCTGCCTATATTAAATTTAGCTGCAATCATGACAGGTTTGAGTTTTGTCGCAGGGGCTGCTAAAATAGCGGCAGGAATAGAAAAGGAGGATTGATATGCAAGCGCTTACAATAGCGATGATTTTCGCAAGCCTATTTGCGATTTTTCTATCTTTCTCATTAGATGATTTATTGAAACCTAAGAATAAATAGACTGATTTTTCTTTTAGTTGATGTGTTGGGATTAATAACGTACGTCTGCAAAAAAAGAGTTATATTTATTAAATTAAAAAACAAAGCTCGGATAGTGTATTGAGTGGTGGGTTATTTGTAAATTTCAGGTGATTTTAGATACTGCTTTTAACAAGTTTTTAGAGCCAAACATTACGATTAAAACGAGTATTCCAACTACTTTCAGTGTTTCAAGTAGTGTCGCCATTATAGTGGTCCAATTTTGGATAACAATAATGGATAATGTAGTAATACCAGTTACAAGCATAATAGTTATAATCAATTTAGAATTAGGTTTTTTGGGGGGGATGTCTATTTCAGGGTGTTCTAATCGAAGTAACCTTTTATACTCGTTCAAGTACGGGCGTGCGACTTCTTCGTTGGGCGCTGTTTGATATTTTTCGAGAGCTTCCTGAAGAGTCATAGTTAACCTATTTAATTGAGAAAATCACATTTTTATTTGTACCTAAAAAAGATTGAAAATTGAATAAAGCGCGTATCAAAATTGTTCGGAACACTGCATATAAATAGTCGAGAATTGTTTTAGCATAACTATTAAACCAACTACAATTTTCTCCCATCCACTCACAACATCCACCCTTAACCACCCTTGGCGTGGCTATCAATTCGTTTTAGGTAATATGGTTAAGAATC
>CAYGPD010000041.1:0-29716 GCA_964351655.1 uncultured Hyphomonadaceae bacterium | reverse complement strand
GACACGATCAAGGAAAGTCGCGCAGGCGACCATACACCTGTCGTTCAAATGTCTTTGAAATATGGTATGATCCTCTTTATCGCTTCAGAGGTAATGTTTTTCGTAGGATGGTTCTGGTCATTCTTTGAAATGGTCATTTTCCACGAATACCGTGCAACAGGGTTTGATACAGCTTTGCATGAGAGTCTTGCAGCTTGGTCAAACTGGCCACCAATGCAAACAGATGGTCACCAAGTTCAAACATTTGACCCATTCCACTTGCCATTGATCAACACATTAGTGCTTTTGCTTTCTGGTACAACAGTGACTTGGGCGCACCACGCTATTCAAGAGGCGGACTATAAAGCTGCTAAACTTGGTTTGTTGTTGACCGTTGTTTTAGGTGCATTCTTTACCTTCCTTCAGGTTCTAGAATACCAACACGCTCACTTCTCATTTGATGGGTCACTTTACGGGTCTGCCTTCTTTATGGCGACAGGTTTCCACGGTGCACACGTTGTAATTGGGACGATCTTCTTGGCAGTATGTTTGTTCCGTTTGATGGCAAACAACATGACCGCTCAAAAGCACCTTGGGTTCGAATTTGCCGCATGGTATTGGCACTTCGTGGATGTAGTATGGTTGTTCCTATTTGCATTCGTGTATGTCGCGCCGCACATCGTTCTTGGTGCAGGTGGTAGCGGACACTAACACGCCCCAGTTTGATGAGTTAAATCATGGCCAAAGTTTCCCCGTTTTCAGCCGGCATGAATTGTCGTTGTCCAGAATGCGGGGAAGGTCAGGTTTTTCGCGCATATCTGACAATGAATGACGAATGTGCTGCATGCGGTGCAGACTTTTCAGTCGCAGATTCTGGTGACGGTCCAGCTTTCTTCGTTATGTGGATTGCTATGATCGTCATCGTTCCATTGGGGATGTTATTTCACCTTTGGGTGAACCCGCCAGTCTGGGTGCATTTACTCATATTCCCACCTGTGATTATCCTCTTTTGTCTTTGGTTGTTACGCCCTGCGAAATCGCTTTTATTTGCATTGCAGTGGGCAAACAAAGCAGAAGAAGCGCGGTTTGAAGACCACGCAGATCAACAAAAATGAGTTAAGTATTTGAACACAATGTTCATTTGCTTGTGCTCGAAATAGGGCACCCCATTCGGGTGAAGATGGTCGCTCCATATGTATTTTCGACCTTTTCCAATTTTGACAATTTTCAGCGTAGCAATATTGGCGTGGCTAATTTGGCTTGGCGTATGGCAATGGAATCGCGCTGAATGGAAGTCCGACTTGATCGCTGATTATATTGCACAAGCAGAACGCGGTGAGACTGATCTTGCATCTGCAATGTGTCCGCCTTCTGATGATCCGCTAGGGAAACGTGTATTGGTGTCTAGTGCTGTGTCTGCTGAATGGCTAAGGGTATTTGGCCAATCGACAGATGGACGACCAGGTTGGCGCATTTTTACTGCTATTGCACCTCCGCCTTGTGTAGAGGGGGCATTGCTCGCTGAAACGGCATTTGAAAATTATGATGGCGAAGTTGAGCTGATAGATACGTTGCGCGTGGCGGTGATGAGTGAGAACCGCACGTCGTTTTCAAACACGAATGCACCAGACCAAAATGCATGGTATTGGTTCGATGTAGACGCGATGGAACAATCTCTATTTATCGATAGCAGTAACACTTTAAATCGTGATTATATGCTGCTCGCGAGCAACGGTATGCCAGCAAATCTCACGCAAACCCCTCCAGAACGCCATATTGGTTATTCTGTGACATGGTTTGGGATGGCAATTGCGCTAATTGTGCTATACGGCGCTTTCCATATTCGTGCTGGGCGCCTGCGCTTTAGCAATTAAGTTAAGTTTGACGACAGATTAAGGCGATAGACCCCATGCGCTATATTTCTACACGAGGCGGTGCAGAGCCCGTTGATTTCGTAACAGCAAGTCTTGCAGGTCTAGCACCTGATGGCGGCCTTTATACGCCGGAAGAATTTCCCACTATCGAGCGTCCGTCGCAAAATGAAGCTTATCATGTAACAGCTGCACGTGTGCTGAAGGCGTTTGCAGGCGATACGATAGAATATGATGTCATCGAAGATCTCGCTGCAAAAGCTTATGGCGCGTTTGCGCACCAATCCGTAGCGCCGCTAACGCAGATTGGCCATGGCAAATGGATGATGGAATTGCACCATGGTCCCACGCTTGCGTTTAAAGATGTTGCGATGCGCTTTATCGCTCAATTGTACGATTATGCGCTTGGTATGCGCGGTGAACGCATGACAATCGTGTGCGCCACATCAGGTGATACAGGTGGTGCAGCGGCCGCAGCTTTTGCGGGAGCTGAAAACGTGGATGTGATGATCTTGCACCCGCACAATCGTATTTCTCCAGTACAGCGCGTATTTATGTCGGCGACTGGCGCAAGCAATATTCATAACTTCGCGCTAGAGGGTGATTTTGATCAGTGTCAGGCCATCGTTAAAGAGCTGTTTGCTGATGAGCAAACCAAGCGCCGTTTGAACCTGTCTGGCGTGAACTCAATCAACTGGACACGCATTGCTGCGCAATCTGTATATTTTGCGACAGCACAAGCTCAGCTTGGTGCAGATGCAAAAATTCGCTTTGTTGTGCCGTCAGGTAATTTTGGAGATGCGCTCGCAGGGTATGTGGCGGCACGTTGTGGTTTGCTCAATGGCTTTGAATGTCATGTGGCGGTGAATGCAAATGATGCAATGGCACGTTTGCTAAATGGGCAAGACCTTAAAAAAGGGCACACCACGCCAACAGTTAGTCCGGCTATGGATATCCAAGTTCCATCAAATTTTGAACGTCTCTTGTTTGAAGCTGCGGGTCGCGATGGTGATGCGGTCAAAGCTGCTTATGATCAACTTGCCAAAGATGGGGCTGCGCCTTTGCCAGCGAAAGCGCTTGGACCACTGGGCTGTATGGGCTTTACCGCGAGCGCTGTGACAGACGAAGAAACCTTTATCGAGATGCAGCGCACTTTAGATGAAACGGGTTGGCAGGTATGTCCACATACAGCAGTTGGCTTGCATGCTGCGCGTTATGCGGATGAGACAGATAGTGTTGATGTTGTGCTTTCAACAGCGCATGCCGCAAAATTCCCTGAGACGGTAAAAGAGGCCATCGGTCAGGATGCACCTCTGCCGCTGCGTGCGCATGAATTTACATCCCGTCCGGAAGTGTTCGAAACAGGTCCAATGGATATTGCACATGTCAAAGAACGCATGGTCGCATTATCGCGGGTGACTGCTTGAGCGATACATCTTTTCGCATGAATGATGATGCGCGTGAGCTGATCATTTATCCAAATGGTGCACGCTTAGTGCTAGATCCAATGCCACATGTGCAGACTGCAAGTGTTGGCGTTTGGGTTGATGCGGGTGCGCGTGATGAAAGCGTTGAGAATAATGGCATAGCGCATTTGCTGGAGCACATGGCGTTTAAAGGCGCTGGTGGTCTTGGGGCACGTGAACTTGTTGAGCAAGTGGAAGATCGCGGCGGCATATTGAATGCTTCGACTGATTATGAGCGTACAGGGTTTTATGTGCGCTGCCTTGCTGAAGATGCAGGCGATATGCTCAATGTGGCTTCAAGCCTTGCTTTGGATCAGCAGCTTCCAGAAAGTGAATTGGAACGCGAGAAAGGCGTTGTCATTCAAGAAATTGGCGAAGCGTCCGATCAAGCGGAAGATCTAGTATTTGAACTTGCACAAGCTGCGGCTTGGCCAAATCATGCGCTTGGGCGTTCGGTATTGGGAACTGAAGCAAGTTTAAAAGACATTGATTGTGCGCAATTGCGTGGGTTTATTGATCAAAACTATGTGGCAAATCGCGTGGTGATGTCTGTTGCTGGCGGATATGATCGTACGCAAATTATTGCACAGGCAGAAAAATGGCTCACGCCGCTAAAGTCAGGAAGTCCAGCTTTACGCATCGTTCCACAAGCAGGTCACAAAGCATTGGTGCGTGAGCGCGATACAGAGCAAGCACATCTTGTATTATCCTTTCCTGCGCCTGACTCACGCTCGAATAAGCGCTTTGCTGCGCGTTTGTTTGAGGAAATATTTGGGGGCGGTATGGCATCTCGCCTATACCAAGAAGTGCGTGAAAAGCGCGGACTGGCGTATTCGATAGATGCGTACTTTGATAGCTATTTAGACGCTGGACGCTTTAACGTGTATTGTGGATGTGATCCAGAGGATGCGATGGAAGTGCAAAAAATTGTCAAAGATTTGTGGCATGAGTTTGCATTGACAGGTCCAACTTCTGCAGAAATGAGCCGTGCGCGAGCAACTCAGAAAACGCAATTTGCTATGTCTTCTGAAGGTCCTGCAGCAAGAGGAAGTTCAGGCGCATATGAACTTTTTACATTTGATCGCTTGATTAATTTACCAGAAGCACTTGGCGAAATTGACCGTGTGACAGTGCAGGATGTGCAAGACTGTGTGGCAAATGGTGTAGATGGACTTCCCACAGCAAGTTGTGTTGGTCCAGCCTCTTGCTTAGATGCAGCTCATGCGTTTGTTGCGAAGTAGAATAGACATGCAATCAATTATTTTTGTTTGGACAGGTTGGGGGAATGGGTCTCGCTTTATTGAAAAGTGCAGGCTAGATTCATCGACAACTTCAGGAGATGTTGAATGCCCCAACAACCTAATACCACAGCGATAAATGCAGCGCGGGCTGCGGTGTGGAGCTGGTCAGGTCCTGATGCGCGTCTAACAATCGAGGCTGATGCAACAGGTCCACTCAGCCATATGGATGGCGAATGGACATTGGACGATTTTCTTGGACAAGTTGATGGTTTGGCGCGTTCAAGTTTACAGAAAATGTTGATGGGGCAATCATCTCAATCGGCAATTGATCAAAAAGTGACGTTAAAAAATGGTGACACAGCGCGCATGATTGGTGCGTTGATTGATGATGGTGCGGCCCGTGGCTTATTGTATGCGCGTGTATCAAACCCCGTCACCTTGGTCACCAATTTGGATGGATTAGAACCCGTCTATCAACCCATATGGAATGCCAGAACATCCAAACTTGCAGGCTTTGAAGCGCTGGCACGTTGGCGCAATCCGCATGGTGATTTGATTGGCCCTGATGGTCTTTCCGAATTTGGCTTGGCAGCAGACTGGACGCATGTTGCGCCGACAATGTTAGACAAAGCAGCAAAAGCGCTTGCTCGTTTTCGTGGAAGTGCTGGCGAAGTGTTTATGCAGGTCAATTTATCTGCAGCTGAAATCGCGCGGCCTGTTTTGGTGCAAGAAGTTGAAAGTATTATCAGGGCCTGCGATTTGCCACGAGATGTGCTTCGTATTGAGTTGACCGAACAAGCTGCGCTGCGTGATGTGAATCGTGCTTTGGGTGCATTGGCAGCATTTAGAGCGGCTGGTGCAGGGTTAATCCTTGATGATTTTGGTGCTGGGCATTCCTCTCTTGCTTGGCTTGCGGATATTCCTGCAGATGGTTTGAAATTAGATCAACGTCTAACATCCATGATGAGCCGACCGCGTGGTCGCATAATCATCCAAGCAATCGTTGACCTAGCCCATGATTTAGACATGACAGTTACTGCTGAAGGTGTTGAAACACAAATGCACGCACAGGCTATGCGAGAGGTAGGTTGTGACTTCATTCAGGGGTTTGTTGGGGGGGAGCCTATGTGTGAAGACGCTATATTAGAAAAGCTTAGATCACTTGATGGCAGTGTAACCATGCAGGAAATTACGCCGTTTTAGTCTGTCTTATGCGCGGCCGCCAAATGCGTGAAGTTTGTCTGCAGATACACCAAGGCTCGCGAGTGCGCGGTTCCACTTGGTTGCATAATCTTTATCGTAGATGATTGCTTCGTTGGAGTCAGCGACTAGCCAAACGTTTTCAGTGATTTCTTCTTCCAATTGGCCTTCACCCCATCCTGCATAACCCAAAGCAATGACAGCTTTTTCAGGTGGTGTCGTGGAGGCGAGTGCTATCAGAACATCTTCCGTGGCTGTAAGGCAGACACCATCCGTGATAGGCACAGTGACGCCAGGTGCGTCATAATCATCTGAGTGAAGCACGAAACCACGTTCCAAGCAGACGGGGCCACCTTGTAAAACAGGTAAAGCGTGAGACGGTGAATCATCCATCCCCAATTGATCAAACAATTCTTCGTTAGTTACATCAGTCATTGCATGATTGACGATAATGCCCATGGCATGATCTTCATTGTGCGCGCATAAAAGAATCACAGCTCGTTCAAAGAATGGATCTTTGATTGCGGGGAGAGCGATAAGTAATTTTCCTGCAAGTGAGCCGTTCAACCTGACCTCCAAATTAATTTTCAATCGATTGGCAAAGGCAAGGTCGCTGCAAATGCGATGTTCTGCAAGGGGTTTGTTTTAACTATTCTTCGAGAAATCAACGATCAGTATTTTGCAATGTCATTGAATCGTGATTGCACAGTCTGAAAGTCGTTGTAACATATCCAAAATTTTAAACGTCATACCGATTTTGGACTGTGACGTTAAACCTTAGAAAGACTTATCACATGACCATTTCCGTTGGCGATACACTTCCAGAATTCAATTTTAAAGTTATGGGCGAAAGCGGCCCAGAGGCGCTCTCTTCAAAAGACCTTACTGCCGGTTCAACTGTCGCAATCTTTTCAGTACCCGGCGCGTTTACGCCAACATGTTCTGTGAGCCACCTTCCAGGGTTTATCGATAATCTCGAAGCATTGCGTGCAAAAGGTGTCGATAAAATTGCATGTGTATCGGTGAATGATGTGTTTGTGATGGATGCATGGGGCAAAAGTCAGAATGTCGGCAAAGATATTATTATGCTTGCCGATGGCAATGGAGAGTTTGCTGAATTGACAGGAACACAACTTGATGGACGCGGATTTGGCATGGGGCCACGTTCGAAGCGTTACTCAATGCTTGTGAAAGATGGCAAAGTTGTTCAAATGAATATGGAAGAAGGTGGGGAGTTTAAAGTATCGTCAGCTGATTATATGCTTGCCAACATTTAGACTTATTTAAGTATAGTTTCGCCTTAATCATGTTATTATTTGATTTTTGTGGAGCTATACTGTCTTTTGTGATATATGTGAAAATATATTAATGAAGTGGAGAGGGACGATATGGAAAACATTTCAATAGTTGCGGTCGCTGCGGTAATATTTGCCATTGTAGTGATTATGAATGGTGTGCAGGTGGTCCCACAAGGGTATCGCTACACAGTGGAACGTTTTGGACGCTACACAAATACACTAAGCCCAGGTCTTTCAATCATCATCCCTTTTCTGGACCGTATTGGTCACAAAGTGAATATGAAAGAAAATGTGCTGGATATCCCGCAACAAGAAGTTATCACGAAAGACAACGCAATGGTGTCTTGTGATGCTGTTGTGTTTACCCAAGTTATCGATCCCGTCCCAGCTTCTTATGAAGTGAATGACCTTACGCGTGCGATCACAAACCTTGCGCTGACAAATATTCGTACTGTTGTCGGGTCTATGGATTTGGATGAAGTGCTATCCAATCGTGACGACATTAATGCGCGACTTTTAAATGTGATTGATGCAGCCACTAACCCGTGGGGTGTGAAAGTCACACGTATTGAGATTGCAGACCTGTCACCGCCAGCCGACATCACTGAAGCTATGGCGCGTCAGATGAAAGCAGAACGTATCAAGCGTGCAGAAATCCTACAGGCAGAAGGGGACAAGCAGTCCGCCATCTTGCGTGCAGAAGGGGAGAAGCAATCCGCCGTTCTGCAAGCAGAAGGTCGCCGTGAAGCAGCATTCCGCGATGCTGAAGCGCGTGAGCGTGAAGCCGAAGCCGAAGCAAAAGCAACTCTCATGGTGTCTGAAGCCATCGGTAAGGGAGATGTGAACGCCATCAACTACTTCTTGGGCCAAGAATACATTCAAGCATTTAAATCCCTCGCAACATCCAATCAGCAGCGCACGGTGATTATTCCGGCAGATTTTGCCGGTATCGCAGGTGCAATCGAAGGAATTGGTGCGCTTACAGGCTTCAACCCGCCTAAGGCTAAAAAAGGTGGAAATGACGGGAATGGCGGTTCAGGATCACCATCCCCTTGGCAAGAATAGCGCCGCAATTGCGGGCTAGTTTGGGTGTGCTTATACATCTCTCAATCTAGCCTGCATACTTTACTGCTTTGAATAAAATAAAAAAATCAGGAGCTGTATATGGACGTCGTATTTAGTGAACTCACAGTCTGGCATTGGGTTGGGCTTGCTTTAATCTTGCTTGCATTTGAGATGATGCTCGGCACGTTTGATCTGCTTTGGATTGCAATTGCAGCAGCAGCTGCTGCGCTTTATTCACTCGTTGCACCAGATGCTATGGCCGCTTGGCAATATCAAGTAGGCGTATTCGCGGTAGCATCGGTTGTCTTTCTGGCACTTGGCCGCAAAATATCGATGAAATTGCGAAATCCACCTTCAACTCATCCCCAACTGAATGAACGCAATACGTCTATGGTCGGAAAATCCGCCATCGTGATGAGTGTTTTTCAAGGCGGCTTTGGTCGTGTGAAGATCAATGATTCAGAATGGCGTGCTCAAGCTGACGACACGTCAGATTTTGCCATTGGCGATACCGTTGAAATTACAGGTGTTGAAGGTGCAACCGTAAAAGTGAAATCGGTCTAGTTCAAATTCAAATGAGAGAAAACCTGCTCAAATCGGAAGCAGGTTTTTATATCCAAAATCAAGCTTTACCCGCTGCCTGCCTAGAACCTTTTACTGCAAGGCTATCGGCGCGTTCATTGCCTTCATCGCCTGCGTGACCTTTGACCCATTTCCACTCCACTTGATGTCGTTTGCAGGCTTCATCTAGAGCTTGCCAGAGATCTTGGTTTTTAACGGGCTTTTTCGCAGCAGTTTTCCAGCCATTACGTTTCCAGCCATATATCCACTTGGTTAGACCATCTTTCACATAGGTTGAATCTGTGTGCAATCTCACATTGGAGGGGCCTTTAAGCGAATTGAGTGCTTCTATAGCGCCCATCAATTCCATACGGTTATTGGTGGTGTTTTTTTCGCCGCCGAAAAGCTCTTTTTCGTGCTCTCCTTTTTTTAGGAGCGCACCCCAGCCACCTGGCCCAGGGTTTCCAGAACACGCACCATCTGTCCATATCTCGATGAGGTTTGCAGGATTAGCCTTTGTCTCTGTTTTGGAGGCTGGAGGAGGTTTGGAAGCTGGCGCTTCTAATGGCGCATCATTCTCTGCTTGTGAAGGTACGGCGCGATCTGACGCTATCTCTCTTGAGCCTTTCACTGCAAGACTATCTGCGCGTTCATTGCCTTCGTCGCCTGCATGACCCTTCACCCATTTCCATTCAATTTGGTGGGGTCTGCAAGCTTCGTCCAAGGCTTGCCATAAATCTTTGTTCTTCACAGGCTGCTTGGCAGCGGTTTTCCAGCCATTTTTTTTCCAGCCGTGTATCCACTTGGTCAAACCATTTTTGACATAAGTTGAATCCGTATTCAGCACGACTTTGGACGGTGAACTTAGAGAATTGAGCGCCTCAATAGCGCCCATTAATTCCATTCGGTTATTGGTTGTGTTGGCTTCTCCACCATAAAGCTCGGTTTCTTGGCCATTTGCTTTGATTAAAGCGCCCCAGCCACCCGGCCCGGGGTTTCCCGAACACGCGCCATCCGTCCATATTTCAATCAATTTGCTCATGCAGATCAGGTGGAATGATTTGATTGAGTGGTCAAGTTGCTTGATTGGATTCTATTGGGGATGAAATATCTAAATCAGGGCGGCGTATGCTCCAAAATATCGCTGATGTCATTATGCCTACTGCGACAGATAACATGAATGCAGCAAGCGAGGCATGTCCAAATAGAGTGAGCCTGCTAACCACGATTGATGCAAATGCACCTGCTAGCACACCGAAACCAAGATAGGGTGTAATATGGGTGATGCATTTTGAGTGCAGAAACATGTGTGCGGGCAGGCCACACACCGCCATCGTCGCCAACCCAAAGGTTGAGCCAAGAACAAATGAAACCTGAACAACCAATGTGATCATACCTATCCATTGTTCAAGCGAGTTGAGGTTAAACGATCCCAGATCCTTGATTATAAAATACAGCACCAATATTGCAAAAATGCCGACATAGGCTGGAACGATAACTGCAAGCAGGAGCCTGATCGGTTTGGTCGTTGTGAACATCTTTTTTTCCATTGGATAACACGCAGCTGTTGGCTCTTAGGTCATATAGTTTGCGCTCAATTGGGCTGAACTATGACGTGCTCGTGATAGGAAAAAAGACTGCACCCATTTATAAGCCTATAGGCATCAGGGAGGGATGTGGCTTAACTTGTGGGATGCAAGCTAAATGGGTGCATATAGTATAAGACACCTGAAGACTTGAAATCCGCACATTTTTTTGAAAAAAAATGTATTAGCCGCCGTAATCAAAAAAACCTTTTGCATTGCGGTGAAAGCCTAGCTTTTCTGCATATTCAAGTGGGTTTTTAGGGCGCACGAGTGCATCGCGTGGTGTGTCTGCCCAATCCACAAGTCGTGTCAGGAAAAAGCGCATAGCTGCGCCTCGACACAAGATTGGAACCGATTCTTTTTCAACATCACTTAGCGGTCGAATAGACTGATAGCCTGAAAGAAGAGCACGTCCTTTGGTGGCATTATATTCACCGCGTCCATCTTCAAAACACCAAGCGTTCAAGCAGATAGCGATATCGTAAACGAGTGCATCATTGCACGCGAAATAAAAGTCGATCACGCCAGTTAAACTATCGCCTAAAAAGAATGCGTTGTCTGGAAAAAGGTCAGCATGGATAACGCCAGATGGCAGACCTGTGGGCCAGTTTGTTTCCAGTTCAATTAGATCCGAAAGAATGTGCGCGCTTAAACTTCCATTAATCGCATCAGCTTGAGCCTCGCGACCTTCAAACATTGGCCGCCACGCATCAACAGAAAGAGAGTTTTTTCGTGTGCCCGAATAATCTGATAGCGCGGCATGAAATTTGGCGAGGCCGATACCAAGTTCACGGCACTGCTCAACATTGGGCCGGCTCAGCGACATGCCAGACAAAAATGTAATGATCACCGCAGGACGCCCGCAAAGTGTACGCAACGCTTTACCGTCATTTGCTTTGACCGGAAGAGGGGCTGGAAAGCCTTTATCAGCAAGATGATCCATCACACCCATGAAATAGGGTAGATCATTTTCATTCACCCGTTTTTCAAACAGGGTAAGGATAAAACGCGCTTTTGTCGTTTCAAGCAAATAGTTTGAATTTTCCACGCCTTCGGCAATGCCCTTAAAGGCGATTGCGGTGCCAAGGTCATAATCAGCCAAAAAATTGGCCAGCGCTGTGTCATCTACTTCGGTGTATACTGCCATAATGAAGTGCTTTTAGCGCGAGTATTGAGGCATTGTCTTCCCAAAAGATCGATTATTTGATGCAATTTTGCAAAATTCATGTGTGAGTTACCCTAAAGTCGGTCGGGGCGGGGCAAGTGCAAGTAGATATAAGTGCTTGTTCATTTCTACAAAGTGGTTCACCAATACGGCTGGCATGGAGGGTTGTCGTATGTGGATGGTGATATTGAAGGCGCTGGGAACAGCTGCATTTATTGTGGCGCTTGCAGAAGTCGCTAAACGTTCAACACTCATCGCATCCCTCATGGTCGCTCTGCCATTGGCGACAATGCTGACCGTAGCTAATATATATATCGGGGACGGTGACGCTGAAAAAGCTACGCGTTTTGCCACGACAACATTTTTCCTTGTCCCTCCAGGACTTGCCTTTTTTATTGTGCTGATTGGTGGCCAAAAAATTGGAATACCATTCTGGCCGAGTTTTGGTCTGTCTATTATTGCAACGGCTGTATGTTGTTGGGCTGTCGTCGTATTTTTGCGTAAAGCTGGCATTGCGCTGTAATTTTAGCCAAATTTAAGCAATAATAATCCCACACCAGAGAGTGCAATCCAGCTGCCTGCTGCAAGTTTTAGCCAATACGCCTGTAATCGTAGAGCGATACCGCGTGCTAGAAATCCGCCAATCAAGGCACCCGGTGCTGTCATAGCAACAATTTCCCACGGCACATTGCCCATATAAATGTGGTAGGGCGCACCACTAATAACGCTAAAAGCTGAAATGATCACGGCCATGCCAGTGCTCGTTACGATGGAATATCCACGCAAGAATAAATACAACGCAACAACTTCTCCTAATCCGACCGAGAAAAGCGCATTTGCAAATCCTCCAATCGGAGCAAGCAAAAGCAATAAAATAAAATCAATCTTTTCGAGTTGTGTACGTTTTTTCTGATTGGGATCATTGCCGTTGCGTAGTGTATTAAAAACAAGGATTGATCCCAATGTGATCGAAAAAACTTTAAAACCTAGCAATACCCATTGCGGATCAACCTCTAAAAACCATTGCGTCAACCACATTACTGGAAGCGCGATGGCTAAAATGATCAACAGAGTTTTCCAAAATGACTTGATCTCAATTCCTGCGTTGACCGGACTTGAGGAATACATTCCTCGCAGCCAAACTAAGCTTCCCATCGTCATGCCAAAACATTGGATCAAAAAACTCGCGGCAACTATGTTTTTTTGAGACAAGGACAGCAGTCCGGTCTCATTGAGTGAGTTGAAAATCGGGACGAAAACCACACCGCCACCAGTCCCTGATGCACTGGCGATGATGGCACCAATCACGCCTGTTACAGGCAGGGACCACAAGCTAAGCGCGCGGCTAGCAGATAGGTCGCTGGCGTGAAATATCAAGCTATACGATAGCAGCAGCCCCGCGATAACCGCAACGGATACACACGTAAGAATACGCAGGGAAGTGCTCATGAAGATTTAGGTATCCTAATGAAATTAGGCCCGTGTGAGCCATTTGGGTGCATGAAATACCACGTTTTCTTCAGCCGTCACTATATTTTTGACCTCAACCTCATAACGCGCACGACACGCAGCAATTACACCTTGAACCAATGTTTCTGGTGCAGATGCACCAGCGGAAAGGCCCAATGTGGATACGCCTTCAAACCAAGTCCAATCAATTTCATCAGCAGAACCAACAAGATAAGACGCTTTTGCACCGCCTCGTTCAGCCACTTCAACAAGTCTTTGTGAGTTTGATGAGTTTGGTGAACCAATAACCAAAACTAGATCTATATTTTCTGCCAAGGCTTTCATCGCTTCTTGGCGGTTGGTTGTTGCATAGCAAATATCATCTTTTGCAGGTTCGGATATGTTAGGAAATCTACGTTTCAACGTCGCCACAATCTCAGCTGTGTCATCCACAGAAAGCGTTGTTTGTGTCGCGTAAGCTAATTTATCCGGATTTTCCGGCATCACTTTTTCGGCATCCAAAACTGTTTCGATAAGTGTCATCGTTCCATCGTCAGTTTGCCCCATAGTGCCAACAACTTCAGGATGCCCAGCATGTCCAATGAGGAAAGTGTGCAAACCATTTTGTGCATGACGAGATGTCTCCATATGCACCTTTGAGACCAGTGGGCAGGTGGCATCGACATAGGTCATTTCGCGGCGTTTAGCTTCCGCGGGAACTGCTTTGGGAACACCGTGGGCTGAAAAAACAACAGGGCGATCATCAGGACAATCGTCTAATTCTTCAACGAAAATCGCGCCCAGCTTTTCAAGCCTAGAGACAACGTGCCGATTGTGTACGATCTCATGACGCACATATACAGGTGCCCCCCATTTTTCGATGGCTTGCTCCACAATATGGATCGCGCGATCGACGCCAGCACAAAAACCACGTGGTGAAGCAAGTGAAATCGTCAATTTTGGGCGCGTTTCCATATGATTTTTCCTCATTGCTGCACGTTTATCTCAATTGTTGCACATACATAGTCGATCAACTCATTGCGCCCAAGCGCTACGGCGGCTATCACGGTGATTAAATTCAATCGTATCCATATAAAATGTGTCTTTAATCGATTCTGATTTTGGTATTCACATAACTGGATGTGTCAAATAATGCGAGGACTTTGCGCGTGACGGGTATTATTCAACGTTCAAAACTAGCTGGAATGGCCCTTATAGCTTTTGGTATAGCTGGGTGCTCTTCAGTCAAAGATAGTTTAGATTCTCGACCTAATGAAGGCCCATGCCCGGTTGCTGCATCTTTATATGATGCGTCCCGTAAGGTGCAGGTCAATGGAAACGAAGTTTTCTCAAATGTTGGTTTCACAGGTGAGATTGTCGGCGTATCAAGTTTTTGTCGCTATATTGGTGATGACCCGATTGAGATGAGTGTTGAGATTGATTTTGCTTTTGGGCGTGGTCCAGCAGCAGAAGGCATCAGCCACAATTATAATTACTTTGTGTCGGTCACACGTCGTGGTCAGGCTGTTATTGAGCAGCGCACATTTCCTCTGAATGTAACCTTCTCAAAAGGCGCAGAGCGGTTAACAGCCACAGAGAAAATTGAACGCATTGTCATTCCGCGCGCTGATTCATCTATTTCGGGTTCAAACTTTGAAGTTCTAGTTGGATTTGAATTATCTGAATCAGAACTTGAGTTTAACCGTGCTGGGAAAAGATTCCGCGTGAATGCAGGGCAAGGTAAATAGGCGCAAGTCGCCTTGCAGATTGCTTACGTTCAACGATTTATAATTTAGACTATGTAGGCGGACGCTAATCTGAGCGTCCGGAAAGAAATACATGACAGACTTAGCAACCAAATTAAGCGCTGCGGCAGGTGCCGTGTTTGAAAGCATGGGTTTAGACCGTGAGTTTGGCCAAGTGCGTCGCTCTGATCGTCCTGATTTAGCTGATTTTCAGTGTAATGGCGCTATGGTTGCAGGTAAGCGTGCGAAGAAAAATCCAAGAGATGTTGCCGCGGAAGTTGCGCCCAAAATCGAGGCGTTGGACTTTGTTGAAAGCGTAGATGTGGCAGGGCCGGGCTTTCTTAATATCAAAGTCTCAGCGCAAGCTTTGCAAGAGCGTGCAGCTCAAGTTTTGACAGACCCTCAATCTGGCGGTGGTAAAGTTGAAACGCCGCGTCATGTCATGATGGACTTTGGTGGCTGGAATGTCGCGAAGCCTATGCACATTGGTCACCTTCGCTCGACGATTATCGGGGATAGTTTGCAGCGTCTTTTCCGTTTTCTTGGTGATGATGTTGTTTCAGACGTACACCTTGGGGATTGGGGGCTTCAAATGGGGCTTTTGATTGTTGGTGTAAGTGAAGAGCAGCCAGACCTTCCTTATTTTGATGAGCGTTTTGACGAAGAATATCCAAAACAATCACCCGTATCTATGGATGACCTTGAACGCCTTTATCCGCTTTATGCAGGCATGATGAAGGAAGAAAGCGTTGTAGAAACGGTTGAAGATGGAAAATCTGTTTTCAAGAAAGTTCCAAACCCAGCCTACCGTGAAGAAATTCGTAGTTTAGCACAAACTGCAACAGCGGATTTACAAGCCGGGCGCCGTGGGTATCGCGCACTTTGGAAACATTTCTGTGACCTTACACAGATCGGATTAGAGCGTGAATGTCGTGAGCTTGGTGATAAGTTTGATCTCTGGAAAGGCGAATCTGACGCGAATGTGTTGTTGCCAGAGATTACCGAAGATCTCAAATCGCGTAATATTGCTGTATTGAGCGAAGGCGCTTGGGTTATCCATATCGAACGCGAGTCTGATAAAAAAGACATGCCTCCGTTTATGTTGGTCAATTCTCAAGGTGCTGTAGGGTATCACGCAACAGACCTTGGAACCATTCTCGACCGCAAACGCACTAATAAACCTGATCTCACATTATATGTTGTGGATGCGCGTCAGGCGCTTCACTTTGAACAGGTTTTCAGAGCTGCACAATTAGCCGGATATGAAAACGAAGATGCGCTTGAGCATATCGGTTTTGGTACGATGAATGGTAAAGACGGCAAACCCTTCAAGACACGTGAAGGCGGTGTGTTGAAGCTGTATGATTTTATCAGTCAAGCCAAAGATAAAGCCCGTGAACGTTTAGAAGAAACAGGAATGGGTGCGGATTATCCTGCAGAAGAGCGCGCAGATATCGCGGATAAAGTTGCGCTTGCGGCTATCAAATTTGCGGATCTTTCAAACGTGCGCACAAAAAACTATGTGTTCGATCTTGATCAGTTTGTCGCTTTTGAAGGCAAGACAGGCCCATATCTTTTATATGCAGCAGTGCGTGTGAAATCACTTATGCGCCGCGCAAAAGAAGAGGGCATTCAAGCAGGCGAGATTAAAATTGAGCTTAAAGAAGAGCGCGCTTTGGCGCTTCAACTTGATGCTTTTGAAACAGCTCTAAAACTTGCATATGAAAACCGAACGCCGCACGGTATTTGTGACCATGTGTACACACTGGCTCAGGCGTTTTCATCTTTCTGGACAAATGCACCAATTCTCAAAGCAGGTGTGCCTGATGAGGTGAAAGCATCTCGATTGGCATTAGCGCAAGCAACGCTGAAACAATTGGAAGCAGGGCTGTATCTGATCGGAATTGAAACACCTGAACGTATGTAATGCGTGTCTGCATCTTCACTAAGCAGATGTTGGAAATATTAGATTGCGATTTGTTTGGCTATTGACGAGTCGTATATCAGCAGTGCATTGGGAGTATATCAGGTAGGCAATATTGTCTGCATGAGTCTCTCGCGGGAGAGAATGACTTAACTGTCATGGCCGAAGGCGCAACCGCCCCGGAAACGCTCAGGCAAAAGGACCGCGAAAGGCATCAACACGCTGGAAAGAGGCGGCATATCTATGCGCAGCCTCGCCGAAGGAGCAAGCAAGCCAATCTGGTTTGCGGAATCTCTCAGGTGCAAGGGACAGCGGGGGCACGTATTTCTTCACATGCATTTTGTGTGTGGAAAACCGTGTCTATCCGGAGTGCCCAAAATCGTGTCTATCACACATTTAAAATCTACCCCGCTGACAAACCTTAACCAGTCGCAAGGCGGCAAGATGGTCGACTTTGCTGGCTATGCAATGCCTATTCAATTTGAGTCAGGCATTATTCCAGAGCATCATCATGTGCGCGAAAAATGTGGTTTGTTTGATGTGTCGCACATGGGACCAGCATTTTTAAAACTCGATGAGATGGGGCAGGACTCTGCACTCAAAGGAGATGCGGCGCACGCTAAAATTTCCGGCATTTTCGAACAATTGGTATGTGGAGATATATCCGGTCTTTCTCCCGGTGAGATGCGTTACACGCTTTTGCTTAATGAAGAGGGCGGCATTTTAGATGATCTGATGGTTACACGTCCCAGTGACCCAGCAGAGCAAGGGATGCTCTACATCGTCGTGAATGCAGGCTGTAAGGAGGCGGACTTCAAGCTGATAGCAGAGGCATGTCAGGGCGCGACCTTAGAGCGTGCAGATGACAATGCTTTGGTCGCTTTGCAGGGCCCGCAAACCCGTAAACTCATGGCCAAATATGCACCAGATATCACTGATATGGTGTTTATGACAGCAAAGCGCGCTCAGGTGTGCGGCGTTGATTGTCTGGTCTCATGTTCGGGCTATACGGGCGAAGATGGCTATGAAATTTTGATACCGACTGAACATGCAGAAAGCGTTGCAAAACAATTGCTTGCAGATAAAGATATTGCCCCAATTGGATTGGGCGCACGCGATAGTTTACGCCTTGAAGCCGGCCTTTGTCTTTATGGTCATGACATGGATTCAAGCAAAACGCCGATAGAAGCATCGCTCACATGGGCCGTATCCAAAGTGCGCCGCGATGAAGCTGATTTTCCAGGGGGTGAGAAAATCATCTCCCAGATAGAAAAAGGCACCGAAATGAAGCGTATCGGTTTGAATTTACTCGATAAAGCTCCAGCGCGCGAAGGGTCCGAAATCGCCACCAAAGACGGTAAAATCGTCGGTATTATTACTTCCGGTGGTCATGGGCACACAGCAGGTAAACCGGTCGCTATGGGCTATGTAAATCGCGCTTACACACAAATTGGCACAGAGCTAGATGTTCTGGTCAGAAACAAACCAAGGGCAGCCGTGGTCGCACGTATGCCATTCGTCAAACAAAACTATTTTCGGGGTTAGAGGGCTGAAATCATGACAAAATTATACACAGAAGATCACGAGTGGGTATCCGTGGACGGCGATGTAGCAACAATTGGTGTGTCTGCTTATGCGGCTCAACAATTGGGCGATGACATTGTGGCAGCCGAAGACTTGCTTGCTGTAGGCGATGATGTGTCTAAAGGCGACATTTTGTTTGTGTTCGAAAAAGCAAAAGCTGCCGTCGAAGTATATGCACCTGTTTCAGGTGAAGTCACTGAAATGAATGCCTTTTTAGAAGGTGATTCAGAGAGTTTTCACGACAATCTGATGGCTGTTGAATGGCTCTATAAAGTTAAAATGTCGGATGCAAGTGAAGTTGAGGGCTTGATGGACGAAGCTGCTTACAAAGCTTTCTGCGAGGCTTAAGAAATATATGCGTTATCTCCCACTGACGCCTGATGATCGGGCGCAAATGCTTAAAACGATCGGCGCAAAAAGCGTTGATGATTTTTACCAAGATGTGCCTGAGTCTGCGCGTCTGACAGGCCCGATTGAGGGTTTGCCAATGCACCAAGGCGAACTCGCAGTTGAGCGTCATATGGGCGCTTTAGCGGCTAAAAATCGTACCGCATCCGAAGGCCCATTCTTTGTGGGATGCGGCGCATATAAACATCATGTACCAGCAAGTGTAGATCATATTATTCAGCGTTCTGAATTTTTAACGACATACACGCCCTACCAGCCTGAAATTGCTCAGGGTACATTGCAAACCGTGTTTGAATTTCAATCCCAAGTGGCCATGCTAACGGGGATGGAAGTAGCAAATGCATCCATGTATGATGGCTCAACTGCTGCATCTGAAGCGGCTTTAATGGCATGTCGTGCAACACGTCGTAAAAAGGTAGTTGTCTCAGGCGGTGTGCATGCACATTACGCTGAAACAATTCGTACTGCGTGTGAAACGCAGGGCATTGAAGTGGTTATTCTGCCGCCTGCGTTTGATGATGAAAAAGCACTGATTAATTACGCTGAAGATGACACAGCTTGCTTGATTGCACAGTCTCCGAACGTATTTGGAACAGTGACAGATCTCACCCCAATTGCTGAAGCTGCACATGCGAAAAAAGCATTGTTAGTGTCTGTATTCACTGAAGTTGTCTCGCTTGGGGCCCTGACACCTCCAGGTGAAATGGGTGCTGATATCGTGGTAGGAGAAGGCCAATCTATTGGTAACCCGCTAGGATTTGGTGGCCCTTATGTGGGACTGTTTGCTTGTACACAAAAACTCATCCGTCAAATGCCGGGTCGTGTTTGTGGGCAAACAGTTGATGCAGATGGCAAACTTGGATTTGTATTGACGCTTTCCACGCGAGAGCAACACATTCGCCGCGATAAAGCGACATCAAACATCTGTACGAATGCAGGGCTTTGTGCGCTGGCGTTTACTGCGCATATGACATTGCTTGGTGACAAAGGTTTGAACCAATTGGCCACGCTAAACCATGAAGCAGCGTGTGATCTTGCAGATGCGTTGGAAGCAATTGATGGCGTAACGTTGAAAACGAATACATTTTTTAATGAAATTTCCTTTGAGACGCCAATGGAGGCGGGCGCTTTGCTGGCTGCTTTGGATGAAAAAGGCGTCATTGGCGGCGTACGTGCATCGCGTCTCTTCCCGCGTGCAGGACTAGATAATGTAGTGATTGCAGCAGCAACGGAATGCAACACAGCCGAAGGGATAGCTGCCTATGCCCAAGCTCTGAAGGAGGTGTTGGCGTGAGCAATATCATTGTAAAACGTGACTTTGAGTTGGAACTAAATGGCGTCACCAAGTCCGGTATCATTTCAATTTTGCAACCAGTCGAAAACGATTCTGATTGGGTGTGTGAGTGTGTGGTGAACATAGATACTTATGAAAAATCTTACGGTATTTATGGCGTTGATTCATGGCAGGCTCTTCAGTTGGCGATTGACTTTGCACCTGTGGCTTTAGAAATGAGCCCAGACGTTAAAGAGTCTATTTTTAAGATGTGGGGCGAAGAAATCGAAGATTTTCTATCTTTCTTCGATTCCAATGATGAAGAAAATGATGATGAAGGAGAGGAAGCATGAGCACTCAAACAGTTTCCGGCTCTAAAGGGCTTCTCCAAAAAGAAGAACTCATCTTCGATATCGGCACAACGCAAACAACTGGCGTTGATCTTCCAGAACCTAAGGGCCGAAAGGATCGTCTTGGTGGTTTAAACCGGAAAAATGGCACGGGTCTTCCGGGCCTGTCCGAGCCTCAAGCCATGCGCCATTATGTGCGTTTGTCTCAGAAGAATTATGCGATTGATTTAGGGCTTTTTCCACTTGGTTCGTGTACGATGAAACACAATCCGCGCTTAAATGAAAAAGTCGCGCGTATGCCTGGTTTCGCCGACATTCATCCATTGCAGCCACAACAGACTGTTCAAGGTGCTTTGGAAGTGATCCAGCAGCTTGAAGATTGGCTCAAAAAACTAACGGGCATGCCAGCAGTCGCGATGAGCCCTAAAGCAGGGGCGCATGGTGAGTGGTGTGGTATGGCGGCAATCCGTGCAGCGCTTATTGATCGCGGTGAAGTCGAGACACGCACCCGCGTATTGGTACCCGCATCTGCGCACGGAACCAACCCTGCAACTGCTGTTCAGTGCGGATTTAAAGTTCAAGAAATCGCAGCAGCAACAGATGGTCGTGTTGATTTGAACGACCTCAAAGCAAAGCTTGAAGGCGACACATCTGATGTCGCTGGTATCATGCTGACCAACCCGAACACCTGTGGTTTGTTTGAACGTGATATCAAAGAAATCGCAGACCTAATCCATGAAGCTGGCGGTTATTTCTATTGTGATGGTGCCAATTTCAACGCAATAGTAGGACGTGTACGTCCACGTGATCTTGGTGTGGATGCAATGCACATCAATCTCCACAAGACCTTTTCTACACCCCACGGAGGTGGTGGACCTGGTGCTGGCCCGACGGTTTTGTCTGATCGTTTAGCTAAGTATGCGCCATACCCAGTAATGGGCGTGGATAAGCGTGATGGCGTTTATAAACTTGTCTATATGGATGATGAAGCTGAACTTGCAGGAACAGACTTAAAGCCATTGGGCCGCATGTGTGCGTTTCATGGTCAGATGGGTATGTTTACGCGCGCGTTGACTTATATGCTCTCACACGGTGCTGACGGCCTTAAACAAGTGGCGGAAGATGCCGTTCTTAACGCAAACTATATTCAAGCACGGCTAAAGTCAGTTATGTCACCTGCTTTTGAAGGCTATTGTATGCATGAAGCCTTATTCTCTGATGCATTCTTAAAAGATAGCGGCATTGAAACAGTGGACATCGCCAAAGGCATGATTGATGAGGGCTATCACCCCATGACGGTGTATTTCCCGCTTGTTGTGCATGGCGCTATGTTGATTGAACCAACAGAAACAGAAAGCAAAGCCGAGTTGGATCGCTTTTGTGACTCGTTGGAAAGCGTTGCTATCAAAGCTAAATCCGGTGATGAAGCGCTAAAAAATGCTCCATATCTCGCACCTATGCGTCGCCTAGACGAAACATTGGCAGCGCGTAAACCTGTTTTGCGCTGGACGTCTGAAATGTCTCAACCTGTTCAATAGGATAGTTTGGGCTAAGTAGAGTTGATGCCGCCTGAACCTATCCCGTTCAGGCGGTTTTCTTTTTGTAGTTTTGCTCTATGGAAAGATATAGATCATCGTGGGGAAAATTCATGTCACTTTTGAAAAGACTTTTCATTTGGCCAGCATATCGGTTTATCCTCGCATCTGTCTTTTTTGTTGGCATAGCCCACATAGCATTTTTACCTCCCTTTGAAGGGTTTGATGAAACCGCCCATTGGTCATCTGTGACGTTTTGGAGCAGCGAAGGGAAAATGCCGATCTACGGCGTTGATAAATTGGATAAAGGGCTTGAAACATACCCTGGCCCGATGCCGTATCTAGGGGACACATCCGCAAATGAGGCGGGCCGTTTAACTTACTACACCTACAATGCAGCCGATAACGACAGTCTACATGAGAGTTTTCCACCAACAGTTTTTGCACCCGGACCAACGAATAATTGGCAAGCTCAACATCCACCACTTTACTATTTAGCACTGCAACCGGCATATAAATTTACGCAAAATTGGGACTGGGTCTCACAGTTTTTCGTCTTGCGATTTACCTCGTGGTGCTTTGCATTTGCTGGATTTTTTATCGGTGTAGAAGCCAGTGTCAGATGGATAAAACAAAACCAGTTATTCCAACAACACTCAAATTTACCAGCGGAGAAATTCGCTCTCATAGCGGCGGCTTGGCCATTTCTTGTGCCACAGTTTTTTCCAGAGATGGCGCGCATGGGAAATGACAGCATGTGCTTATTATTTGCGGGCATATCGTGGAGTGCGTTGTTGCAGATTGAGCGGGGTGGGTTTTCAAAAAAATGGGTAGTCGTTTTGGGGTTTGCATTGGGTGCAGGACTTTGGACTAAAGCTTTTTTTGTGCCTATTTGTGCAGGAGTGGGTCTGTATTTTCTTTGGAGAGCATATCTAGAAAAGTCGGCGCATTGGATAAAAGTAGCGACTACTAGTTTAACCATAGCGATCATTATTGGTGGCGGCTGGTATATCTATAAAGCTATTGTTTATGGGAATATTATTGGCGGCGACGAGATGCTGCAATTTGATAAAAACGGGGGTGTCTTAAGTAATTTTCTGCATAATGCGTCGTTACTGGCGATAATCAGAGGTCTTGCTGGTATGGCGATAAGCTTCTTGTGGGCAGGAAATTGGTCTTTAGGGCGCTTATCAAATTTTGTAATGTTGGTTCCTATGATTGTATTTTTCTTGCCGATGCTGAATAGCCTCTGGAAACTAAAATCATTTCCCAAAGTAATTTGGTTACCATTGTTTATGGCCGTGCCAGTAGTGGCAGGGCTTTGCTATCATCTTATGCTTCGTATAGCGCTTACAGGTGTAGGATCTGGAGCGCCCGGCTGGTATCTGCATATATTAGCACCTGCACTTGCGACCTTTATTGCAGTCGGATGGCCAAAGCATATTGGAATGACAGTAATTGTTGGATTAATTAGTCTGTTTTCTATTTATGCATGGACATTGCAGTTAGCATTGTTCTCAGGCTGTGCAGTAAAGCATGAAGTATCGAAACGCATTGATTTTGCGGGTAGATGTGTTGTGGATTGGGATCAAATGTCTGCTCTGGCAAATCCTGTGTGGGGAGGGCTGTGGCTGTGCGTAGCTTTGTTCTGTCTGGCATGGATTCCTATTCGGAAGCAGTGTTTTAATGACCAAAATCGTAATTCTGAAATCGACTTATTTCCTAAATAGTGCTTATTAGGCTGACTCAAATCTACGCCCCATAATGAACATAAATATGCGTAGAGATAGTCCCTTAAAATTCAGTATTTGATAGTAGATGACGACCGATTTGAACAAGCAATTGATAGATCCGCCAAACATAGCAATCACTCAGGAAGAAAAACTGGCCACAGAAACAAAAGCGAAAGGGGGCGTATTGAAATTCTTGCGCCCGCTTCTGGCATTGTTGGGAATGTTTTTTATTGTGATCGGAGTGCCCATAGCTTTTCTTACTCCAATCCCGTTCGTTCCAATTGGGCTTCCAATAGTCATATTGGGAGTTGTACTTCTTGCTAGAAATTCATTGGCAGGTAAACGTTGGATGCAGAATACGATTGCAAAACATCCAAATTTGAAACGTTTTGCACCTAATTGGCTTTTGCAGTTAATTTTGGGAGATGAAGCAGACAGAAGTTAATTCTGTAAACTGTGCTCAAAATTGTAGAAGTATTTGTTTTTAGAATAATAAAAAACGGTTGGAAATGAGATATCTCCAACCGTTATTTGATTTAGCAAGACTAAAGCTGATGTCTAACTGAGTGCTTTTTTTATGTCTTCAAGGCTATTGTCAAACAAGCTTTTCTTAGCTGGGCCTTTTGAAACATTTTCTGCCATAACGACTGCTGCCGCTTTTGCAGCTGCATCAGCAGCGGAGTTACGAACAGCTTGCAGAGCTTCGACTTCAGCACGTGCGATACGTTCTTCAGCCATTTTTTCGCGCCGTGCCATACGTTCTTTCAGTTCTGCACGTGTTTGCGCGGCAAATGCTTTTGCTTCATTCTTAGACGCAGTAATGATTGCTTTGGCATCTTCAGCTGCTTGTGCTTGGCTGCGCTCTGCTTCTGCCAAAGCAACTTGAGCTTTTTCACGGAGAATACGCGCGTGGTCTAATTCATCTTGAATCTTCTGAGCGCGATCATCCAATGATTTGCCAATTGCGTTCGGGATTTTCTTCCATACCAATATTGCAAGGAAAGTGAAAACAGCAACTGTAGCCCAGAAAGTAGGGTCAGCGAACGGGCCTGTTGGCTCAACATGTTCGCCATGTTCAGCGACACCCATTGTTGAGTGAAGTTCTTCAGAAATTTCTGAATGAAGTTCTTCACCAACGTGTTTTGCGTCGTTACCGTGTTCTTGCTCGGACATGACTTAGTTTCCTTTCAACACACCAGAGACCGCTTTTGAAGCGTCGTCTGTTGAAACATCTACGCCAATAAGTTTGTTCACGATTATTGCTGCAGCAGATGACGCTACATCTTGAACATTCTTCATAGCCGTCGTTTGCACTTCAGCAATACGTGCAGAGGCTTCTGCAATCCTTGCATCTACTTCTGCTTCTGTTTTTGCTGTTTCAGCAGCAACTTCAGCTTCTATGTCAGCTTTTGCTTGTGCGGCAGTTGCGCGAGCTTTTGCGCGAGCTTCTGCGAGTTCTTTTTCCAAAGATTGTTGGGCAGCGGCAGCGCGATCAGACATGCGCGACGCTTCTTCCAAGTCTTGGGTGATGCTGTCTGCACGGCGATCAATAGCTCCACCAATACGTGGAAGGACAACCTTCGACATAAAGAAGTAGAGCACGCCGAATGTTAGAGCGAGCCAAAAAATCTGTGATGGGAATGAGCTGAAGTCAAACGGCGGAAAAATGCCACTTGTTTCGTGAGCTGCGTCTGCCCCGTGGGCTGGCGTAGTCGCCATGGTTTGACCCCTGATCTTCTTGTATTCTTAAACCAACGACGGAATTTGAAATCTATCTGCAAAGATAGCTTCAAATTCCGTGTTAGACGATAAATTTATTGGTGCGCTTAAACAGCGAACAATAGCAAAATCGCGATCAAGAAACCAAAGATACCAAGGGCTTCTGTCACAGCGAAACCAAAGATCAAGTTACCAAATTGGCCTTGAGCTGCAGATGGGTTGCGCATAGCTGCATCAAGGTAGCTAGAGAAAATGTTTCCCACACCTAGAGCTGCACCAAACATAGCAAAACAGGCTAGACCTGCGCCGACGTACTTTAGACCTTCTTCCATAACGGATCTCCCAAGAGTTTGCGCCCTAAAACCCTAAATGGGCGGGCAGGTCAACCAAAAATTCAAACTACGCCCGAAACTAGTGCCCCGGGTGTAATGCGTCGTTTAAATAAACGCATGTAAGAATAGCGAAAACGTAAGCCTGGAGGAACGCCACCAGGAATTCTAGAGCGACGACCGCGACTGTTCCTGCAAGAGCAACAGGAGCGAGGACGACGAGCAATCCACCAGCACTTGCGAGCATAATCACAAAACCGGCGAAAACTTTAAGCATGATGTGTCCGGCGAGCATGTTGGCGAACAAACGCACTGACAATGAAATCGGACGAGAAAGGAAAGAAATGAACTCGATCGGAGTTACAAGGATGTAAAGTACCGGAGGCACACCAGAAGGGAAGAACAACTTGAAGAATTTAAAGCCGTTTTTGTAGAAACCATACCCAACAACAATTGCCATAACGAGCATTGCCAAAGCAAAATTCACGATGATGTGCGATGTTGTAGTAAAGAAATATGGGAACATACCAAGCATGTTGGCGAAGAAAATAAAGATGAACAGAGAGAAGACAAATGGGAAAAATCTCATTCCGTCTTCGCCCATCATGTCACGCACCATGCCGGCAACAAAACCGTATGCGATTTCAGCAATAGACTGGCCACGAGATGGAATTGTTGAGCCTTTTGAAGAGGCTACCATTAACAAGCCGATTGCCAGAGCAACGCCAATAACCATAAACAAAGCAGAGTTTGTGAAGGAAAGGTCATATCCGCCAATGTGGAAGTCAGCGATTGGCTTCAACACAAATTGGTGAATCGGATCCGTAGCGACTTGATTGATCATAGAATTGATCGATTCCAGCATCATTCTTCTTCAACTCCTTGGACCGGTGGTTCACTTCCGGCGGTGTCTTGTGCAGCTTTCACTGTACGTACGACATTCATAACTCCTGCGGCAAACCCAAGCATCATCCAGATGATTAGCATCCAAGGTTTCGTATGAAACACAAGATCTAATCCCCAGCCGATGGCTGCACCAACGAGAGGTCCAACGGCAAACTCTGTTGCCATTCGAAACCCCAGAGCCATGCCCTTTGCCTGACCTTCCGGATTTAGTTTGGGCTCATACTTGTTCGTATAAGCGGCACGTGCCTCATCGATCTGCTTTCTGAGATCGTCATTGCTCATGCGTTTAATCCACTAAATACCTAAAAAGGTAAGGAAAATGTTGCCCCGTATTCGTAGTCACAGCTCAGCTCGCCAAGCTTGGGCGGAAACTAGGGAAGTATATTCACGAAGTCAAGCCAATTTAAATATCGTTAGTGTGTTGAAAAATATAAACATTTCAAATAATTGGTCGCTTTTTATTGGGCTGCGACCAATTGTTCCGCCGACTGAAGGTCTACTGAAACGAGTCGAGACACGCCGCGTTCCTGCATTGTGACCCCATATAGGCGATCCATACGCGACATTGTTACTGGATTATGCGTAATAACTACGAATCGAGTGTCCGTTCGTGATCGCATTGTGTTTAGCATACGGCAGAAGCGATCGACATTGGCATCATCTAGTGGTGCGTCGACTTCATCGAGAACACATAATGGAGAAGGTTGGGATAAGAAAACTGCGAATATAAGGGCGGCTGCGGTAAGGGCCTGCTCCCCACCTGACATAAGAGAGAGTGCAGACAGCCTCTTGCCTGGTGGGCATGCGAATATCTCCAACCCAGCCTGTAGTGGGTCGTCGGACTCCGTTAGCTTCAGCTGTGCTTCGCCGCCTTCAAAAAGTGCTTCAAATAGAACACGAAAATGTTCTGAGACTTTTTCAAAGGCCTCCAATAATAGTTCGCGACCTTTTGAATTTAGCGCATGAACACCTTCTTGGAGTTTAGCAAGAGCTTGGTCTAAGTCTTCCCGTTCGCGCAATTGGGTTTCAAGGCGGTTCGCGGTTTCTTCAACCTGAAGATCAGCTTCCATATTGACGCCGCCAAGACTGTCACGTTCACGGGTAAGGGTGTTTAGCTGGGCTTCAGCGCTAGACAAGTTGAAAATTTCGTCTGTATTTTCAATCTCTTGAAGTAATTTGTTGGCGTTTTTTTCGAGGGTTTCAAAATCATGAGATAATCTTGTCTGAATGTTTTCGCCAATCTCAGATTCGCGGCGCTGCGCTGATTCTAAACGTGTTTCTGCTCGAATTTGAGATTCTCGGGCTTTGGAAACATCATCACGTGATTTTCGAAAGTGGGATTCAGCTTCTCTAAGCTGAGATTCTAAGGTTGAAACTGCATCTCCGGCGTCTTGACGTTTGGCAGTTGCAGCTTCCAATTGGGTGTTGAGTGTGGATAATTGTGCTTCTAAATCAGAGGGTTGCGATTTTGCACTTTCGAGCTGTCCACGGATTCCTGTGCGTTGAATATTGAGATCATCAAGGCGTTTGTCAGCGGTTTCGCTACGGCGGGTCCAATCTTGAATCTCACGCTTTAGGGCGTGGCGACGGCCATCAATACGTGCTTTTTCATTGTCTAGATCATTTAAAGCGTTGCGTGCGTCACGTTCGGTTTCTCGTTGGTTTCGAATACTTTCTCGAAGGCTATCGAGTTGTTTTTGTTCATTTTCTGAAGATCCACTCACAAGCATTTCTTGAGATGTTTTGATGTCTTGAAACGCGATTTTGAGGGCGTCTTCGATGCGAGCAATATTGTCATTTATCGAAGATGTGCGCATGGAAAGGCGCTCCATCGCTTGGGTGTTGTGCAGAGTATCTTCTTTAGCTCTGGCAGCTTGCTGGGTTAGCTCTGGTATAGCTCTTGTTGCTGTCTGTGCTGCTTGCGCTGCGGTATGTGCTGTCTGTGTGGCGGCCTCATGCTTCTTGCGAAGAATGTCAGCTCGCTTTTTTGTATTCATCAACTCTTTTTCAAGTGCTGTAATATGTGCGCGTTGTTCTAATTTTTCGCTAGCTGAACTAGGTGCCTTTGCGGTGCGCACATACCCGTCCCATCTCCATAAATCTCCGGCACGAGATACCAAGCGTTGACCTTGCATAAGCTTGACCTGCATTGCGGGACCATTCTTCGCATCGACAACGCCGCATTGAGATAATCGAGCAGCAAGAGCGCGAGGTGCATTTACAAGAGAGGAAAGTGCAATTGCGCCTTCTGGAAGAGGTGAAGCGCAATTGCCATGTGTATCGGACCAATATTGTGAATCTTCAGTATTGGTAGACGCATTTAGATCATCGCCTAAAGCAGCTGCAAGTGCGCGCTCTATGCCAGCTTCGGGGTGGGTTTCATCCAGGATAGGAGCTGATTTTTGAAATGAAGTATTACCTTGCAAACGTTTTAGACCAGAAATTTCGGCTTCTAAGGTACGAATTTCTTTTTCAATCTCTTGCGAAGGCAGCAAGGCTTGCTTTTCAGCAAGGCGAGCAGATTGTAATTCGTTGTCGGCTTGCTCAGCGCGGCTATTGCCATTTGCGAGCGCTGTTTGGGCTTTTTCAAATTCAGCATGTAATTGGGCTTGTTTAGCTTCAAGCGCTTTCATATCGCCAAGCTCAATGAGGCTAGATGTGGCACGTTCGTGTTCAGCAATCAGATTGGCATGGATATTTTGAGCCCGTTGTAAATTGGCTTTCGCGCTATTGGCCTCAGCCTGTGCAGTGGCGAGTTTTTGGGAGAGTGTATCCGCCTGAGATTCTAACGCTATAAGTTTTGCGCGAGCAGAATCAAATTCTGCTGCTAAGGATTCGCGTTGGGTTTCAAAATGATCACTATTATTTTGGGGAAGTGCATCATAGCTAACTTGAGCGCGTTTGGCGGAATTAAGAGCTTCTTCGCGCAAGCTGTGTTCGCGGGATTGATCTTCAATGACGCGCTGTAAATCTTGTTCAAGACGCGTAATCGCACTTGAGGCAGCTTTACGTTCACCATCTAAGCGGGCGCTTTCGAGTTTGAGAATCCCAAGTTGTGCTGCAGCTTCAGACTCGTATTCCCGAAGTGCCGGTATTTTATCGCGCAGTTCAATTTCTGCCGCCAGTGCACTTGCTTCGAGCTGGGCAGCTTCTTGTGCAGCTTTTTCGGTCTCGGTTACATTTAGCTGGGCTTGAGCTAATTCTTCGCGTGCAGCTTGCCATTTGAAATAAGAGATTTGAATTTCGAGCGCGTCGATTTGTTCTTGCAGGGCACGGTATTTTTTTGCGCGTGAAGCCTGACGTTTTAATGTGTTTAGTTGTTTGTCCAC
>CAYGPD010000040.1:0-31280 GCA_964351655.1 uncultured Hyphomonadaceae bacterium | reverse complement strand
CCAATTTTCCCAACTTCAGGTACAACAAGACCTGCTGAAATAATCAATTTTGCGCCGTCTTCAACCGACATATCCAAACTGACCAATTCTTCTCGTTTCACATAAATTAGAAAACCTGAAGTGGGGTTTGGTGTTGTTGGTACAAATACACCGACCATACCTGGCATTTTTTTCGCCATATCCCCACGCACAGACGCAGTGATAAACCCAACAGCCCATGCGCCTTCTCGTGGATACTCTAGCATTACAACCTCTTTGAAGTTGTCCGTTTGGCTGGCAGCTAGAGTCTCAAAGATTTGTTTGATGGCTGTATAAATGTTTCGAACAAGCGGAACCCGCCCAATCAACCCTTCACCTGCTCCAACCAATGAGCGGCCGATCAAATTGGCCGTTACGATACCAATGAGAAGTACACTGACGACAACGACGATTACGCCAAGGCCGGGCAATGCAAATTGTGTATATGTTTCAGGGTTCCATTGATTTGGAATAAGAGGCTTTACCTTATCATCGATAAAGGTGATTACCCCCCAAATAAGCCCTACGGTAATTGCGATAGGCGCTGTTACAACAATCCCTGTAAAGAAACGAGACCGTAGCCAAGCCAAAGGACCAGCTTTATGTTTTGGCTTCACCTGAAACAGATGTTCTTCTTGTTTCGTTTTCGACTTTTTGGCCATGTCTACGCGCTTTACCCTGCTCGTTGAAGAAATTGTGGTACGTATGGAATCGCACTTCTTTGTATATAGGAATTACTTCTGTGCGATACAAAGCAATTGTTTAAAGCCTTACAACATTAGAAATGCAGCGGAATTAAAGCAAAATCAGTCCATAAGCTGTTTTGAATGTCTATTTTCTGATTTTTAATCCAACAGACTGTAGTGCACTGCATAATTGCGCAATAATCTAGCATTCCGTGTTGGCGCAAATGACTAAACGAATTTATAGAAAGCACATGGCGCTGTGCGTTTAACACCGATTTAAAGAGGATTTCTCCCTTGGTTCACGAAAAACAACCCGAGCAAAAGTCTGGTTCTCAAAATTCGTCTCAACCAAGCTATACGCGTCATCTCAATCCGAGATTTCCTTATTTAGCTGTCGGTATTCTAGTTCTTGCGATTGCGGGCGTCTTCAGTACGATCTGGTATCTTTCAGGCGCGCCACAAAGATATCAAAAATCAATCACCCCCACCTCGTCTTTTTCGCTTCAAAAAAGCGAATCTCCAAACTATTCGGAAAAAAAATCTTGGGCCTTATTCCCCTCACAGAAACCACAAGGTGCTTGGGAAACTCCGTGGGGAGTGGATGTATTTTTTATCCATCCGACAACGTCCAATTCTCCTAAAGGTTGGAACATTGCTGTGGACGATATGGATGCCAGATTGAAATTAGAATCAGAGGTATTACCTAACTACGCTGTACCATTTCTATCGGCAGCCCCAGTTTACGCACCACTATATCGTCAAGCCACACTTCATGCCAATTTTGACCAATCGGAAAATGCAAGCAAGGCACTCAATTTAGCATACAATGACATACAAAGCGCTTTTCAGGCCTATTTGACGGAAAGCAATCAGGGACGCGCGATTATAGTCGTTGGAGTTGGCCAAGGAGGCCTTCATGCGCAACGACTTATAAAAGAACAATTTCAAAGTGAAGAAATGAAAAGGCTTTTTGTAGCGGCCTATATGATCGAAACGCCAGTCTCAAAAGAGATCATTTCAAATGAACTTCTGGGATTTCAAGCTTGCAACACAGATGAACAAATTAACTGCATAGCCGCATGGAATACTATCTACGAAAACGATAGTACACGTGCCGCTGAAATTATGTCGAGAACTCGATCTTGGGGCGAAAATAATTCTGTTATTACACCTTCAAACAGAGACATACTTTGCTTCAATCCAAGTATGGGAGGCACTAATATGGAGTTGGTCGGTCCTAAACTTCATCGTGGGTCCGCTAATGCCACAAACCTTGCCTTAGATCACGCTCCGGAAATTGTAGAGGGAGCTATCACCAGTCAATGTGTTGAAGGGTTTCTCGTCGTGAGTAAACCGGAAGACCGTAGACTCCAGCCTAAGAATACTCTGGAGGCGAAATCATTCGTGCCTGCTTATAACTTATTCTACTCCGACGTGGCTTTTGATGCAGCGAAGAGAGCGAGAATAGCGAGCGCATGGTTAGACAAAAATGCTCCTAAACCAGCTCCTCCCTTGCCTCCGATAGAGCGGATTGAAATAGCTCCCATCCAAAAAATTGAAAAAATACTGGGCACTCCATAGAATAGAGGTAAAGGTGTTTTCAAACACTAAGCATTTGTTGGTTTACCATCCAATTTACTCAACAAATAACACTGCTGGATATGATACATGCTCAATATGGCCCCTGCTATGAACAAACTTCCAATTTCAGTATTCATTATTGCCAGGGATGAGGCGGATAGAATTGCCCCAGTTATTCGATCCGTTCGTGATTGGGTGCATGAAGTGATCGTTATTGACAGCGGCAGTACCGACGAAACTGTCAAAGTTGCCCAAAACGAAGGCGCAAGGGTTATTTACAACGCTTGGTCTGGATATGGCCCACAAAAAGTCTTTGGTGAAACACTTTGTTCGCAGAAGTGGCTTTTCAATATTGATGCTGATGAAGAAGTAAGTGAAGCATTACGTGTTGAAATACAAACTCTCTTTAGTGACGGAAAAGAGCCACCATTAGCTGGATATCAAGTTCCAATTCTAATTTGTTTTCCTTTTGATAAAGGCCCTCGCCCTTTCGCTCCATCCAATGATCCAGTACGACTCTACAACAAAACCAAAGCTGGTTTCAAACCAGAACTTGTTCACGATTCTGTGGTTCTAAATGAAGGAGAAAACAAAGGTAGATTAAAACAACATATAAATCATCGTTGCTTCAGATCCCACCATCACGCTATTGAAAAGATCAATCGCTACAGCAGCATGCAAGCGGAAGATATGCTCGCAAAAGGGCGTTACCCTTCAACGCTTAGAATGATTTCTGAGCCAATTACAGCATTTTTAAAATCAATGCTTTTGAGACGATATATATTATTTGGACTAAACGGTTTTACTGAGAGCGTTATATATGCCTTTGCACGTTATATAAGGCTAGCTAAAGCACGTGAAGAATGGGCAAAACAGGCTTCTCATAAAGACAACGAAAAATCTAAAACAGTTTAATCTATAGACCAAATGTTCGTGAAAGCGAGCTGATATCTCTTGGGACATCCGCGGTTATCAAACCACTGATCATCAAATTTGCAATACTGATTACAATACCCCAACACATAGTTGGTACAATAACAACGACGATTGCAACGATCAAAGATCGAATAAAAGTTGAACCAGCTCCCCCGATGTCTTGTCCACTTGCGCTTTCCATTGCTCTTAGGAGTTTTTCTCCAAAGAGCATGCACCCGACTCCGATGGCTGGAAATATCAATCCAAGTTCATACTGATTGTAATAAGCCATCAAAGCTACTGACAAGGCGCATCCGAATACGATCAGCACGAACAACATCGAACCGGACCATAGTGCTCGAAATAACTGTCTTTCTAGCAAAATCACGCAATTTCTCCTTTAACGTCTAAAGGTTAGCAGAAATGAGTAAAATAATTTTCTAGAAATATCGTAAAATTAATGAACGGCGTTAAACATCAAAATCCAAACCAATTGCTGAGAAGCGCTCGCGACTTTCCGCCCACTTTTCAGAAACTTTTACTCGAGTGAACAAGTGTATCGGAGTTTCAAATATCTCTTGCAAATCTTTACGAGCCTGTTGACCAATGTCTTTGATCGCTCTTCCACCTTTACCCAATACGATTTTTCGATGTCCTTCGCGTGCGACATAGATTATCTGATCAACCCGTATTGAACCATCCTTAAACCGCTCCCAGTTTTCGGTTTCTACCGTCATTTGATAGGGCAACTCCTCGTGTAATCTCAACATCAATTTCTCACGAGTTACCTCAGCGGCTAACAAACGTGACGGCATATCTGCCGCCTGATCTTCAGGAAAGAGAAATGGGCTGATAGGCATTTTGTCTGCAATATAATCAGCAAGTTGACGGACGCCGCCGCCGCGAAGCCCAGAAATCATGAAGACATCTGAATACACGCCTTCATCATAAAGTTCTTTAGAGATTGGGATCAGGTCTTCACGATCAAATAGATCAATTTTGTTCAATGCAAGTATAGCTTTGCGACCAGACGCCTTTAAATCGTCAATGATGCGCTGGTCATCGATTATCGTTTTTTTATCCGCACCTGTTATTTTGTCGTCCATCTTATTCGACCGTGAACTTGCATCTACAAGGTGGATAATTTGATCTGCACCTTCAGCGCCATCCCATGCTGACTTCACCATAGCGCGGTCTAGTCGATGCTTCGGCGCGAAAATTCCGGGAGTATCTACGAGGACAACTTGCGCATCTCCACGCATCATTACGCCTCGTACTTGAAAACGTGTTGTCTGCACTTTGTGAGTCACAATTGAAACTTTAGCGCCGACCAAACGGTTTACTAACGTAGACTTTCCTGCATTTGGTGACCCGATGACAGCGGTAAATCCTGCGCGGGTCACACGTGAATTTTCTTCAGACATGCCATCTTCAGAAGACGATATATTATCTTCAAATTCAGCTTCAAAATCTTCAGGTTGGTTATTCAACAGATTCTCCAAGATTCTCTAACATAGCACTTGCAGCAGCTCTTTCAGCTTCTTGCTTTGACGCGCCATCGCCCGCGGCTGGCACTACACCCTCAACACGAACTTCAATTGTAAAAACGGGTGCATGATCTGGACCCGTACGATTTATACTTTCATAGACTGGAGCTGGACGCCCATCCTTTTGTGCCCATTCTTGCAGAGCTGATTTAGGGTCTCGCGGAGCGCGGGTCAGAGTTTTAAAATACTCTTTCCAGTATTTAACGATAAAAGCTTCTGAAGCTTTTAGACCAGCATCCAGATAGATCGCGCCAATAACAGATTCTGCGACATCCGCTAGAAGAGAGGTCTTTTCCGCGCCACCTCTGGAGGCTTCAGATGCATCCAATATCAAATATTGACCAAACCCAATATCTGCAGCTATTTTCGCACAAGTATCACGGCTTACCAAAGCATTCAAACGTGGCGCTAATCCACCTTCGCGTTCTTTTTCAAAGCGAGAAATCAACTGACTTGCGACGACGAGGCCTAAAACGCGATCTCCTAGGAATTCAAGCCGCTCATTACTCCAATCAGCTGCTTCTCCCGGTACAGAACTTGTATGTGTAAAGGCGCGATCTAGTAACGTTAGATCTTTAAACTTAAAACCTATTATATCTTGTATTTCTTTGCGCGCGATATCACTTAGTCGCGGTGGCGTAGTTCTGCGTACACGGTCACGATTACGGCGACGTTTTCCTGTATGACTAGAGTTTGGTCTTGGCATTTACAGCTCTCGCAAAGGTATAGCTTCGATAATCACCATTGCGTGGGCATAGGGATAATCATCTGTGATTGTCAGGTGAATATTTGCTTTCATACCCTGTGGGGTCATCTTTTCAAGGAATTCTTTTGCACCACCGCTTAAATCAAGCATTGGACGGCCGCTAGAATGGTTTATTACGCCCATATCCTTCCACGTTACCCCATTGCGCCAAATACCACATCCAAGAGCTTTGGCGCACGCTTCTTTTGCTGCAAAACGCTTCGCATAGGTGTCTGCTCGCTTTTGTCGGCAGTCCGCCAACTCACGTTCTACTGAGGTGAATACTCGTTGGGTAAAACGCTCTCCAAACTTTTCCAACGAATTTTCAATCCGTCGAATATCAGTCATATCCTGACCTATGCCTAATATCATCCCTATGCACGCGCCTGATCTATTCGTTCACGCATTTGACGCACTGCTGCATCAAGCCCAACGAATATAGCTTCTCCGATGAGAAAGTGACCAATGTTAAATTCAGCAATTTCTGGAATTTGAGCAACCGGCTTGATAGTGTCATACGTCAAGCCGTGACCGGCATGAACTTCAATACCACGGCGCTTTCCTTCAGACGCCGCTAATTTAAGACGCGTTAACTCTGCTTCAGCCTCTTCTATTTCACCGGCATTAACATGCTCAACATATTTGCCAGTATGCAGCTCTATTACTGGTGCACCTATAGCCTCAGCAACCGCCACTTGCACCAGATCTGGCTCGATAAACAGTGACACCCGAGAGCCATTGGCATTTAAACGTCGTACAAATGGGGCTACCGTATTGTGAAGTCTCGCCACATCTAAACCGCCTTCAGTTGTACGCTCTTCACGTTTTTCAGGTACTAAGCAAACAGCATGTGGTTTAAACTTTAAAGCAATTTGTAGCATTTCCTCGGTCGTTGCCATTTCAAGATTGATTGGCAATGCCATCGCATCACTTATCGCTTCAAGGTCTCCATCACGGATATGACGGCGATCTTCACGCAAGTGGATGGTTATACCATCAGCGCCTGCATCTCGAGCTAATTTTGCGGCGCGCGCAGGATCTGGCCATGCACCCCCCCGCGCATTTCTTATCGTTGCAACATGATCTATATTTACGCCTAAACGTGCACGCGGCAGAGGCATTATTTTAGCCCTCTACTACCCGGCTTAATCGCCGGTATTGCAGCAAGTTCAGGCGGCAAATCATTCGCATCATAATCTGGAAAATCTACGGCAGCTAAAGATACCAGCGGCAAGCCAACATCAACTTCACCATTTGATCTGTCTACGACACACGCACCGCCAATGATTTCACCGTCAAACAGGTTTAAAGCTTCAAAGGTCTCACGCATTGAAAGTCCAGTAGTAACAATATCTTCTACAACAACAACACGCTCACCTTTTTGAATATCAAAACCACGGCGCAACGTCATTTTGCCATCTTGGCGTTCTGTGAATATGGCTCGGCATCCTAAAGCTCTTGCTGTTTCATATCCTGGAATTAGCCCACCCACAGCAGGACCACATACCACATCAATCTTACCAAATTTAGCTTTAAGTTTGACTGCCAACGCTGCACATAATTTTTCGGACGTTTCGGGATGTGAAAACACTAGCGCTTTTTGTAAAAACACCGGACTGCGACGTCCGGATGACAGAATAAAGTGCCCCTCGAGCAAAGCATCTACTTTTCGAAATTCGCTCAATACATCTTCAGTGTTCACTTGCCATCATCCTTATGTCTATTCTTAATTGTTGTGTGGCACGAAATTAGTACCTCTAATACGCTCAACATTCTCAACCGCGCTTAACGCACGAAGTGCTGCAACAATTTGAGTCAGCCTTTTTTTATCTTCAACTTCAATGTCAAATTGAAAGTCAAAAAAATCTTCACCCCTACTACGGATTGCTACATTGATAATATTTCCACTTGCGTCTGATATCGTTTTACACACTACGGCAAGTGATCCACGCTGATTAGATAAACTTACCATAATTCGACTAACGGCAAAAAAATCAGTTGAAGCGATTGGTTGCCAGTTTAAGTCCATCCACAACTCTGGCTGATCTTCATACAAAACCAAACGTTCGCAATCTATGACATGCACGTTTACATGTTGTCCCGGACTTTGAACACCAACAATGCGATCGCCGGGAAGCGGAGAACAACACTCCGATAAATGTAGTGCGATTCCAGGCTGCAGCTTTTCACCAGTTAAAAGTGTTTGAGTTTCATCATCATCAATAATGTGACGACCTTCAAGCATTTCACTCTGCACTTGTTCGGGAAAAGTCTTACTTAGTAGATCCTTCAGATCGATAAAGCCGCGTCCCAATTCTTCAAGCATTTCCTCTGTTGAATCTATATTATTTTGTGTTGCGACTTCTCTAAACTTTATATCGATAGGATCGAGACCTATCCGCCTTAGTCCCAAATTTAATTTTTGGCGACCAAGTTTCATGAATTCTTCTTGCTCTTTGTCTCTCGTAAGTCTTCGAATCGCCGAGCGAGCACGTCCAGTAACAACAAGAGAACGCCAATTAGCCGGTGGCTCGATTCGCTGACTACGGATAATCTCAATGGTGTCACCATTTTGAATGAGCGTCCGCAAAGGTCGCTCTACACCATTAATGCGCACACCTACACATTGATCTCCTACAGCTGTGTGTACAGTGTAAGCAAAGTCCAATGGCATTGCACCAACTGGTAATTTTACTAAGCGACCACGCGGTGTAAATGCAAACACCGTATCGCGATACATCTCCATCTTAGCGTGCTCAAGGAATTCTTCAGGATCCGCGCCGTGTTCTAACATATCAGCAAAACTTAGAAGACTATCCTCTGGATCTAATCCAGCCTCTTTAGCTCCTGCTTTATCAAACCCATAAGACTTATTTTTATAGCGCCAATGCGCTGCAATCCCACGCGCAGCTATCTCGTCCATTTGAGGTGTTCTAATTTGCAGCTCTACGCGACGATTTCCAGGCCCCTGGAAAGTCGTATGAATCGACTGATACCCATTCGGTTTAGGTACTGAAATATAATCCTTAAACCGACCAGAAAGCGCTGCCCAATGTTGATGCGCAATTCCTAGCGCACGATAACAGTCTGCTACCGAAGGAACAATCAATCGGAATGCAAAAATATCACCCAAATCTTTGAAAGAAATGGCTTTAGTCTCTAACTTGCGCCAAATGCTATAGGGACGCTTTAAACGTCCTCGAATATCACCAGATATGCCATTTACACTCATCAGTACTTCTATGTCGGACTGAATGCGCTCAATATCATCCACGGCATCAGCTGCCATTTCAGCCAGACGTTTTTCGATAGTTTCTCGTGCTTCAGGGTTGAGCACCGAGAACGCTAAATCTTCCAGCTCGCCCGCAAAAATAGAAAGACCTGTTCGGCGAGCAAGCGGTGCATAAATGTCTATTGTTTCTTGCGCAATCCGCACGCGGCTTTCAGGCTTTGGCATAAACTGTATCGTGCGCATATTATGCAAACGATCTGCAAGCTTAACCAAAAGAACGCGAATATCTTTGGTCGTAGCAAGGATAAATTTTTGAAAATTCTCTGCTTGTTTTGCAGCCTTGCTTGATGACTCTAACTGAGTGAGCTTAGTTACACCATCAACCAATTCGGAGACATCTTTACTAAATAGCTCTTCTAGTTCTTCAAGCGTAGCGTCAGTATCTTCCACTGTATCATGGAGGAGACCAGCTATAATTGTTGAATAGTCTAGCTTTAAATCTGTCAGAATGCCGGCAACTGACACTGGGTGCGCATAATATGGGTCACCCGAATGACGCTTTTGAGAACCATGCTTGACCATTGCATATACATAAGCACGGTTTAGGGCGTCTTCATCTGCGTCTGGCTGGTAGGAAAGCACCCTCTCCACCAACTCATACTGACGTAAAAAACGACGCCCCTTACCCGATGGTAAGCTTGGTTCGCGCAAGGCGTTATGGAATTCTGACGTATCGCCAGCCATTTCACCTCACATATATTGTCTAGTAGCGGTCTTCGCGTGCGTTCTCTAGCTCGGCTTGGTACGCACGAATAACATCTTCTTCTGAACGCGTAGGCGCAGCTTGAAGCGCCAAACGGTCTTCTTCTTTTTCTGCTTCTTCGTTCGGACGAACTTCCTGAAGTTCTGACACGTAACTCTCTTTTACAAGCTCAAGATCAACGCCATCTCCAGCGATCTCACGCAAGGAAACAACAGGATCCTTATCATCATCACGCTCGACAGTCATTTCAGATCCTGCACGGATCATGCGTGCGCGGTGCCCTGCCAACAATACAAGCTGAAAGCGGTTTGGGACTTTTTCGATACAATCTTCGACGGTGACGCGTGCCATGTGTGTGTTCTCCTGCCAAACGAATTAGCTATGCTAGTTCTCGTAATGACTCAACCCGTATAACATTAAATTTAGTAGATTATTATACCAGTTACACACCTATTTCATCTTTTTAAGTCAAAAGCTGCCTAATTTTCTCGATGGCCACTCCAGTTGCGCGCTCCTCTCAAGGTCTTTCCCACTAACCTTCATCGTGGGATGAACCCAATCAGGAGCGATTTCCAGTAATGGCGACAGTACAAACGAGCGCAAATGTAACCTTGGGTGAGGCAAAATTAAGTCTCCCTCAAATTGAGCAATACGGACCTTCCGCCTGAAATCTATTAAGTCCAAGTCTAACGTTCTTGCTGCATTTTTAACACTACGTTTTCGTCCAAAATCATCTTCAACAGCTAAAAGCAACTGCATTAAAGCTTGCGCATTGCTATCAGAAGGGGCTAACTCGACTATAGCGTTATAAAAATCTCCTAGAGTCGGGTCTGGCCATGCGGGGGACAACCAAAGACTAGATTTTTGTAATGTAAATATGCCGGCATGCTTTAATGTACGCAGGACAGACTGAAATAAACCCGCGCCTTCCAACTGATCATTTTTGTCATCGGTAAATGCGGCATTGCTTCCTAGGGCAACATATACCTGCCCCTGTCTGCGTGTATTTTCATTTATGCCATTTTTACTAACCCGTGTTGCTGGGAGTGACATTCTTAATGGCCTTTTATAAAGACGAGCGGATTGCCCTATTCATTGATGGCGCAAATTTATATTCCGCCGCGAAGACATTAAACGTAGAACTTGATTACCGCCGACTATTGAGTGAATTTCGCAAAAAGGGGCGCCTCTTACGCGCCTATTATTACACTGCTCTCATCGAAAATGAAGAGTATTCACCTATTCGTCCACTTGTAGACTGGCTCCAATACAATGGATACAATGTTGTAACCAAGCCTGCAAAAGAATTCACAGATGCATCTGGACGCCGTCGCGTAAAAGGTGACATGGACGTTGAGATAGCGGTAGACATGCTAACTTTAGCCGACCGCTTAGATCATGTCGTACTATTCTCTGGCGATGGCGATCTTACTGTACTGGTTAAAGCACTTCAAAATCGTGGTTTACGAGTGTCTGTTGTATCTTCGGTAAAAACTCAACCCGCTATGATTTCAGATGATTTACGGAGAGCAGCTGATAACTTCATAGACTTAAATGACCTCGTGAACATCATAGGTCGCGAAGATGACAGCCCCGAAGTTAAATCTTAGACTTCGAAAGACTAGACTTCTAGTTTAAAAATAATAGCAACTAAGGTCATTGCAGATACGGGTTTGATACAAAGATATGTGCGGGGAGTATCACAATGACGATTTTCAATAGCGAATTTCCACCTGAAGCACCTTTAGATTGCGACAGATGCCCTAGATTAGTTGAATATTTAAATGAATGCCGAATAAAACAACCGGACTGGTTTAATGCTCCCGTCCCTTCATTTGGAACAAATGAAGCAAAACTATTGATCGTTGGTCTAGCTCCTGGAGTTACAGGAGCAAATAGAACAGCCCGCCCCTTTACAGGCGATTATGCTGGCGACCTTCTATACGAAACCCTTGCGAAATACGGCTTCTCTAATGGAAAGTATGATGCACGACCGGATGATGGGTTGGAGCTTATCGACACCATGATCACCAACGCTGTGCGTTGCGTCCCTCCTCAAAACAAACCAACAGGATCTGAAATCAATAATTGTCGTCCATTTCTCATTTCGCGCATGAAAAAACTTCCAAATTTGAAAGTAATCCTTGCGCTTGGCAAAATTGCTCACGATTCTACAGTAAAGACTCTTGGCGGAAAACTTTCGAACTATAAATTTGCACACTTAGCTACACATGAGATGGCAAGCCCTGCCGGCCCAATAACTCTAATTGATAGCTATCATTGCTCTAGGTACAATACCAATACAGGACGCCTTACCTCGCAAATGTTCGAAGACGTATTTAAATCTATTAAAGTGTTAATTCGCTAATCGATCACATGCAAAAATACACTCCCAACCCCCTACTTGCCTTTTAAAATCCACAAGATTGCCGCGAGGGTACGACTTGCGCAACAAATTTAATCGTCCATTCTATGGTTCAACATTACACAAATTCAGATTTTTAGAATCTGAGCTCTAAGCTCAAGGAAGCGCCACATGACTGGTTTTGATACTATATCTTACGCACTGAAAGATGATGTCGCGGTGATCAAACTAAACCAGCCTGATGTTATGAACGCTCTTACACCAAAAGTTAATGGTGAACTTACACGTGCAATTGTTCAGGCCGGTTCCGAAGCACGTGTCATTATTATTAGCGGAACGGGGCGTGCTTTTTGTTCAGGAGCAAATTTGGCAGGCTCAGGTATATCTAACGGCCCAGATAGAGATCTTGGGCAAATGCTTACAGATCATTATACTCCACTTATCAAAGCTCTGATTGACTCACCAATTCCAACAATAGCTGCTGTTAACGGACCAGCCGTTGGTTTTGGTTGCTCACTTGCGCTCGCTTGTGACTTAATTATTGCCGGTAAAAGCGCATACTTTCAGCAAGCATTTTGCAAAGTAGGGCTTATTCCCGATGGAGCTTCTGCCTATTTCTTAGCCCACTCTGTTGGTCGCGCTCGTGCTAGCGAAATGATGCTACTTGGAGAACGAGTAGATGCAGAAACCTCTAAGAACATTGGTATGATCAACCAAGTAGTAGAAGACGAAGAACTTGAAGGTAACGTATTGAATCTTGCGCAAAAATTGACACAAGGAGCACCAGTAGCCCTTAGTTTGACCCGTAAACTCGCGTGGAAAGCGATAAACTCTACAATTGATGAACAATTGGCTATTGAGGCTAGCTACCAGACTAAAGCTGGCCGAACAAACGACTTTTTGGAAGGCGTTATGGCCTTTATGCAAAAACGATTGCCAAAATTTAAAGGGCAATAATATTTCTTATCAATTAAAAACATTCCCTGACTGCTAAATTTTCACATTTTCCGTAACTATAATGTTAGAGAACTGCATTATTGAATACTGGCTTTAGAAAGGTATATTTTTCTAAGGTGAATCTAGCAAGATCGGGATACAATCATGAAAAAACTACTTGTAACCGGCGGAGCTGGGTATGTCGGCAGTCATTGCTGTAAACTGTTTGCAGAAGCAGGATGGGAAGTCACTGTGTTTGACAACCTCTCCACGGGCTGGAGAGAATTTGTACAATGGGGAGACCTCATTGAAGGTGATCTTCTAGACAGAACTGCCGTTAACAATGCTGTAAACCAGGTCAAACCTGATGCTGTTGCCCATTTTGCAGCACTGAGTCTAGTTGGCGTCTCAGTTAGCTCACCAGAAACATATTATCGGAATAATGTTTTGGGATCGCTGAACCTCATGGAAGCTATGACAGATGCTGATGTGAACAAGATGATTTTTTCATCAACTTGCGCAACATATGGCATTCCTCAACATATGCCGATAGATGAGAGCCACCCTCAAGCACCAATCAATCCCTACGGTTCGTCCAAACTAATGGTCGAAAGAATTCTAGCGGATTACTCCAAAGCCCACGACTTTAAATACGTTGCGTTACGCTATTTTAATGCGGCTGGCGCTGATGCTGCTGCACGTATTGGGGAACGTCACGAGCCGGAAACACATGTAATTCCACTGGCTATTCGAGGAGCCATGACAGACGACTATACTTTTACGATACTTGGTGATGACTTCGATACTCGAGATGGAACATGTGTTCGCGATTATATTCATGTTGACGATCTAGCAGATGCTCATAAACGCGCCTTGGATTATTTATTTGCAGGCGGCAAGAGCGATGTCTTTAATTTAGGTACCGGAAAAGGCACCACAGTGAAAGAAATAGCTGCAGCGGTAGAAAAGGCGTCCGGGAAACCTCTAAATCTATCTATTGGCGCGCGCAGAGCTGGTGATCCAGCAGCCTTATATTCAGACCCGCGCCACGCGAAAGACATACTAGGTTGGGAAGCTAAGCACTCCGATATTGATAATATCGTGGGTTCAGCTTGGAAATGGCACCAAAAATAAAGCCGACTTGTACAAAAACACAAAAATTGAAAGGCTTGTTAAAGCATCAACAAATCGTCGAGCAAATTCCGCGCAGCGCTATCCCATGTGTATTGCGCTGCCTGCAACGGACCACGTGAACTATACTCTAAACGCAAGGCTTCATCTTTTTGGAAAGCTTCAATGGCATCTTTCCAAGACTTCCAATTGTTGGCGTCTACATACATAGCAGCCTCAGCGCACACTTCAGGAATCGCCGCCGACCGACTAGCAATGACAGGACAGCCTAGACGCAAAGCTTCCAAAGGTGGCAGGCCAAAACCATCACACTTTGACGGATAGGCAAAGCACAAAGCATTTTCGTATAATGCACGCCTCTCCCCATCACCTATTCGACCTGTAAAGATCACGCTATTGGATGGTTCCACACCCTCATCTAGAAAAGTTTCTTTGACATCAGGGCCAAACAAAACAAGCGGAATATCAATGCTTTGTCTTGTTTTATTTTCATCAAACACATTTAGAAGCACACCCATATTTTTATGCTTATAGGAGTTGGATAGTCCCAACACATACCCATTTTTTGTTAAGCCGTATTTTTCCAATATAGCCAAGTTGCTAGGCGTGCGCAGGACGTGATCTACTCCATTGTGTATGACCTTAATACGCTCTGCTGGTGCTATGTTGTGCCTCTGTAGCGCTTGAGCTGTGTAACTGGACACCGTGTAGATACGGCGTGCATTGCGCCCCATCATTTTGTTCAACAACTTTGTATAACGCACAAAATTTTGTGAGAATGACATTGGGCTTTCATAGATATTTGCATCATGTATGAATACCGCCGCATTAGAACGAAACATCGGACCGATATTGCAAAAGCTCAAAAGCAACTTTTTCTTTGCCATTGCCGGCAATGTCAATTGTTGCCAAAGCGGACGTGGAAGCTTCCCGCTTTGCTTGATTTGAAACGGAGCATTTTCAACTTTGGAATACTCAGAATCACAGAGAAGAATTTCTAAGTCACTCAGAATATCTTGATACTCCGGCTCAACTCTCAAGGCATAGAAGGCGCGGAGGTATTCTTGAGCGACGAGGCTTTCAGCATATGGGCCGCGGTGCAAAAACGCACCATTGATCGCTAAATTTCCCATATGTGGTCCTGACATTTTGCAACGAAAAAGCCGTACACTTACATGAAGCATACGGCTTTTGTTATATATCTTTAAACGCGAATTAGAAGCTTTTTACCAATGCGTTGATTTGGATAAGTTCGTTCATTAATTTCTCAAGCTGCGAAAGGATCACCATGTTTGGACCATCCGAGGGTGCTTTATCTGGGTCTTGGTGCGTTTCAAGGAAAACCCCCGATACACCGACAGCTACAGCAGCTTTAGCAATAACGGGAACATATTCACGTTGACCGCCCGTTGAACCGCCCTTTCCGCCTGGTTGTTGAACAGAGTGCGTGGCATCGATGATGACTGGTGCCATCGCAGCCATCTCTGGCAGACCGCGCATATCTGTCACAAGCGCATTGTACCCAAATGAAGAACCGCGCTCAGTCAAGAGCACATCTTTTGCACCCATAGCAATCAGTTTATCCACGACATTTTTCATGTCCCACGGTGCTAGGAACTGCCCCTTCTTCACCTTTACAACGCGCCCAGTTTCAGCCGCTGCTTGCAACATATCTGTTTGACGGCACAGAAATGCCGGTATCTGCAAGACATCAACGACTTTAGCCACTTTCTCACATTGTTCAGGCAAGTGAACATCGGTCAACATTGGCAGGCCTGTCTTATCTTTAACTTCAGCAAAAATATCTAGTGCTTCATCCAACTCCATACCGCGATATCCGCTTATACTGGTACGGTTAGCTTTATCAAAAGATGTTTTATAAACGACTTGAGCGCCCAGTTTGTCAGCAATTTCTAGAATCGCATTAGACATAAACAAAGCATGCTCACGACTTTCCAATGCGCACGGACCAAGGAAAAATGTCAAAGGAGCGTCCGGCCCGACTTTGATAGTGCCTCGCTTGCAGGCAATCTCGACTGTAGAATTTAGGGCGTTAGCGGTCACGTTAGACTCCTCAACTTAGAACGATTCTAGTCGCTATGTAGGCACTCCCACACCAAATGGGAAGCCAAACCCGCATATTGATATCAGAAACGCCATAGAAACTATTATTGAAATGCCTATCATAATTAGCAAGAAATCAAGATTAAAGGAATCCATGCGTGAACATTTTAAGATTAGCTAAACCCGAAGATATTGATGGTCTGGCTGCTCTCACGCGTTCATTAGGCGCGGGGCTAACTACAGTTCCACGTACGCCTGAAAAAATTGAGAGCTATATAGACGAAACATACCGCTTCCTAAAAGGTGATGCGAAAGCCAACCGTATTTTCTTTGTCGTTGAAGTTGATGGCAAAGTGGCTGGAATGTCAGCAATCCTACCGCGTTTAGGACGCGAGCGTCCCTATTGTAGCTTTAAACTAAGTCACCACAGTCGCCGCTCGACAGCGCCAGATCTAACGACCAATCACGATAGCCTTCAGTTTTCAACCGAATTTGACGGTCATACCGCACTCGCAACTCTGTTCCTTTCTAAAGAAGTTCGTGGCGGCGGAGTTGGCCGCCTACTTTCGCTAGGCCGCCTCGCATTTATCGATCAGCATAGAGATCTATTCTCAAATACTTTAATGGCGGATATCCGAGGCTGGATGGATGAAGATGGCAATGCACCGTTTTGGAACTTTATAGCCGCAAAATTTATAAATCTCCCCTTCAAAGAGGCAGACGAACTTAGTTCGAATGATAGTAGCTTTATCGCAGAGTTAATCCCTAGCCTTCCAATCTTATTAAACTTACTACCGCCGGAAACAAAAGATTATATCGGTCGCCCCCATCGTTTGTCGGGAAAGGCGATGGATCTATTGATGAATGCCGGCTTTAAGAAAACAGACTTGTGTGACGTGTTTGACGGCGGTCCTGCTATCAAATGCGATATTGCTGATACATCTATTGCTAGAACAGCTGTGCAAACCGAAACTCTGTCTGATTCCATTGAGGGGGATTACGCTATGCTGTTTACGGGGCAAGGTGGAGATTTTAGAGCTTCAATTGATCGAGCCGATCTACGCAATCACATAGCACCGACCCATATAGCGAATGGTTTTTGCACTTCAGACACCTCTAAACTCTGGATAGCGGCAACGCGTCATACAGACCGCCGCGCAAAAGCCACCACTACAGCGCAGGCCAAGGGATAAACCATGACACGCGAAATTAACATTGATGGACTTGTTGGCCCTACTCATAATTACGGCGGCATGTCATTTGGAAATTTGGCATCTAAGTCAAACAAAGGCCAAGTTTCAAATCCAAAGGGTGCAGCCCTTCAGGGACTGTCTAAAATGCGCAGGTTGATAGGTTTAGGCATCACGCAAGCCGTTATGCCACCTCAAGAACGTCCTTTTATGTCTGGACTTCGTAAAATCGGCTTTCAAGGAAGCGACAGTGAGGTTTTGCAAACGGCCTACAAAACGAAACCGGCCCTTGTTGCAAATTATGCATCTGCTTCTTGTATGTGGACGGCGAATGCTGCCACGGTATCACCAAGCGTAGACACTGCTGATAGTAAGGTACATTTCACCCCTGCAAACCTTTCCGCAATGCCTCACCGTAGTATTGAAGGGGAACAAGCAGGAACCATTCTGCGCAAACTGTTTGCCGATGAAAGTACATTCACCGTTCACGCACCTCTTCCATCAAGCACATTGTTTGGAGATGAAGGTGCTGCAAACCACAATCGATTATGTACTGAGCATGGTGCCAAAGGTTTAGAAATATTTGTATACGGTCGGGAAGCATTAAATGCTTCGGACACACCTGCAAAATTTCCGGCACGGCAAACATTTGAAGCAAGCCAAGCTGTATCTCGTTTCCACGGACTTTCAGATGCTCAGACGCTATATGTGAGACAAAGCAATCGCGCGATTGATGCAGGTGCCTTCCACAATGACGTAGTGTGTGTTGCCAATGGTTCAGTTTTATTGTTCCACGAGGCTGCATTCGACGATTTAGACGCTTTACAAGACACTATTCGTCGCAAAGCGGAGCCTTTGGGTTTTGATCCTGTCTTTGTTGCTGCGATGAACAATGACTTCCCAATCGAAGATGCCATTAAGTCTTATTTTTTCAATAGCCAGCTCATCACTTTGCCGAATGGTAAAATGGCGCTCATATTGCCAGCTGATGCGGAAGAAAATGCTGCATCCAAACGTTTTGCAGATGCTTGCATTGCGGATGACAACCCTATTGAGGACACCATTTATATGGATTTACGTCAGAGTATGCGTAATGGCGGTGGTCCAGCATGTTTGCGTCTACGTGTGCAGCTGACCGATGAAGAGCTAAAAAAAATGCACCAACCCGCCGTGATGACCCCAGACAAAATTACAATATTGGAAAAATGGGTACACTCACACTACCGAGATGAACTCGCCCCTTCCGATTTGGGTGACCCCAAATTGCTTGAAGAAACACGAGCGGCTTTGGACGAATTATCGCAAATTCTTGAACTTGGCTCTATTTATGAATTTCAAAAAAACGAGGATAGCAAATGACCCTTTCTCAAAAGGACATATTGCGCCTCGCAAGCAAAACAGCTGAGGACGAAATTGCACTTAACGCAATTCATGCGCGCCAAGATGCGATGGTTTCTCAGACAGTAGAGTGGGCAAAAATCAATACTGGAAGTTGGAATTCTCAAGGACTAATTTCGTTTGCACCTCTTCTTGTTGAAGCTTTTGGCGTGCTTGATGCAATAGTTGAATCCCACCCAACAGCACCAATAGAAAAAATCAATAACCAAGGCGAGAAAACCTACTTTCAATCAGGTCCAGTTATTACGGTGAAATCTCGCCCAAGTGCGCCCGTTCAAATCGTAATGACAGGACATTACGATACCGTCTTTCCCGAAGACACATTTGAGGACATCATAAATATAGGCGATGGCAAGCTTAACGGTCCGGGATTGGCTGATATGAAAGGCGGTATTGTTGTAATGCTTGAGGCGCTTAAAGCTTTTGAGGCAGGGCCTCACAAAGACAAGCTTGGCTATTCAATCACGCTGAGCCCAGATGAAGAAACAGGAAATTTCGCCAGTGGACCTTTCATCGCGGAGGCTGCGAAAGGCGCACATATTGGCCTAACTTTTGAACCTGCTATGGAAACCGGCGCAATGTCTGGCGCACGCAAGGGTTCAGCCATTTATGACTTCGTCTTCAAAGGTGTTGCCTCTCATGCAGGACGTGCGCCTGAGGCGGGTCGAAGTGCTATAATGGCTGCTGCGGAATTTGCCTTAGGTATAGAGAAGCTTGATGCTGCCATGGACACTGTCACTTTTAACGTTGGTGCTATTGATGGCGGAAATGCTGTTAACATTGTTCCTGATAATGCCGTACTGCGATTAGGAATTCGGGCACCTGATCAAACACGTGCTGACCTTGCTGTACGGTCACTGGAAACACTTTTGAAAAAAGTGCTAAAACGTGACGGCATATCGGCAGAAATGATAGGGAGTTTCTATCGCCCACCAAAACCTCGCAATGCCGCGCAATCACGTCTTTTTGACGTTGTGGATGCAACAGCTGGTGCCTTGGGGCTATCTCTCACATTTCAAGATACTGGAGGTGTGTGCGAAGGAAATAACGTCTTTCAAGCTGGCACACCAAATATAGACACACTCGGCGTTCGCGGTGGAAGCATCCATTCCTCCGATGAATTCGTAGTACTTGAAAGCTTTGCGGAGCGCGCTGGTTTAACAGCACTCATCCTTAACCGTCTTGCTGATGGCCGCATTGATGCAGCGCATATTAAATCACTCATGAATGAGGAGAGTTAAACATGACACAAGATACATTTATCAATGGCATATGGTCCGTTGGAAAAGGATCTAAATTCGATAGTATCTCTCCCTCTGATGGGGCTGTGGTCGGTAGCTACCATGCTGCTGACGCCAAACAGGTTGAAGATGCTATAGCGTCTGCTCGCAAGGCGTTCGACAAGTGGTCGCTGACACCTCAAGCTGAGCGAGAAGCTGTTCTTGTAAAATACGCAGCAGCGCTGGACGGACGCAAACAAGAAATCGCAGATGCGATTAGTCTCGATATGGGCAAACCAAAATGGGAAGCAATCACTGAAGCTGGTGCGATGGTCGCTAAGATAGCTGGATCAATTACAGCACAATCTGATCGTGCTGGAAGCTGGACTAAAGAAGCTGACTTTGGCGCAATTTCTCTTACACACCGCCCTTTCGGTGTCATGGCAGTCTTCGGACCTTTCAATTTCCCAGGCCATCTTCCCAATGGTCACATTGTACCTGCCTTGTTAGCGGGCAACACAATTGTCTTCAAGCCTTCAGAGTTGGCACCTAGTGTAGCGAACTTGATGGTTGAAGCATTTGAAGAGGCTGGACTTCCTGACGGCTGCATAAATGTTGTTCATGGTGGACGAGACACAGGGCAAGCTTTGCTGAACGGTGACATCAACGGATTATTGTTCACGGGATCGCACCATACAGGGACAGCCTTTCACCGCCATTTTGCTGGACGTCCCGATGTCATGCTTGCTTTAGAAATGGGCGGCAACAACCCGCTTATCGTACATAAATCAGATGATGTGGCTGGCGCAGCTGAAGTTATTTTTCAATCTGCTTTCATCACAACAGGGCAACGCTGCACGTGTGCGCGACGCCTGATACTTCCAACTGGCAAACAGGGCGACGATATTCTTGCAGCTGTAATTGAAAAAATTGATGCCGTTAAAATTGGTCCTTGGGATGGCGAAGACGTATATCTTGGCCCACTGGTATCTGCAAAGGCTGTCGCGCAAGCTTTGGCTTTTCAAAATGAACGTGTGGCGCTTGGAGGTAAACTCATAACGCCTCTCCGCGATATGGTGGAAAATACAGGTATAGTTCGTCCTGGTATTATTGATATGACAGACGCCGATACTCCGCCTGATGAAGAGCTATTTGGACCTTTCCTTCAAGTTTACCGCGAAAGCAATTTGGATAAAGCAATTGCCATCGCCAATGACACTCGCTTTGGCTTATCAGCTGGTGTGGTCACTTCGGACGATGATGTTTGGGAATATACACAGGCGCGTTTGCGCGTAGGAATTTTAAACCGTAACCGCCCTACAACCGGCGCATCAGGTGCTATGCCATTCGGTGGTCCCGGCTTGTCTGGAAATGCTCGTCCTAGCGCCTACTATGCTGCTGACTATTGTGCGTGGCCACAAGCGCGCCAGATTGGATTATAAAATACCATAAGGTTCCATGGAAAGGGCACTGATCTCACAAGCAGTGCCCTTAAATTGGTTCATGGAGACGGACGACTTTAATCTATACACCCTGTGTGATTCAGCATGCTCTTGCATAAATCCAAACTGGCTGCTTCTTCTTTTGCATATAATGCAAACGGATCGTGGACGGGCGAACCAAGATCCGCTTCAAACTGTTGTTGATTTGCGTTAGACTCATAAACTTGCGCGTCTTCAGAAGCTAAGTTTGACCTAAATATTCCAGCGGCACTCACAGGCAGAAAATCTTGGTAGGTTATCGGACTGAATTCAATGAAACCGTCCTCAATTAACTGATCAATTGAACCTTGCACCCCACCATTATTCGCCTCAACATTTCCGTCGTCGCTTAATGAATAGCGAAAATATGCAAGCCGTTCACGGCGTAATACATCCCAATCATCTGGAAAATCTAAAAATGCTGTCTCTAGTTTTGCGTCATACCCTGACGATTCCAAACTAGACTTAGCTTTGATCAGCAACGTATCATAGAGATCTCTGCCTTTAGGTGTTAGCGCAACGCCGCGCTGTTCTATTTCTCCAAAACGCGCTGTATGTTCACCGGCTAGTTCATTCTCACCATTTGGAAATACAACCTTCTCGTTGAGCGCTTTGAAAGCTGTTTGCCTTAGTAATATTGGGCAATTACGACGCGGCGGACCTTCAATCTGCTCTTTCGCATTAAGCCCTTTTTCTGGCATTAATTTTTGAGCTAAATCGATATCTAAAACACGAGGAGTGAGGTGGTTTATATGCGGACCAGCAAAACTGACAATATCTGCAATAAGCGGGTGCGCTGCCTTTAACTTCTTGTAAGTTGTTGCATCAACGCGAGCTATCGCATGCCAACGAAATGTTTCAAGTATCTCGTTGACAAAAGACTTCGCTTGAATTTCATCCAGACCATTCTGGCTTTCGGCTATATTGATCAGCGCTAGAGCCCGATCGGAAACGATTTGACGCTTAGAAAGTATACTACTCGCTGTTTTCCGTAGCGGTATATCTTCAATCAAATCAAGGCGAAGTAAGGACGTGAAAATACGAAAAGGATTGTTAGACAGTGATTGTGGTTCAATCGGTCTAAAAGCAGTCGAGTGCACAGGAAGACCAGCTACTGATAAATCGTAATAGCCTACAGGGTACATCCCCATAAGAGAAAATGCACGACGTAGAATACTCAATTCTTCTGGTCTACCTAAACGGATCGCTCCGTGCCGTTCTGCTCGGAGCGTATCGAAACCACCTTCAGCTTCAATTTTCTTTCTTAAGCTTGTATCAGTTCTTAATATATTTGAATTGAGAGTCTCCACTAGATCAACCAAGTCTGCGTAGGCAGGAACTTCATCGCGATACATTCCGGACATAGCATCCGTAAAAAGCTTTCTAATGATATCTGCAGACACTTTAGCTGTGTTCATTTATGAACCTCCCCGAACATTTGGGCTTTCGCATCCTTAGTATCAAAACGTGGTTTTCTGGAATGATTGGACCTTGCCCAATATTGAACCGTTTGTCCCACCGGCGCACCCAAAGCCTGTTGTGATTGAACACTTGAACTTACGCGCGTTGAGCTAATTTCACACATATCCACGAGTGCCCGAAAATTTGAAAGCGATTGATTGCTGATCATTGCAAGTTCAGAATTCGTAGGCGTGTCTACAATATCGAGTTTGCATTGAATCATTTCCTGAATTGTTTTTATGCTGTTTACGCTGGCGGACATAATGGGCCCCACATCAAAGAGATCAACCATTCCAGTGTCCGTAAAGCCCTCTTTTAAAAGAAGGTGATAAGCTCCCACTCCGCTGTCGTGTGGTTTTGAAATTGCAGCCCTAGCAGATTCTGGGAGACTGTTAATCAAGATAGGCTCGTTTGGAATTGTTGATTCAATTCCAACTTGATCTGTGTGAGTTATAAAAGCATCCGCTTCCATAAATGTCTTTCCTAAGCGCTGCTTATGAACCACATCGTAAAAGTCTGAACCACCGTTATCATTCTGACGGCCGCGCAGTTCTGCAATGATAGGACTGGAAAAGACGTCCGGCGCTGTGGAGATAAGCATATAACGAGACTTAGCTAGGAAACGTCCCAACCCACCCATACGGTGATCGGGGTGCATAAACAGTGAGCCAACTTCAGTGGCACCGTCGAAAGCACAATACGGATCAAGATATATCGCGTCTCTCACGTCATGAACAATTTGCCCACGGGCATTTTTCATAGCGAAGTCGATGAACAAGCGTGACAGTCCAATTTTTGTTTTTACCGCAGCACATCCAACAATAGCGCCCGTTTTTACTTCCTCCATAACAAGGAGAAACTTTTGAGGTCTGTCTGTTTGGGGGTCTGCAAAACTATTTACAGACTCAAAAATGTACTTTTCCAAATAGTCTCGGTCTGTTTGCAGGCTAGTAAAACCGGGTCCAGAGATTTCAGCTAGTCCATAAAAGCCATCCAAGTCAGAAGGTTCTATGGGCCGAATTATATATGCACCTACGCCGCCGTTCATATTACGCCTGCACTGAGATAGATTGCTTGGATTTGACCAGCTCAAGCGCAGAACGAATGCGTGACAAAGCTTCTGCAACATCCTCAGACGACACATTCAAGGCAGGAGCAAGACGCACCACATTATCACCCGCCACACCAATTAGCAGTCCTGCATCACGCGCTGCATTTCTAACCTCGATATTAGGAACTGAAAGTTTAGCACCAATCAGCAACCCCTTACCGCGCACTTCTTCTATTGTGCCCGCACACTCGTTTTGAATAGATTCAAAACCTTCGCGTAATTGGTTTGCTACTTTTTGGACATGAGATAAAAATTCTGGCTTTTCCAAATGATCCAGCACAGCATGACCTACCGCCATAGCGAGCGCATTTCCGCCGTATGTCGTCCCGTGAGTCCCTGGCACCATGTACTGAGCTACTTCCTCAGTGGCAAAACACATGCCGAGTGGAAAACCACCACCGACACCTTTTGCAGTCGCCATTAAGTCAGGAGCTGCATGCCCAGCCCATTCATGAGCAAATAATTTCCCTGTACGACCAGCACCGCATTGTACTTCATCATAAATGAGTAACGCACCCGCATCATCACACAGTTTACGCATGAGATTTAGGTTTTCATCAGAAACCGGCCTTAAACCACCTTCCCCTTGAACGGGTTCGATTATCACCGCTGCTGTTTTCTCATTTAACGCTGCTTTTAGTTTATCCATGTCTCCAAATGGCAATTTGATGTAGCCGGGTAAGGCAGGACCAAATCCTTTAAGGTATGCAGGATTTCCAGCAGCGTTGATCGTTGCATATGTACGCCCATGAAATGCGCCATCAAAACCGATAATATCGATTCGTCCTTCATCGCCCTTTTCAAAATGATAGCGACGCGCGGTCTTTAACGCGCATTCCACAGCCTCTGCACCCGAATTTGCGAAGAAAATTCTATCTGCAAATGTCAATTTGCAGTACCGTTCTGCTAATTCTGATTGACCTGGCACATCAAACATGTTGGATAAGTGCCAAAGTTTACGAGATTGTGCCTCTAGTGCCTTGACCAAATCAGGATGTGCGTGGCCTAATGTGTTTACTGAAATACCTGAAATAAAATCAAGGTACTCGCGCCCTGTTTTATCCCATAAGCGAACACCTTCACCTCGGTCAAACTGAATGGCTGGCGGTGCATAAGTTGGAAATATGTGGCGACGATCCATGAAACTCTCCCGTTTTTTATAAGAAGAGCAAATTTCAACATCAAATAACAGTATAGTTTTGAACTATTTGGGGTAGATTTTTATGCTATTTAATGCTTTTAACATTCGTATTGAGAAAAACGAGGATTCGAATGTCTATTACTGAGAAAGACGACCAACTCATAAATGTCTTGCGTGAGAATGCGAGAATGAGTGTGACTGATATAGCAGCGACGCTCGGTGTATCACGCTCTACCGCACAGAAAAGATTAGAAAAAATTGAAGAAGCAGGCGTAATATCATCTTACACTGTGATTCTTTCAGAGGCCTATCAAAAGGCCCGTGTTCGTGCCCACATTTCAGTGACGCTTGATGCGAAAAAAACGCATAGTGTTATCAACAAAATTAAAGATAACTCCTCTGTTGAAGAAGTTCATTCTGTGAGTGGTGATTATGATCTCATTGTAATCGTTTCATCAACAACTGTCGAAATGCTCGACAAAGCAATTGATGCTCTGATTGAGATTGATGGCGTAGAACGCACTAGCACAGCCGTTATCTTATCAACCAAACTTAAACGCTAAACATCAAAAGCTAATGAATCTATCGCCTTACGAACTTGCTCTGCCAGTTCTGGGCGGCAGATTAGTAGATCTGGCAAATAAGTATCGTCACAATTATAGACAAACTCTGATCCATCCATGCGGCAGGTATGAAGACCTGCTGCATTGGCTATTGCGATCGGCGCACAGTTGTCCCATTCATATTGTCCACCAGAATGCAAATATACATCAGCCTCTCCCCGCACAACGGCCATAGCCTTTGCACCAGCTGATCCCATAGGAAGCAGTTCTGCCCCAATCATTTGAGCAACAGCTGTCGCTTCTTTCCCAGGGCGAGAACGTGACACAAGCATTTTAGGTGGATTATTCATAGGTTTTAATGCGGGCGGTTGATCTGACCGCAAGACAAGATTTAATCCGGGAAGCGCCACCGCGCCTATTGCAGCCTTGCCATTAATAGAAAGTGCCACGTGAACGGCCCAATCGGTGCGCCCTTCTCCATATTCTCTGGTGCCATCAACTGGGTCTATTATCCAAACACGAGATTGTTGCAGACGAGATTTATCATCCTTACTTTCTTCTGATAAAATGGCATCTTCAGGCCTTTGCGCCTTTAAAGCTTCCATCAAAAACGCGTTAGATGTCTCATCGCCTGCTTTGCCTAATGCTTTACCTTCAACCAAGCCTGAATCTCGAACTTCCAAAAGAATACGGCCAGCCGTTTCAGCGAGCTGAGCTGCTAGCTCTGAGTCTGTTAGACTACTCATAGTGCCATCAACTTTTCGACGATTAGGTCAGCAGCTTCATCTGCTGTCATCTCAACAGTATTCACACGTATTTCCGCATGTGTCGGCTGCTCATAAGGGCTATCGATGCCAGTAAAGTTTTTCAAATTTCCAGCCCGTGCTTTTTTGTACAGTCCTTTGACATCGCGTTGTTCCGCAACTTCTAACGGTGTATCTACAAACACTTCGATAAACTCACCTTCTTCAAACAAATCACGCACCATCTGTCGCTCTGCTTGGAAAGGTGAAATGAACGCTGTCATCACAATCAATCCAGCGTCTGTCATTAGTTTGGCAACTTCTCCAACACGTCGAATGTTTTCAACTCGCGCGGCATCAGTAAAGCCAAGGTCCTTATTTAGACCATGACGCACATTATCCCCATCCAGCAGGAATGTGTGCTTGCCCATTGCAAACAACTTCTTCTCCACCAGATTTGCAATAGTGGACTTACCCGAACCAGACAGTCCAGTGAACCAAAGCAAGCGAGCCGTTTGGTTTTTTTGAGCTGCGTGCGCTTCTTTATCAACATCCACGGCTTGCCAATGGATATTTTGGGAACGGCGCAAGGCAAAGTGGATCATCCCAGCAGCAACCGTCGCGTTCGTCATACGATCTATTAGGATAAAACCGCCTAGATCTGGGTTGTCTGAGTAGCTTTCAAACGTTACCGGTTTAGATGTCGCGATATTACATACACCGATTGAATTGAGTTTGAGTGTCTTAGATGGGAGTTGACCAGCAGTATTTACATTCACTTCGTATTTGGGTTGCGTAATGGTTGCAGAAACAGTGTTTGTTCCAATTTTCAACAAGTATGGACGCCCTGAAAGCATTTCTTCTTCTGCCATCCAGACAAGCGTTGCTTCAAACTGATCCGCTACTTCAGGAGGCGCGGCGGAGGTCGCAATCACATCACCGCGTGAACAATCTATTTCATCATTTAAGGTGAGCGTAATAGATTGACCGACACGCGCCTCATCGAGATCACCGTCCATTGTCACAATAGATTTTACAGTTGACGTTTTACCCGATGGCAAGACGCGAATAGCATCACCCTGGCGAACTGTACCCGACGTTATCAAGCCAGAAAATCCACGAAAATCCAGATTTGGACGATTTACCCATTGAACTGACATGCGAAAATCACGCTCTGCCATCAGGGTATCGTTAAGCGGCGCTTCTTCCAAATGAGACAGAAGTGTTGGCCCTTCATACCAAGGCATTAGATCGCTGCGATCTACGATATTATCGCCTTGTAGACCGGAAATCGGAATAGCTTTAAATGCGGTTAGACCAATCGAATCCGCAAACACTTTATAATCATCAACGATTTGTTTGAAACGATCGGCACTATAATCAACAAGATCCATTTTGTTGACAGCTAGCACTACATTCTTAATGCCAAGCAGATTTACAAGATATGAGTGGCGTTTTGTTTGAGTTAGCACGCCTTGTCTCGCATCTATCAGAATTACTGCGAGATCTGCTGTAGATGCCCCTGTCACCATGTTGCGGGTGTATTGTTCATGTCCAGGCGTGTCTGCTACGATGAATTTACGTTTTTCTGTCGCAAAAAAACGATATGCGACATCAATTGTAATACCCTGCTCGCGCTCAGCAGCTAAACCATCTACAAGCAATGCGAAATCTATTGCCTGACCTTGTGTCCCTACAGCTTTTGAATCATTCTCAAGACTCGCAAGCTGATCTTCGAAAATCATTTTTGAATCATAAAGCAATCGACCAATCAGTGTTGATTTACCGTCATCCACTGATCCACAGGTTATAAACCGCAGCATGGATTTGTGTTGGTGTTTCAAAAGATATGCTTCGATATCCTGACCAATTAAAGCTTCAGCTTCATAAGCTTTATCTCTATGAGTATTCACTATTTTCTCAGCCATTTTAGAAATACCCCTCCTGCTTCTTCTTCTCCATAGATGCGGATTGATCATGGTCAATCGCTCGGCCTTGCCGCTCTGATGTGGTTGTTAGGAGCATTTCTTGTATGATTTCTGGTAATGTCGCCGCTGTTGATTCAACCGCTCCTGTAAGCGGGTAACAACCAAGCGTTCTAAAACGTATCGAACGCATAACCGGCTCCTCACCCTCATTTAGAGGAAAGCGCTCATCATCCACCATTAGCAACATGCCATCGCGTTCTACAGTTGGACGCATCTCAGCTTTATAGAGTGGGACAATGTCGATATTTTCTAGATGGATATATTGCCATATATCCAACTCCGTCCAGTTTGAGATCGGGAAAACACGAATACTCTCATCTTTAGCTTTGCGCATATTATACTGCTTCCAAAGCTCTGGACGTTGGTTCTTTGGGTCCCAGCGATGGTTGGCAGTACGAAAAGAGAAAATACGCTCTTTCGCACGCGATTTTTCTTCATCACGGCGCGCACCGCCAAATGCTGCATCAAAACCATATTTGGTAAGAGCTTGTTTTAAGCCCTCAGTCTTCCACATATCTGTATGAAGAGAACCGTGATCAAATGGATTGATACCTTTTTCAAGAGCTTCTGGGTTTTGATAAACTAAAAGCTGCATACCTGCATCTTTTGCTGCCTTCTCACGCAGCTCATACATTGCCTTAAACTTCCAAGTTGTATCAACATGCATCAACGGAAACGGTGGCGGCGATGGGTAGAACGCTTTCTTTGCCAAGTGCAGCATTACAGCTGAATCTTTACCTACCGAATATAGCATCACAGGCTTTTGCGCCTCTGCTGCAACCTCTCGCATGATATGAATGCTCTCAGCTTCAAGACGCTGAAGGTGTGTAAGGCGGTGGCTTGAAATTTCGCTTTTCGTCATAACCCATCAATCTTTGTTCAAAAAAACTTGTCATTTCGATACGACATCGCAGTACAAGCAATTTGTGTTTTACTGAACTCATAGAGCACAGGTTCGGATAAGCCTGACAGAATAGAGTTACAACTCAAAAGGCGAGTTTAACCGCTGATATGATCCATTAGAGAAACTCAACCAAGGCCACACACAACCACACAATTGATACGATCAACAATCAGTTGTCATGGAAACAAACACATCTTCAAGGTCAGCCTCTTCCGTCGCAAGATCTTTGATCTTCACCCCAGATTCCCGAATTTGATTTAAGAGGTCCATCACTCGAGTTTCATTTGCATGATAGGTTACAATTAGCGCTCCATCGATGCGTTGATCAATATTTAGTCCTCTTAGGCTGGATGGAATTTCTGTGACCGCCACTTCTGGCTGGACGATAAGTTTTTTACGGTCCATACGCGCCAATAGCGTATCCGTAGCCTCGCACGCTATTACCTCACCATGATTGATAATGGCGATTTGATCACACATTTCTTGTGCTTCTTCTAAATAGTGCGTCGTCAAAACGATCGTCGTACCGCGCGCGTGAAGCTCTTTCACATATTCCCATAGTTGACGTCGCAATTCCACATCAACACCTGCTGTAGGCTCATCTAGAATTAAAATTGGAGGCGCATGCACCATCGCTTTGGCTACCATTAAGCGGCGTTTCATCCCCCCAGACAATTGTCGAACATAAGCTTCTTTCTTATCTCCTAGACCCAAGGCTTCAAGGATTTCGTCCGAACGACGTTCTTTTTTGGGTACTCCAAAAAATCCTGCTGTAAGCTCCATACTTTCTCGAGGCGTAAAAAATGGATCCATGTTGATTTCTTGTGGAACTACGCCAAGCGCTGCAGCGACTTCACGAGGGTTTTTATCTAGATCATAATCCCACACAGAGACTTGCCCATCCGTCTTATTTACCAGACCGGAGACAATGTTAATGAGCGTTGATTTTCCTGCACCATTAGGCCCTAAAAGCCCAAATATTGACCCTCTAGGAATATCTAAATTGACGCCTTTTAACGCATGCTTCTCTTCCATTTTTCCTCTGGCAGCATACACTTTCTGAAGTCCATTTAGTCGAATGGCATATTCGGGTAATATTTCAGGTGTATTCATAGCAGGCTCCACACAAACACGAATCATTGCGAGACTATTTTGCAGCCCCACCTATTGCTCTACAGGTAAGGAATAAATCTCTGCGTTAAAAGAGGCATGAACGCGATAAGAGTTATTCATCTTGGATATATGCCATCCATCCTCAGATACAGCAGCGCTATCATTGTTTAATAAAGCTCCTACCAGTCATGGTTAGACAATATAAGGAGGGAGCGTAGGATTGATTCTGTAGAAACATATTTATGGGTAGCCAAAATTGATGAGCATCTCACTTTAAATGTTACAGACACCTATAAATAGCTGCTCTAATTTATCAGCTATAGTGATTTCTACTTTTAATACCCTTCTTCGCCTGATACTCCGTTCATAAGATGGACTAAGTATGCCTAAGTTAGATGCTTGAATTACGGAACAAAGAAAATGACGCGTAAATATTTCGGAACAGACGGTATTCGAGGCCAAGCAAATGCCGGTGCCATGACACCTGAAATTGTAATGCGTCTTGGCATGGCAGCTGCCACATACTTTAAGTCGGGTGATGAACGTCGCCATACTGTAGTGATAGGAAAAGATACACGCCTATCAGGGTATATGATTGAACCAGCGCTTACCGCAGGCTTCACCGCTGCAGGGATGGACGTTGTCCTCTTTGGGCCACTTCCCACTCCAGGGGTTGCTATGCTTACTCGCTCCCTACGTGCTGACCTAGGTGTAATGATTTCAGCATCCCACAACGCGTACCAAGACAACGGCATTAAACTCTTCGGCCCTGATGGGTTTAAGCTGTCAGACGAGGCTGAAATAGAAATTGAAGCTTTAATGGAACGTCCTATGGATGCTGATCTTGCAAAGTCTGCAAAACTTGGCAAAGCAAGTAGGATTGATGATTTTTATTGATTATTTGTGGAAATAGTTATAGAATATTTTGCTCGTCGGCAGCGTCTATCAAATCTACGTATTGTCGTGGATTGCGCAAATGGTGCC
>CAYGPD010000039.1:0-32168 GCA_964351655.1 uncultured Hyphomonadaceae bacterium | reverse complement strand
CCGCCACAATCATTTCCAATGATGCCGCACCATCCTCAAAACTTGTGTTTGAAGGTATCGATATTCAAAAGTCATTCGATACTCCCAATGGTCCCAAAATCATTGCAAAAGACTTTTCAATCAAGATCATGCGCGGGGCACGCCTTGGCCTTGTCGGCGGCAATGGTGCAGGTAAAACTACCCTTCTTAAAATCATGCTCGGCGAACTAGAGCCCGATGAAGGTTCAGGTCGCGTTCGCATCGCGCAGAACCTAAAAATCGCTTATCTGGACCAAACCCGCCAAACCCTTGACGGAAATCACACCCTTTGGGAAACACTTGCCCCAGATGGTGGAGACCAAATCATGGTCCGCGATTATCCGCGCCACGTCGCTTCCTATGCCAAAGACTTCATGTTCGGCCCTGAGCAGCTACGTCAGCCCGTTTCAGCCCTATCAGGTGGGGAGCGCAACCGATTAACCCTCGCGCTTGCTCTGGCGAAGGCATCCAATCTTATGGTGCTCGATGAGCCGACCAACGATCTGGATATGGAAACATTGGACCTGCTCGAAGACATGCTCATGGATTATGATGGCACGCTCATCATCGTATCGCACGATCGTGCTTTCCTTGACGGTGTCGTCACCTCTGTCCTCACGCCTGAAGGCGATGGCCGATGGCTAGAAACTCCCGGCGGCTATTCTGATTATCTGATCCAGAAAAAACATATGGCTGATCAGAAAAAGAAACTCGCTCAAGCAAAGAGCAATCAATCCAACACCTCAAATACGCCCAAAAACAACAAGCAGTCCAATAAATCTGCCGTAAAGTTGACCTTCAAAGATCAACACCGCTTTGACGAGTTGGAAAAACTTATCCCTAAGCGCGAAGCGGAAATCTCCCAGCTCGAAACTGATCTAGCTGCACCTGACCTCTTTTCCAAAAAGCCTGATGAATTTCACACAAAAGCAAAAAGACTTGATATCGCCCGTGAGGAATTGGAAAATTTCGAAATGGAGTGGCTAGAACTTGAAGAGAAACGTTCCCCTACGTCATAGTGCATTTACTACAACCAGAACATAACACAGCCTAGTAAACACCCATATTTGCGTGCAAAATGTAGGTTCTATCCCACATTTTATTAACTCTCTAATGTTACCTTCCGCCTTGAAACTTCATGCCGGAGGGGCTTTTGGAATGTCAGTAGATCACTCGAAATTTGCCAAACTTATGGATTTGGCAAAAGAAACATCCAGTGAAAAACGTCGCGATCTGCTGCGCGAAGTCACAGATGTTTTCCTTCAAGATGACTCTGGCGAACGTAGTGAAGCTGAATGTTCTATGTTCGATGAAATCATTGGAGCAGTCGCTACCGATATGACCGAACAAGTGCGCATGGAATTGTCGCGTAAGGTTGCTGTCTCAAAGTCCCCCCTTCGTAAAACAGCGCGCCGCCTCGCAACAGATTCAATCCGCGTCGCTGAGCCAGTCCTGCGCAAGTCCACAGCACTGACAGATGAAGACCTTGTCCACATTGTCAACACAACCGGACAAGACCGCCTTATGGCTGTTTCTAAGCGTGAAAAGCTGGGTTCAACAGTTTCTGCTGCGCTTGTAAACAAGGGTGAAGATGAAGTTGTTGTCTCACTTCTTGAAAACGAAACAGCGCAAATTGACCGTGAGACATATGAAGTCGTAACCGAACGCGCCATGACCAGCAAAGTGCTTCAAGCGCCTCTCGTACGTCGTAAAAATGTACCGTTAGACTTATTGAACAATGTGTACCATGTCGTTGAGAAAAAACTCCGTGATCAAATCATGGCCCGCTTTGACTCTGTGTCAGAAGAAGAGTTGAACGCCGCGCTGGAAGCCTCAAAACACCGCTTGAATGTTGCCTACGGCAAAGAGCCAGAAGACATGGACAAGCAGGTAAAATGGGTTGAAGCAGAAATTGAAGCCAACCGCCTCACACCGCCTCACCTCGTCCAACAATTGCGCAATGGTGAGCGTGCACGTTTCTTTGCAAGCTTTGCTTACTTTACCCACGTGCCACTCGATACAGTCTACCGTATCGTTGATCAAAAAGATGTGGACGCAATGGCTATTCTTTGTCGTGCAGCCCACTTCCCGAAAGCTCTGTTCTCAACCCTTGCAATGCAGATTGTTGGCGGCCAAAACGGAGTTGCAAAAGCTAAAGAATACTCAGACATGTATGAGCATGTTCCTTTGGCAGCAGCGCAGCGTGCTGTACGTTTCTGGAAAGTCAGAAGCTCAGCAGCCAAAGCCGCTTAAAGCACGTATCGCATCCAAATCATACGACAAGCCGTCCTTCATTGAATGTTGAGACGGCCTAGCCGTCTCCGCCATCTTCAGCGCCCGCATTCATTCCGGCGCTAGATAGGCCTTTCAAACTACGCATTTTACTGACATTTTCAGACAAAGTTGGCGGGTGAATAACTTCAGGCGGCTCTTGTTGTTGCATATAGAGCGTACGGCTTGGGAACGCAAAACTGGTCCCTGCACTCTCCACAATCTCAATCAGTTTCAGGGCAAATTGCTCTTTGTGCTCAAGCCATTCTGTCCAGATTGTTGTGTGCGTAAAACAATAGATTAGAAAGTCGATTGAGGAGTCGTTGAAAGAATCCACATGCACAAACAATGTCGCTTCTGGCGGTTTTGCAAATGCATCATTGGTATAAAGATACGCTTCAATCTCATCACGAATATACCGCAACTGCTCTGTGGTTGTGCGATACTCTACTCCAATCACCCATTTAATCCGGCGATGCGTCATGCGTGAATAATTGACGACAGCATTATCTGAAAAGCTCGCATTCGGAACATAAACAGGCGCTTTATCGAAGCGGCGCACCAGCGTTGAACGGAAGTTTATTCTTTCAACTGTTCCTTCCACCACGCCGTCTACAGCGATCCACTCGCCCGGCTCCATGCGTTTTTCGACGAGGATCAGAATACCCGAGATCAGGTTTTTAAATAAATCCTGTGCACCCAGTGCAACAGCCACCCCAAATATACCAAGACCCGCGAGAATTGGGCCAACTTGAATGCCCCATATCTCCAAAATTGCAGCCGCTCCAACGAACACACAGACAAGCTGCAATGATTTTGCAATCCAATCCACAATCGCAGGTGATAGCGTGTTGCGTAATCCAGTAAACAAGAAGGAAAACGCACCGACTGCGCGGTTAAGTGTCCAGAAAATTGAAAACGCCACCAGTGAGCGCAACACTTTATCGACGATTAACTGCAAGCTTTCATTCAGTTCAATCACTTGAGATGCAGCGTAAAAGCCCACAATAATTGGCACCATTTTCAACGGTGCCGCAATTGTTGTTACAAGCGCATCATCAAGATTGGTTTTCGTGCCTGCGGCTGCACGCGAGATGCCGCGCACAACTGTTCGGGCAAATATTCCCCGTATAATCAATGAGAAAAATATAATTCCAGTGGCAATGATTATGTCACCATATGTCAGGCCAAACGCCCCTTCATGCCAAATGCTGTCTAGGTATGCGATACCATCTTGCACTTGTGTGGGAAGTTCACTGACAAAACGTTCAAACATAAATCAAGCCTCATTCAATTGTTTGGCAGATATCAACTCCACCAATAAATCTGCGCAAAAGAGCTTAGAATTCGCCGCTTAGGTCAAGGGGCGTATGTCTGCTAATTTCCCGCAACACCTTTAAACCTTCAACATATGGCAACCCCATGACGACACTTGGATAATGTGCCGCCTAAATTACCAAATTTACGCCGCGTATTTTAAGCGTAATAAGCGTCAACACTGAGATTGAAATTGCCCAACCAAAACTCATTAGAGTGCCAACAATTATCATTTCAGACGCAGCATATTCGGCACGCCGATTATCATGATCGTCACTTTTGGCACCCGCAAATCGCAATATTGATTTTGCCGCAATCAAAAAACCAACGCCAGTTGGCTGGCCCACCATAATCAAAAGATAAATGATGAAACGTTCCAATACGCCAATCATTGCAGGCGCATTGGGCAATCCCGAATACTTATTCTTGCGACCAACTTCAAGCTTGGATTTAACCTCTGCTTCAAACTGCTTTTCCATGGGCAACATCGCTTTATGGATCACGATATCCCCTACACGAACAGACAATATTGCGCCCAATATCAACACTAATCCTGTGATCGCCATTTGCTTATTTTCAGCCGATAAAAATTGCCAAAAACTGCTTTCAAACGCATTCGGAAAACACCACACAAGGACCACTAAAACCCCTATGTGGAGGCATTGGTCGAGCGTGAAACTCAACAAAGTATCAGGCAAGTAACGGGTCTTGATAAAATCCATCACAAAATGGCTGACGCCAATAATGGCAAGTATACGCCAATCTAAAAGCCCGCTGATGGCAATCGTCGCACCTAAAACAATTGCGATATGCAAGGCCATGCCGATAAAGTGGTGCTTGCGCTGAAGTAGCCATTTGGTCTGAAACACAAAATCCGCAAGGATATGCGCAGCAAACAGCATTATAAACAAATCCAGCATGCATCCCCCTCGCGCTAGTTCACTTTAATATCCATACAAGTGGATAGATGGGTTATCAACCTAACTTCCAACCAGAACACCACAGCACAAAACAAGCATTTTGGCTTGTTATTCAGAAAACAAGTGAATTTACTTGTTTCAACAAAAGCAAACCAAAAAAAGCAGGTGATTTAACCTGCCTTTTAAATTGCAGGCGAATAAACCTGCCTAATGCAATGAGAGTGAAAATGCTGCCAGCGAAAGTTCAATGGCTTCAAATTTGGAAGTTTGCAAACCCTCTGAAAATGTTTGACGCGTGATAGGCGGAGAAATCATCTCCGCTAATTCAGCATGTGTCCTATCATCAAAAAGCAAAGCCAAACGCGCGAGCTGTGCTTGCCGAGCTGTCCAGTCAGACATGATCGCCGACATACAAGTCGCCAATGCTGCCAATGCGATTTCATTCTTATCAGAGTCGGAACGCTGAGAATACTCAACATCAAATGAGCGCGTATTCATTTTATCAAGACAATGCCCAGCCCGCTCAAAAGCTTCTCCCGAAGATTGGTCTAGACTCTCAAGGTTCAGTTTTTCGGTTTCACCTACCCCAATCGCAATCCTGCTACGTGCAATATTTTGCTGACGCAGACCAGCATAGATGAAGACGGCAACCTTAAGCGCAGCAGACGCTGACCTCATGGCAACCTGCCAACCATCTCCCCTATAGAAGAAGGGCTTGCTCAAGCCTATTTCTGGAAATTTTTCACGAAGCTCTTGGCATGTATCCGCAATGCAATCTTTGACGTTTTGCAATTCTTCCGGCGTCAAACGGGAAGATTTGATAATGTCACCCGCAAGAACTGCAATCATGCTTTAAGCCAATCTTTCCTTCGTCGCAGAGAATTTTATATCAGGATTTTTCTCTGCTACATACCCTACATCCCATGCATTTTTCCCAAGGAAAACAGGAGCGCCGTCTATATCCGTTCCCACATTCATGCGATTTTTCTCAAGGAATGCATCTAGTTTTGCGGCATCATCAGACGTAACCCAGCGCGCTACATTATATAATGCCTGCTCAAAAACCACTTCCAATTTGTTTTCTGCAGATACACGCTCTGCCATCACATCAATCTGCAAAGCCCCTACAGCCCCCACAATCATATCCGCTCCAATTGCAGGCGTGAAAAGCTGTGTCACCCCTTCTTCTGCCAATCCTTCAAGTGCTTTGCGAAGGTGTTTTGACTTCATCGGATCCAGACAACGTGCACGTCTCAAGATCTCAGGCGCAAAGTTAGGGATCCCCCCAAACATGACGCTACCAGTCTCAGACAAGCTGTCACCCACACGCAAAGCACCATGGTTGGGCACACCAATCACATCACCAGCAAACGCATCATCAGCGATCTCACGGTCCTGCGCCATAAACATAACAGGAGAAGACACATTGAGTTGCTTTCCGCCTGTTGTTTTAAGCTTCATACCGCGCTTGAACTGCCCCGAAACCATTTTTAAAAACGCAATCCGGTCACGGTGATTTGGGTCCATATTGGCTTGAACTTTAAAAATAAACCCAGAAACTTCTTTGTTTTCAATATCGATAACAGTATCGACACCCTTTACACGTGCCTTTTGTGCACGCGGCGGTGGAGCAAACTCTTTCAATGTATCGAGAAGTTCACGCACGCCAAAGTGCCGCAAAGCAGTTCCAAAAACGACGGGCGTTAAATGCCCTTCAAGGAAGGATTGATGGTTAAACGGCACACAGATTTCTCTTGCCATTTCAGCAGCTTCTGACACTTCAAGAAACTCTTCATCATCCAAATGTCCCTTGGTTGATGTCTCATCCATCGCTACGCGCGGTGCACCACCAACTTCTAGGGCATCTTTGGCAGTGCGTTTTTTAAATTTTAGAAACTCATTTGTTGTCAGGTCAACCATTCCTCGGAAACGCTCACCTGATCCTTGAGGCCAAAACAACGGCGCACAATCAAGTGCAAGCTTGTTTTGGATTTCATCAAGCATTTCAAATGGATCCACCGCTTCACGGTCCATTTTGTTGATAAAAGTTACGATCGGAATGTCCCGCAAACGACACACTTCAAATAGTTTCAAAGTCTGCGGCTCAATACCCTTCGCCGCATCCAACACCATGACAGCAGCATCCGCAGCGGTAAGTGTACGATAAGTATCCTCAGAGAAATCTTCGTGCCCTGGTGTATCTAGCAAATTAAATACGAGGTTTTCATATTCAAATGTCATTACAGACGAAGCAACAGAAATACCACGATCCTGCTCAATTTTCATCCAGTCTGACGTGGTCCGGCGGCGTTCACCCCGCGCAGCAACCTGCCCAGCAAGTCGAATAGCACCACCTGTCAAAAGTAGGTTCTCAGTCAATGTCGTTTTACCGGCATCAGGGTGAGAAATGATTGCAAAAGTTCTACGTCGAGCTGATTCTTGAACGGGCGTAAGCGCCATAATCTAAGTTCCTGCGGGAAAGTCTAAAACAAGCAGAACCCATTAAAGCAATCCGCGCCCTAGCGCAAAGGGAAGATCACAATTTAAAATATCTCGTAAAGTGAAGCTAAGACTTTCTTGCGTTCAGCTTTTAAGCCGCACTCGCCCAAACACTACTGTTTACTAGCACTGGAGACAGGGGTTGGCGTTTTTGAGATTGGAACAAATTCGCCATAACTGGTAGTTGCACAGCAGCAAGTCGCAACTGAACATCTTGCGGACCTTTGGCGTTTATTGGACGTACAAACAAAGCAGCGTTGGCTTCTGTATACTCAACGATAAGTGCACCAAGCGCCTTCAACGCTCCCTGAGACGGACGTTGGTTTGGAGGACATTGATAAAATAGGGCCTGACCTAAACCAATAGCATGTGAGCCTCGTAATTTTTGGTAAGGCACATCTGTCAACTGCCCTGCACATTCACGAATTGTCGTGAGGGGGTCACCAATATCCAGAACCTGATCATTCAATAAAAACAACATAAATATACAGCACCCTTAAGTAATTAGGCTCACCATACACATTCATTGTGAATATTCCGTTGGGAACGGCTCAAAATTTCTTATAAATTCTGATAATTACACGCACGCAACATTTACCATATACGCCATTTACCTAAAGATCGCCCATACGATACCATGATGTTATTTGAATGGTCCTTCTTCAATCAACGGCAGTACACGTTCCGTCAGAAAATGCCGCCCTTCTTTATCCTCAATCTCAACAATCCAAATATCTGGATCATAAGAAATTCTTTTCGATAAATAGTTTTCTGCTTCTAAATCAGTGAGAATCGGATTGTTCGGAACCAAATTTTGAAATGCCACATCTTCTGACCCTGTAAATGCACGCCCCAAAAGAGAAACTTCACCGCTCGGTTTTCGCGTCTTTATTATCACATCACCGCGTGTTTCGTCCCCTACTCTCTCAATAGTTGAAAAGGCACCATGAGTACTCGCCCTACGCATGAGTGCTTCAACCCAAAGCTTTGTTACAACCGTGAAAGACATGTAATTTTCTCTTTCTTTTTAAATTTTTGTTGGTACTTAGACGGGAGAGAAAATTCTAAACAGTGTTTTCGTCTAATTGGGGAAAAGTTGGGTTACAAAAATGTTAGTTTATGCACCGATTATACTACAGCAGTCTGTGATGCCTAGCATTCTACCTTTAAAAGTAGATACAATGACAGACGCTCTATTTCAATTGTCTTCAAATCAACTGACAACAACAACAATTCAAACCACTACTGCAAACCTAAGTTTGCTGTGGACTGCAATAACACTTATCTTCCTATCTGGTGTTGTCTTCCTTTATTTGGAATTACGTGCATACGCCAAAGATAAACACAAAACTTACAAATCTACACCAAGTGCTATTTTTCAATCATCTGCAAATTCTTCGATGATTAAACGTCCAAGCCACAAAGCAGCTTAACGTCGATCGACGCTATCCATACCTGCAGCGTCTAATAGCCTTGTGTTTGCCATGAAATAGCTACAGCAAGCACATGACTTCTTCATTGCTGATCAATATAGTTTCTATATAAACGGTAATATGAACTATTCTTTATTATCATTGATACGAAATATACTGCTCACAAGTGTTAGTCTCTGCTTTGTTCCCAGTGTCAATGCACAAGATTCACCTGACGCAAATAGCGCGTTTCTTGAGCGCGCATCCCTGCGAGCGGCAGATGATAATTGCAAATTGCTGGCACCTCCAGAACGCCTCGCATTGGAAATGGGATATTGGCAAGCTAGGACAGCATTACTGCGGGGAGGATACCCTTTAAGAGACGTTACTGCCCTTAATGATGAAGCAATTGCCTATGCAAACTCCAAAGATTGTGATGATGCAGGCCTAACAGCTTCAAACGAACGCCTTAAAGACGCATTTCTGGCGTTCTCACGCACACCATTTTACGAATTTAAAGGCGGCCAACGCCAGTGGACAGCAACCCGCACCCTCACCGATGTTTGGGCAGCCTACCAAGAAGACCCTGCAACAACTGTCCGCTTTGGCCTCATTCATCTCCCGCGTGCGAAAGACCCGCTAGGATTTTCTAAACCTGGTGAAGTACGCCCTCCCGCTCAATTAGCAGCGATTACCAAAACACTTTCTGGGCAACCGCCTCCGGCAATGGCAAGATTAATCGTGCGTGACAATGAAAAATCTGACCAACCTTGGATTGGGGGAATGTTTGGCCCAACGACAGGCCTAACGCCTCCACCGCTATCTATTTCCAAAAAAATATTGGCATCGGGACGGGAAGTCGTTGATGCCCCCCCTTATGAGGACGGCAAAAAAACTCAAGGTGCCTTATTTCTGTTTGATAAATCAGCTCAAGATGCAGTTAACCTTCTAGATCCAAGAGAATCTATTATTCTAGAGTTTATCCCTTCTGATAGAGAGAAAAACTCAAAACCTGTTAGAGCCGTATTTGAGGTCGGCGACTTTCAAGCCGCAGCAGCTTTTAGCTCAATCGCACGCGACAAAGCAGACCCAACGCACTAGTGCTCTTAAAATTTAAATAGATTCTGGGGGAAAGAATGCAGAGACAATGCTTCCTTCGTCCGGTTGAGAATCTAGCTGCAAACGCCCGCCGTGCAATTGAACAAAAGCATTCACAACTGAAAGCCCAAGACCTGTCCCTTTATATTTAGACTGTGAAGCGACATCAGTCTGACTGAAAGGCTGTAACACATTTTCAAACTCTGCCTGCGTCATACCTGGCCCAGTGTCACGTACACTCATCCAAGCACCACCATTTTCATCTTCACGTACAGATATAGCTATACTGCCACCGTGCGGCGTAAACTTTATAGCATTCGAGACAAGGTTTTGAGCAATCTGACGGATAGCGCGAGGATCAACGAAAGCTTCAACATCTTTGGTACGACTTGAAACGCTTAACTTAACATCAGACCTACGCGCTTGATCCGCCATAAAGCGCACCGTTTCCCACATTAGTTCCGTCAGTGAGACAACTTCAGGATGGATAACATACTGACCAGACTCAATTTTAGAGAGATCAAGCACATCATCCACTGTCAATTGTAATGAGCGCCCCCCTTCGTGAATCAGTTGAGCATATTCTCTATATTTTTCAGGTAATTCACCAAATACGCCTTCTTTCATGATTTCAGAAAAACCAAGGATGGCATTTAAGGGTGTACGCAATTCATGACTAGTCTTCGCAAAATATAACGAACGCTGTTCGAGCGTATTTTTTAGATCTGAAATCTCTGCTGTCGCCTCAGCATGCGCAATCTTAATTTGCGAATATTCAGAATCAGATTTTTTTATTCGCTCAACAAGAATATCTTTTTGGCGCCCTAAACGGGAAATCTGCTCGTTTGTTTTGTCTCTCAAACGGTTCAATAAGTGAGCTGGGTTTTCACCTAGCTGAATTTTTCGAACTAAAGACGCCATATAAATTAAAGAAATCAGAGCAATCAGTGCGGGTGCTGGCTCCATGATTTTTGTATCAATAGGTAAAAAATCCATGCGCGATAATAAAGCAGCTAAACAAAAACTAAGAACAGAAAATGCACTTGCTTCAATAGCTTGACGCTTGCGCCCAAGGCTTAAGGCAGTCACAACTGGTATAAAGAAGGCTGCAGAAATAGGCGATAAAGCTCCGCCCATCGCCGTTGCACCCACCATGACAACAACAATCCAAGTTGCCATTTCCAATTCGTGAGATGCATTTTCATCAAATCTAGAAAAAATAATTTGAACAAATGCAGGCAAGGCCGCAAGCCCTGCGATACACACGCTCAATAACAAACTTGTACCGCTAATCCACACAGAAAAAAGCACAACTAGACATAAAAGAATCCAGCTGGCTCTTTGTTCAAGGATGTCTGAAGGCGCTAACGCGGAGTTAACTGCTTTGTGTTGGAATATTTCTGTCATCATAACTAGCCATAAACGAAGATGTAGTTAGAGTAAATTTGTATCGTTAAAACTTGATGATTTTGTTAGATTCATAATGCAGCTACCCATCTGCTAATAACTTGAGACCGGAGGATCCCCCACCATGCGCCTAACCCGTTGGTTACAATCCGCGACAATCGCCAGCCTCTGCATAGGCACGGCCCACGCCCAATCCGTAACAACTTCGTCGGCTGCACAACCGGACAATACTCAAACGACCTATGCCAGTGCACAGCAAATCTCGACAGCACCATCGTCGACAATCACAAATGCTGCGGCGACATATGCAACATTTCAAGGCGACATCGCCGATGTCCGTAGCCGCCCCCTCTCTTCAACAAGTGATATTGATCAAAAATTAGAAGCACTCGGCGGACAAAATACTGGACAGCTCACTTCAGGTTGGATGTCATATTCTGCGCTGATCGCAGCTCAAAATAGAGAGTTTGCAAATTCGGTTCGTGATGTAGAGGCCTATTATGGACGCGAAGTTCTTCTAAATGCGCTTCGCAAAGCTCCAAGCTATGCCACTAGTCTAAAGGGTGGGGATCGCGCACTACAATCATCTTTAGCCGCAGCAGAATCTGACTCCATGTATATGCTTAGCACTGCATCATACATGGAATCTCAAGAAGCTTCGCTTCAAAATCAATCATGGGTAAAAGAACGTATCCGCGATGGCGCACAGCGCGCTAGTCGCCTAAAATCGCTAACATATTCAGGTCGCCCTGTCTCCTCTTCAGCACGCGACATGTTTTCGTCTTCCAACATTGGTTCATTGCTTGCTCAATCCGGTCAATCAAATGCTTGGGAACGTGCTACACGTATCGCAACGAATGCTCCAATGTCAGCTTTGTCTTCCATGACTCAGCGTCACTACAATGTGAATCCTGTACGTTCTGAAACAGCAAACCACATGGCTTCACTTGCTGCATATGAGATTCTTGGCGGAACCAACCTCGCAGAGCCAGGCGTCGTGAGAGCAATGAATGACCGTCGTTCTAAAGATTGTTTTGAATTTGCTCAGCAACAATTCAATCAATGTGTAGGAACACAGTCTGACCATTACGGCTTGCAAGCATGTATGCGTAAGCACGCCATCTCAGATATGGGCCAATGTGTGGGTGATGTTGCTCAATAATTTGATTTAAAGTCAGTCTTAGACAGAAAACTTCAAAAGAAATACAAAGGCCCGCTTGCATGTTTTGCTCGCGGGCCTTTTATATGCAACATGTCTGATACAACACCACTACAACTCTCCGCGAACGCACTGCGTGAAGATTTCGAATTCCTAACGGATTGGGAAGATCGCTACGCTCATATCATCGACCTTGGAAAATCACTTACTCCCTTAAGTGATTCTGAAATGAATGCAGACAATAAAGTTATGGGATGCGCCAGTCAGGTATGGCTGGTAACTGAAGCCTCTGACTCAGACAATACGCTTCACTTTCGTGGCGCCTCAGATGCAATACTCGTATCAGGTCTAATTGCTATGTTATTGCAGATCTATTCCGGCAATACTCCAACCGATATTCTTGCATTTGATGCAGATGCATTTTTTGCCAGTATTGGTGTTGATGAAGCCTTATCTCCCCAACGCTCCAATGGCTTCAAATCCATGCTTGCACGCATACGAGCAGATGCAACAGTTGCGTTGGAAAGCTAATACCTACCACCCTTTATTTGATGGTCATAAGCGTTTGCTACACACCCAAGTACATTCGCCAAAACTATTCCCGCTTGACGTTTACCAAGTCCAAACTTTATTTCTATGGCCTCCAAGCTCAATTGAGAGACACATGCAGCATATAGAATCGAAAAATCTTGCTCACTCAATATTCTAACGAGAGCTTTAATTCTCCCCTCAGACTGACTTTGGCGCGCATATACCCCATCATAGTTTTGTAAGCGCTGATGGTTTTGACGAACATTCGCAATATCATCCCAATTCATGACCAACCCTGATCGAGCTTGCTGATTCTCGATATCACGTAAAAAGCACATCGCAGCATTAACGTCTCTTTGGCTCAACGGCCCTTCCCCTCTTTGCGCAAGCATGGCCAACCGCACAAAGCCCGATTTAGCTAATACAGCGCCCTCCACCCTCCGCCTGCCTGCAACTGTCTTTGGAAAATTTCCCCACATTTTTCGAATAAATGCGTCAGAATCAAAGGCCATTTTCCACAAATAGACGCCACTCTCTTCATTCCAATCCAAACACCCAAAGTGACTAAGGCGCGAAACCTCTTCAGTCGTAACAATTAAAAGTGGCCGTTTTCGCCTGTCGGCATTTTGCATAAGCTTCCAATAATTCTTATATGGTGGCTTTTTGCTTTTAGTTGCTTCCAAAATCCGCGCACCTTTATTGCGCATATAGCGCTCAATACGCTTAAAACGCTCAAACGATAGATCCTCAATCTCTGGTCTCAATTTCTTTTATCTCCGCGAAATACTGGCGCGGGCGCTGCACGAACGGCTATTTCCAATGCCTCAAGTAAATCATCAAATTCAGGATCATCGCGTCGATCTTCAACTAATTGGCAAGCATGTGCGACAGTTGATCGGTCACGCATAAATGCGCAAGCAACTCGCGCGAGGCTTAAGCCAAAAGAAACATGCGTTAAATACATCGCAACTTGACGCGCCATAGAAACCGGCTGCGTACCACGGGTCACGCCATAAAGATCACTTAAGCTCACCCCATAGACATATCCCGACAATGAGCTTGCAAGTTTAGCCCGCGCAACATCTTCTGCTTGTTGTATAAATTGCATTCTATCTACTCCATCTCATTAAGCTGATGGAAGAGTGCACCACGTAACGAGATGTAGGATAATATTCCTATATTTTCAGAATTCAACCCTTAAAATCAAACCCTATTATACATGCAGAAATACAATTTCTTGATATTTTATTTAATATTTCAATACATTAACTAAAGTAGCAAACATAAAAAAAGCGACCGATCGGTCGCTTAATATTTATCTTTATTCCTAAATTTAGGATGATAACTTATGCTGCATATTGGATTTTACTACCAAACACGTAATCTGGAGCCTCAACTTCTATCATCTCATGATCTAACAATCGATCGTGACAAAGGAGCTGAGTGACTTTTCCATTTCTGTCCACAATCGGTAATCTCAGCCAGAAATGAACGCGATTTCCCGGCAGCTCATAAGTGCCGGAAACGGGCTGCTGGTGTTTGAAGGCAAACCTGACAGCGCGTATTCCAGCGTTTGATTTTGCAAGCCCAGGAAACTGATTTAACTTTCGACCACGTGCTTCACGCCCGAGCATACGCCGGATCTCAGATCCAGATATTCGAAAAACAATATCAGTCTCAACTTTTTCAAGAATAGAAATATAAGCTAGCTCAGTAATAAACTGTGCAGGCTGCATCTCATCACGGGATGCAATACGATCATCCTGAGTATTCGCGATCCATTCATTTAGAAGCGTCATCTGCCCACGAAGGCATAAACGCGTATCGCCCATAATCATAAGTGCCCCATGCCCTGTTTGATTCGGTAAGTTGCAGATCACAATCATCGAATATTTAGGGTTTGGCAAGAGTCCACAACAGTAAAAGTGATTCTATTCTTAAAATATGAATTCTATATTTGTTTCGAAAACGAATCGACCTCGTTAATACTCTATTTACCTTTGTCGATTTCTTTCGCCTGCCCCAGCCCCATACGTTTGGCCAAATCAGAACGTTGCTTCGCGTAATTCGGTGCAACCATAGGGTAATCAGGTGCTAATCCCCATTTCTCACGGTATTCATCTGGAGACATATTGTAGCGTGTCCGTAAATGACGCTTCAGTGATTTGAACTTCTTTCCATCTTCAAGACATATCAAGAAATCTTCACTCAAAGACTTACGTACAGAAACAGCGGGTTTAAGATCTGCTTTAACTTCCTTTACTGCACGACCACTAAGATCACTTACAACATTATAAGTATTCTCGATCAGACTTGGCAGGTCAGAAACCGGAACAGGGTTGTTTCCGACGTAAGCAGATACGATTTCAGACACGATACTAATAAGTGTCGTGTCGTTATCCGTTGCGATTACTAGTTCATCGCTATCTTTGGTCATTTTGTACTCTTTACAGTTAAGCCAGTATTTACCAGCTCAAATTGTACAACTCACCACATATGTAAAGAGCAAGCACTGCTAAATAATCAGCAATACACTGAATATGACAGACAATTAAGTTTAGTGCTCAACTAAAGCAAAACACTTCTATATTGCTGAAATTACTGAAACCGCGATAACTAACCCAAGAACAAGTGCCGTCCACACAGCCATTGATCCACTAACGCCACCTTTAGCCAAAATTCCTTCTGGACTAAATGCCGCCATCAATGAAGCATGTGCACGCCCGCCAATTGAACGCCATCCTGCCATCATAGAGGGACTGGAACGCGCCCAGAGGCTTTCTGACCACTTCGCCATGCCATACCCTAACCGGCGATATGTCCAATCAAAGTCAAGCACAACTCCCGGCCTCTCAGCTGGGTAGAACCCAAAGCGCTTCATCAGAACAAAGGCAAGCATTGCCAGAATAAGCAATTGGAACTGCGTCACAACGTGGTCAACAGTCCACAATGAATGCTCAAGATAATACAGCGCTTCTGTTGCATAAGGCAGTTGAGAATAAAGCCAACGTGTTCCACCAAGCCCCGGTATGCCTACAGCAATACAGATAAATGCTGAACACCCCATCGCAAGCAACATATTAAATGGAGCTTCCTTAGGGCGTTTTCCTGAGTCATGCCCAAAGAATGCAAAATATGGAATTTTGATCCCTGAGTGCTCCAACACACCAGCAGACGCAAACAATAACATACACCACACGAGCACATATCCCTCATGCCCCACGGCCGACAATGTCATAGATTTTGCTACAAACCCTGAGAAGAGTGGGAAAGCTGAGATGGATGCCGCCCCGATCAAACAGAAGAGTGTCGTCAGCGGCATACTTCGCCATAGTCCGCCCAACTCGGTAGCTTTGGTCGTACCTGTGCGATACTGCACCGCTCCCATACTCATGAAGAGCAAGCCTTTATACATAATATGCGCGAATGCATGTGCAGCAGCACCATTTAGAGCATACCGCCCATATTCGGTGTCCAGATTAGCCACACCAATCGCACAAATCATGAAACCAACTTGGTTATTCAATGAATAGGCCAGCACTTTACGAAGATCGTTTTCTACCACTGCAAAGAATACTGGGAAGATCGTCATCGCCGCACCGATATAAATTAGAATATGCTCACCTGGGAACATACGCGCAAACATATATACAGCTAACTTCGTTGTGAATGCCGATAGCACCACCGCCCCTGTTGGCGTAGCTTTTGGGTATGAATCCTGTAGCCAATTGTGCAGGAATGGAAATGCAGCCTTGATACCAAAGCCAAGGAAGATCAACCAAGCGCCTTCTTCTTCCAAAGAAATAGCCCTTAGCGACAAGTCCCCATGGTTTCCCAAGAAGTAAACAGCACCAAACAGCAACAATACACCAGACAGAATCTGAATAGCGATGTAGCGCATACCCGCCTTATAGGCGGCTTTCGTACCTGTTTGCCAAATCAAGAATACAGATGAAACAGCCGTCAATTCCCAGAAGAAGAAGACCGTCATCAAGTCCCCACACAATGAAGCTGCAATTGCAGCACCAGCGTATACAAGCGCACAGGCGTCTTGAAGCGGGTCTTTATTGTGAAGTGAGTAGATAGAGTTGATGGTTGCCGCAATCAAAAACGCCAAGGCGAAAATGAATGACAATGAATCAACGCGATATGTAATCGCCGTCAAATCCATAACACGCAACACACCATGATCGACTTTAAAATCTGATAGGGTTGCGAGCATCACAAGACCAAGTAGCGGTCCACCAATTGTGATGATAGCTCGCAATGCTGGCACTCGCACAACATAGGCTAATAGCCCGGCCAAAATCACTACAAAACCAGGATTGATGTCTTTTAGAAGGTTCAAAAACTCAGTAGACATTATTGTCCCTCCTCTTTCACATCAGATGTCGCATCATCATCGGCTAGACCTTCAAGGTCGCCATAATAGTTCTCGTCTTTACGCAAGAGCTTAGCGAGCGGCCAACCACACAGCACAACAAAAGCAAAAGCTGCAAATCCATAAAGCCCGTAAAACATAGGCATTTCGGAAAATTTAACTGGCTCATATGCATGTTTGTGAATGAAGAAGTCTGCGGCAAACAAACCAAGCGATACAGCAATCAATGCGAACAGAAATATCGTCGGAGTTGATTTGGCTTCTGTCCATCCAAACAATAGTTTGGCCAGCGGCGTTACGCCCTCAGAGCTTTTATCTTTATTCATATCATCGCTCATAGCCGGCTCCCGAAGACTGGAAGGAGGAAGTCAAAGAGTACATTCACACCAAAGAACAACACTAAACATCCAAAAGCTGTCAAAGCGGGGGGTAATACAGCCAGTGGCGGTGCGCCGCCAGTCCGCTTAAATGCTGCAGGAACACCTGAGCCTTTCGGTGGCATAAGTGCCAGAATTGAAATCGGAATTAGATAAATCACATTCAAAATTGACGAAGCAATCAATGTCCAAGCGACATAAGCTTTCTCTGCGTCCAAAGCGCCAAGTATCAATTGATATTTTGCCCAAGATCCACCCAACGGTGGCACACCTATAATCGACAAGGACGCTAATAAGAAACAGGTAAATACAATCGGCATTTTGCGACCAAGGCCGCGCATTTCGGAAATGTTACCTTTTCCCGTCGCTACATAAATTGCTCCCGCACACATAAACAATGTGATTTTACCCACAGCGTGCATCGCAATCTGCAAACCTGCCCCCATCATAGCAGCATTCGTCGCGAGCATGGCTCCGACAGTTACATAAGAAAGCTGAGATACTGTAGAATATGCAAGACGCGCTTTAAGATTATCTTTTGTCAATGCAATCAATGACGATACGACAATCGTGAAACATGCCACAATAAGAACGATTTCTCGTCCGGGCAAAGTTATCAAAAAATCAGCACCGAAGATGAAAGTCGCAACCTTCAATACCGCAAACACACCCGTCTTCACAACGGCCACAGCATGAAGCAAAGCCGAAACAGGCGTTGGGGCGACCATCGCATTTGGAAGCCAGAAGTGGAACGGCATAATTGCCGCCTTCCCGATCCCAAACACGAATAATAGTAAGAGCACTGAGCCGACGACTTTTGAAGCATGACCTTCTAAAACACCGCCTTGCGTAAAGTCGGTAGTTGCAAGGCTCGCATCAAATCCGTTTGGCGTCATGCCTGTCACAACATAGGTGCCTACGATAGCAAGCAAGAAGAAACCAACAGACGTTCCAAGCAGTGTAGTCAAATATATCCGACCACCACGCAGCGCATTCGCATCGCCTTTGTGTGTCACCAATGGATAGGTAGAAAGCGTCAAGACTTCATAAAATATGAATAACGTGAAGAGGTTAGCTGAAAAAGCAGCCCCCATCGCACCAAAGAGCGCCACACCAAAACACATATAAAAGCGTGTCTGATTTTTCTCTTTATTGCCCCGCATATATCCGATGGAATAAAGCGAGTTCACGCCCCATAAACCAGACGCAATACACCCAAACATCGCACCAAGTGGTTCCACCTTAAACGCAAAGGAGAAACCAGGAGCAACATGTACCATCGCCCACTCGACTGCCTCACCTGCATCAACACGCATAGCAATTGACAGCGCAACAACAAACAAGCTGATGGCACTAATCATAGTGACCGTTTCACGTACGTCTGGTGCGCTGCGGAATGCCCAAACTGCTATTGAACAAAATAGCGGTATTCCAAGAGCAAGTTGGACTAGGAGTTCATTACTCATTGTACGCCTCCTACATCAAAACCAAATACGGCTTGCGCACCAGCTTCCGCCAATCCAATCGGAACGGATGGATTGATTCCAAAGAATATGTTCAATCCAGCCAGCACCCATATCGCAAACAACGCAATAAACGGTGCTTCTTTGATTTCAGGACCGTCTGGGTCGGCTTCCTTGAAGAAAACAACTTCTAGAATTCGCCCAACATAGAAGAAGGCAAGGAATGAAGATGCACCAATAACAAGTGCGGCCCACCACCAGCCGTTCGCCATAACGGCCTCAAGCAACCGCCATTTAGACAGAAAGCCAGCCGTCAACGGAACGCCCATGAGCGACAATCCAGCCACGGTAAAACCTGCAAATGTAAGAGGTGCTTTTTTACCAGCCCCTTTGAAGTGAGATACTTTCCAAACATTCGCACTTAGAGCAGCAGCACCAATAGCCATAAACAAAGCACCTTTAAGTAAGGCGTGGTTGGCGAGGTGGAACATACCTGCACTCAATCCCAGCGCGGTCCCTGTCGCCATACCTAGTAGAATATATCCCACTTGAGCCACAGAAGAATAAGCGAGCACACGTCGCACATCGACTTGGAAAATCGCTTGGAATGAACAGAATAAAATTGCCAAACAAGCTGCTGGTGCCAGCACGAAGTCAAAGGCAGCAACCACAAAGTCAAGAGACGGGTCGAACACGGTAAACATAAAGCGAGCAAGCGCATACAAGGCAGCCTTCGTCGCGGTAGCAGACAGGAATACCGTGACGAAACTTGGCGCGTAAGCATAAGCAGATGGCAGCCATTGGTGTAACGGGAACATCGCCGCTTTAAGACCAAGACCCACAACAATGAACGCAAAACCAGCTTGAACAGCACGTGAATCATGCAGTGGCTTCAGCAATGTAGACATGTCTGCCATATTCAACGTACCCGTCGCCGAATATAAGAAACCAACACCAATGACGAAGAAACTCGCACCGATAGTTCCCATAATCAGATAGTTGAACGCAGCGGTAAGTGCACGACGATCACGGTTAGCACCAAGCGCGACAAGCACATAAGTTGAAATTGAAGAAATTTCTAAGAAAACGAATAGGTTAAACGCATCGCCGGTTAGCGACATCCCCAACAAACCCGCCAAACAAATCTGGAAAGCCGTGTAGAAAAGTGGTTGTTTTTCAGCGCGAATTTCTCCTGACACAGCAGGCTGCGCAAACAAAACCGACATCAACGCCATGAAGGCGATCAGCACGACAACAAGTGTATTTAGACCATCAACACGGAATTCAATACCCAGTGGTGGAGCCCATCCGCCCATGTGATATGAGAGTAACCCATCCCGCCCCACTTCAGAAGCAAGCACAATTGAAAGCCATAACGTAATAACGGCAGTCAACAACGCCATAATCCAAGCAAAGCGACCATTGGGTGCAAATACTGTTGCAGTCGCCATTAAGAATGGAACAACAACAAGCAATGCAGGCGCGTTTACAGCAACCGCTTCGGGCGCTAAATGAAGATTAGCAAACATGGTCATGCTTTTTCACCTTCAGTCTCACAGACAGCGAGGTCTGCGGCATTCACGTCGTCCATTTCAATGGTTCCATAGGCTTCGCGGATACGTACAACTAGAGCCAATCCAACAGATAAAGTTGCAACACCAACCACAATCGCGGTCAGCATCAGCACGTGAGGTAAGGGGTTGGTATAGATGATCTCTGCAGCTGCATGTGCAGCGTCCGGTGCATGGTGTGCACCTGCTTGTGCTGTTGTGTGCGCCTGCGTTGCGGCATCAACAGCAGCGCTCACGCCATCGCCATGAATGGCTTCATGCGCACCTTCCAAAGTGTCATGAATAGGTGCTGCTAGCTCATGGTGAGCAGCCTCCGTCCCTTCATGTCCATGACTTGCAGCATCGGAATGGTCAGCTGTATTTTCAGCAGTATGAGCAGTAGCAGCTTCTGCACCATGTCCTGTCTCATCGCCGTGCCCTGCCGCTTCACCATGATGATCATCGCCATGAGGAGAACTGATGAAGATCGGTGCTGTACCGCCCGCAATTTTTCCCAATGTAACATAAAAAAACAGTACAGACGTTTGGAAGATGGATAGCCCCACCAAACGTTTGATCAAGTTTTGGCTCTCGAACACAATGTAGAGACCGCCCATCATCAATAGGATGATGATCCAGTAATTGTATTTTTCCAGTACGACTTCCATGATATTTTACCAATCCTCGTCCCGGATCTCAGGCACACGACCTGCGAACGCATAAAAAGCTGTAATCATGACACATGCGACAGTTACAACCACACCCACTTCCACAGCGATAATCCCTGTGACTTGTGGCCAGTTGTGATGTCCATGCGCAGCGCCTGTTGGCGGTCCAAATATGTAATCATAATCGAGGAATGCGCCGCCATTCAGCATACAAACCACCCCAGTCAATCCATACACCGCAACACCTAAAGCTGCTCCTGCACGGGCCCAAACGGGTGGAAATGCCTTCATTGCAGCTGGCAAACCAAAGATCAGCGCATACAACATGATTGCAACGGCAAAGATAACACCAGCTTGGAAACCACCACCTGGAGAAATTTCTCCATGGAAGTGCACATAGAAAGCAAAGAGTACGATGAGCGGGATCAAAAACTTCGCAACCACACGCAAAATCATATGGCTATCGTCGTTTGTTTCTTTTTGCTCTTCATGAGTCCCCTTCCAGTCGGAAGCTGCACGGGCACGCTCACCAAATCCAATTAGGAGTATCACAGCAATTCCAGCCGCAAACACAACAACCGTTTCACCAAAAGTATCAAACCCTCGATAAGACGCGAGAACAGCGGTTACGATATTTGGCGTACCAACATCGGCAGGCGTATTATCAACATAGGCTTGTCCGACATAACTATTTGCGGGTGAAAATGCATCTCCAAATGATGGAAGATCAGTGGAAGCATACAGAAGAACCGCACCTGTTGCGACCACAACCGCCAAGGGTGCCCAACGCTGAGAAATTGGCTTAGACGGTTTTGCTTGGCGTACCGTAAGCAGCATTGCAGCAAGAATTAGAGATGTTGAAATCCCCGCTCCCACAGCCGCTTCTGTGAATGACACATCCACAGCGTCCATCGCCTGAAACCAAGCAGCCGATACAAGTGAATACACACCTGACAGCATCACAATAGAAAACAGACTGCGCATACGGATAATGGCGATAGTAATCACACCCAACATTGCCATAAGAACAATATTAGCGATGAGAACCGACGTGATGAAATGCATTTCCATTGCGTTACGCCTTCTCGTCTTGAGCTTTGAGGGCTGCTTCGCCGCGAACAGTTACTTTTTGTCCCGTCCATTTACCCAAGAACGGTTCCAGTCCTGCTTTAAGCGCACCATTTGCGGCAGCATTTGACGCTGTTGGACCTGTCACGAGCAAAAACACCCAGATAGACAACAATTTAAATGTAACAAGTGACCAACCACCAATCAGCATTAGTCCAATAAGAATAAGCGAGGAGCCTAAAGTATCCGTCACAGATGCAGCATGCATACGCGTATAAAAATCAGGAAAGCGTACGACACCTACAGTCCCGATAGCGGAAAAGAATGCGCCGACCATAGCAAATGCTGCTCCGGTAGATACACGTGCCGCTTCTATATTTTCAGGAGAAAAGAAGTCCATCATCAGCTCCCTTTCGTTTCTTTAGACACACCCGAAGCGCGTGACAAAGGCACACCGAATGAGCGGTAACGGAAGAATTTCAAGATTGCGATTGTACCGACAAAATTGATCAACGCGTACAATAGCGCGATATCAAGAAAGTCTGGACGATCGGTCACGAAACCTAACAATCCCAAAAGAAGAATTGTCTTCGTTCCAAACGAATTCACCGCAAGAACACGGTCATATAGCGTTGGCCCCATAAGCGCACGCGCAAGCAAAAGGGCCATAGCCGCAAGTACGGCAAGGGTAGCAGCAACCAGCATAACTTAACTCTTTCCGTCGATAGCTTCAGAGGTACGACGATCCATTTCATCGAATGAACCGGGGGCAACATCTCTTGCGTAGAGACCATGCACAATCAACTCATCACCTTCTATATCAATTGTGACAGTTCCAGGTGTGAGGGTAATGGCGTTTGCAAAGGATGCTTTTGCAAGGTCAGATTTACATCGTGTTTTTACACGGGTCATAGCCGGCTCAATGTCAGGTGTGACACTCAAAGCTGCTCGCAATACAACCAAATTCGCTTTGACGATCTCGCCGCCCAGCCAGAACCAATATCCTAACATGCGCGGAAGTAGAAAATAGGGAGATGTTTCGCGGTCAATGATCTTCAACCGTGCAGCAAACCAAATCACAAAAATGATCGCGCCAATTCCCATATGAAGAATAGGGAATTCAAAATGCCCTGACAGTCCCACCCAGAAAAGTGTGACACCAATAATCAAGCCCAGTAAATACGCCATTAGATCCGTATATATTAAGGGTAGACACCTGAAACGATATAACTCTTCAGTTGCCCCACCATTGAGAATTACAAATTAGTTATCGAGAAGAGTCGCCTTTGACCAGACCTTTAGACCAAAATATTCTTAGCGTCCAAACACTAACCGACTTGCCCGCGATGCTGGACCGTTAGTTTCTGTATCAAGGTCCAAGTTAAGTGTATCCTCATCCAGCATTTCTGGAGAGTAAGAAGAACTCAAAGACCAATTCCAATAGCGAAGAACTGTCTGTGCTTTAGCCACTGCCAACATTTCATAGGTTTCAAGCACATCTTCAAAATGTTCAACAATTGAATCTTTACGACTTATAGGCCGACCAAGCGCCGCCCAAAGCGCCTTAAAATATTGACGTTTCAATCCGACAGACTTTGCAAGAACTGCAATCCCTTCCCCCCCCTTATCGGAGAAAATCTTCTGCCCTGTCATAGGCTTAATCCCGCACATATAGGATATTTCATCCATGGTTTGAGGGGTTGGACCATTTTTAAGCATTTGCGCAATCGCGTCTTCCAAACTCGCATATTGACTGCGCTCTATTGCGCCGCGATTTCGCTGGCGACGTTCAATAACTTGCAAACTTTTACGCAAGACTGGATCAGACCAACCTTCCTCAGCAGCCCGCACAAAAATATCCGAACACATATCAATCAGCACGCTACGTTCAGCCGAAAAGCGCTTCAAAATATTGCGGCGTGTCGCTTTGTCAGACCACCAAAATAATACAAGTGCATGCGCGGGTCGAAGCTCAGGCCGACGCAATAATATCGCACCCAATTGCGTCATATTGCGACTCATTGTCACCAAACGATCAATCGTTAATTCAGAGATAATCGCACGATCATTCATCAACATTTTCGTGATGGCTTCAGAATCACGGCTTTGAGATATCGCATCGCTCAAACAAGAGCCGACATCTTTCCGGCCGGCTATCGCTTTTCGATGATGCGCCGCTCCAGATACGACAAGACTGACGAGATCTGATTGATCAAAAGCTTCTGATTCTTCCAATAATTGAGTTGAAACAGCAGCCACATCCTGACCTAAATACCGAAGCACCCTACGCGGTGCTTGTGACATCCCCACAAGGCGACGCGCGCACACAATGCGGTCTTCCTCTCCCGCATCAATTAACATTTCCAACAGAATATCGCCCGCAATGGCGCGATCCTGAGAGCCGGAAGCAGAATCAGGTAAGGCGACGACATCCGTCAACCGACGCAACAACATGCGACGGGAGGTCAGGTCAATCGACTGCTCTTCTGGTTGATTTAGGCTATCGGCCATCCATTTGTCCTGCGGTGTTAACACTCTATATTTTACGCGAATGCGTTAACTAAGTGTCACAACAATGCAAAAAATCTAAAGTTTTTGCTCAATGGGCAAATCATGGAGATTTCACATACCTCTCACAGTCGGCTTCTATCTACAGATGAGGAACGCAAATGATTGTATTAACTAGTTAAATGTGCGTCTACGTCGCGGACGCGGATGAATAAATATGAGCAATCCGGCCCCAATCGTCATAGCCATGTTAAGATAAAACGCGCTGGCTCCATCTGTTATTGCACTCCCTATTTCTACAGGGATTTCCTGTCCTAATAGCGGTGAAACATGGGCTGCTAACAGAGCACCAGAAATAAGGAGCAAAATAATCGCTCCAAAACGACGTGAGAAAGGCAGCAGCAGACACAGCGCCGCAAAAGCTTCGATGAAGCCAACAACATATCTTCCAGTTGGTTCAAACAAGTCCTGCCCCGTGCGTTCAGCAAGCAAAGCAAATACAACATTTGACGTCGTCGGATCGCTCAAAAGTTTAGCGTCTACGGCAACAACCAACGCCACAAAAAGACAAAGCGCCAACACCCAGCTTACAAAAGTTCTTATTCCACGCATTGTTCAAACCTTCTCCTACCTGCCCGTAAGCTGTTCTTTTATGCCCCATACCACAATAAGTATGTGATATCCGTATGGCAGATTTGAGATATTCCATAATAAACCAAATCTTATTTCAGTGCTGGCAAACATCTTGATTTCACCGCACTCACAAAGAGTATCCCTAGCAATGAGACTGCCTCATGGAAATGATTGATTAGCGAAGAAACAATATTCTTTGACTTTCAACGCCATTTCTCAACAAATATTTGTATACACTTGGACAGCTTCTGAACTCTATTCAATCTTAATTTGCCCTTGTGTAAACACTGTCATTCGTCTTAATTTATCAGACCTGCACGATCATATACAATTTTAAGTATACATCATTTAAACGGAAACGACTGCCATGGACATTGAATATTCAGAGCTTCACTCGAAAGTCGGGCAGGAAATCGGAACATCTGAATGGATCGAAATAACGCAAGAACGTATCAACCAATTTGCGCAGGCTACCGATGATCATCAATGGATTCACGTTGATGTTGAGCGTGCCAATGCAGAAATAGGTGGTCCAATTGCGCATGGCTATTTGCTCATGTCGCTATTGCCGGTCTTGTTTAACGAATGTCTGACAATACATGGCACATCCCGAATCTTAAATTATGGAAGCGATCGTGTGCGTTTCACCAATATGGTTCGCGTTGGCTCCCGTGTCCGCTTAAAGCAAATCTGTATGGCCGTAAAATCCAATGCGGGTGGTAAAGTTCTAAAAATCAAGAATACACTTGAAATTGAGGGTGAAAAACGCCCAGCGCTAATCGCTGAAACACTTCAAATTGTATATGCTAAACTTGAAGAAACTAAATAAATCGCCACATTTAGAACTCTCAACGCCAAACATTAATTCGGCTGAGCAACAATAATTGGAATCATCTCCAAATCTAGAAAGTGCTTTTAAATGAGTAAATTACCTCAAACCCATAAAAGCGATGCTGAGTGGAAAGCCGAGCTGACACCTGAGCAGTACAAAATTGCACGCCTAGAAGGTACTGAACGCGCATTCACCAGCGAACTAAATAATGAAAAACGCAAAGGCGAATATCACTGCGTGGGCTGTGAAACCGTTTTGTGGTCATCAGAACACAAGTATGATTCTGGATCTGGATGGCCAAGCTTCTACCAGCCTGCTTCTGATGATGTTGTTGAAATCAAAGTCGATAAAAAGCTATTTGTGTCGCGTACTGAAGTACATTGCGCAAGCTGCGGTGCCCATATGGGCCATGTTTTTGAAGATGGACCGGCCCCGACAGGACTACGATATTGTATAAACGGCAGCGTTTTAAAATTCGAACCTGAAAATTAGACATTACTCTGCTCTGCATGGCTGGCTCGCTTAAAATTTAATCGAGATAGAAAACAATTCCTTTTTGGACATGCAAGCACTTTAACTAAGCTAAATAATAGGCCATCATTCCTTTAAAATAACTATTCGGGGAATGAAATTATGATACGCCCACTTCTTGCAGCAACATCTTTGTTTGCGTTGGCAAATTGCACGTCCGTTGCACCCACGCCAATCATTGATAAAAATGCTGATGCAACAGCCTCAACTCCACATTCAATGAGTCCCTCTTCCATGGTCAACCAAGTCACTCTCCCGACACCTCCAATTGCTAAGCGTATTGATAAGATCACTGAACAAGTTGGTCGTACGCGCAACGACCCTTATGCGTGGATTCGTGATGATAACTGGCAAGAGGTTATGCAAGATCCAAGCGTTTTAAAGCAGGATATTCGTGACTATATTGAAGCAGAAAATGCCTTCACAAAAGACGTTCTTGAAACACCAACCCTGGCGTTACAGACTGAACTTTTCGATGAAATGAAAGGTCGCATCAAGGAGGATGATTCATCTGTACCTACCATTGATGGAGAGTGGGCGTATTACCGAAAATTCCGTGAAGGTGGCGAATATCCCGTATATGCACGCAAGCCTGCTGCAGACGCATTTACCGATACAAATGATTCCACAGAAGTTATCCTTCTTGATGGCGATGCAATGGGTGATGGCCAAGAATATTTCCACTTTGGCCAGGTCTCGCACAGCCCAGATCATACCAAGATAGCTTACACTGTAGATGACAAAGGCTCTGAGTTTTATACGCTTCGTATCAAAGACCTCACAACAGGTGAGCACATAGATACGGTGATCGAAAACACATATGGAGCCTTCACTTGGGGTGCCAATTCAGACGCGATCTATTGGATCAATCGCAATGAGAACAACAGACCTGAAAAAATATTCCTGCGTAAACTCGGTGAGAGCACTGACGCACTCGTTTTTCATGAACAAGACACAGGATATTTCTTAGGGATTGAACGCAGTCAATCTGACCAATTCATCTTTATTCGTACCGGAAACCACACAACAAACGAATACCACTATATTCGTACGGATTCCAACGAGCCAACGAAGCTCAACACTGTCGCACCGCGTGAAGACGGCGTAGAATATGAAGTCGTGGACTATGACGGGCAGTTTTATATTAAAACGAATGCCGATGGTGCCGTTGATTTTAAAATCATGTCAGCCCCCTACTCCTCTACCAGCCGTTCAGAGTGGAAGGAAGTTGTCGCTCACCAACCTGGTACACTTATCAATGATATGAGTGCTTTGAAGGATTGGTTGATTATTGAAGAACGTAAGAATGCGCTTCCTCAGCTTTCGATTACGTCCCGCAAAACCGGGGAAACCCACGATATCGCCTTTGATGAGGCTGCATATGATATTTCGGCAAGCACAGGATATGAATACGATAGTGACACTATCCGACTCTATTACGCCTCGCCAACAACGCCTGATCAAACCCATGACTACAACATGGACACACGCGAGAAAACACTTCTCAAAACGCGGGAAGTACCCTCTGGTCATAACTCATCAGATTATATCGTGGACCGCGTTATGGCACCATCACACGATGGAGAACTCATTCCTGTTACTGTGCTACGCCACAAAGATACACCGATGGATGGCTCCGCACCAATGTTGCTATATGGGTATGGTTCATACGGAATTACGATTCCGGCAGACTTCCGCACTGGCCGCCTATCGCTCGTTGATCGCGGATTCGTTTACGCTATGGCACACATTCGCGGGTCCCAAGCCAAAGGATACCAATGGTATCTTGATGGAAAACTTGAAAAAAAGACGAACACATTCAAAGACTTTTTATCAGCTGGCCACTACCTGATTGATCAGAAATATACTTCTAAAGGTCAAATTGTGGGAATGGGTGGATCTGCTGGCGGATTGTTAATGGGCGCTGTATCCAATATGGAACCAGAAATGTTTGCAGGCATTGTCGCAGCAGTCCCCTTTGTAGATGTCGTAAATACAATGTCAGACACAGAGCTCCCACTCACTCCTCCAGAATGGCCAGAATGGGGAAATCCGCTCGAAAGCGCGCAAGATTACGATCAAATATTAGATTATTCTCCCTATGATAATGTGGAAAATAAACCTTATCCCCCAATGCTGATCACCGGCGGCCTTACAGACCCTCGTGTGACATATTGGGAACCAACAAAATGGGCTGCAATATTGCGTCACGAAGCTCCCGACGCAGGACCGTATTTCTTACGTATAAATATGGGGGCAGGCCATGGAGGCGCTTCGGGTCGATTTGAAGGATTAAAGGAAACTGCGGTTGAATACGCATTCGCACTTGCCGCCGTTGGAAAAGCTGGCGATTCACTTGATCTCTCAAAAACAAAAGTCGCAGAACAAGACTAAACCAATTCTTAGCGGCCTATCTGCTTAGAACAGAAAAGCTGATGACACACTGTCATCAGCTTTTTTTATATCTTGAAGTCAGCAACCACATTTTATGGGCAGATTGCGAGACATGTCGAAAAAATACGCCCGAACGCCACTTCTAAATACCACACAAAAAGGCTCGAAAAGCACACGCTTTTCGAGCCTTTTTTTATTCAACCCGTCCTGTGATTTTCTGAAATTCAGACAATCACACTGTAGATTTAAGTCTCGTCGCTTTCAGCTGCTGCCTCTTCGCCATCTTTTGGCAATGGGTTACCGTCAACATCTTCACCAAGTTTTTTGGCAACGGCAGCAATTTCCGTATCAACCGTCTTACAGTTATCAGCAGCTTCACCACCAAGAACCTCAGTTAGTTTACATGCTTTCTTACGGTTTTTAAGCTCGTCCAACTCAACACGGATGTCGAATGTCGCAAGCGCTTTTTTAGTTTCATCTTCAGAATTCATAAAGTCCAACCAACCACGTCCACCACGGTCACCCATAGCAGCTGCTTTGTTGAAAGCGGCACGCGCTGCCGCGCGGTCACCAGCTTTATGTTGAATTTGTCCGATCAATACCCAAGCAAAACCGGGCTCTTTCATTCCACCTTTATCAAGTGCAAGACGAAGGTTCTTTTCAGCCTCTTCGTGTTTACCCATTTCAAAATACGAACGGCCAAGACGCTCATATGATTTCCCACTGTTTGTTTGCTTTGCAAGCTTTTGGATCACTGGGATCGCACGATCATATTCACGGGCAACTTGGTAAAGATTTGCAAGAGTATCTAGCTTCTCAGCAGTCACTTCAATACGGCCTGCATTCATTTCCTTTTCCATGACCTTCGCCGCTTCATAAGGAGAGTTGAATGAGTTGTAGAAGTTTACAACCCGCATCACTTCACTCTCAGTTTTCAAGAAGCCTGCAAGGTACATAGCTTTCACAACTTCAAAAGCTTTGTGATCTTTCTCTTCTTCATAGTAGAGAGACGACATCACTTCGTAGTATTTTTTATCGCTAGCGAACGCAGGAATAACCTTGTTCATAAGGAAGTCTGCAAGTTTCGCTTTTTGTCCTGTCTCATTGTAGAGATAGACAGCAAAGTCGATCGCTTGTTTGTTTGGGTTAGCATCTTGGCGCAACATAGCTTCTAGGAAGTAAATTGCTTTCGTATTGTTACCCAATTGTTGGTACAATGTCGCAAGTTGCATGTTTTGTGATTTGTTTGGCTTTGCACCTGCAGCAATCCACTCTTCAAGTTTAGCAACGGCACTCTTGTTGTCGTCTGTTTGAAGATAAAGTTGCGCAATGTTGTAAAGCGTCTCGATACGGTTTTCACCGGTAAAGGTTGGCAATGCTTCTTCAAGGTCACGAATAGCAGCAGGATAGTTACCTGCTTTCACATTGATACCTGCGGACAAGCGGATAACCGCTGAACGCTCATAACAATTTAGTTCCATGCTTTTAAGTTTAGCAACCAATTGTGTCGCTGTCTGAAGCTGACCTTCTGTGAGGTAAGCGTTTTCAGCATCCAAGTATACCCCACCAGCTTTCGCTGTGAATTGTGTATCCTCACAACCGACAGTTTGCGCTGAAGCGATTGGTGCCATTACAGCCATAGCCATTGCCACGGCGGCTCCGCATGTCAGATTTCTCAAACGCATCGTTTTCCTCCAAACGATCAGACGTAAATAAATATCTACATCATCAAATTTAATTCAAAGCGTCGCTCTATGACTTGATGTCAAAAGGTGCACGCCGTGGCTATTCCCTATCAAGTCAGCGTAGCATCTCTAGGCGCTTCTACTGACCCGTTATTATCGTATGAAACTCTCACCTGATCAGTGAAATTCATACAGAAACTGGTCTAAGAATGAATAGGGTGAACACACCTTATGACTCAAACCAAATTTCAAAAACCTTTTGCTGCATCTCGCTCCATTCTAACCATAGAGAATATCGAATGAGTAAGCAGCATATTCCTTTGCATGAGGCAGTCCTGAGCTAAGTCACTGCAATCTCATTTTTAAATCTTCCGTGCGCAGTATCAATGTAATCCTGCGCACGGATAATTAGATTTACTCTTCCATCTTCAATTCGAATGGATAGACAACACCTTTACGTCCAACAGCTTTACCTTGAACAATCTTAGGCGCAAATTCTGTTGCTCCCACAGCTTGTTCAGCAGCTTTTTCGTACTGAGGTACGTTACATGTTGCGACAACATTGTAAGGTTTACCTTGTAGATCCACATCAAGAGATACTTCACACTCGGCAGACTTACCAATGCGCTGCATAGCACGCAAAATAGGTCCAGTATTTGGCGGACGGATAGGTTGAGCATCACGGTCGCTCACGGAAACAGCACCAAGGTTGATACCAGTTACGCGCTCGAATTTCACCTCAGTAGGTGCCGCACCTGAAATGTTCGCTTTCGGCAAATCAATGTTTTGCTTTGTTGCGGCCATCTTAGGCGGTGGAGGTGGTTTTGCAGCCTTGTCCAGTTTCTTTGGTGCTTTACGGCTTGAACGGATTTGATCAATTGTCGGTTTCTCCGCAAAAATATTACGAAGACTACGTTGATCTTGCTTAACACATTTGCCTGTTGCAGGGCTCATGACTGCACCTGGAGGACAAATTTCGTTAATCCGAATTAGGTTTTCCATCAGCATAAATAATGCCACAGACAATATTGCTGCTAACGGAATTCCGATACCGAAACGCACGATTGGATTAGAAAACATCTTATTCCTCTCCTAACTCTGAGGTTCAGTTGAGATGTTAATTTTCTTAACACCAGCATTGACCATATTGGACTGCAGCTCAAGCAAGATACCGTTTGAGCTCTGGCCATCCACCTGAATCATAGCTTCACCGCCAGCGTTGTCCTCTACCATTTCTTGCATAGTAGCATAAACTTCACGCATTTTCACGGCTTTTCTGTTAATCCAGATTTCGTCATCTGAAGTAAGAGCGACCATGATAGGCGAATTGATCGGGCCAACCTTTTTCAGGTCCACCTTTTCAACGGTTGCACCCGGCGTTTTCACGAAGGTTGCAGTCACGATGATGAAGATGAAAAGAATGAAGACAACGTCCAAGATTGGCGT
>CAYGPD010000038.1:0-32268 GCA_964351655.1 uncultured Hyphomonadaceae bacterium | reverse complement strand
TGATGATGTTGTTTTAATGCCTCGTTGAAGCTTGGCCTCTTTCGTTTGAGTATTAGTTCTGAATTGATCCACTCTGGTAAGGTTTCATGTTCAGAGAGTGCGCCTGCAATCGCTTTTTGAAGCATACGAGATGAAACACCAGCAGTTAAACCATATACGGGTTCCACTTTGGGAGGCTCTTCGCCTTTAGCAGGGTTACACACATGGTCTGGATGCACCATTTGGCGTTGATTGTTAAAGTCTTCAATAAGTCCTGAGACGATCATTTCCTGATTCAGCGGGAACTGTTTTTGCAGCCACGAAGGTTGTGCACGGAAGAACACCAACGTTAAAAAACCCGTGTCATCAATTAATCGAACACGAGTCGGCCCATTTCCGTGTCCAGCAAAAACAGAATCTACTGTTCCGCGTACCGTCGCAATTTCACCAACTATAGTATCAAAGAAAGACGGACGGACGCTCCGGTCAATCCAGTGCGTTGGTAAATGTAGCAATAAATCCAATACCTTATCGCCGCCCAATAGCTTTTGCAGCAGTGGGGCAGTTTTAGGACCAATGCCAGATAGGCTTTTTAGGTCCTTGAAAAATGGGAAGAGGATATCAGGTCTCATAATTAATTCACGGTATTGAGCATTGCACGACCTGACAATTACCTCAAACAGTCCTATGTGTCTTCAATTGAAAATAGGAGACGATCATAATGGACGCGCGAAGACGCAAACTCTTTTTTCGGGCCACCCACAGAGGGTTCAAAGAAATGGACATGATGATGGGTGAGTTTGCTGAAGTTAATTTAGAGAAAATGGATGACGCTGCTTTAGATGAGTTTGAACGGCTCTTAGATTCATCCGACCAAGATGTGTATGGTTGGATCATAGGAAGAGAAACAGAACCAGATGCATTTAAAGGTCCGGTAATGGAAATGCTCAAAGCCTTTGATCTGCCAGCCCACATGAAAGCAAAAGGACTGCTCTAAGCGGTTTCTGGAAAAGACGAATAATACTATGAAAGTCTGGGATACTATTGCAGGGCTTAAAAAGCCTATCGACGCATATGAAGCACCTTTCGGTGCAGACGTGCGTGTATTTGTAGAGGCAATAAACAAACGCGGTGGTGTCGGTGTTTATGTTGCAAGAGATGAACGCCAAGCGCTTCAAGTGCTTTCGATTGCAAAATTTTTTCAGCCTCTCATTTCCCAGATCAATTTTCCAGCATGGGACTGTCTTCCCTATGATCGAGTAAGTCCTACAGCGCACATATCGGCCATGCGGTGTTCAGCCCTTGCGCGTTTGGCACACAGAGACCCTGCAGAGAAGATCCTCGTGGTAACCACGGCGCATGCACTCGTGCAGCGTATAGCACCCGTCACACAAATGGCGCAGGCAAGTTTCGCAGCTGGAGTCGGCGCAGATGTCGATCAGTCAGCCCTGCAAGATTACCTCACCATTAATGGTTATACACGCGCCGATATAGTACGAGAGCCAGGCGAATATGCCATACGAGGGGGGATTGTAGATATATACCCTCCGGACCGCCCAGAGCCTGTACGTTTAGATTTTTTCGGAGATAATCTTGAATCTCTCCGCTCCTTCGATGCTGAAACACAGCGATCTACGGCCGATCTTAGGCAAATAGCCTTTGCTCCAGTGAGTGAGATTTTCTTCACAGATGAGGCGCTAGCGCGCTTTCGCGTGAAATATTTGGAATCCTTTGGTCCTCCCGGTGGTGACCCTAATTATGAAGCAGCACGCGCCAAAATTCGTCGCCAAGGTGTCGAGCAATGGTTGCCACTATTTCACGAAAAACTCGAAACGCTACTTGAGTATGCGGGTGCTGATGCATTGCTTGGCTTTGACAACCAAGCCGAAGCTGTTGGTTTGGACCGAATTGCACAAGCAAAAGACTATTATGACACGCGCGTGCATGCTGCTGGTGGAGATGAAATGGCAGCTAAAGTCTTGCCGCCGCAGGCTTTGTATCTAACGAGAGAAGATTTTGAACTTACGCGTGCAGCGGGGGCTGTTGTAAGGTTTCACCCCTCTCAAAGCCCGGACAAGAAAGATGTTGTTTTTGTTGGTGCGCAAGCAGGAAGAGATTTTTCTGTAGAACGTTCGAACCCAGACACCAATGTATTTGATGCGGCGGTTGCTCTGGCAAAAGAGCATATTGAAGCCAAACGCAAAGTCGTATTCGCAGCTTGGTCTGCGGGGTCTGCTGATCGCTTAAAAACTGTTCTAGCTGATCATGGCTTAACAAATGTAAGAACTGCTGAAGACTGGTCAGCTGCAAAGGCTGCAAATGTACCAATCATCACCGAAACCTCTATGGAAGCGGGATTCACCTTTAGTGACCTCGCAGTCATAGCAGAGCAGGACATGCTGGGAGATAAGCTAGCACGACCGCGTAAACGTAAGCGTAAAACTGCGAGTTACATAGCTGAAGCAGCATCTATGTCTCCTGGTGATATGATTGTCCACATAGATCACGGTGTAGGCCGGTATGAGGGTTTACGCACGGTTGACGTTGGAGAAGCGCCCCATGATTGCCTTGAGCTGGTATACGCTGGCGGAGATCGCATTTTACTACCCGTTGAAAATATAGAGCTTATCAGCCGCTATGGTGCAGACTCTGGTGAAGGCGCGATGGATAAGCTTGGCGGTGCAGGGTGGCAAAGCCGTAAAGCAAAAGCCAAGAAAAACATTATGGAAATGGCGGGTGATCTTATCCGTATCGCTGCAGAAAGAGAAATGCGTAAAGCAGATAAACTAGCTGAAGCAGACGGGTTGTTTGATGAGTTCTGTGCTCGCTTTCCATATGAAGAAACTGACGATCAGCTTAATGCCATAGAAGATTGTATTTCAGACCTCTCGTCTGGAAAACCAATGGATCGCCTAATTTGTGGTGATGTTGGGTTTGGTAAAACTGAGGTCGCACTACGAACAGCTTTTGTCGCTGCTATGAGCGGAATGCAAGTTGCTATTGTTGCGCCAACAACGCTTCTGGCACGCCAACACTTTCGAACATTTAAAGAGCGGTTTGAAGGATGGCCTATTAAAGTGCGTCAATTGTCACGATTTGTATCCGTTAAAGAGCAGGCGACTACGAGAGAAATGCTTGCCAATGGAGACGCCGACGTTGTTGTCGGGACGCATGCCGTTTTATCAAAACAAGTACATTTCAAGCGGCTAGGCTTGTTAGTAGTAGATGAAGAGCAACGGTTTGGAGTAAAACACAAAGAGCGGATGAAAGAGCTTAAATCGGATATTCACGTCCTAACTCTATCAGCAACGCCTATTCCACGCACACTTCAACTGGCACTTACTGGCATCCGTGATCTATCCATTATAGCCACACCGCCAATCGACCGTCTTTCCGTGCGTACCTACACTGTTGAGTTTGATCCGGTGACTGTTCGAGAAGCGTTACTGCGGGAACGCTATAGAGGAGGACAATCCTATTTCATTGCGCCTCGCGTATCGGATTTGCCTTTCTTAGAGCGTTTCCTTCGCGAGCAAGTTCCTGAAGTGTCTTTCCTTTCGGCACATGGTCAAATGGCTTCGGGGCAGTTGGAAGACATCATGAATGATTTTTATGATGGTAAAGCTGATGTATTGCTTGCGACGACGATTGTAGAATCAGGTTTGGATATTCCGCGCGCTAATACAATGATCGTGCACCGAGCGGATCGCTTTGGTCTTGCTCAACTTTATCAGCTACGTGGCCGTGTTGGGCGTTCCAAATTACGTGCGTATGCATACATGACAACTAAAAAAGATATGGTGCTTTCCGAAACAGCTGAGAAACGCCTAAAAGTACTACAATCTCTAGATAGCTTAGGGGCAGGGTTTCTTCTTGCCAGTCATGACCTTGATATGCGTGGTGGTGGTAATCTATTGGGTGATGCTCAGTCTGGGCACGTACGTGAAGTTGGTGTTGAGCTATACCAACAAATGCTAGAAGATGCTGTAAAAGCCCTAAAAACGGGAGAAGTAGAGCCAACAGATGACTGGTCGCCCGTCATTGATCTAGGGGCAGCGGTTTTGATTCCTGATTATTACGTTGGTGATCTTACGGAGCGATTAGCGCTATATAGGCGTCTATCAGACCTTCATACAGAACAAGAGCGTGAAAGCTTTGCAGCAGAATTGATTGATCGGTTCGGGCCGCTTCCAGATGAGACAAAGCAATTGCTAGAAGTCACCGCTGTCAAAAATATGTGTAAGGATCTTGGTGTTTCCAAGCTAACATCTGGACCTAAAGGGGCTGTGTTTACATTCCGTGATAAACCGCCTCTTGATCCTGCTCAGTTAATTGCTTGGGTCCACACACGCCCAAGCCAAATGAAATTGAGACCAGATATGAAACTTGTAATTACGGGCGGCTGGCCAAACTCTGAATATCGCTTGAAAGCAGTAAAAAGCGTATTGAAAGAGTTGGCTACTGCAGCAAAACTTGAAGACTAAATGTTTAAGCTGCTGCTGAATCTTTATTTGAGAAATTCAACAAAGCTGTAGAAAGCAATTGTTCAAGAGATTGATTTTGATTGAGTTCAGCAATGCGCCAATTGATTCTTACTTGACGGGCTGGCCTATCGGGTTCGCACTCAAATGCGGTAGCATCTAGTACTCCTTCAATACGGCGTGCAGCGTGGGCGGCTTCAGTTTTGCTGGATCCCGGCATAGAAACTGCCAGAGTTGAATGATCAAGACGGGTAGGCGCATCCTGTATACGTAGCAATGTTCTCATTACTTTAGCGGTATAGGATAAATCCCTCTCATCAGCATTTTGGCCATTTTGTCCTTCAACTTTAATAACTATAATAGAAAGGCTTTGAGCGTATTTTGAGGACCAAGCAATTTGTCTTTCTAGATGGGACTCAAAAAACACCCGTGTAAAAAGACCTGTGATGGTATCTGAAACTTCATTGTTGGGAGCCGCAAACTCCTCTGCTGATGGGCCTTTATTTCTAACGAGTTCAACAAGTTGGTTAGAAACATTATCCATGTCGGCATTTATATCAATTAGATCCGTTACGCAGTTCAAGATATTGGAACTGAGTTCTTCTTGGTGGTTAGAAAAAGCAAGAATAGGCAAATTGATGAGGTTTGAACTTCTACTAACCATCGCGCAAAAGTTGTCTGAATTGATAGATTCTGCTGAAGTGTTGAGCAATACAGCTGAAAACGAGTGATCGTGCAGATAATCAAATGCTGTAGATGTGCTGAAGGCAGCAGTAAGTTTAAAATTTTTAGTTTCCAAGGAGCTTTTGAGATTTAAAAAATGACCGGAAGCTTCACCAACATATAATATATCGTTGCAAGTATCATGGATAGATGGTGGGAGCTTGTATCCCATTCCAATATAGCTTTCTTGTCTTAGTCTCACCTCTGCACGCCTCGCTGCTGTACGTTGAGCAAAATAGAAACGAGCTTTTGCGAGGGGGAGAGCTCTGTCCGAACTCAGAGCTATATCTACGTCTAATTCTAATTCAGAGTTAGAATGATGGCGTCCAAGCGTAGCGATTAGTGGATTGTTTCTGCTGTATTCTTTAGCAAATTGATTGACCTCCATTAGTACACCAAGACTACATGACGGCAGATCAAATAGATAAATATCGCAAGGTTCGGTGAAATCCCCAATCCGTGCGTCGAGTCCTGCTTTATTTAAGGTATTGCATATGCTTTGTGACCGATTGTGATCGCCGCATATGATAAATACTTTAAGAGGAGACGAAAGATTAGCTTGGTTCATTTAGAGCATCCAACGAGAAACTATTGGATGTATAGGATGTAGCACTAACCTTTATATTGAACTTCTTATAAAGAGAAAATTTAGATAAAATTTTATTGTTTGGATCAATGAGGCAACGCTAATGCTTTGTAATTGGTGTGTTTTATGGGGTGGGCTTGAAGTATGAATATTAGCTGAATTTATGTATCAACTATAATTCAGCTCAATATATTAGATATTAGACATCGACTAAGAATCTTTTATGTCCCTCTAAAGATTCTAGGGTCTGTTCTTTGACTATGCCGGCGTTAAATCACGCCGGCTTTTTTTTAAGCAAAGGTGCAATAAGTTAGTTGAACGAAAGGTCAGAAACGGCATCTATAATGTTATCTTGTGTGATTATAAGACCAGTTAATCTAAACTTGGGTCACTTTCCAATGTGATTTTATTTCTTCCAGTTTGTTTGGAATGATAGAGGCAGTTATCAGAACGTTCGATCAGGTTTGGTATGGATTCTCCAGATCTATAGCTGGCTATTCCAAACGAAACAGTCACTTGCCCCAAAGGTTCACCTGTCGATCTGCGGATAAGTTTTTTAGATTCAATAGTCTTTCGAACACTTTCTGCAAACTCTAAGGCTGTGTCCAAATTTGTACGTGGCATAATAATAGCGAATTCTTCTCCACCGTACCGAGCAACCATAGCATCATTCACGGCTTTTTGTGCTAAGGAGTTAGCAACAAATCGAATGACTTGATCTCCAGTTTGATGCCCCCAAGTATCATTGAATTTTTTAAAAAAATCGATGTCGCAGATTATTAAACATAAATCTGAACCGTCATCTAAACTTTCTTGAGTTCGCCTCCGAAGGACTTCATCAAATTGCTTCCTATTCGCGACGCCCGTAAGTCCATCAGTTAAAGCTTCTGCTCTGGCCGCTTGGAGTGAAGAACGTAATGTTTCAATCTCTTTCGTAGAACTCACCAATTGATGGTTTAGGTTTTGGTTGAGGTTGGACATTTCTTCAGTTGATGTAGCAAGTACAGTCACAATGCGGCTTAACGCTTCGCTGGTAATATCCGAATTGGATAAGCTTTTGGAAGCGTTATCCAATGTGGCTCCGTATTGTTCTGTTGTTATGCTTGCACTTTTCAGAGCTTCAACAGCATCTGCGATTTCTTTCGCAATTTTAGTCCCAGTTTCCATAACTTGTGAGGATAATTGGGTCGCTGCGAAAAATTTATTGTGAAGTTTTTCCAGGTCGTTGTCAGTAAGCGGAAGTCCCTTGGAAATTGCTATATCTAATTCTCGGGTTAGGTCGGGAGCCCAGCCAGCTACATAGTTAAGCCATATCTCATAGTTTTGCGGGGTTGCGCAAAGTTTGTGTTCACCAATTTTATCAACAGCTGCATGACCTGTTTTGATACCACTCGGGCCTTTTAATTGCTCATACATAATTCTCGCGCCCCACCTCAGTTCAAATACACAATGGCTTACTTATGATGAAGTAAAAGTGTAAATATTGGTTAACCGAGTGCTAGAATAGTTGCAATACTCGGTCACAGCCTATGGAATTAGTAACCTCTAACTTGTAGGTGTTGTATCAACAGGGCGAAGCAAAAAGGCAGGTACGTGGTCTCCCATACCTTTAAAAGCTGGGCCAAGGTCGTCATTTCCTCGACGTGGCATCCGTTTCTTCTTTTCCGGTCGCGTAGATTTTATAATTTGATCCTCTGGAGAAGGTGGCGCTTGGTCCACACCTCCATCTGAACTCAATACCGTAACCGATTCTGATTCAGCTACCTCTTTAGAGCGACCGTGGCGTAGCTTTCGTTTTGAATTTTTGGGAGCGCTTTTCTTGTTTGATTTTCGTTCTGGTCTGGCAGTTACATCTGCGATAGCTGCCTCTATAGCTTCACTTGTATAGGGTTCAATTTCCTTGCCAATGCGTTTTTGAACAGCATCCCAGAGTTTCTGATCACGAGGAGTAACAATAGTATGGCTTTCACCTTTACGTCCAGCGCGGCCGGTACGTCCGATCCGATGAACATAGTCGTCCGAATTTGGAGGAGGGGCGTAATTGAAGACGTGACTTACATCTGGAACATCAAGTCCACGTGCTGCGACATCGGACGCAACCAATAGCTTCAAATCACCATTTCTGAATTTATCGAGTGTCTCCATTCGATATGACTGTGGTAAGTCTCCATGAATAGGAGCTGCATCAAATCCGTGCTTGTTTAATGATTTTGCAACGATATCTACTTCAGTTTTTCGATTGCAAAACACGATACCATTATTAACATCGCAATTTTCAATTATAGCCCGCAATATGCCACGTTTCACTTCATCCTTGTCAGAAGGAGATTTAACCACAAACTGAGTGATTGTTTCAGCGGTTTGAGCGGGACGAGTAACTTCTATTTGCTTAGGGTCGATTTGAAATTGCTTAGTTAGTTTTGCAATTTCAGGCGGCATTGTAGCTGAGAATAACAAAGTTTGACGACGGGGTGGCAAGAGTTTACAGATTTTTTCAATGTCTGGGATAAAGCCCATATCTAGCATGCGGTCTGCTTCATCAATTACGAGCATCTGAACGCCTGTCATTAAAAGGCGTCCTCGCTCAAAGTGATCCATTAGACGCCCAGGAGTAGCGATCAATACGTCCGCGCCTGCTGTGATTTTTTTATCTTGATCAGCAAATGAAACACCACCAATAAGTAATGCCATGTTCAGTTTGTGATTTACGCCGTACTTTTCAAAATTTTCGGCAACTTGCGCCGCCAATTCGCGGGTTGGCTCAAGTATAAGTGTGCGAGGCATACGCGCTTTTGCTCTACCTTGGCCCAACTTATGAATCATCGGCAGAACAAATGCAGCTGTTTTTCCGGTACCGGTTTGAGCGATCCCTGTTACGTCACGCCCTTGTATGATCGCTGGAATTGCTTGAGCTTGAATAGGAGTAGGCTCGGAGTAGCCAGCATCCTTTACAGCGTTAAGTACGCGCGGATCTAATTCTAATTCATCGAATGTCATATATGCGTTCACGTCCGAGGTCATCTACTAGATGCCCGACCTTTTTCTACGCTCGCTTCGGACTGAGACCGGATTGCCGTAATAGCCAAAAAAACGAAACTGGGTTGTTGAAGCGGCGCTTGAATGCCGCAAGCGCTGCGGTTCAGCAGCCTTTCGATCAGGGCGCAACATATGCTTAACGGTGTAGGAGTCAATAAGAGAGGTGGTTACAGAGCAAAAATGCTTTGATTTTTACAGTACTAAGAGGAGTAGGTTTCTTTTACCCTCAGATGTTGAAGTTCTTTTACGATATTGAAATCGGGTTTACATCGACAGATTGAGAGCTGGATTGAGAACCCTCAGATCTTAGAACTCCTTTTACTGGTGCGATGTCCGAGTAGTCGCGCCCATACCCAATTACAATATGGTCTTCACTCACGATAAGGTTGTTGGTGGGATCAAACTCTAGCCACCCCATATTTGTTCCCAACCAGGCTCTCACCCATGCGTGCATGGCATCCGCTCCTTCTAATCTTTTTTGTCCCTCAGGAGGTGTCGTGCGAAGATAGCCGCTCACATAGCCTGCTGGTATGTTTAGGCTACGAAGGCATGCAATCATAATATGAGAAAAATCTTGGCATACTCCATGACGGTTATTGAATGCTGTCTCATAAGGCGTGTCTACAGATGTTGCAGAAGGGTCAAATTTTAGATCATTGTTGAGTGCGGAATTAATGATTTTAACGGCTTCGAACGCACTCAGAGAGGGAGAGACTAGTTTTTGAGTATATTCACGAACTATCTGATTAGATTTTATTCTAGGTGAAGGACCTATGAAGTGATGTGGCGAGTCATGGTCCAGTGTACGTACAGTCTTTAGCTCTAATTTTATAGCTTCTAAGCTTGGACTGGTATCGATCGGAATCGAAATAGGGTATCGCTTGATTTTAGATTTTACATTGAAGGTAATAGATTTGTGCGGCTGGCTGAAGGCAATATCAATTTGTGTATTATCAAAAAAATCTTTTCCTTGCACCCATTCACTAGGTTCAGGAACGACTTTAACTGTAGATTGCTCAATATCTTGAACGCCACTAATCTGTTTAGGGTTCAAGTGAAGAACATGTCTGCTGCCTACTGCCGGGTGATCATAGGTATAGGAAATAGTCATTCCAATTTCGTATAGCATTTAGTTTACCTAGTTAAAGTACGTGCGTGCAAGAAGTACAGAAAATTCTCCCAATTTCTCACGGAGGACCAAAAGTTCATCGGAGTTTATTGTTTCAGAAGAATGAGATTTTAACTTGCTATAAGTTTGTGTAAGTAGTTCCGATATTTCTATGACTTCTTTTTTATGTATGCTCTGCGGAAGAAAGCTGATCTGCTGTTGAATGTTTGCAACATGATAGAGAATAGACCGAGGATTTAGTTCGTCTAAGGCTACGAGTTCAACTACAGTAGATCTTTGCGTATCCAAATTATATATGCGCCTATGACTCATGGCGCTGTCAGCTATTTCCAACACAAACTCCAGAGAACCAGACGGTGTGGTCGGAGCAGTAAACTTAGAGAGCATTGAGGCTGTTTCATAAGCACGTTCCATCGAACGCCCAATACTTAAAAAGCGCCATCCGGCATATCTGTACATATTTTCATGGATCAAGCCGGAGAAGGAAGTTAATTTCTGGATCAATATGTTCATTGATCTGGCCATGTCATCGCCAGATTGGGGAATGTTCTGGTTCATATCGGCAACATCTTCGAGTAAGTTTTTTAGTGCTAGCCAGCCATCATCCGAAAACCGATCACGCAATTGAGCTGCGGAATTTAATGCACTGTTCACAATGTTCACTATTGGCATAATAGGAGAAGTTGAATTTGACATACCAAAAGTGTTGAGATGTGTATTTATTAATTTTAGAAGTGGGCGCTCTAAATTGGCATCTTCAGCAAGACGTAGATGATATCCACGTAGGATACGCATCATAACTTCAGCGCGTTCAGCGTAGCGCCCTAGCCATAGTAGATTGTCTGCTGCTCGACTTGGTAAAGCAGCATTCTGATGTGTTTTAATGGAGTAGGGTGACTTTTTGATTAAACTTTTTGTGTCGACTGTATTGTCGCTAACAATCCAGACATCAGCAACTGATCCACCTTGCTGCAATGCGATTGCGGACGCGTTTTCATGTTTACCGATGCGCGCATAGCCGCCGGGCATAAATTTCCAACCGGTAGCTGTGCGGCATGCAAAAACGCGCAATGTTGCTGGGCGCGGCGTTAGTTTTCCGTTGTGTAAAGTGGGGGTAGTTGAAAGTGTAACAGCTTCTTGACCAACCAACTGATCTCCACTTGTTTCGAGTAAAGTTTCTAAAGAATTAGGCTTACTTTGGCTATCGTATGTGTTTTTATTGTAATCGAAAGGGAAGTTCGGTGCCATTGCTGGGCTAATGACCATGTTTGCTGCATTAGACAAAACATAATCCCGTTCCTTTTTTTGACCACACCACCAAGTTGCAACATTGGGCATTTGTAGTTCTTGGTTCTGAAGAGTTTTGCAAATTCGGGGCATAAATGCTAATAGTGCTCTAGTCTCTAATACGCCTGACCCTAATGCATTCACGAGATTTATACTCCCGTTTCGTGCAGTATTTACTAATCCTGCAGTTCCGAGCTGTGAGTTTTCTTCTAATTCCAATGGATCAGCATATAATGCGTCCAAGCGCCGCCAAAGGACGCCTATGGGTTTTAAGCCCTCGATTGTTCGCACCATGATTTTGCCATTTTGGACAATCATATCTTCTCCCTCTAAAAGAGTGAGACCAAGATATCTTGCGATGTAAGCATGTTCAAAATACGTGTCAGTATATCTCCCTGGAGTCATTATGCCGATGATGTTTTCAGGAGAACTATTTAAAGCTTTTAGAGCGCGTTTAAATTCTCGAAAAAAACTTGCAAGGCGTTGAATGTTTCCCGTTTCAAAGAAGTCAGAAAATACACGGGAAGTTGCAACGCGGTTTTCCAATGCAAACCCTGCCCCTGAGGGGGCCTGTGCTCGGTCGCTAAGGACCCACCAGTTCCCTGCTGGGCCGCGACCGATCTCAAATGCTAGAAAATGTAAGTAATTGCCACCAGATGGGGATACGCCGACCATTGGGCGCAACCACTCTGGATTCGATGCAATTAGGTGTGCTGGAAGGATTCCGTCCTTTACGAGGGTATTTTTTCCATAAATATCTTTGATTATGTCTTCAAGTAAATTGGCGCGTTGTTCCAATCCATCACAGATGGTTTGCCATTCCTGTTCGGCAACAAGGACTGGAATGTGACTTAGTGGCCAGTCTCTTTCATGGCTCTCATTGTCAGCATATTGACGAAAAAAAACACCTGCATCATGCAGATATTGATTTCCACGCATTGTCCGACGCTCAAGATCTTCTGAAGATAATTGCATTAGATGAGAGATGAAATTCTTCCAAATCGGGCGAATTTCGCCGTTTGGCATCATCATTTCATCTAATGCACCTTCAACTAATTTGTAGTTTTTCAATATGTCACGAGAATTAGAATTCTCGTTGTACTCAGGGTTTGACAATAGCTAGATTCCGACTGGCCTTCTTAAGTCCAGAGTCATTGGGAACTCCGGATGAGGAGTCTCGCCTACCACGTGATAACTGTTTGGTGAATGACCGAAGGGTTGAAAACGTGCTAATCTTCTGGCCTCGGCTTCGTTTCCGTTAACGGGGAAGGTATCATAGCTGCGACCACCAGGGTGAGCGACGTGATAAACGCAGCCTCCTAATGCGCGTCCTGTCCATTTGTCATAGATATCAAAAGTCAATGGCGCATCAATAGGACGAACAGGATGAAGAGCGAGAGGAGGTTGCCAAGCTTTAAAACGAACACCCGCTACAGCACAGCTTCCGTCTGGAGTGGTTTGCATAGGAACTTGACGTTTGTTGCAAGTGATTTGATAGCGAGATAAATCCGCGCCAGTAAGTTTCACTTGAACACGCTCAACAGAGCTGTCGGTATAGCGTACGGTGCCTCCGATTGCCCCTGTTTCTCCCATTACATGCCATGGCTCTAGTGCTTGGCGCACTTCTAGTTTCATGCCTTCGACTTCAGTTTCGCCGCAGAACGGGAACCGGAATTCACATTGTGCTTTGAACCACTCTGGATCCATATCGAAACCGTGCTGACGCAAATCATCTAGAACGGTTATGAAGTCTGCCCAGATGTGTTCAGGCAGCATAAATTTATCGTGAAGAGTCGTGCCCCAACGTGTTAGATTTCCATCTATCGGATTGCGCCAGAAGCGAGCAATTAAAGCGCGAACAAGAAGTTGCTGAGCTAAACTCATTCTAGGCTCTGGAGGCATCTCAAAGCCTCGGAACTCAACAAGGCCTAATCGTCCGGTGGGCCCATCTGGTGAATAAAGTTTATCAATACAAATCTCTGCACGATGTGTGTTACCCGTGACATCAATAAGGATATTACGCAATAAACGATCAACAAGCCAAGGTTGAGGTTGTTCTCCTTTGCCAGGGTGAGGAATTTGAGAAAGTGCAATTTCCAACTCATACAAGCTATCGTGACGCGCTTCGTCGATTCTAGGTGCTTGGCTGGTGGGGCCGATGAATAGGCCAGAAAATAGGTAGGAGAGGCTAGGGTGACGTTGCCAATGGAGAATTAGGCTCCGCAGTAAATCTGGGCGACGTAAGAATGGACTATCTAAAGGTGTCGCACCGCCGACAACCACGTGATTTCCACCACCTGTGCCTGTGTGTTTACCATCCGTCATAAATTTGTCGGCACCTAAGCGTGTTTGACGTGCTTCTTCATAAACAGCCGTTGTAATGTCTACACATTCATTCCAGTTGGCAGCCGGATGAATATTGACTTCTATTACACCGGGGTCAGGGGCAACACGAATAACATTGAGGCGTGCGTCCGAAGGCGGCCCGTAACCTTCTATATGCACAGGTATATTTAGGTCCTGAGCTGCTTGTTCTGTCACTGAGATTAGCTCAAGATAGTCAGCTGCCGTCTCTGTGGGTGGCATGAAGACACATAGGCGCCCATCGCGTGGTTCTACGGCGAGCGCTGTGCGCACATTTACAGCTTCTATCAACGAAGCATTCTGAGTTTTTTCTTGGTCAATACGCGCGTCTTCGCGATTCTGGGTGAAGGGTTGTTGGCGTGGATTTGTGTCGTTGGAATAAGGGGCTTCACCAGAAAATTCTGGAAGTGGTCCATTAACACCAGTTGGGTCGGCCTCGAATGTATAAGGGTAATCGATCTTAGAAAGATGTGGTAAACTGCTAAGCGGTAAGCGATATCCTACAGGGCTGTCACCCGGCGTGAGATAGATTTTTCCGCGGCGTGTTGACCATTTTTCAGATCTCCAACGTCGCCCAAAGCTTTGTGCCTGCCACCTTTGAACAGGGAGGATATATCCTGCTGGCTTGGTAAGGCCACGTTCAAATACACGCGCAATGCGCTCTCGTTCCTCGGGGTCATTCAGTTTTGAATTATCTGGTGTGACATTTTCAGGAAGTGAACTTTCCCGTAATATCCATTCTGCTGGATCTTCATATGCAGGTGCGATCATGTCTTGCTGGATATCAAGCTTACTTGCAATTAGTTCTAAAAGATCACCAGCTTCTTTGGAGCCTACATTGGTATCTGTGTCTTCTAGTGCAATTAGATCAGCATTTTTCCAAATAGGTTTGGCATCTCCGCGCCAATATAGGGAATATGTCCAGCGGGGAAGAGTTTCTCCAGGGTACCATTTGCCTTGACCATAGTGAAGGAATCCACCAGGGGCAAACCGATCACGAAGGCGACGAATAAGTTGATCAGCGAGTATTTTCTTCGTTGGCCCGACCGCGTCAGTATTCCACTCTGGAGATTCAAAATCATCTATGGAAACAAATGTAGGTTCGCCTCCCATAGTTAAGCGGACATCTTCTGCTGTTAGGACTTCGTCTACGCGTTGCCCTAAAGCATCTAGCTTTTCCCAAGATAGATCTGAAAATGGCTTTGTGATCCGTGGATGTTCAGCAGTACGCTGAACTTTCATATCGAATTCAAACTCGACTTCTGCTTCACTCGCCATACCAACAATTGGAGCTGCGTTCGAGTAGTGCGGAGTTGCAGCAAGTGGGATATGGCTTTCACCTGTTAGAAGCCCTGACGTGGGGTCCAGTCCAACCCAACCAGCGCCCGGTAAGAACACTTCACACCATGCGTGCAAGTCAGTGAAATCGTGGTCAGTACCTGAAGGCCCATCAAGTGATTTTACGTCAGGCGTTAATTGGATGAGATATCCGGACACAAACCGTGCTGCAAAGCCCAAATTTCTGAAAGCATGAACGAGTAGCCAAGAAGAATCGCGACACGAACCTTTGGCTAATTCGAGAGTGTCTTCTGGAGTTTGAACTCCCGGTTCCATGCGGATGATGTAGTTTATTTCTTTGTTTACGGCAGTGTTTAGCGCCACAATGAAATCAATAGTCCGCAAATTTCTTTTAGAACCGTCCTCAAGGAATTTGTAGATAAATGACTGTAGACGTTTTCCAGGCTTCTTTGTTTTTGTGTAGATTTTTAAATCGTGTTTTAGGTCTTTGGGATATTTAAAAGGCCACGTGTCAGCACTTTCATCTACAAAGAAATCAAAGGGGTTGTACACGCTCATATCAGCAACGAGGTCAACCTCAATTTTGAATTCACGAACGGGTTCGGGGAAGACAAAGCGAGCTAGCCAGTTACCATAGGGATCTTGTTGGTGATTTACGAAATGACCACCGGGACTAACTTTCAACGAGTGTGAAATTACGGGTGTGCGTGAGTGCGGTGCTGGTCGCAAACGAATGACTTGCGGACTCAAAGTAACAGGGCGGTCGTATTTGTAGTGAGTCAGGTGATATAAGCTTGCTTGGATAGACATGTGATCTTTCAACAGCGCTGAGTTGGCTAAGTAGATGTTCTATACGAGGTTTTTAACAAAGGTCAGCAAATAGCCACGAATAGGAAAATTTCAGTTGGCTATAGATGATAAATGGTAAAACATTTCCTTCACTAGCCACATATTTGTGCAGTTTGAGCAAGGTAATTCTATCTTTAGGGGTGTTTGCACAACAGATAGGCGAGTTATAAAGCGATAAAATTTAGAGAAACGGTTTGTACTTTTTTAACATTCTTCTTGTGACAGCTACGCGCTCGTCTATAGTTGATACAATTGAAGACTGTTCGATGTTCATCTGAGGGGACGAATTATGAATTGGATTCTCGCACTTTTTGCCTTCGCTGGCATTATGGCTGTGATGTCGACAATAGCGTCTGTTGTCGTTGAAGCTATTCACAAAGGGTTCGCTCTTCGAGGGGGGGGGCTTCAAGAAATGCTGCGCGCCCTACACGATGGAGTCGTAATGCCCCTCGATCCTGAATATCCAGATATCACTCAAGGATTGGAAGGTGGGGCAAGCAAACGAGCGGCTCAATTTGCAAAGCAGATGACACGCAGTCCATCCTATGGCGGCAAGGGGCGCTGGTGGTGGATTGCGAACATACCTATTTTGAATGTGTTTCGTCGGCGATTTGAAAATTTGTCAAAACTTCAATTTGTAGAGCAGCTAACTCAGACGGATTATGGTCAAAGACTTTCGTCAATGAGCCGTCCTCAGGTAAAGCAATCGCTAAATAGGTTGGTGTACGAATTTGACAGGTATGGAGCAGGACAATCTGAGTACTTTAGAGCACGTGCGAAAGTATTTACTACGATAGTTGCACTACTTATCGTATCGCTCGGTAACGTAAATGCGTTGGCTATCTACTCCCATTTAGCGACCAATCAAGGTGCATTAAACGGTGTTCTGAATACTTTTAGCACGGAAGAGGCATTAGACGGGTTCATTGCACAAAAAGTTCAGGAAGCAACGCTTGCTCAAGGACAAAATGGCGCGGCAACGGGAATGGCGTCCTCTATTTCTTCAGATTTTCGTATCCTTTCCAATGCCGGTTTTCCTGTCGGTCGAGATTTCTTTCCTTATTGTGATACTCCTCAGAATACCAATTGTGATGTCAAAACATTTGCTGAATCCGTAAATTTGTTTGGGCTATATGAGAGCAAAGCTATTCCACGGATTTTAACGCCAGAAGGATTTCAATGGTTGTTAGGAATGATCGCAACAGCAGGTCTAATTGGTTTGGGGGCGACATTTTGGTTCAATCTTTTTCGTGCCATGGCATCGTTCGCACTTCGGAATGCAGGAACTAGTAATGTCGCTAGAGTAGCAAGCAATGAATCAAGGCCGTTTACAGCCGAAGGGGAAGTTCGAAGACCGCGCGATATGAAGGGGTCATTAGCAACTCCAAGCGCTGAACCTGATCTGGATTTGTTGACAGATGCGTTTTTGACAGTGTCCGGACGAGATGTGAACGATACCGTAATAGGTGCGACATCTGATAACTTTGCAAACAAATATCGATCAGATCCCCACCAAGAAAATAGTGTGGCTGCAATGGGAGTTAACTTACCCAATGCTGGTGTCGTTATGGGGGAGATGCCATCGCGCCCAGGTCCACCACCAAGAGTGAAGCCGGATATTTCTCATGCGTCTAGATTTTCAAAAGGTTCCGCCAACGGAATGCGAAAGTATAGAGGGTAGGGGCAAGCTGGGATGATCTTGTCACCGACACTATTTCTGACGGCAGTTTCGGGTGTTATCAAACTTGGTAGAGCTGCACGTCATGCCCGCCGAGATCAGCTTCTGCAACAAGACTTTTCCGTACTAATAAATAAATTTCCTATCCATGATACCGAAGAAATTGAATGGATGGCTGTAGACTTTGTATATCGTAGGACTGACCTACATTATCATTGCCAACCCGGTGGCAATTTGGATTCGTTGTTTACGTCTGAAAGTCTTGCTTCTGGGAATGCTATGGAAATGGGGCCGGTCTGTTCTCGTCAAAGGGAACAACTCGCAACTTGCGTGGATATTCTGTATGACGCTTTAAAGAGTGAAATACCTACCGCTGTAGATAGTCGCATTTTACGCAATGCATCGATGGACCCAAGGGTGCAATATATACATCGAGAATGGCTATCGGACACAAAACCATCGGGGTGGGCTAGATTTGGGCTGGAGCTAGCTGATGTTGCTTTGGATGTCATAGGGACTCAACCCCAAGTGCTAGGTTTTGATCGTAAAGCAGAGAGCATATTAAGCTCACTCATCCCGAGTTTAGATAATCTTGTTGACCGTATTAAATTGGATGGAGGAGGAGCTGAAGGTTATGGCGAGAGGTTAGTGAAAACCTTTGTACATTCAGCTCTTGTATCAGTATCTCAACACCCAGATCTTGTGACATCGGAAGAGCGTTGGAAGCCATTGATAACTGGTGTGATTGAGCCATTAAAGTTAGAAGTTGAGTCGAGTCAGGGGTTGGAATTTTTAGCCCATGAAAAACTCGCCCGTGTGCTGTCAGGCCCCATGGCACATGGTGCTCTAACTGCAATTAACAATAATGCTGATGCATATTTCAAAGGGGATGTCCGTTCTGAAAAAATGATGGGGGTGATTACCCGTACAGTATTGGCCGATGCTGTTTCTGTACGCCCTGGCGCATTCAATATCGTAGATGCCTTATCGGAAGTGGGGGCCTTGAAAGTTTATGATGCGGCGTTGAAAACAGCAGCTGTACGTCCTGAGTTGTTTCTGCGTGGTGGATCTTTAGAATCAGACACAGCGCGGCAATTTCTTCAAAATATGGCCACTGTTATGCAAGACATGGCTCCCCCTCCATTCGATATTGATTCAGGATTTGGTGCAGAAGTGATGTCAGCAGCGTTAGAGGTTGCGGGCGAATACGGAACTGCGCGAATTCAAGCCAAAGCAGGTGATGCGAATTGGGATGGTGCATGGGCTGACATGTATAGTCACTTGTTTGCTGATTTAATGCGGGGAATGAAGTTAGGCCTATCAGGGGGAGGACGCGATGAAGTGTTGGCGCAGGTTTTCTCCCGAGAACAAGCCGTAGATTTGATGAAAGTTATGGCTGGTCATATTGCTGCAAATCCACATATGGCAACAGGCCGTTCTGCCAATTCTGAAGTAAAGGAAATTGCCAGAATGGCTGCTGCTGCAGTTTCAAGTGATGAGTTAGGATTGCTTAATGCACAAGATTGGCGTTCTGTAGTATCTGTTATGACTATGACAGCGGCTCGAAATCCCGGAGTATTGTTCTCGGTGGACAATGGGGATGGGGTTGGCCATGAAATTGGTCTGACATTGGTGCAACATGTTCTCGCTAAAGCGAGCAATTTATTGCAAATGGATGGACGCAAAACTGGAAGTGTTTTGTTTGGTGAAACGTTGCGTGAGGCATTGCTCGCTACATTGAAAGCGGCGAATGCGAATCTTGTGCGTTCATTTGATGGTCGAGATCAAGATTACCAAAGTGCCCATATTCAGGAACTGGGTAAATTTATCGATAAATTAAATGCGGTTTCAGATTCCGATGATGCACGCACTACAATGAATGCGGATGAATGGCTTTATGTATATAAATATTTTATTGCGCACATTTTAGAATACGGGCCAGGAGCGGTTGATCAATTGGATGCGGAAGATATCGTTGAAGCGTTGCGAGGTGAAGTGCAGACGTTCGTCCACTAAAGTACTTATTTGGGTCAAGTAAATTACAATTAAAAGGGAAATGATGATGAACGCGAATACGTTGAAGTACCTTGGGATCGCTTCAAGTCTGGTCATTGCAACAAGTTGTGCCACGACAGATCCTAGTAATAAAACTGATTCAGATTTTAAAAACGCTATTTCTCAACAACAAACGTGTAATTACCACAAAGACCTTGCGGGATTGGAAGCAGTTAAAGATGTTATTTCGGCTACTGAAGTATCTTCCAGTGCGATACTTGATCAGGAAATTGAAATTTCACGTCTCATAGCTAAAACAGAAAATATCACGACTTCCGCTCGGCCTGAGGATGTACTTGGTTGTCGCTTTTTAGAAATGGAAGCACGCGTTTTACGTGTTGGTATGCCTAAATTAGATAGCGGCGCAGATTTCTATTTGGAAGCTAAAAATTCAATTGATGATGTAAAAGAACTTTGCACTTCAATAAATGACGAGCGGATGTGTTCGGTTGCCCATTTGCATGATGCGACATTGTTTTCTCGTCATATTGCTAAAGAACTTAAACGTATTGCTGGTGAAGATAATGCTATTCCAATAGATTGGGATACAACGCGTAGTTTAACGCAGTCGATAAACAACCATATTGTAGCTCAATGGCCGAGTTATTTCGGTAGCAACACAGCGACTGGGGATCAAACTTCTTTAGCGATAGAGCGAAGTTTGTTTGCCTCAGCGTGTGAAATGGATAAGGCGACGACGCTTATTAATCGTCGCATAGGACTGAACATCAATAAAGACACCAACGGAAATTTAGTGCCATATGGGAAGGACTCTGGAGAGTTGTTGGCTCATATAGCAGTTGTAATGGATTTAAGCCCAAACGATTCTTGTAATGAGAATCCGACAGATCGAAATTGCCGTGGAAAGTTAGCATCTAAGCTCCATCTGGCTTGCTTGAGCGCAGGGGAAGTTGCGCACAATTGACGAAATTTTGAGGCGCTCTTATCTCAAACCTCATGAGTTTTATCATGTGAAGGAACTAAGTGCAGTAAATTTTATCGAAGCCACTTGACTGAAATTGGCATAACATTAGACAAGATAGTTAAGCTCCATGCGGGAGCTGGCTAGATCCTCACCCCAAGGTGTACGGCCTTCAGGGATGTGGACTAGTGTTTGGTTTAGAGTGAAGGCTGCGGCCTGTAAGAGATAGAGACCGTATGACGACTGAAACAAAACAGCCGGCATGGCGGAAGATACTTTCGGCCTACCAAAAACCCGATTTAACCAACTCAATTGCAGAATTACTGCTTACATTATTGCCTTTGGCTATAATGTGGGGGGCTGCATTTTGGGCGTCAGTATCGGGGCTGATATGGTTGGCATTGCTATTATGCATTCCTGCGAGTGTTTTCTTAGTTCGGATGTTTCTCATTCAACATGATTGTGGACATCACGCATTCTTTAAATCACCAATGATTAACAACTGGGTTGGTCGTGTCGTTGGTATTATTACATTGACGCCTTATGATGTGTGGAGGCGTACACACGCTATTCACCATGCAGCATCAGGAAACTTAGACCGTCGAGGACTAGGTGCAATCGATACATTGACTGTCGCTGAGTATGAGGCGTTAAGCCCGCTTAATAAATTTGGGTATCGAGCATATCGCCATCCGGTAACGCTCTTTATCATTGGTCCCATATATATGTTTTTCTTAGAGCATAGAATTCCATCAGGGATTATGAAAGAGGGCTGGCGGCCTTGGGTAAGTGCAATAGGCACAAATCTTGCCGTTTTCGGGTTTGGTTGGTTGATTGTGTCCACTCTTGGTTGGGCTCCTGTGCTCGCTGTATTTTTGCCTTCTGTGTTTCTTGCTGCGGTCCTTGGGGTCTGGTTGTTTTACGTACAACACCAATTTGAGGACGTGTTGTGGTTCAGAAATAAAAACTGGAACCACACAGAGGGAGCACTTCAAGGAAGTTCGTTTTACGATTTGCCTCAACCATTTGGTTGGCTAACTGGTTATATTGGTATTCATCATGTACACCATGCGGCAAGTAAAATACCGTTCTACAGGCTTCCTAAAGTTTTGAAAGATCACCCTCAACTTAAAGAAATGAACCGTCTAACTTTCCTTGAAAGTTTTAAGTGTATTCCTTTGACGCTTTGGGATGAAAAAAATGATCGGATGATTTCCTTTCGTCAATTTCGTCGTCAGTATGCGATAGGATAGAGAAGTTCAAAACAGGTATTCTTGAAAGCCGCTATATAGATAGCGGCTTTTTTGCTTTTAGAACTTCGCAATATATTGGAATGGCTTATGTGGAACATGTTGGTCGAAAATAGTGGGCTGCTTTTGGCGCTGCTGGCAGCAGGCGCGGGAGCAGGAGTCGCTGCTGGAATGTTTGGTGTGGGGGGCGGAGTAATAATCGTACCGGCACTGTATTTCACTTTAAGCTCACTTGGTTTTTCAGAAACTGCAATGCACGTATCTGTGGGTACCTCATTAGCCACTATAATCGCCACATCTATTCGGTCAGTAATATCGCACCATGCAAAAGAGGCAGTAGATTGGAAGATATTATCTACCTGGAGCCCGTTTATAATGTTGGGCGCTCTATTGGGAAGTTTTTTAGCGTCTGAAATTTCAGGTCGTAATTTGACAATATTTTTTGGAGTTACAGCTTTTTTATTGGCAGCCCAACTTATATTTGGACGTCCAAACTGGAAACTCTCTAACGATGTGCCTCAAGGACCAGTGAGTTGGGCTATCTCAGTAGTTATCGGGGGGGCTTCTTCGCTAATGGGAATTGGTGGAGGTGTATTTGGCGTTACAACGTTGGTTTTGTTTGGGCGCCCCATTCATCAGGCAATTGGTACAAGTGCTGGGTTTGGCGCTGCGATAGGAATTCCTGGTGCACTTGGCTATGCAATTAGCGGTTGGCGTATTGATAATTTGCCGCCTTTTTCATTTGGATATATTAGCCTTCCGGGTTTTATCCTTATAGCCCTAATGACAACAACTCTTGCACCGGTTGGAGCTAGAATTGCGCATGGTATGAACGGGGTATTGCTTCGCAGGATATTTGGAGTGCTACTTATTCTTACAGCTCTCAATATGCTTAGGAAGGTACTCTTCGTTTGATCATCGTCTAAATAGACGAAATGTCCCTGTAGCCGTAGCGCAAATTCGGTCGTTGGACATTAGCGAGGCAGCGCAACCGATGACGTTATTCTCAATTTCCTTTAGCTCAACATCAGCTTGAATCCATTTACCGATTGGTATTGTGTTTTTAAACTCAATATTGAGACTTAGTGTCACCAGTCTACGTTGGTGCGCTTCAAATATTGCTTGCGCCATAACGCCGTCTAACAAAGTAGAAATCATACCGCCGTGCATAAAGCCGAGACTGTTCGCGTGACGTTCCTCGGGCAGAAAGCCAAATGTGGTTGCAGGAGCGTTTTCATTTTTCCTAAAACGATAAAAAGGTCCGTTTACGTCAGCAAATGGACCTCTATCGTTAATAATTTCAAATCCGTCAGGAGTCTTGATCGGGTGCTTCAATTAAACCTCGTTTGAATTAGTGGAAGTTTATTAGAGCGCCGTCCAACCGCCATCCATTTTAATGTCCGCACCTGTAATGCTGGGTGCAGCGTCCGACATTAAGAAACAAGTCATTCGGACTATCTCATCTATAGTCGTAAATTCTTTAGTTGGTTGACGCTCTAGCATGACTGTTTTGATAACATCTTCAACAGGCATGTCCCGAGCTTTAGCTGTATCCATAATCTGGTTTTCTACTAGAGGCGTTTGTACATAGCCAGGGCAGATTGCATTTACGCGAATGCCATGTTCTGCGCCTTCAAGTGCTGCTGTTTTTGTAAACCCCATCACACCGTGCTTTGCAGTAACATATGCGGATTTAAAGGGTGAAGCGGTTAAGCCATGTGCTGAAGAGATGTTTATGATGCGTCCCCATTTGCGGAGCTTCATCTGATTAAAGGCAAGCCGTGTGGTATGGAATACTGAATTGAGATTAAGGGATATTATTTTATCCCACATTTCCGCCGGAAAATCTTCAATGGGTGCAACATGTTGAATACCAGCATTATTTACGACTCCGTGGATTTCACCCATCGTTTCGGCAAACAGAGCAAACATTTTTTCAATGTCACTTAGTTTTGTTAAATCTGCGTCAGAGTAAATCACTTTTCGTTGAGAGTCAGATTCAAGTTGGGATCGGAACGCCTCAATCTCTGAGGGCGCTCCAAATCCGTTAATCATGACGTTGCACCCAGCGAAGGCCAAACCAGAAGCAATACCTTGTCCAATGCCACTCGTTGAACCTGTCACAAGGACATTTCGACCTGTGAGATTTAAAAAATCACTCAATGGGTGCTGTTTCATGATTTAATCTACCAAACGTGCCAAAGTTTTAGATTGCACTTCTTCCATTGAAACATTTGGAGCGAGTTCAACCATTTTTAGTCCGCCTTTAACCACGTCGAAAACACCTAAATCAGTGATGATGCGGTCAACAACACCTTTGCCGGTTAAGGGAAGGGTGCATTCCTTTAGAAGTTTCGATTCGCCACGTTTATTTGCATGTTCCATCACGACGACTATACGCTGTACGCCGGCGACGAGGTCCATCGCGCCGCCCATACCCTTAACGAGTTTTCCGGGGATCATCCAATTGGCAAGGTCACCATTTTCGGCAACTTCCATTGCGCCCAAAATTGCAAGATTGATGTGCCCGCCGCGAATCATCGCAAAAGAGGTTGACGAAGAAAAGAAACTCGTACGGTCCAGTTCCGTAATGGTTTGCTTTCCTGCGTTTATTAAGTCTGGGTCTTCTTCTCCTTCAAAAGGAAAAGGGCCCATACCTAACATGCCATTTTCAGATTGTAGCGTTACGTCGATACCGTCAGGTATGTAATTGGAAACTAGAGTAGGAATACCAATTCCCAAGTTTACGTAGAAGCCATCTTCTAATTCTTTAGCCGCGCGCGCAGCCATTTCATCACGATTCCAAGCCATGATTATGCTCCCTTCACTGGGCGAGTGGTAACTTTTTCAATACGTTTTTCATGATCGCCTTGAATAACGCGTTGAATAAAAACACTTGGTGTGTGGATATGTGCAGGATCTAAAGAGCCCACCGGAACAATCTCCTCAACCTCGGCGATAGTCATCTTGCTCGCCATAGCCATATCTGGATTGAAATTCATCGCAGTTTTACGATAGATAAGGTTACCTTGAGCATCGCCTTTCCATGCTTTAACAATGGCGATATCACCAGTTATACCAGTCTCTAGAATGTGTGTTTGTCCATTGAAATCACGATGCTCTTTTCCATCTGCGATTACTGTTCCGACACCTGTCTTTGTGTAGAATCCAGCTATGCCAGCTCCACCTGCTCGGCAACGTTCTGCGAGTGTCCCCTGTGGGTTAAACTCTAACTCCAGTTCACCATTGAGATACTGGCGTTCAAATTCTTTGTTTTCTCCAACGTAGGATGATATCATCTTTTTTACTTGGCGGTTTTCTAGAAGTAGGCCCAAACCAAAGCCATCCACACCAGCGTTATTGGAAATAATAGTTAGATCTTTGACCCCACTGTCGCGGATTGCAGCTATAAGTAACTCAGGTATTCCGCAGAGACCGAATCCGCCAGATACAATAGTCATTCCATTATTGAGATAGCCCTCCAGAGCTGATTTGGCATCTGGATAAATTTTGGTCGCCATTTTACATCCCCATTTCTTCTTTTGTAAGCACGAACATCTTTTGGTTCATGGCATTATATTTACACCAATTGACAGGTCTTGCACCTATCTATACTTTCAACACCTGTTGAAATCAACATGCGTTGAATAATGTTGTGTAATATGAAGTCATAAAGACTCGTTTTGGGAGGAAAAAAATGAACAGATCTGCAAAATCCTTTGCGCTAGCAATGCTATTGGGCGTCAGTACGTCAGCTATAGCAGGCATTGCAGTTGCTCAAGAAGCTGACGAATCGGCAAAAGAAGCAAAAAAATTCGATACGATCGTAGTGACAGCACAACGACGTGAACAGAACTTACAAGATGTACCTGTGTCAGTTACTGCTATTGGTGGAGAGTCGCTAACAAAGCTTGGCGTGGCTGATATGACTGAAGTGTCGAAGCTCTCTCCAAACGTAACACTAGAGGTTTCTCGAGGAACAAACTCTACCCTAACGGCATTTATACGTGGTGTCGGTCAGCAAGACCCAGTGTCTGGTTTTGAGAGCGGTGTCGGCGTTTATCTTGATGATGTTTACCTAAACCGCCCCCAAGGTGCGGTATTGGACGTATTTGATGTAGAGCGAATAGAAGTTTTGCGGGGCCCACAAGGAACGCTATATGGGCGTAATACAATTGGTGGGGCAGTAAAATATGTAACTCGAGATCTATCCCGTGATCCTGAGTTTGCTGCGAGTGCTGCATTGGGAACATATGATCAAATCGAGAGTCTGGTTAAAGCTTCTGTTCCAATTACAGACTCATTCCGAGTGGGAGCGGCAGTTACAAATCTACAGCGTGGTGGATTTGGTAAAAATATTGTCACGGGTGAAGAAAACTATAACAAAGATGTTTTAGCTGGCCGGGTGTCAATGGAGTTGGATGCAACGAACGCCCTGTCATTTAAGTTGTCTGGAGATTATACAAAAGATGATTCGAAAGCTCGCCAAGGACATAGGCTGATACCTGGACAATTATCTGGTGCACCTGTTCTTGGAGATGTGTTTGATACAAGAGCTGGTCTCAATATCGTAAAGCAAGAAGTAGAGGCGTATGGTGGTGCGTTCGTTACGACATTTGACGTAAACGACACGATATCAATTAAAAATATCTTGGCTTATCGCGAAGACGAAACTGTATCTCCAATCGATTTTGATAGTTTGCAATCTGCGGATTTAGATGTGCCGGCGATCTACAAAAATGATCAACTATCCAACGAGCTACAGCTTACATATTCTGGAAACAAGCTAAATGGTTTAGTCGGCCTCTATTACCTAGATGCGAATTCTTCTACTGTCTTTGATGTGCTGCTAGGTACAACAGGTACCTTGTTAAACCTTCCTGGCCTGAATGCTCAGACTTTTGGGGATGTTAGCACAAAAACTTGGGCAGCTTATGCTGACTTTAGCTATGATTTCACTGATCAATTAGCACTAACTGTCGGTGGTCGTTTTACGCATGATGAACGTGCGTCGACTGTTTTGCGTAGAACATACTTGGGTGGATTCTCAGAGTCTTTTAATGGCAATGGCTTTGTTATCGCGACAACCTCGGACTTTAATGGCGAAAACGAATGGGATGAGTTTACGCCGCGAATTGCGCTTAGCTACAAGCCCGTGCCAGAGCACAATATTTACGGCTCTTACTCTAAAGGCTTTAAAGGTGGTGGATTTGATCCGCGTGGACAAACTTCTGCGGCACCTGATTTGAATCAAGATAGTACTGTTTCTGAAGATGAAATTTTCGAATTCATGTCATTTGAACCTGAGTCCGTAAATAGTTACGAAGTAGGGGTTAAATCTACCTTTGGCGAAGGTCGGGTAAACACAAATATTGCCGCATTTGTGATGGATTATACCGATGTACAAATTCCAGGTTCAATTGGGGTGGATACTGATAATGATGGTATAAATGACACCTTTACAGGCGTAACGACGAATGCTGGGCAGGCGACTGTATCGGGTTTGGAGTTTGAGGCATTGGCCAATGTGGCGGAAGATATTTTTGCTACCGGCGACTTCTTTAGTACCTCTGTGACTGTCGGTTATATTAATGCAGAGTATGACGAATATTTTGTAAATGAAATTGATGTGTCGAACGATCGCGTTTTCCAAAATACACCTGAATGGAGCGCAAGCGGGGTATTTACATACAACACACCTTTAGGAGGTGGAGACCTAAATATTGCTAGTACAGTCTCTTACAAAAGTGAATCTAGTCAGTTTGAATCGCCTAACCCATATTTGGATCAAGAAGCATTCACGCTCTATGATTTAAGTCTGGTTTGGACAGCGCCGAGTGAAAAGTGGACACTTGGCTTGCACGGTAAGAATTTGACCGATGAACGCTATAAAGTAGCGGGATATAATTTTGTAAATATAAACGGTAATGGAACGTTTACGCCGACATTGGGGCGCGAAGGGACTTTAACAGCCTTTTACGGAAATCCTAGAACTGTAACAATGACGGTAGGGTTTAAATACTAGCCTATTGAAAACAAAGTGGTGAGTGTAACGGCGGGGTAATCCTGCCGTTACATTATTTCTTATAGTGTAGATTAGGCCTTGCTTTTGTTGCAGGTCGCATCAAATCCAGCCACACAGAATTCTAGAATGGTTTCATAGCCAAGTTGAAGGTCTGTTGATTTAAGCTTGTTGTTGGAAAGTTTATCCAAACGTCCCGTTTGTGCAAACGCTAATGTGAGTGCGCCTGATAAACAATGGTAGCTCCATAACATATCAGCATCAGAAGCTTCCGGAAATGTCGCTTTTATTTGCTCCAGGAATCTTCCCACCATAGGATCAAAAAATTCAGACATAAGCTTCCCACCCCATTCTGAGGAGTTGTTTACATAGGCGACAAGAGCATAATATTCTCTCCATCCAGGTTTGGGTATGTGCTTCCCTGTTAATACAGGCTTGAGATAGGCTTCCATAATCGCTCGAACAGAAGGTGGAGACGGAGCGGCTGCTTTTATGGCTTTATCAAGGGCATCAAGTCTCCAATCGTTGAGAAGCTTAGCGCGCCGCTTGAATACAGCTTCAAATACTTTTGGCTTTCGTCCGAAGTAATAATTTGGAAGGGCAAGGTCTACTTCAGCAAGTTTTGCTATTTCTCTTAATGTAACGGCATCATAGCCATTTCTAGAGAATAGTATTTCTCCAGCATCAAGAATACGTTTACGGCGGTCGATACGGTCGCCACTAGATGTTGAGTTTGTTTGAGTCGCATTTACCATCAGGCGACAATAAAGATGGTGGTAGAAAAGTCCAGATTTACAGATGTTCGAAATGAGTATTGTGCGATTGATGATTTCATGTTCAACATTTGTTGAAATATATAAAGGTGAGGAAACAAAACATGAGTGGTGAAATAAAATTTCAATCACGTGATGGTTTGAACCTATATGCAAAGTCCTATGGGCCAGAAGAGGCTGAAACAACTGTACTTTGTTTGCATGGATTAACGCGCAATCACAAAGATTTTGAGCCGATGATTAGTCAATTGTCTGGCGATAGACGTTACGTTGCTCTTGATGTGCGTGGCAGGGGGCTGTCAGATCGAGACTCAAATCCTGATAACTACCGATTGGATATTTATACGCAAGACGTTCAGGAGCTTTTGAAGATCTTGGTTCCTAAAAGGCTGGTTTTGATCGGTACATCTATGGGGGGGCTTTTATCTTTAATATTAAGCCAAATCCTATCTGATGAATTGGTTGGTATTATACTCAATGACATCGGTCCAAAGCTCGAAGAGGTAGGGTTGGAACGAATTGCTGGGTATGTAGGAAATTTTGAAGAACATAGAAACTGGGAAGATGCAGCTATCGCAGTTCAAAAATCTCAATTTTCAGCATTTCCTGAATTTACATTTGAAGATTGGGTGAACTTCGCCAAGCGCACTCATATCCAATTAGACAACGGGAACATATGTCTGGATTACGATCCGGCCATTGCGGATAGTTTAAAGAGTATCAAAGTTGATCTTTCGGTAGAAATGCAAACCTGGGCGTTATTTGCCGCGACTTATAGGCGTCCTCTGCTAATTATACGAGGTGAAATTTCTGATTTATTATCAAGCGATACTGCCGCAAAAATGGTGCATCGACATGGTAAAGCGTCCATTATTACTGTGCCAAATACCGGGCATGCGCCGATATTAGATGAACCAATCTGTGTCAAAACTATCGAAAAATTTCTAAAAAAGCTGGAGGCCCAATCATGAGCAATCAACAGGGGGAAGACCTAACTCATGCGTCCGGTGAAAAGATAAAGGGACGAGCCTATATGTTGGGGCTTCTTACTCTTGTCTACACGTTCAACCATGTTGATCGCCAGATTTTGGTAACGTTGTTAGAGCCTATCAAGCAGGAACTTGACCTCAAAGACAGCCAATTGGGCTTGCTGACTGGATTAGCGTTTGCCGTATTTTATGCCACTTTGGGTATTCCTGTTGCGATGTGGGCAGATAGGGGAAATCGGCGAAATATTATAGCACTGGCTTTAACAGTATGGTCTGGAATGACAGCTGTTTCCGGGTTTGCGCAAAACTTCCTACACTTGCTGATTGCTCGGATGGGGGTTGGGGTTGGTGAAGCAGGGGGAACTCCGCCTGCAACAAGTATTATTGCTGATCTTTACCCTCCTAAACAACGTGCAATGGCTCTAGGAATCTATACATCTGGTATTGGTATAGGTATCATGATTGGCTATGTGTTAGCGGCGATGGTATATGCAAAATACGGATGGAGAGTGGCATTTTTTGCTGCTGGTGTTCCAGGGCTGCTGTTAGCGCTTCTTGTTCGTTTCACAATGAAAGAACCAAAAAGGGGCTTTTCTGAAAAGCGTGAAGAGCATGCGGTCGCACCGAGTCTGTCAGAGACATTGAAATTTATAGGTACTCAAAAGTCCCTAATTTGGTTGCTAGCTGGTTGTTTGATGATTTGTATCTCTGCAAACGCCTATGTGGCATTTATTTCAAGTCATTTACAACGGACATATAATTTGACCGTCATGGATGTAGCTCTTCCATTGGGCGTGATGATTGGCGTTGTCGGGAGTTTTGGCGCAATATTTTTAGGAAGCGTCTGCGATAAGCTATCTTCAAAAGATCTTCGTTGGCGGCCTTGGATGATCGGCATTTGTGCTGTCGTTGCGTTGCCGTTTTCATGGATGTTTTTGGGAGCTGATACAGTTAATGTTGCATATGCGTGGAACCTTGTTCCAAGCTTTATTGGGTTAATTTACGCCAGTATAGCGTACACATCTTCTCAGGAACTTGTACCATTGCAAATGCGCTCCTTTGCATCTGCTTTTACCTTGTTTTGCTTAACACTCATCGGTATCGGTGGCGGGCCTTTAATCGCTGGCGGGCTTAGTGATTACTTTGCTTCTCAAGGCGTCGCTGCACCGCTTACCCAAGCATTGCGTTGTATTCTAATTTTCAATGCATTGAGTATAATTTGTTTTGTCTTTTCAGGTGTTAACTATCGTTCAGACGTAGCCCGAGCGAGTGAAAGCTAAAAGAATTGACTGTTTAGCTTCCGACAAATTCGGTATGTCGGAAGCTGTAGTGCTAAGGGATGATGCGTGATAAAAGTTTTTGCGCTTGTATAAGGTGCGGCGCGTCAACCATTTTACCATTAACCTGTAGGGCACCAGCGGTCGGATCGTTGGAAAATGCGTCGACAATTATTTGTGCGTGTTCAATTTCTGCGGCAGTTGGTGTGAAAGCCGTATTTATGGTGTCGGTCTGGCTGGGGTGAATTGCGAGCATTCCGGTAAATCCATCTCGCCGACTGCGAGCCGCATAAGCTGCTAGGCCGCTTAAATTTTTGATATCAACATATACCGTATCTATTGCTGCAGCCTCTGCTGCATGCGCTGCAAACAGCGACAAGCTACGCAGCATCTCATATGGCGGTGTATAGCTGCCATCTTCCAGTCTGGAAGTAGAGGCCCCTATGGAGGCAGGCATGTCCTCAGCACCCCAGGTGATGCCAATGAGATGCTCTGATATATCTCTATATGAGCCCAACTCAAAAACCGCTGAAGCAGTTTCGGTTGCTATCGGCAAAATAGGAATAATATTGCCGTTCAAGAGTTTCAAAAGTCCGCGGATGGATTTTGCACCCTCGGCTTTGGGAAGAATAATTCCATCAGGCGGAGATATTATAAGTGAAGATACGTCCTTGGCTGCCCATTGCGTTGTAAGTGGGTTGATGCGGACAAATATTGGTTTTGCTGATGGTTTTTCTAAAAATGCCGATACAGCGATACGAGCTTCTTCTTTGCGAGAGGGAACAACGGAATCTTCCATATCCAAAATAATCACATCGGCGGATGAATTGAGCGCCTTTTCATAGCGATCAGGACGATCAGCAGGCACAAAAAGAAGCGATCGCAATATCATGAGTTTGCCTTTTTCAAAAGCGCAGTACGGAGACATTGGCATACGAGTTGGTCACGTTGATTATACATTCGGTGTGTGAACGTCACAATGCCTGCAGTAGGGCGTGAATTGCTCTCTCGTAATTCTGTCACCTCGGTCTCACAGCGAAGTGTGTCGCCAATGAAAACAGGGTTGGGCATTATGACTTTATCATAACCTAGATTGGCTATGAGAGTTCCCAGAGTAGTGTCACCTACAGATACCCCAACCATTAATCCAAATGTGTATATTCCGTTGACGACGATTTTTCCAAACTCGGTTGCTTCTGCGTATTCACGGTCTAAATGCAAGGGCTGAGGGTTATGCGTCAGTGTGGTTGTCATGATGTTGTCTATATCAGTTACAGTACGACGAAGATCATGTTTGATAACTTCACCGACAGTCCATTCATCAAAATGCTTACCAGCCATGTTTATGCCTCTTCGCTTGAGTGCGCTTCTATTTCCAACAGCACAATGCCTTGCATAACGTTTTGCCCAGCATCAACATTCACCGCTACGATCTTACCATCAAAAGGCGCGCTCATACCGTGTTCCATTTTCATAGCTTCAAGTGTTACGAGGGGCTGGCCTTTGGTTACATCGTCTCCTTTTGCAACCGATAAAGACAATATTTTACCTGGCATAGGCGAGGTGATC
>CAYGPD010000037.1:0-32752 GCA_964351655.1 uncultured Hyphomonadaceae bacterium | reverse complement strand
GAGACCACAACCACTTTAAGGTGTAAGCTATTGTTATCCAATACATAAATCCAATGGTAGATTTATCTATGCCCACCTCACGTAGCCAAACAGAAAGCTTTTGAAAGACCATCATCAAAGGTAAACCTGATGCAAAGCCTAAAATAAGCATAGATGCAAACTGAGGCTGTCTGAGCCGTTTTATCATGCTTACAAAATCATTGTTTTGGGTCACGCTCAATTCACTTCCCCTTTAAAAACAGCCCAGCTCAATGCCAAATCACGTAAGCGTTGAGGGTCAATTGGTTTTGCGGCAATGAGGCTTACACCTGCTTTATTTGCTTTTAATTGAAGGTCGGGATCAACGTCGGCCGTAACAGCGATAATCGGTGTTTTACCGGCCTCACCTTCTAACCCACGAATGCGGCGCGTTGCTTCCAACCCATCCATCACCGGCATTCTGACATCCATAAATATAATGGAGTAATGCGTATTAGATGCAGCTTCTAAAGCTTCAGCGCCTGTACCTGCGGTATCAACACTAAACCCAGCCGTCACCAATGCGCGCTTGGCAAGCAAAGAATTGACTGGATTGTCATCAGCGATAAGCGCACGTGCACCGGTAGGTGCCTTTAGAGATTTTTCTGCAGCTTCCGTAAACTCTTCACCACGTGCAGCAATTTCTACACGTTTTGCGATCGATGAACCCCGTAACGGTCGGATTAAATAGCCAACACATCCCATTTCTCTAAATTTAGGAATCTGCGCACGATCCTCAGGACGGAGAATAACCAATGTTGGAGTACGTTTGGCTTGCTTTTTTATACTTGCAGGCGAAAGTGAACCATCCAGAATGGCCACATCTGCTCTGCCATTTATGGGAGTTTTAATGTAGCGCATATCGGAATTTGCAAGTGCACACATCACCGCGATTTGAGAGGCGCAACTTGCTTGAAGGTCAACGCTTAGTGTTCTGTCTGGTTTATGAAGCGCTTCGCTTGGCTGTTCAATTTTCAAAGGAAGTGTAAGAAAGAATCCAGCTCCCTGCCCTGCATCTGATGCAATATGTAGACGCCCTTTCATTGCGACTGCAAGACGTTGCGCGATGGCAAGTCCAAGTCCCACTCCGCTATCTCGTCCAGCATCTGAGGCTGAAACTTGTCCATATGCACTAAATATTTTTTCTTGTTCTGATATTGGGATGCCGGAACCCGTATCTCTTACCGCAAACACGATTTCACCCGATGCTGCTAACCGCGCTGTCACAAGGACACCACCCGATTGAGTGAACTTAATCGCGTTACCGGCCAGATTAAACAGAATTTGCCGAATACGCCCTGCATCTCCTAAAAATGACTGAGGTAAACCTGGCGCAGGAGCCGCTGCGATATCAAGATTTGCGGTATGAGCACGGGGTGCCAGCAACTCTACAACGTCCTGAATAAGTTCAGATGGATCGAAAGATCCGATGTCGAGTGGAATATCACCTGCTTCAAGACGGGAATAATCGAGTACATTATTCAAAAGATCGAGCAATCTTGATCCGCTTTTACCAATCGCTTCTACATATTCTTTTTGAACCGGAGATAAATTCGTCTCTTCCAGCAATGAAACCATACCCAATATGCCATTTAGTGGTGTACGTATTTCATGCGAAACGGATGCAGTGAACCTTTGGGAAGTATCTAAGGCTTCTCCATCAACATCGCTCTTCTTTGTAGGCTTTTTAGGTTTTGATGCTGAAGGCATAAATGTGATCACTCGCTAATTGAATTTCGACTTAGCAATGTGCATGGTTAACAAATGCCTACGGTTATACAATAGACAGTTAGAAAAGATAAAAGCTAAATACACTAACTTCTCTGCATCGCTTGCGATTGATACGGCATTCCAATCGGACGAAATCTATAGTTAAGCGCTTCTGCAACGTGAATTCTTTTAACCAAAGGTGCTCCATCAAGATCAGCAATTGTACGCGAAACTTTCAATACTCGATGGTAACCTCGCGCAGAAAGCCCTAATTTTTCTGCGGCTTGCAGCAGTAATTCCTGACCGTCTGGCTCAGGCGTACAAAAAGCATCTATGGCAATAGTGTCTGCATCTACATTTAAACGCCGCGCGCCTGCAACACCTTGATAGCGCTCTTCTTGAAGATCACGCGCTCTTTGAACACGCTTTACGACTTGCTCGCTGCCCTCAATAGGAGGAGGTAGCGTCAAATCCATCGCCGTCACAGCCGGAACATCGATAAAGAGGTCAATTCGATCCAGAAAAGGACCGGAAACTCGCCCCATATAGTCAGCTTTACAAGCAGGCTTGCGACGGCACATGCTCTCAGATGGTCCGCCACCACATTTACACGGGTTCGCAGCTGCAATGAGTTGAAAACGACTAGGATATTTCACGTGTCGGTTAGCGCGTGAAATCACCGCTTCTCCACTTTCTAAGGGTTGCCGGAGACTATCCAAAACCTGACTGGAAAATTCAGGCAATTCGTCCAAAAATAATACGCCATGGTGCGCCAAAGAGACTTCGCCTGGTCGCGCTTTTATACCGCCGCCAACCATTGCCGCCATGCTTGCGGAATGGTGTGGTCCGCGAAATGGGCGAATACGCGATAATTTTCCCTTTTCAAGCGCCCCTGCAATAGATTGAATTTGGCTGACTTCTAGCAATTCATGCGCACTCAAAGGAGGTAATATCCCTGCTAGACGTTGAGCGAGCATGGATTTTCCCGAGCCTGGTGGTCCCATCATTAGCAGGTTGTGCCCGCCTGCTGCCGCTATCTCTAGCGCCCGCTTAGCGCCTTCTTGCCCTTTGACGTCTTTAAGGTCTGGTCCTGATGAACCCTGCGTTAACTCACCTGGCTTTGCGCTTATTATTTGCTGATTACCTTTAAAATGAGAGATCAATTCCATCAGACTTTTAGCTGGTAAAACATGCCCTCCAGACCACGCGGCTTCTGGGCCGCAATCTTTTGGACAGATCAAAGTCTTGCCCATTGCTTCTGCTGCCATTGCCGCAGGTAGTGCGCCGGGTATGGTTGCTATATTCCCATCTAAAGAAAGTTCACCAATTGCGGCCATTCCCTCAAGTGCATCAGATGCCAAAACACCGATTGCTTGAAGTAAAGCCAAACCAATCGCAAGGTCATAGTGGCTGCCTTCTTTGGGAAGGTCAGCTGGCGCTAAATTCACGACAATTCTTTTGGGGGGCATCGATAAGCCGAGAGACGCAAAAGCAGCACTCACACGCTCTCGACTTTCAGCAACAGCTTTATCTGCTAATCCAACGATAGCAAAATGTAATTGTCCGCTAGAAAGCTGAACTTGAACATCAACGGGGTTTGCTGTGACCCCTTCAAACGCGAACGTAGTTATTCGGCTTACCATAATATCCCCCACATGTTCTGATTGTGGATACCACAATTTTCAGAACATATGAAGAACAAATTTAACCGATGCTAGTCTAGGGTTGCATCACTGCCTTCTGGAATTTGAATATTAGGCTCAAAAGTCTCTATTTTCGATGTTTCATCAATTGGAATATCAACGCGACCTAGAGCAGTTTTACCTGCCTCAACATCATTGGGGTTACTAAAATTAAATCCACCCGATTTTTCAGCAGCGTCATCTTCACCCGGTATTGAAAAATTAAATCCAGTGGATTTTTGGGAAGATTCTTGTGTTTCAGCAGGCGGTGTTTCGTCTTTTTCAGCTGCACATGCAGTAGAACCCATCGCCAAAAAAGCACCTAAAATCAAACTATAAGAAACTTTTTTCATTTCGATCTATTCCTTCAAATTCTACAGACGTAGGCAAAACAAACTACTTAACTTCATACGATCCCCCTAAGGACATCATGTCAATATTGTAATAAGCCTATCACTTATTTTTGAACTTAGCCTGAATAACATCCCACATGCGGCTTACCGGGTCGATGCCTGTGAGTCTCTTGATCGCTTGTGCCCCAGTTGGGGAGGTCACATTAACTTCCGTCAGAAACCCACCGATCACATCAATGCCGACGAATACTAGGCCACGTTTTTTTAACTCAGGCCCAATCGTTGCGCAGATTTCTAATTCACGTTCGGTTAGCTCTGAGCCATGGGCTGTTCCCCCGACCACAAGATTGGAGCGTATAGCTCCTTCAGGGGGCATACGGTTGATAGCTCCACAAGGTTCACCATCCACAAGGATAATTCGCTTATCTCCGGCACTCACATCTGGTAAAAAAGCCTGAGCAATAAAAGGTTCAGGCGCTTTTTCTTGAAACATTTCAACAAGTGCTTCAAAGTTTCCATCATCCGGCTTAATGCGAACCACAGATGCCCCCCCGTGTCCGTATAATGGCTTGAGGACGATATCTTTATGCTTTAGACGGAATGCCTTTATTGCCTCCAACGAGCGACTAATCAATGTTGGCGGCTGCAAGTCTGGATATTCAAGTGGAAATACTTTTTCTGGGCTGGAACGCACCCAACCAGGATCATTTACAACAAGTGTATCAGGCTGAATTAACTCCAACAGGTGGGCACCTGTTAGATACCCCATATGAAATGGAGGGTCTTGACGCATCAGCACAACATCTACATCCGCGCGCATATCTAACAGCTCGCGCTCACCCAATTTGCAGTGACCATCATCTCTACGAAATACAGTAGCGGACCGCGCCCAAGCTTTTACTTCACCTGCGTCATAATAAAGGTCATCAACATCATACACCCACACCTTAAAGCCACGCGCTTGCGCCTCTTCTATCATCGCGAATGTTGTGTCTCCCGCTGGATTTACATTCTCTAGCGGGTCCATTTGAACAGCGATTTTCATATTGGGCGCAAGCCTCCAGCAATAATTGGATATTGGTCATACTGACCTATGCAAAAAGATATTTTCTAGAAGATAAGCAGTGTTCTTCTATTTAGAAGAGGCTTTGTCACCAAAAGGATCAGCATATGGGTCAGAATAACCAGATGAAGGGTCATTTGGCACATTTGGAACGATCAAGTATCCATCAGCGTCATATTGCGCTGCAGGCTGTTGGTTGGAAGTATAAGGTGCGCCCTGTTGTTGACTCGGTATCGGACCTCCATACAAACCAGATGAATCACTTCCACCTAAATCACGAGGAGGGTTTGGATCAACATAACCAACCTGACCTCCTTGGGCTTGTCCTGTGTAGGTTGGTTGATATTGAGGTTGAGCTGCCACCGATTCACGACCTATTGGCGTACCATGTGACACAGGCGGTCCTGATTGTTCAGCGTATCCCGGTGGTGTGGATCGGTCACGCATCTTTACATAAGAAACAACACGTTCAACGCCTTTGACAACACTGGCGTGTTCTGCGGCGCGTTTCAATTCTGTTTGGTCTTGTGCAAAACCAAGAAGATATACAACGCCATTGAATGTTTCGATATTGTAGTTGACGCTTTTTATTTCACCGTCACCAACAAGGCGCGAACGCACTTTTGCAGTTATCCATTCATCATTTAAATTTGTAAGAATTTTAGTTTTAGGAATAACTTCGATTTCATTAGCAACTTCATCAATGGTACGAATACTCCACGCGATCTGATCAGCTTCGACTTTATCTTCTTCTGTCTCAACTCGTCCAGTCAGCAACACTAGACGGGACGTCACTTCGACATCAACCTGACGAAAACGCCCTGCTGAACGCGCAAGAAGTTGGCTCTTAATCTGACTAGATGCAGAGGCTTCATCCAAGCTCTCACCAAATGTCTTTTCCTGCACGACAGCGCACCCGGCCAAAGCGCCAATAAAACAAGGTGCCAACAATGCTATAGCAGCGGTTCTAATTTTCATTGGACAACTCCTGTAATCAGATTTGCGTTTCACTTAGCCAATCTATCAAACTTATTGGTGATTTAACTATGAAACAAAGGTAATAATGTTGGGTTACAGAGGTGTTTAGGCTGGTCCGTAACTTTTACACTTGTGCATGTAATCAACAAAACGTGTCAAAATTTCGTATACTTATCGCCAGATGTAGATTTATGGGCGCCAATAGTCCCGAAAATGAACAGGCAATGCTAATTGCGGTAAAACTACAAGGTCATATCGCCAATTATAGCCTGAATATTTGCGATTGTATGACATCCAAATTTCAGCAGTTCGGGAAATACGCCGCCAAGATTGGTCTGATACTGCTCGTTGTCCAATTTCAGTTGTTTTGCGAGCCTTAACCTCTACAAAAGCGATCAATTTTCTTTTTTTCGCTATAATATCTATTTCTCCCGTATGCATCCGAACGCGCGTGGCAAGAATATGATACCCTTTCAATTTCAACCAAATACAGGCAAAAAGTTCAGCGCGACGCCCCTTGGCTTCTCGCTTTTTACGTGTGGTATTTCCGGATTTATTTTGCATTCCCCCCCCAGAAGTCTATCTACCGGAAGCTTCATCCTTGAGTGTTTGAGCGCGTGCATACACATCACGTTTCTTAAGCCCGAATTTTTCAGCAACTTCAGAAGAAGCTTGTTTCACTGATGAGGTAGTCAAAGCCTCCAATATCGCCACATCTAAATCTTCTTCACTAACAGTGTCTTCAGTATTAGGAGGGCCGATTAGGATGACTAACTCCCCTTTAGGTGGGCCCTCTTCTTCTATTACTTTTGCTAGCTCCACCAGTGGCAATCTACGCGCTTCTTCAAAACGTTTCGTAAGTTCACGCGCAAGCACCGCCTCACGATTCCCAAAAATCTGAGCCATGTCTGTTAAACTCTTTGCCAATCTAGACGGGCCTTCGAAAAAAATTAGTGTTGCGTCTAACGCTATGTATTTTTCTAAAAATTTCAGGCGTGCAGTTTGTTTTGGTGGCGGAAAGCCAGCAAACAAAAAGCTATTTGAAGGAAGTCCTGATATTGTAAGGGCAGCTAGTGGAGCAGATGCCCCCGGAAGAGCGGTAACGTAATGTCCTGCTTCTATTGCTTCGCGCGCAAGTTTATACCCAGGGTCAGATACAAGTGGGGTACCCGCATCGGAAATTAATGCTATGCGATGCCCCTTTGCTAATTCACGTAAAATGCGGGGCCGTGATATTGCCCCATTATGGTCGTGATATGGGCGCAGCTCTGGGTTTAAACCATATGCATGCATAAGTTTTGAGGCAACGCGTGTATCTTCAGCCAATACTAAATCTGCAGATGCCAAGACATCTAAAGCCCGCAAAGTTATGTCTCTTAAATTGCCGATAGGCGTTGCGACGATATATAGACCCGCATTAAGGTCTGGATTTGGACGAATCATACGGTTAACAACAGCAACTGCCGCTTGTTTTGAACCGTCGTCGGCACTAGTGTCGCCGGAAAGTTCAAGGTCAGGGTTTTCTGACTTGGATGTGTCGGGGATTGAATTTGCGCCCTCATGGCCGCTGGAGAAGTTTGAAGATGACATCACTGCCCAATGCTAAGGATAAAAAACGCTTATTCGCCTTTAGCGGTCAATCGCTTGCGGCGCTAGGGCTTACTCTAACATTGCTGGCGGGATGCGCCACCACTGATCCACGCCCTTCAACACCTATTTATCGCGGTGACGAGCGCCCTGAATCAACGCGGCCTGATAGACCCGAACCGCCCAAACCAAAAGACGAAACTAAAGAAACTGTCGAAAACAAACAACCTAAGGCGCAACGCCCAGCGGCAAGTATCATACCTCGGCACATGCAGGGAAGCGATCCAAAAGACTTTGATAATATTAAAGAAATTGCAATATTACTTCCATTAAGCAGCACAAGCGCTGACGTTCGCAAGCAAGCTGAGAGCATTCTTGCAGGTGCTGAGATGGCGCTATTCCAAGCAGGAATAAAGAACGTAATTTTGCTTCCCAAAGACACAGGCGGAATACAATCTAAAACCAGAGACGTAGCAGTCGAAGCCTTAAAACAAGGTGCTGATGCGTTTATTGGTCCATTGTTTTCTCAAAATGTAACCGTGGTGAATGAAGTAGCTGCACCAAACAACATCCCTGTTCTAGCCTTTTCCACAGACCGTACTGTTGCTGGCAACGGTGTGTATCTTGTGTCCCTTCCCTTAGAAGAAGAAATTGCGCGTATTGTGGATTGGGCGACACTTAATGGCGTAACACAATTTGCAATGTTTGGTCCGGCAAATACATATGGATATAAAGTTGAAACGGCGCTGCGTTTTCAAGCGGGTTTACGCAATGCGAGTGTAATAAAATCAGAGCTTTACAGTCCAAGCGAGCCTTCTCCGACTGCCGCAGCGCAACGTTTGGCCAAGGTTGTAAAAGAAGCGGATAAATATGCACCTGGGAAGGTCGCGGTACTTATTCCTGAACAAGGAACACGCCTGCGCGCAGTTGCTCCTCTATTGCCTTACTACGACGTGAATATCAAAAGTGTAAAAATACTCGGTACCGGACTTTGGAATACGCCTGACGTATGGCGCGAACCTTCGTTGGAGGGCGGTGTATTCGCTGCACCAAATCCGACGACTATTGGCCAATACAATGATATTTATAAACAAATTAACGGTAGCGATCCTGCCAGCATGTCATCACTTGGCTATGATGCAACATTGATGACGCTAATGATGTTGAGTGAAAACTCGATGAACCGCGCTTCATTGGAGCGTCGTGATGGGTTCTTGGGAACGAATGGCCTCTTCCGGTTCCGTCCGGATGGAACTGTAGAACGGGGACTATCCGTCGTTCAAGTTACTGGGCGGGGAAGTGTAAATGTGATTGAACCTGGTGTGAGCACATTTACACCTGACGGGTTCTAGAACGGGATTAATTTAAAACATAAAAGGCTGCATAGATTACAATGTACAGCCTTTTTTATGCCTCACCTTCAAGAATTAATCGTGTACAAATATGGTCTGCAAGCAAACGCCCCTGCGGGGTAAGCTTTATAAATTTATCATTGTATTCAATCAGTTGATTGTCTTTAAATTCTTCAAGCAAGCGAGATGAAAATGGCTTATCGGTAAGATTTTCATAATCGCCCCGCGCCATTCCATTGACCATTCGTAGCCCCATCATGAGACGCTCATTTGCTACATCTTCTATGGATAACGTCTCTATTTGATCTGCGCCCAGCCTAGTGTTTGCTACCTGTCTGATATAGTCCTGCGGCCTGCGTGCTGCTATGGTTTCCATGCGCTGGCTATCATATGTTACTCGCCCGTGCGCACCCGGTCCTACGCCAACCCAATCTCCCGATTTCCAATAGACGATATTATGCTTGGCTTGATGATTTTCGCTGCGACAATGATTTGAAACTTCATATGCTGGATAGCCAGCTTGGGACATCATTGTTTGAGTTAACTCGTAAAGGTCAGCCGCCATTTCATCATTTGCTGGCGTCCATGCACCGCGTTCAACTGCTTTTCCAAACGCTGTTTTTTGGGCAATCGTAAGTTCATAAAGTGAAAGATGATCAGCGCCCAAATTTATGATTTCAGTCAATTGCTCTTGCCACATCTTAGATGTCTGATCTGGAAGTGCATAGATGAAATCTAAAGACAGAGAATCAAAATATTGCCTCCCCTCCCTGATAGCTTGATGCGCCATGGACACATCATGATTGCGACCTAGAAATTCTAACGCTTTGTCGTCAAGACTTTGAACACCCAAGGACAGCCGATTGATACCTGTTTGAGCAAAGCCAGAAAAACGTTCAAAGTCATCTGGATTGGCTTCCAAAGTTACCTCAGCGTCAGGTTTTAAATCCCACAATGTTGAAATTCTATTCAACAGAGTATTCACCGCTTCTGGCGGTAAAAGTGACGGGGTTCCACCACCAAGAAAAACAGTATCGACACGTCGCGATCCTGTCTTCTTTCGCCATCCTTCAAGATCATCACATATCGCCTGCAAAAGCGGTTCAATATCGCGTGCTTTATTTACGTAGACATTGAAGTCGCAATAGGGACAAATTTTTGCGCAATATGGCCAATGGATGTAAATGCCAAACCCACGTTCGGGTTCAAATTCGAGCATTAAAGTAAGGCTTCCGTAAGTAGCTTAAATGCGTTGGCCCTATGACTCATCGCATGCTTTCTAACAGGCTCCATTTCGCCAAATGTGATAGTCTCACCTTTCGCAACGAACATAGCATCGTATCCAAAGCCATTATCTCCACGCGGTGGCCATACAAGTTCGCCTTCTACCTCACCTCGGAAAGTGACGGTTTCTCCATCAGGCCAAGCCACACACAAAGCACAGACGAATCTAGCACTGCGGTCTGCTGCTTGTTCATCCTCCAAAGCTTGATTTACTTTCGCCATAGCCACATTAAAATCTTTACTCTCCCCTGCCCATCGCGCTGAATAAATACCCGGCGCACCATTTAGAGCGTCAACTGCTAAACCGGAATCATCGGCCAGCGCTGGTGATCCCGAAGCTTTTGCAGCGGCTAACGCTTTAAGTTCAGCATTAGCTTCAAAGGTCTCTCCGGTTTCCTCCGGCTCCTCAAGATTTAATTCGCCTGCCGAGATAGGTTGAAACCCGAGTGGTTCTAAAAGGTCTTTTAGTTCACGAACCTTACCTTGATTGTGCGTGGCTGCGATTAAACGTCCGGGTTGGAGTTTCTTGTATGGGCGCGAATCAGTCATAATCGTCTCCAACGGGTTTTCAGGTCCAAATATTGATAATTTACAGCACATATATTGTTTTTCGATAATAATTGTGCCACATCTAATGTCTACAGTATTCGTTTTAAAAGCGAAGTTACAAATAAGTTTTTTGATTACAGGATTTATCCACCCGATGAGCGGCCTTCAAGACACATTAAAATTACGGGCAATCGGTCGAGGATCTTTATCATCCATACTGAAAGTACTGGTTGATGTCTTCTGGATCGCTGCTTGCGCTGCCCTAGGATTTATTTGGATTATTACGCTACTTTCGATCATTGCAGTTTTGAGTGGCGGCATGGTTGAAAATTCGTTTTTGGGTAAAATTTCACTGCACGCTGATCCGTTTAGGCTAACCAGTCTTGCAGTAGTCGGCTCAATCCTATGTCTAGGCGTAATGTCCATCGCTTCCAATTTACGCGGTGTTTTCGAAACACTCGTTGAAGGCGATCCATTTGTTCCTGAAAATGCAAAACGCTTTCGTTCAATTGCTTTTTTGATAGCAATACTTGAACTGGCGAGGATTCTCGTTAATCCGGTTATATCTTTTATTCTTGATCTTGCTGGAATAGAGACCCAACTATATGCAGTCGGAATATTATCTCGGTTGATGCAGACAAATTTTATTACGTGGGGTGCTGTATTGATCTTGGTTGTTCTGTCTCAGGTTTTTGATGAAGGTGCTCGCCTTCGTGAAGACCAACAGATGACCATCTAACCAAAAGGCCCTACCCTTACCCAATGACGATTCGTGTAAAACTTGACCAAGTCCTCCTAGATCGCCGTATGTCTCTCACAGAGCTCGGCGATCGCGTGGGTATTACATTGGCAAATCTGTCTATTTTGAAGACAGGTAAAGCAAAAGCGATCCGTTTTTCTACACTGGAAGCATTGTGCCGCGAATTAGAGTGCCAACCAGGTGATATTCTCATCTGGGAAGATGGAGAAGACGCTCTAGATGATAGCGATGACGAAAGCCAGCGAACGGCAGCAGAGTAAACAACTCTCTCCCCAAAACTTTATTTCAGCTCCATATCTCATAGTCTTCACTGACATTTTTTATCGTAAAGCGCGCAAAAAGATGAGATCTCGCAAATAATATTAACTATTGAGCGCAATTATCCAAAGGATATAATTTTCACACTTTGGAGTGTCTTCAAGTTATGCTCAAATTTAAAAAGCAAGATGTAATCGCTACGCAAGTGCAAGACATGCAGCGCGCAGCAGGTGCATCACCAGCATGGCTACCTGAGCTAGTCTCCTTAATTGCCGCGAGCGCAAAAGGAGAAGATGTTTCTGGATTTTCAGGCCCTTCAGATATTGCTAAAGCACTGCAACTCGCAAGTAAAACAGTTCAAAATCAACACACTGCTGTAAAAGAGCAAATTCGGAAGCAGACTGAGAACAGAGAAAAAGTTATCAGCAGCATGAGCATTACCAAGCAAGAGATCAACACTGTTGCCTCTGCTGCTCAATCAATGTCTGCAGCCATTGAAGAAATGAACGTCAACATTAGTACGGTGACACGTACCTCTGATAACGCAGCTTCTACACTCAATAATTGCTCAAACTTGGCTTCGGACGGGGCAAAAAACACTCAACTAACTGCCGAACATATGGAACGTGTAGACACTTCTGTGCGCGCGGCATCCAAACGTGTTGATAGCCTTGCACGCGCCTCTGAACAGATCGGTGACATTGTTCAAACCATCTCTGATATTGCAAACCAAACAAATCTCCTTGCATTGAATGCCACAATCGAGGCGGCGCGTGCGGGAGAAGCTGGTCGTGGCTTCGCTGTTGTTGCCTCTGAAGTGAAAGAGCTGTCCAACCAAACTGCCCAAGCTACCAAAGATATCTCTCTGCGCATCAACTCTCTACAAGAGGAAGTGGAAGCTATATTAGAAGCGATGCAAGCTTCTTCCACAGCAGTAAAAGACGGACGCGTTGCATGTAATGAAGCGACAGAAAAAGTACGCGCAACTGCATCTGAAATATTAGATGGCGCTGAATTAACGCGTCAGATTGCACAAAACCTTGGGGAGCAAAGTGCTGCAACCCGCGAAATATCTGAGAACATTATTAAAATCGCACAGAGCAGCAGCCAAGCCGAGCAGCGCATTGATGCAACGAACAAAACAATTATGAGTTCGGACAATTTGGCGTCTGTCTTTAAAAGCTAAATAGTTCAAAGGGGGAGCCGATAAGCTCCCCCTTTTCTATTCTATATTAAACGCTCTCAATCGCAGCTTTTTGTAGCGCGAACAATTGCTTACAACCAGCATCGGCAAGATCACTCATTGCAAGGAATTCATCGCGTGAAAATGGACGCTCTTCGCCAGTCCCCTGCACTTCGATAATGCGGCCATCTGACGACATGATGAAATTTGCATCCACCATCGCATTACTATCTTCAGCATAATCAAGGTCCAGAACGGGTACATCTTTGTATACGCCACAAGAAATTGCAGCAGCTTGCGCGATCAAAGGACTTGCTGAAATAACGCCTTCTTCTTTTAAGTAGTTTAACGCAATCGCCAACGCGACGTAACCGCCAGTGATAGCGGCTGTGCGTGTGCCGCCATCAGCTTGGATCACATCACAGTCAATCGTGATCTGGTTTTCACCAAGCGCTTCAAGATCAGTGACTGAACGCAAAGCGCGACCAATAAGACGCTGGATTTCCTGAGTACGACCAGATTGCTTACCTGACGCAGCTTCACGGCGACCGCGTGTGTGCGTGGCACGTGGAAGCATACCATATTCAGCTGTTACCCAACCTTTTCCTGATCCCTTCATCCAACGCGGCACATCTTTTTCCCAAGATGCTGTACACAATACATGTGTATGACCAAATTTGACCAAACAAGAGCCTTCCGCATAGCGCGATTGACCAACTTCTAAACTCACCTCTCGAAGAGATTCGGGGCTACGTTTAGAAGGGCGTTCAAATTGTGTCATGGTCTCTCATCCTAAAATGCCTATATCACATAATCCAATACTATCAGGTGCTGGAAATAAGGCCGGTTTTATTAAATATGTATGCAAATGCGATACAGGAAACAGCTATGCTTTGGCAATGCAACGAATCCCCATTGCATCTTAAACAAAGCATTCTTACTGTTATATAGATATGAAAGATTACCCCGCCTCCCACTCTACGCTGTCAGCGATGGACGAACGCTCACGATTGATATTCCGTGAGATAGTGGACGCGTATCTAGAAACTGGCGATCCAGTTGGGTCGAGAACAATTGCTCGACGCGGTATAAGCCTCTCTCCTGCATCCATAAGAAATGTTATGGCAGACCTTGCAGAATTAGGGTTGCTTGATAGCCCTCATAGTTCTGCAGGTCGTATGCCGACGCATCAGGGATTAAGACTATTCGTGGACGGTTTGATGGAAGTCAAACACATGAAATTGGCTGCGTCAGACAAACGAAAAATTCAACAACGCCTTTCAGCTGCACAAGGTCGCCCCGCAGAGGACTTTTTAGGCGAAGCTTCTGAAATGCTATCTGGTTTAGTGGGTGGTGCGGGATTAGTTGCAAGTCCCAAAAGCAATGCTGCTGCCGTCAAACACGTTGAATTTGTATCCATCGGTCCAAATCAGGCGCTTGCGATAATTGTGAGTGAAGATGAGGACGTTGAAAATCGCCTCCTAAGTGTGCCTGCTGGCATGCCGATGTCTGCCCTTCAAGAAGCTAGTAATTACCTCAACGCACGTATGCGCGGACGTACACTAGCTGAAGTGCGTGAAGATGTTCTCACCGAAATTAGAGAAAAAAAAGCGCAACTAGATGAAACCGCCAGTTCACTTGTTGAAGCTGGATTTGCGCATTGGACTGGTGAAGACCCTGTCCGTGGTCGCTCTCTTATTATTCGTGGACGCGCAAACTTATTGGGTGATGCGCAACTTGCTGACGATGTAAACAAGGTAAGAGACCTATTCTCATATCTTGATAAAACCGAAAGCCTAATTCAGGTTTTGGACAAAGCGCGCGATGCTGAGGGCGTTCGACTGTTTATTGGTGCAGAAAACAAACTTTTTAGCCTATCTGGTTCAAGTGTTATTGTTGCGCCCTATATGAATTCTGATCGCAAAGTAGTAGGAGCGTTGGGTGTTATTGGTCCAACTCGACTAAACTATGCACGCGTCATTCCTATGGTGGACTATACGGCGCAAGTTGTAGGTAGATTATTGAATGGCGGACCGGCCGAAGAAATAGAGGATAAGCGATGAGCGAAGATACGCAAACGCCAGAAAACAAACCAGAAGCAATAGACACTCAAGAAGCTGCTAACGACACTCAAGCAGAAAATATTGAGAGTGAAGCCGCACCTGAAGTTGACGTAAAAGACGCACGCATTGCCGAACTCGAAGCGGAACGCAATGCTTTGAAAGATCAACTTGTTCGCAACCTTGCTGACATGGACAATCTGCGTAAACGTACTGAAAAACAAATCGCAGAATCACGTGTTTATGCCGTTGAGAAATTTGCAGCTGACCTACTTTCCGTATCCGATAATATGTCTCGTGCATTGAGTACAATTTCAGATGAAGCAAAAGCTGAACTTTCTGAACAAGGCAAAGGTCTTCTCGCAGGCATTGAGATGACTCAAAAAGAACTTCACACCGCATTTGCACGTAATGGTGTGGTCGCTGTTGACGCAGCACCAGGTGCAAGTTTTGACCCAAATTTCCACCAAGCAATAACACAAGTTCCATCAGATCAACCAAGCGGAACAGTGGCTGAGACTTTTCAGTCTGGTTGGAAAATTGGTGATCGCACATTACGCGCCGCAATGGTTGCTGTAAGTTCGGGTGGTGGCGCTTCAGCAACAAAAGACACAAGTGAAAACGTCTAATAAAATAACATTCTAAAACAAAAAGGCAGAACTCACATTTGTAAGTTCTGCCTTTTTTATAATGTCTATACTATATCTCAAATATTATTCGTCTATTGTATCGCCTATGCCAGCTCGCCGACGAATAGAGAGATATTCCCTCCCCCACATCCGCAAAGCTTCAAGAACTGGCCCAAGTTCTCTTCCGCGTTCAGTCAATATGTAATCATAGCGAACAGGACGTGTTTGATATTCTTTCTTTTCAAGAACACCAGCCGCCACCAATTTTTTCAAACGTTGTGCCAAAACATGGCGCGTAATGCCTAGGTTTTTCTGCAAATCATCAAACTTGCTTACACCCAAAAAACAATCTCTGACGATTAAAAGGGTCCAGCGATCCCCCACAATCGATGTTGCCCGTGCGACGGGACACCAGTCATCTGATAATTGATCCCATTTCATATCGCACCATTCTAAATCTGATTTGGTGTTATCTCAAACCCAAGAACGAGTCTGATCTGTAATTATTTATGCCTCAATTAAACCCGCAGCGATAGCAAGTTCTCTCAAATTTGCTTCCGGGCGTGGCCCATAGTGAGAAATAACTTCAGTTGCAGCCAAATGCCCTAATCGCGCACAGGTTTCTAAATTTGATCCTCGGCTCAAACCAAAGAAAAACCCTCCGGCATAAGCGTCGCCTGCACCTGTTGCATCCACAACTTTATCAAGCGCTTTGGTTGGAACATTCATACGTGTTTTAGAGTCGACTACGACAGAGCCTTTAGAAGAGCGCGTAATCGCTGCAAATTCTGATTCTGTTTTCAACATATCCACAGCTGCATCAAAATCTGTAGTCTCATATAGTGCAAGCAATTCTTCTTCATTTGCAAATACGAGATCTACATAATTTTTCACAAGGTGACGGAACGCATCTCTGTGGCGTTCTACGCAAAACACGTCAGACATTGTCACTGCAACTTTGCGCCCTGATGCTTTTGCTATTTCTGCTGCACGCACAAATGCTGTTTTTGCGGCAGGTTTATCGAAGAGATAACCTTCAAGATATAGCCATTCAGATTGCTCAATAAGCTCTTGATCCACATCTTCTGCTGCAAATTCTGTTGAAGCTCCTAAGAAGGTATTCATAGAACGCTCACCATCTGGCGTTACTGCGATCATACAACGCGCTGTAGCGACTCCGCCAACAAGTGGTGAACCAGAGAATACAGCGCCAATACGTTCCATATCATTTATGTAGGCGTTACCGATTTCATCATCAGCAACTTTACCCATAAACGCTGCTTTCGCACCAAAGCTAAGCAAACATGCAATCGTGTTCCCCGCAGACCCACCAGAGGTTTCCACGCGACTTTCAGGAAGTGCAGAATATAAGAAATCTGTACGCTCTTGATCAATCAAATTCATACGTGCTTTTGCGATATCTTTGTCTATAAGAAATTGATCATCGACACTCGCGATCACGTCCATAATAGCGTTACCTAAAGCAGTCACGTCAAATTTTGTATTGGTCATTAATTCAGGCTCCAGATATCAGTACACAATCGCATAGCGCTAAGAAATTAAGAGTTGTTATATGCGGCCATACAACATCGACAAGCCGCTTAATGTAATCTGTGGAAGAAAATCAATGAAATTTGCATTCCTTGCGTGCGAAACAACACTCCCGAACATGCCAAACCGCAGAGTAGACGCTTTCGAATTTGATTTACAGTTTGGAGGTCTGCGAAATGCGCTTGAAACACGCGGGCACACATTGGTTGCTCTCGATTGGAAGGAGCAGATTTCGAACTTTAAACCATTTGATGCTGTCGTCGTAGGCACGCCTTGGAACTATCAGGATTTTCAAACGAAGTTTCTGGAAAAGTTGGAAGCTATAGAAGAGCTAGGCATAAAATTATACAATACGGCAGAACTCATCCTTTGGAACATCAACAAATCCTATCTTCGGGATCTTGCTAAGTTGGGCGCTCAAACTGTTCCCACTCTTTGGATAGATGAGCCTACGAAGGATGACGTCAGATATATATTTGATACTTACGATACAACTGGCGTGGTGATTAAACGACAAGTGGGAGCTGGCGCATATGGCCAGAAACTGTTTCAGCGCGGTGAAGATATACCTGGCGGAGTGCTATTAGACCGCCCCGCAATGCTACAGCCATTCCTTCCAGCAATTCAAAGCGAAGGAGAGTATTCCTTTATTTTTATAGATGGCGAATTTTCACACGCACTTTTAAAACAGCCTAAGTCTGGCGACTATCGCATTCAGAGCAGCTATGGTGGAACTGATAGTGTCGTCACGCCCTCCGCTGAAGATATAAGCGCTGCAAAAAAGAACTTGTCTCTCATTCCATATGGCATGCCCCTATATGCACGTGTCGATTTATTGCGTGGTCCAGAAGGAAATCTTCTCTTAATGGAAGTCGAGATGATTGAACCCTACCTCTATATTAAGGAAGGTCCGCATGTTAGCGAGCTATACGCAGACGCGCTTGTCCGAAGAGTGTCAGCCTAAGCCGTTTTCTCTTTGAATTTACATAAATCATAAATCGCACACACATCACATTTTGGCTTACGCGCCACACACACATAACGTCCATGTAGTATAAGCCAATGGTGTGCACCTTTTTTAAAAGTCTCTGGCACAACGCGCTCAAGGAGGTCTTCAACTTGATCAGGATTGTTACCTGGCGCTAACCCCGTTCTATTGGATACGCGAAATATATGAGTATCAACGGCGATCGTCGGCTGCCCGAAAGCTTCATTTAAAACCACATTCGCTGTTTTGCGGCCAACGCCAGGCAATAAAACAAGTTCCTCTCGCGTTTGAGGCACCTTGCCGCCGAAATCATCGATAATCATCTTGGACAATGCCACAACATTTTTCGCTTTATTTCGCCATAAGCCGATTGTCTTGATATATTCAGCTACGCCCTCTTCACCCAAAGCAAGCATGGCTTGAGGCGTGTCAGCAGCAGCAAACAAAAGCCGAGTGGCTTTATTTACGCCTACATCGGTTGCTTGAGCAGACAAAGCCACTGCGACTACCAGCGTAAAAGGCGAATTATACTCAAGTTCCGTTTCTGGGTTTGGCCTATCATCAGCAAGCTTCACAAACATTTCTAAAATAGTGTCATGGGTCAGACGACTACGTGGTTTCATTGTGCGTTTCTTCATCGGTTTTGAAACCTCTTTTGAGGGGCCAGACTTTGAACTAGAAGATAACGCCATACTTAAACACCTAGATTGTTGAAACTGCCTGCAATATGCTTATCTCAAAAAAGAAAACGCAAGGGATCGGTCTAACCAACGCCTATCCTTTATTGCCTCTATAGTGCAAGAAATACAAACTATACGCTACGAACCACATACCCAAAACCCAATGGTGATCCTGTGACACTCTTTATAATCATTTTAATCTGTCTTGCGGTTTGGGGCGCATATATTTTACTGCGCTACAAAACTGTCGAAACGGATGCACACGATATATTTCACGCCTTAAAAGACGACCATTCAGATTATGCAAAGCTGGGTGAAGATGCATTCGTCGCTATCTATCGCAAAGTCCACAATCCGTTTGCGCATGTCGTAAATTTCTGCGCGACGATTACTGCGCTAGTCGCCCTCCCCCTCATTTTCTATTTTTCGACGTGGTTTTATAATTTACTCTGGAATGCGACCGGACAAATTGCGGACTTGGACGAGGGCTTTGCGCCTTGGTTATTTGGCGTGTCTATCATGTGTATTTTGGGTTTAATTGGTATCGGTGCAATTACTGCCCGTCTCTATCATCACAACCGCCCCAAATCCTTAGAAGATGAAATTCAAATTCAACTAGAAGGCCAGAACACATTATGAGCATCAACTATTTGCACACCATGATCCGCGTAGCCGACCTTGATGCTAGTCTACGTTTTTTTTGTGAAGGCCTCGGGCTCGTTGTAGTTAAACGCAATGAATATGAAAAAGGACGATTTACTTTGGTCTTCTTGGCATCTCCTGATGATGTTGAAAATGCAGGCGGGCTAAATGACGGCGACGTGGTGTATGGAATTCCTACATTGGAACTGACCTACAACTGGGACCCTGAAAATTATGACGGTGGGCGCAACTTTGGCCACCTAGCCTACCATGTAGATAATATCTACGAAATGTGCGCGAAGCTTCAGAGCATGGGCGTAACAATCAACCGTCCCCCGCGCGATGGGCACATGGCGTTTGTTCGTTCACCCGACAATATCTCCATTGAATTTATACAAAAGGGTGAAGACTTAGAGCCTGCCGAACCTTGGGTATCTGCACCTAATATTGGGACATGGTAGAATGATAAAACACCTTCTTATAACGTCCGCCTTATGCATAAGCCTAACGGCTTGTGCGCAAGAAACAGACAAAAAGATGGACGTGGTTCCAAAACCAACTCCCACCCCCATATCTGTGAATACAGGTATGAAGGGTGATGGGTGGCGTAAAATTTCACCCGACAACCTTGTTTTGATTGAAACAAAATTCGGTCAAATAGTTATCGAATTAAATCCTGAATTTGCGGCCGGCCACGTTCAACGTTTTCAAGACATGGTCAAAGCACGAGCTTATAATGGACAATCATTTTATCGCGTCATTGATGGCTTCGTTGCACAAGGCGGAATAAACACAATAGATGAAAAATGGCCGCCTATTGAAATAGAGGTGGAACAACCTCTTGGCGACGCAAGTAACATACAGCTTCTTGGCAATGATGATCTATTTGCATCTGAGGTCGGGTTTCAAAACGGTTTTGCGGTAGGACTTGATCGTGCTCTAGACAAAAAATGGCTGTTGCACTGCCCAGGAGCTTTAGCAATGGCACGCGATTCAGATCCCAATACAGGCGGCACTGATTTCTACATTGTGCTAGATGCTCAACGCTATTTGGACCGAAACCTAACAGTGTTTGGTCGTGTTATTTCAGGAATGGAATATGTTCAAAAGCTTCAACGTGGTGATAAAGATGTTGCGGGTGGTGTCATTCAAGCACCTAAGAAAGGTGACGAGATAATCTCAGCCAAACTCGCTTCAGAACTCGATGCAAGCGAACAGCCAAACTATGAAGTTATGCGCACAGAAACGTCTGCTTTCATGAATTCAATCAATTCAAAGCGTGTAAAATCAGATCCATTCTTCTTCAACACACCCCCGCAAGTCGTGGATGTGTGTGATGTAGACGTACCCACCGAATTGGTTGATTTCTAAATTTAATGCTAAAGGCCCAACACGTCGCGCATGGAGTAAAATCCTGGCGGCTGTTGGATAGCCCATTGACCCGCACGCAAAGCCCCTCGGGCAAATATGTTGCGGTCCAAAGCTGTGTGGCGCAGGCTTACCAGCTCCTCATCAGAGCCGAACAACACCTCATGATCCCCGATTACTCCACCTGCTCTGCGAACAGAAAATCCAATTTTACCGGCTTCTCGTTCACCTGTGATACCATCATAAGGCGGCGACTGAAGGTCTTTTAGCGGCGTTTTTCGTCCACTTGCTGCTGCTTCACCCAACATAAGGGCCGTACCTGAAGGTGCATCTACTTTACGGCGGTGATGTGTTTCTAAGATCTCAATATCCCAGTCATCTCCAAGACGCGCTGCAGCCTGTTCAACAAGTGCCGTCACCAGATTTACGCCTAGTGAGAAATTACCTGCCTTTACAATGGCAAAGCGCTTTGAAAATTCACGTAAGGCAGCTTCTTCGGCCTCATTAAAACCGGTCGTACCGATGATAATTGCCCTTACACCCGTTAGATCTAAGGCTGTCATTGCCGCAAGCGTGGATGTGGGAGACGTGAAATCAATCCAGATATCCGCTTCTTTGGCCACTTCAGCAGGTGAAATACCTGCTTTGATATTCAAAGGCTGTAAACCCGCCAGCACCCCAACATCTTGATCAAGTGCACCAGATCCTGGGCGTTCTGTTCCACCTACAACATCGCATCCTTCTTGTGTGAAACAAGCGCGCACAAGCGACTGCCCCATACGACCAGCAACACCAGCGATTGCGATTTTGTGAGACATAACAAAGCGTCCTATTTTTTAATCAACTTTTTTATTTTTAGTCCGCATTAGCAGATGCGTCAAAAAAGCTTTTCACACGACTCATGAATCCCTGATGTTCTGGGTTCGTTGTCTCGCTACAGCTTTCTGAAAATTCTTTTAGTAGTTCTTTTTGCTTTGCTGAAAGATTACGTGGTGTTTCCACGAATATTTCTACATACAAGTCTCCACGTTGGCCCGAACGTAGAGATGGCATACCTTTACCTTTAAGGCGCATTCGTTTACCCGTTTGCGCACCCTCTGGGATCGTTATGCGCGCACGGCTTCCGCCGATTGTCGGCATTTCAATTTCACCGCCTAAGGCAGCTTTACAAAATGGTACTGGTGCGCGCGCGTAAAGGTTTGGCCCATCGCGCTCAAATAAATCGTGCTCATCAATCGTTACGAAAATATAGAGATCACCTTTAGGTCCACCAAGCGTTCCCGCCTCCCCTTCACCTTGGAGACGAATACGCTGACCATCCTCAATTCCAGCAGGAATATTGATATCTAACTTGCGTTTAGCATGTACATTTCCACGTCCACCACAATTCTTACATGGCGTTTTAATAATCGTTCCACGTCCCTGACATGTCGCGCATGTGCGCTCCATGGTGAAGAAACCTTGCTGGGCACGTACACGACCTGCGCCGTGACATGTCGTACATGTTACCGGAGATGAACCAGGAGCTGCACCAGACCCATCACAAGGTTCACAAGTTTCTGTCGTTGGAATTTCTATATCAGCCTGTTTGCCATTATAGGCTTCTTCAAGCGTAATTGTGTAATCGTAGCGAAGGTCTGAACCACGTGTCGCACCTCCGCGACCTCCACCGCCTTGGCGACCGCCGAAAAAGTCTGCAAAAATATCGCTAAATACATCTTCTGGACGTTGACCACCAAATCCACCGCCACCACCAGCAGATCCCATACCGCCCTGCTCATATGCTGCACGGCCTACACGATCATATGCTGCACGCTTTTGCGGATCAGATAAACACTCATACGCGCCAGAGACTTCTTTAAACTTCGCTTCCGCAGACGGATCATCTGGGTTGCGGTCTGGGTGATACTTCATCGCCTTCTTACGGAAAGCGGATTTAAGCTCTTTCTCGTCCGCGCTTTTAGAAACGCCTAGAAGTTCATAGTAATCAGTATCGCTCATACGTCGTTCTTTTCTCGTAACTCGGTGAATTTGCGTGTGAACACGCTGTCAGTTTAGGACATAACTTATGTTGGGTTAGCAACTAATTTTGACAAGAGGGAAGCAAAAACCATTCCTCATGCCTCAATGCTCAACAATTAAGCTGCTTTAGACGCTATAAAGGCTGCGAGTACAATGACGCACCGCAGCCCTTAATAACATTCACGAAGCAAAGCCTCGCGCTATCGCAAGCTTAGTTTTTGGCGTCGCCGTCAACTTCTTCGAAGTCAGCATCAACAACATCGTCATCATCAGCCGCAGCATCTTTAGCAGCGTCTTTTGCTGCATCAGCATGCGCATCGCCCTCTTGAGCTGCTGCGTAAATGGCTTCACCCATTTTCATAGCTGCTTCAGTAAGAGCTTGTGTTTTAGCTTGGATGTCAGCCGTGTCGTCAGTTTCCAACGCAGCTTTAAGAGTATCACGTGCAGCCTCAATCTCTGCTTTTATTTCAGCAGGAATTTTGTCGCCGTGCTCTTCAAGTTGCTTGTTAGTTCCATCAACAAGTGACTCACCATTGTTTTTAGCTTCAACAGCTTCACGTTTGGCTTTATCTGCATCAGCGTTAGCTTCTGCATCTTTCACCATGTTCTGGATTTCTTCGTCTGATAGACCACCAGAAGCTTGAATTGTGATTTGTTGCTCTTTGTTTGTCGCTTTATCTTTAGCTGACACAGACACGATACCGTTGGCGTCGATGTCGAATGTCACTTCGATCTGCGGCATACCGCGTGGTGCTGGTGGAATACCTTCAAGGTTGAAGTTACCAAGCACTTTGTTGTCTGCAGCCATCTCACGCTCACCTTGGAGAACGCGGATCGTTACAGCACTTTGATTGTCATCTGCCGTAGAGAAAGTCTGAGACTTTTTCGTTGGGATTGTTGTGTTACGGTCGATAAGACGTGTGAACACACCACCAAGTGTTTCAATACCCAATGAAAGCGGCGTCACATCAAGAAGAACAACGTCTTTCACGTCACCTTGAAGCACACCCGCCTGAATAGCAGCACCAATCGCCACAACCTCATCAGGGTTCACACCCTTGTGTGGGTCCTTACCGAAGAATTTTTTCACTTCTTCTTGGACTTTAGGCATACGCGTCATACCACCCACAAGAACGACATCATCGATCTCAGCAGCTGATTTACCGGCGTCAGCAAGAGCTTTCTTACACGGCTCGATTGTACGTTTCACAAGGTCAGCAACCATGCTTTCGTATTTCGCGCGAGTAAGTTTCAAGTTCAAGTGCTCAGGACCAGCAGCGCTCATTGAAATAAACGGCAAGTTCACTTCGTATGATGCAGAAGAAGAAAGCTCTTTTTTAGCTTTCTCAGCTTCTTCTTTCAAACGTTGTAGCGCTTGTTTGTCTTTCTTAAGGTCAATGCCTTTGTCTTTTTTGAACTCATCAGCAAGATAGTCCACGATGCGAAGGTCAAAGTCTTCACCACCAAGGAATGTGTCACCGTTTGTTGACAACACCTCAAACACACCATCACCGATCTCAAGGATGGACACATCGAATGTACCACCACCAAGGTCGTAAACAGCAATTGTTTTACCTTCAGATTTTTCAAGACCATAAGCCAACGCAGCAGCAGTCGGCTCGTTGATAATACGCTTCACATCAAGACCCGCAATGCGGCCAGCATCTTTCGTGGCCTGACGTTGCGCATCGTTAAAGTAAGCAGGAACAGTGATAACTGCTTCAGTGACTGTCTCACCGAGGAAGTCTTCTGCTGTTTCTTTCATTTTTTGTAGAATGAAAGCTGAAATCTCTTGAGGCGCGTAATCTTTATCACGGCCTTTTACCCAAGCATCACCATTTGCACCTTTAACAATTTTAAAAGGTGACATTTCTTGGTCTTTAGCCACTGTCGGGTCAGAAAATTGACGACCGATCAGACGCTTAATCGCGTAGAATGTGTGCTCTGAATTCATCACAGCCTGACGTACAGCCGGAAGACCGATCATACGCTCGCCGTCTTCACGGAAGGCTACAACAGATGGAGTTGTACGTGCGCCTTCAGCGTTTGCAATAACTTTTGCTTGTCCGCCATCCATGACGGCCACACAAGAGTTAGTTGTACCGAGGTCGATCCCGATAATTTTTCCCATATTGTTCTCTCTCATTCCTTAGATATTGGCGGCCGCCCTTGCCCGAAATGGGCCCTTACTTCTGCGGCGCCCGGTTCAGGCGGTCCCCTAAAAAATTAAACACAGCTTGATCTTCATAAAAAAGCCAGGCTCGTAAGCCCATATGGGGTTCAATTCTTCAGGCTCAATAGGCAAAGTCACTTTTCCGTGATGCAGATTATTAATTTGAGTTATTAGACACATGATTGACGGTCTTCAATACTTACCAAACTACCTTTCCCGTGATGCACAGGAGGAGCTAGTAGATATTGTTCGTAAACAATTGAATAATAACCCGTTTTATACTCCCAGAATGCCTAGAAGTGCACAACCTTTTTCCGTTAAAATGACCAATTTGGGTACACTTGGATGGGTTTCTGATATTTCTGGTTACCGCTATGAAAAAACGCACCCAGAAACAAAAAAAACATGGCCAAGCATTCCGCGCGCCTTAATGAGCATATGGGAGGCGCTGGCGCAATACCCAAATCCACCTGAAGCCTGCCTAGTTAATTATTATGATGTAAATGCAAAAATGGGATTACATACTGATAGTGACGAACAGGATATAAAAGCACCTGTAATATCCATTTCTCTTGGAGATAGCGCCCGTTTTAGAATTGGCGGCCTTTCTCGCAAAGATCCCACAAAGTCTTTCAAAATAAATTCTGGCGATATCATCATTCTTGGTGGCGCTGCTCGCATGGCTTTCCACGGAATTGATCGCATATATGGCGGCAGCTCTACCTTGCTAAAAAATGGTGGGCGGCTGAATTTAACGCTGAGACGTGTGAACAAATAAAAAGTTCATACACCGAGGGACTATCTGGTCTGCATATAAACCGACATCGCGCGCAATAAATCCTGATTGTTACCGTTTACCCCTGTCATGGAATACGCGTAATCAGGTAATTTAGCAAAATGGTTGGCGGTTTTCCCGAGGGCAAATTTGCCAGTAGACAAAACATCATGCACTGGTTGATGGGGAATAAATTCTACTATTTCACCACCATTCTCTAGCTTAACCAATCTGGCTATTTCCAGTGCTTCCCACTGAATGGTCGTATAATAATTTTTAATAAACAGACCCTTGGGTGAAACACGCACCATCACAGGCAGAAAAATCAATCTGTATAAGGCAATGAAAAACACGATGACTGCCCCACATCCAATCAGGCCCATCCAGTATTTCAAATCAGCTGGTACATCGTGTTGATACCATAAAATAAGGCCCGCTGCGGCAAACACAACGGACCCTATTGTAATCAAAAATGAACCCAACCGACTTGCTTTAAATTCAAAAACTTCGGTTGGCATCTTCTAAACCTTATAAAATATACTTCGAAAGATCAGTGTTAGCTGCGTAACCAGAAACCTTTTCACGCACATAATCAGCTGTAATTACGAAGCTTTCACCGTTGCGGTCTGGCGCGGTAAAAGATATTTCTTCAAGCAAACGCTCCAGCACAGTGTGCAAGCGCCGTGCACCAATATTTTCTACTGTGTCATTCACCTGAACAGTAATTTCAGCAATGGCATCAATTGAACTTTCATCAAACTCAATCGTCATGCCTTCCGCGCCAATCAAAGCAACATATTGCTTAATCAAACTTGCTTCTGGTTCCGTAAGAATACGTTTAAAGTCTTCATGTGTAAGTCCGCGCAATTCCACACGAATTGGCAAACGCCCTTGAAGCTCTGGCAATAAGTCTGATGGCTTAGACACATGGAAAGCACCTGACGCGATAAACAAAATATAGTCTGTTTTCACAGCTCCATGTTTGGTCGCAACAGTCGTACCTTCAATCAATGGCAATAAATCACGTTGAACCCCCTCACGCGACACGCCTGCACCGCCCTGCTCTTGGCGAGTGGCTACTTTGTCGATCTCATCAAGGAATACAATTCCCTCTTCTTCAACAAGTTTTATTGCATCACGCACCACTGCGTCCTGATCGACAAGCTTGTCGCTTTCTTCGTCAATCAATGGACGATACGCATCCTTTACCGTTGTCTTGACACTGCGTGTACGACCACCAAAACCTTTACCCAACAAATCTCCTAAATTGAGCATTCCCATACTCGCACCAGGTTGCCCGGGAATTTCCATTGATTGCATAGGCGAAGCATTGTCGGCGATATCAATTTCAATCTCTTTATCATCCAAAGCGCCAGAACGTAATTTAGCTTGAAAGGAGGCGCGTGTGCTTTCTTTTGCATCTGCGCCAACAAGCGCATCAAGAACACGCGCTTCTGCAGCGCTTTCGGCACGCGCTTTGACATCCTTACGCTTTTCTTCTTTCACCATCGCGATCGCCGCTTCCACAAGATCACGGATGATTTGCTCAACATCACGGCCCACATAACCAACTTCAGTAAATTTGGTAGCCTCTACTTTGATAAAGGGGGCCTGCGCTAATTTCGCTAAACGGCGCGAAATCTCTGTTTTACCAACCCCTGTGGGTCCAATCATCAATATGTTCTTAGGCGTAACCTCTTCACGTAGTTCATCGCTCAATTGTTTGCGACGCCAGCGGTTACGAAGCGCAAGTGCAACAGCGCGTTTCGCATCGGCCTGCCCTACGATAAAACGATCAAGTTCGGATACGATTTCACGAGGAGAAAATTCAGTCATTTGAGGCCTTATTGTTTGTCTTTGCCGCTAAGCACATGTTCAGGGGGGAATAAGCGGCCCCATACACCGCTATCAGGAATAAATTTCAACACACCATTGCGTGCAGTTTTCCAACCAGCACCCAATAAAACAACACTCCCCCCAACTATAACCAGTGGAAGTGCAATCATTTCTACACCCGACAGACCTGATTTCTGGACAAGCGAGAAAACGACTAATGTAAATGTGATCAATCCAGAAAATATCAAGGCGCGTCTATTAAGCGCCAATGACAATACCCCAACGCCAAGTAATCCAATCAACATCATCACCGATGAACCTTGTTCAGATAAAACGCTATCGCCCATAATCATAAACCGCATTCCCAACATGATTTGTGGTGCTGCCGCGAGATGAAGCCAAAATGCATTATCAGATTGAATGGTGCGTCGCGCTGGATCACGTGCATCAAAAAACATCGCTACTGCCAATGTTGCCAATCCGGCAATCAACATCGCGCTGGCACTTACGCCAGTAAATCCTGCATTCTGAAATGTGAATGTATAGAATAACGCAGCACCAGACATAGCAATCAAAAACAACGCGAAGGGCAATTTAAACCGGAAATAAAAAACCAGAGCAGCAACCGCTCCTGCGAAAATGGACGAATAACTTGTTTCAAATAATTTCTTGAAAACAAGACCAGGAATATCTTCTTCTTGCGCCCCTTGCTGTGCAGCCCGAAGCAGCTCCTGACCAGCATTCTCGGAGAGCAGCTTCACTAGGATGGCACCGACCCCCAACCCTACCATCAGGGAGAAAACAGCCGCTAAGCTCATGGAGGGCAGAAGCAAACGTCTACGCTTGCAGAAATACTCCGCCATCGCCCAAGCTATGCTTGCGACGATGAGTGCTATACTGGGTCCAATCAAGCTTTTGGGCAAAATAGGCCATGTCACCCACCCAATTAGCAAGGTTGCACCCGCCATCAAAATCATGATGCCGAACGTGAGAAAAATATCATTGAATGACGCTAAAAAGCTAAGATTTTCAGGATCTTCCGAACCATAAGGGTCTCCACCCTTGGCCAAATAACCTTGCAGCTTTTCACCCTGTTCGGGGCTTAAAACTCCATCCTTAATAGCCTTTTCAAGCGCATCCCGTTCAGACATCCAAGCTCTCCACGACAAAGTTATTGTTTGTATAAACACATACCTCTGCCGCAATTTCCATAGCCTTACGTCCTAACTTCTCAGCATCCGGTTCATACTCATACAGTGCCCTTGCTGCAGACAACGCATAATTTCCACCCGAGCCAATAGCGACCACATCATGTTCAGGCTCCAACACATCGCCCATACCTGTGAGAACTAAAGTTGTATGCTTATCTGCAACTATCAGTAATGCTTCAAGTTTTTGAAGATACTTATCTGTTCGCCAATCTTTAGCCAATTCCACTGCAGCGCGCTGTAATTGGCCCGGAAACCGTTCCAATTTCAATTCTAGGCGTTCAAATAGTGTAAAGGCATCTGCTGTTGCACCCGCAAACCCAGCGATAATATTCCCACCTTCACCAATCCGCCGAACCTTACGCGCATTACCCTTCATGACGGTATTACCCATCGACACTTGACCATCACCGATAATCACAACCCGACCCGGCTTGCGTACAGCTAGAATTGTGGTGCTGTGCCAACTTTGTGGGGAAGAGTCCTGTGTCATGTAAATCTCCTGATTTCAAATTCTTAGCCCTATAGGTGGACTTTGAATCAGACAGGATCAAGGATTTTTAGCTAGATAAACTGATCTAAGCCAATTTTTTCGTAAGTGTTGGCGCACGCCATTGGTGCACAAAAACTTCAAACTCATGCGCAGGCAAAGGTGGAGAAAAGAAATATCCTTGCCCAATCGTACATGCCCGTCGACGCAGAAATTCGTAGTGTTCTTGTGTTTCTACACCTTCAGCAACTGTCTCCTGCCCTAGAGCTTCTGCCATGGCGAGTATCATCTCTATGATAGCTGGTGCATGCGGATCAGTGCCGTGCGCTCGTACGAATTGCTGATCGATTTTAAACACATCAAATGGTAAGCGAGTTACAGTCGCGAAATTAGAGTGTCCTGTACCAAAATCGTCAATCGCAAAACGGACACCACGCGCGCGCAGTGGCCGCATTATCTTCGCAACACGTTCTGGATTATCAACTGCTGCTGTTTCTGTAAGTTCTAATTCGAGACATTCAGGTGGTAAGCCAGACTCTTCTAAAACACTATTTACCATGTCTATAAAATTAGGGTCATCAAATTGTAGCGGTGACACATTTACAGCCAAGCGCGGTTTGTGACCATTAAAATTCCATTTAGCCGCTTGAATACAGGAATCTCGTAGAATTAATGCTCCTAACTGAGGAATTAATCCCATCTCTTCGGCTTTCGGTACGAATATTCCAGGTGAAACAACGGCCCCATCAGGACGGCGCCAACGCGCTAGCGCTTCAGCTCCTACAATAATACCCGTTTCTAGTTCAACTTTCGGTTGAAAAACAGGAATAAACTCATGGTTTTCTATTCCTTTGCGTATATCTTCTTCAAGCGTCAAATTTCGTTGAGCTGCTTCCAGCATAGTTGAATCATAAAACCGCAAACCAGAAAATTTATTCTCTTTGGCTGTTTTTAAAGAAAAATCGACCTGCTTCATAAGCTCTATCGCGTTGGAAGCATCTACTGGAGAAGATGCGGCCGCGAAAGCTGCGGTTAGTTCAACCAAACGTCCATCAAGCGTGAAAGGCTTGTAAAGCTGAAAGCGTAAAAGCTCTACCATTTTTTCGACAACCTTTTGAGAAACAAAAGGAATTACGATCGCATACGTATCAGCTGACAATCTGCTTAGAATACTTGGAGATTTCGTAGCGCTCTCGTCTCCACGTAAAACGATATCAGCTTCTTTTAAATACGCTTTCAATCTAGCGCCTACCATAACAAGCAGTTCATCTGCCAAAATCGGCCCAAACTTATCATTTATACGGCTGAACTTATCTAAATCTACAACGACAACCGTAACAGCACGTTCCCCTGCCGTTAGAATGTAAGTTTCAGTTTTCTTTATAAATTGTGCTCTATTCACCAACCCCGTCAAAGGATCTGAGATAGACATTTTATAAGATTTCCGGATAACCGCGTCATAACGACTCGTCATATCTCGAACAGCACCAGCAAGCTGGGGAGATAACACCTGTGCCGAATTCGCAATATCGTCGCCTTGGCCGGGACGGATACTCCGCATCCCATCAGCCAGTAAATCAATTGGAACAAGATAATTTCGTATCGTACGATACGTTAGATATCCTAATACAGCCGCAACCGTCAAAATTACAATTGAACAAACGGCCAGATTGATTAAAGAAGATGGAAATCCAGCAACAACCACCTCAAATACTAACACGCTGATACCTGCAACGATTGATGCAAGTACGCTAACGATGGTCAATCGAAGTGAAAGATCAATAGATTTTTGGGCATCCGAAGATTTCGCCGTCATCACTTCTCGCTTTATCAATGTTTTTAAAAGTGCTTTTAAGACTTCAAAAAACTATGTGTGTGCACCACATATTCAGAATATTAGTCTAACTCATCTGTTAAGCTATGAATTAGGTGTAATAACTTTATTAACGATAACCGGAGTTTTAGATGTCGGATAGTCTAAGACGTGCTGAAAAATCACGCGAAACCAAAGAAACGCAAATTAGCGTCAAAGTTGATATGGATGGAACGGGAAAATCCAAAATCTCAACTGGGATCGGTTTTTTTGATCATATGTTGGAAAGTTTCGCGAAGCACTCTGCGATAGATCTAGATATAAAGTGCAAAGGTGATTTGCACATTGATATGCATCACACGATAGAAGATGTGGGAATCGTGCTTGGTGGCGCTATTAAAGATGCACTTACAAAAAAGACAGGCGGCTTTTCTGGAATAAATCGATTTGGACACGCTTATATTCCAATGGATGAAACGCTAGCACGTGCGAGTATCGATCTGTGCAACCGACCTTACCTAGTATGGCGTGTAGAATTTAGCCGCGATAAAGTGGGTGATGTCGACACTGAACTTTTTAAGGAATTTTTCCACGCCTTTGCGATGAGTTCCGGCGCTTGCTTGCATGTTGAATGCCTATATGGGGTTAACTCACACCATATTGCTGAAGCTTGTTTTAAGGGCCTTGCACGCGCAATACGTATGGCGAGTGAGCATGATGCACGCCTAGCAGGGCAAGCAGCATCTACAAAAGGTAGTTTGTAAGATAAATACAACAACTTTTATGCGTGACAGATCCGATACTGTCACGCTAGAACGCCAACATGAAAACTCTTGCTCTCATTGACTACGGCTCTGGCAATATAAGATCAGCTTCACGAGCGCTTGCTGAAGCAGCAAAGCTTGCTGAAATAGACTTAAGGCTCCAGATCACCGCTGATCCAGAAATCATTAGAAATTCTGATACTATTTTTCTTCCAGGTGTGGGCCATTTCAGTGATTGTATGAAAGAACTAAAGGCGCGTGACGGTATCGTCGATGTGTTGCGAGACACAGTATTACAAGGTGATAAGCCTTTTATGGGCATTTGTGTTGGTATGCAGCTCCTTGCCAGCTTAGGCCGTGAAGATGGTCAGACCCCCGGCTTGTCATTTCTTGCTGGGAGTGTGGACAAGCTCTGCCCTAGCGATGCTTCGCTTGCCATACCGCACATGGGGTGGAATGAAATTCAGCACATCGATCACGCTCTATTTGACGGACTTGGCCAACAGCCACACCTTTATTTCACGCACTCATACGCGTTCACGCCCGAGGATAAATCCGTTATTGCGGCGACGGCAGACTATGGCGGCGCTTTTACAGCGGCAGTTGTGAAAGACAATATTTTCGGCACACAATTTCACCCTGAGAAAAGTCAAACTACAGGTCAAAAATTGCTCGCCAACTTTTTAAAATGGAAGCCTTAAATCCGATGGAATTATTTCCAGCTATCGACCTGAAAGATGGTGCATGTGTACGCCTCATAAAAGGTGACATGAAACAATCCACGCAATTCAATGATGATCCCGCTGACCAAGCTTCAAAATTTGCTGCTATGGGATTTGGTAATTTACACGTGGTTGATCTTAACGGTGCTTTTGAAGGTCGCTCTACTAATGAAGAAGCCGTAAAAGCAATTTTATCTGCAACGCAAGTACCTGTTCAATTGGGTGGCGGAATTCGAGATATTGCTGGCATAGAG
>CAYGPD010000036.1:0-33477 GCA_964351655.1 uncultured Hyphomonadaceae bacterium | reverse complement strand
CTTCTGCACACTGTGCGAGGTGCTGGATATCGTTTGCAGGCTTGATTAAGTGATAATTGGCCGTCTACCAGCGTTCACCCGGACCACAACTTTCCGGTTGGCGTTGGTGCATACGGCGCTTTTTATTGTCTTTGCTGGCGCGCTGTTATTCTATTTATTTTCAGCGACTGCAGGCCGATTAGAGCGCGATGATTCAGACGCACTTTATTCAGAAGTAACAGCATTGACCGCCGCTTACTCAAGTGGCGGTTTTTCGCGCTTGAGTCAGTCTGTGAGTGAACGTTCTTCTTCACGCGGTGCTTTTTTATACTTGCTGGTGGATGCCAAGGGGATGAAGGTTGCAGGTGATTTTGATGTATTGCCAGCTCAACCACCACAAGCGGGACAAATCTACGTGCCATTCTCATATGATGCACGGAATTATGATGGTCAGGTGCAACGAAAGCAAGCTGAAGGGCGGATAATTCGTTTTCAAGATGGTACTGTTTTATTGGTCGCCTACGATATTGGGGCGCGTGGTGAAATGGTAAAACGGATTACAGATGTCGTATGGACGGCAGCGATTGCCGGGCTCGTTTTATCTTTGGTTGGTGGCGTGATTGTATCACGTTCAGTTACGCGACGTGTTGAGTCACTTGCGCGAACAACTGAAGATGTTATGGCCGGAGATTTGTCTCGACGCGCCGTTGTAAATGGTTCTGGTGATGAGTTTGACCGACTTGCCGAGAGATTAAACGCAATGTTGAGCAAGCTTGAGCGTTTGATGATTGCCTCACGGTATTCAGGTGATGCTATTGCTCATGATTTGCGATCTCCACTTGCGCGTCTGCGCAACCATCTAGAAACATCACTTGCTCAGACTGGAGATCGACAAGATTTTGAAGGTGCGATTGCTTATTCAATAGAAGAAGTTGATCGCGTACTTGAGACATTCAATGCAATCCTTCGTTTATCTAAAGTACAGGGTGGTCAATCTGGTACATTTGATCGGTTCAGTTTAAGTGAGCAATGTGATGAGCTTGCAGAGATTTATGATGCTGTGTGTGAAGAAAAAGGCCTTTCATTTACGCATAATATAAAGTCGAATTTGATGGTTCACGCAGATAAATCACTTATCACGCAGGTGATGTTTAACCTGCTGGATAATGCTGTGAAATATACTCCGACAGGGGGGGCAGTGAAACTCGTCTTACGACGTAAGCGTACGGGCGAGATTGAATTATCTGTACTTGATAGCGGGCCGGGTATTCCTGAAACAGACAGAGAAAAAGTGTTTGAACGCTTTTTCCGCCTTGAAGAAGCGCGTACCGAACCTGGCTCTGGATTAGGTTTATCTTTGGTATCTGCGGTAGCTGAAATGCATCAAGCCAAACTCAGTTTGTCTGATGGTCTACCTGGTCATTCGACACCTGGTCTTAAAATAAGTCTTTCTCTCGCTTCTGCTTAAACATCGCGCTAGACTCGCAACCAATAATGGTAGCAAAGGCGCTTGATGATGAAACCAACTCCAATCCGTAATCTGGAACAATTGTCAAATACACCTGTATCTCAGGTGCTAGAGTCATTAGCTGCTGCGCAAGCATTTTTGGCAGACACGCCTTATCTATGCAATTTGCTGAATCGTCACCCAGATGTGTTTGAGGCCGTAACCCAAAAAGGAATTGAAGCAAGTTTTCAAATATGTCTCGATTTGCTTCAAAGGGCGAATGACATTGGTCACGATCGTTCAAATGTTAGTTTATTGCTTCGACAAGCAAAAGCAAAAGGTCATTTAGCCATTGCGCTCGCTGATCTGTCAGGATTGTGGGATGTAAACCAAGTTATACATGCGATTACTATTCTTGCGGAAAAAAGCACTCAGGTTGCTATGTGGTGTGCTTATCAAACTGCCGCTAAAAAGGACTGGGTAGCTCCTAAAGAATGTCTTGATGATACAGGGCTATTCGCTATCGCTATGGGTAAGATGGGGGCATATGAATTAAATTATTCCTCAGATGTAGATGTAATCGTTTTGTTCGATCCTGAAAGGTTTGAGGCGAGTTCTAGGTCAGCAAAAGAAGCTGCCGTACGTATTACACAAGATTTTGCCCAACTAATGGAAACAAGAGATGAGCATGGTTATGTTTTTCGTGTTGATCTGCGTTTACGTCCTGATCCATCCTCTAATGCTATTGCAATTTCAACGCAAACAGCCCTCAATTATTATGAACGTGTAGGTCAAAATTGGGAACGCATGGCTTATATCAAAGGGCGTGTGTGTGCCGGTGATTATACAGCCGGACAATTGTTTTTTGAAGAATTAGAACCCTATATCTGGCGCAGACATCTAGATTATTGGGCGATAGGGGATATTCACGCTATCAAGCACCAAATTCATTCCACTGGTGGTCACGAGCCGATAGATGTTAAGGAATTTGATGTAAAGCTGGGCCGAGGTGGCATTCGCGAAATCGAGTTTTTTGCGCAAACTCAACAACTCATTCTGGGTGGACGGCACCCGGAGCTTCGTACGCGACGAACCGATGAATCACTTGATGCACTTGTTAAGTTTCAAGCAGTAGATCCTCAAAATGCAGCTGATTTAAAGCGTGCATATGCGTTCTTACGAAATGTCGAGCATCGAATTCAGATGCATAATGATGAACAAACCCATACATTGTTGGATATACCTGAGCGTCGCTTAGAAATTGCGCACCTGTTGGGATATGGAACAGATATTGAGTTGTTTGAAAAGGATCTAAAAGCTGTTCGTCAATTTGTGCATGGTGTGTATTCAGATTTATTTGCTCAAGAAGAGCGTTTATCGGGAGATGATGGAAATCTTGTTTTCACAGGCGTCGACGATGACCCAGGTACTCTAAAAACGCTCGAAGAAATGGGGTTCAGTCACCCAAGTAATGTGATTGAGCGTTTGCGCAACTGGCACCGCGGAGGGCTTCCGGCAACGCGTACAGTTCGCGGGCAGCAATTATTAACAACGCTCACACCTCGCTTGTTGAAATATATGGCGCAAACTGGAGAAGCCGATTCTGCGCTGTCGCGCTTTTCTGACTTCATTGGTGGCCTTCGTGGAGGTGTACAAGTCTTTTCCCTTATGTTGGCGGAACCAAAGTTTGCGGAAGATTTGCTATCGGCAATGGCCTATGCACCCAAACTAGCGACAGATTTGGCGCGTCAACCTGCACTTCTCGATGGTATGTTGGATCAAGCCTTTAACGCCCCTTTAGATGAAGATAGTTATGAGGTTGTATTAGAAGAGTTACAACGTGTGTTGGGGCGAGAAGCTGATTTTGAAGGGCAAATAAATGCGGCACGTAGATTCCATAGGGAGGAGTCGTTGCGCATTGGGTATCATATACTGCGTCGTCAAGCAGATGCATGTGACGCCGGTCCTGCATATACGCGCTTAGCAGATGCTACAATTAAATGCATGGCAGATGTTGCGCTCGCAGAAGTGCAACGCAAATTTGGTGATTGGCCGGGTAAATGGGTTATTGGAGCTTTTGGGAAGTTAGGTGGCAAAGAGCTTTCAGCGACTTCGGACCTCGATATTATTGTAATTTATGACCCAGGTGATCCACCTCACCCGAATGATTTAGCAGCACGTTTTACGCAAAGATTGATTGCAGCGTTGTCGGCTCCTACCGAGGAGGGAGAACTTTATGAAGTAGACATGCAATTGCGCCCTTCTGGTCGCGCCGGTCCTGTTGCCGTTAAAATAACGTCTTTTGAAAAATATTATCAAGGGGAAGCGTGGACATGGGAATATATGGCCTTGTCGCGTTTGCGTGTTGTTGCAGGTGATGCGGAGCTTGCAGCGCGTGTATTGAATGTTGCAAAACAGGCTCTGCAAGCGCGATCAGATTTCGCAGATCTAGACAAGGATATTCTGGATATGAGGCAACGTTTGGCACGCGAACGACCGCCATCCGGTGATTGGGATTTAAAGCTATCTCCGGGTGGGTTGCTCGATATCGAATTTGTAGTCCAGCAAGCGCTTATAAAAAATGCCCGCCATCATACCTCTGTAATCCAGCCTAACACTTTAGAGGCAATCTCAGCGCTAAAGGCGTGCGCAGTATTTTCCCAAAATGAGGCAGAAATTTTGTCCAACGCATATGCTCTGCAAGCTAATCTGCAGCAAGCTTTGCGAATTGCGACATCGGGTAAGTTTGATCAAAATATTGCATCAGAAGGTATTAAAAAATGGCTAGCAGCCTGTGTGGGGTATGAAAATTTTAAACTATTAAATCAGGATGTTACGCGCGTTCAAAAGCAAGCATCTGCACTTAGGGAAGAAAAAATAGGGCCATTAACGACGGATAGTTAAGGGGAGACTCGTTGTATTATTATCAGACACCCTAAAGGAGTTACCCCGATGAAAAAGACTTTTATCTTGACCCTTACAGCGAGTGCAGTTGCAGCCTTAACACTTGGTGCTTCTGCATTTGCCGAACACCCTAAAGGCACAGGTGAAAAATGTGATGCCGCTAATACAATGCGTGCTGAGCAGCTTGCCAAATATGATGCAGATGGAAACGGAAAGCTATCTGACTCTGAAAAATTGGCAATTAAAATGGCGCATTTCAATGAGATTGATACCAACGGAAATGGTAGTCTAACTCATACAGAGCTTTCTGCAGCATTTGAGAAGCGTAAAGAAGAGCGTAAGGCGAAAATGCAAGCCAAGCACTTTGAGCTTATTGATACAAATAACGACGGCAACATTAGCGTAGAAGAGTTTGCCTCTGCAGATAAGGGATCGAAAGGTGACAGAGGTTCTAAAAACGGCAAGCGTAAAGGTGAAGATGGTGATCGGCGGAGCCGGAAAGAGATGCACCAGTCTATTCTTGAAAACTTTGATGCTGATGGCGACGGAAAACTTTCGGATATAGAAAAACAAACAGCGCATAGTTCTAAATTTGCAGCGGCAGACGCAAATTCAGATGGTAATCTAACCAGTGCTGAATTAGAGGCGTTTCACACCGCTGAAAAAGAAAGAATGAAATCAGTCTTACAGACTAAGCATTTTGAGAAATTGGATGCCGATAAAGACGGTGTTGTCAATTTTGATGAATTCAATGCGAACAAAGAACGCGGTTCACATGATGATAAGGATCACGGTAAAAAACATCGCAATGATTGTTAATTTAGACTATTAAACGCTAACGTATCCCCCGCTTTCTCAACCAAGGTTAGATTAAAAATCATATGCAAACAGAAACAGTTTCAGATGATGAATTGATTGAGAAAGTAGGGCGTGGCGACCGGCAGGCAGCTTCTGTTCTGGTAAGGCGGCATAGCCAACGCGTTTTGAATATATCTAGGCGAATGATGTCCAATGAGGCCGAGGCTGAGGATGTAACTCAAGAAGTGTTTTTAAAGGTCTGGAAGAATGCATCAAAATGGCAGCCAGGTACTGCCAAATTTACAACTTGGCTTCATAAGGTGACGATGAATGCCTGTTTGGACAAGTTACGTAAGCCAAGAATGGGCAATATAGATGTGGTGCCGGAAATGATGGATGAAGCTGCAACACCGGTCGAAGAGTTAGAAGCGAAATCAAGGTCCGATATGCTTAAAGCTGCGATGCAAGATTTACCCGAGCGCCAAAGAGCGGCTTTAGCTTTGTGCTATTTTGAGGATGTTTCAAATATCGAAGCAGCAAGTGTTTTGGACGTAAGTGTTGATGCCCTGGAGAGTTTGCTATCGCGAGGGCGACGTGCCTTAAAGCAAATACTGATGGCAAATAGAGATGATTTATTAGTTGCAAATGCACAAGGACGTGCATCTGGTTTCGAGCAATAACGTAAGAAAGGAGGTAGGGTATGAATAAAGACCAGTTTCTAGGATATTTGGAAGTATATGGCGCAGAATTGAAACGCTGGCCTGAAGATAAGCGTGCTTTAGCATCTTCTTTCTTTCAATCAAAAGATGAGGAAATACTTGCACGAATTCAGGAAGAGGCTGATTTTGATGCAATCTTAGTTTCGAGTGATAAGCAATCGCCAATTAGTGTTTCGCTTGAAGCGCATCTCATAGAACTTGTTCCCAAAGCAAATGCGTCACGCCCGAGCTTCTTGAGTCGTATTAGGTCGCTGAGCGCCCCTAAATGGGCGAGTGCTGGCCTAATAAGTGCGGCGCTTGTTGGTGGACTAGGTGTAGGATATGCACAAGCGGCAGAGCAAGCAGAACTTAACGCTGTAAGTGATATGTTGGCGTATGCGTCGATAGAAGATCTATCTGAACTCGATACAAGTACATGGTTACAGTCTGATGAGGTCGGTAATGACTGATAACGCACCTCAAGAAAGTAAGAAATTTTCAGCATTTCTAGCTGTTTCTTTGGCTTTGAATGCTGCTTTAATTGGTCTAATTGGCGGTCAAATGCTTGTGGATAGTCGTAATTCCGAGCGCTCATATATGGGACGTGATGGTCATCGACCACCGATGGAGCACGTTCTAAATGTGATGAGCGAAGATGAACGTAAAGCTATGAAAAAGACTATGATTCAACATTGGAAGAATAGTCACGCGGAGCGCAAAGTTGTTCGGCAAATGCATGATCAGGTTATTGAGGCTATTAAAGTTGAACCGTTTGAGCGTGTAAATGTGGAAACGGCCTTGGAAAAATTTGAGCAGGCTGACAGTAAGATTAAAAGTATTGCTGAAAGTGGAGTTCTTGACGTCATGGAAGGAATGTCGCCGGAAGCGCGCGTTGTTCTTGCTGAAACATTACTCCTTAAAGACCGTATGCGTTCTCGTGAATCCCGCTGTGAGGGTGAGGGGTGTAAGGGCCGCAAGCGTGGTGATGGAGAGGGCGATTTTAGACGTCATGACCGTCCGCCACCACCTCGTGACGGAAGGCCTGATGAAGCTCCGCCTCAGCCATTAGATGAATAAGTGCCATCAAATAAGAAAGCTCTAGGCTATTTTCTGGGGCTTACTTTTTTGAGGAGGATCAATCGGCAATAGGAAGCTTACAGTTGTTCCTACGCCAAATTCGCTTTCTAGCAAAAGCTGTCCACCATGCATCTCAGCAAATGATTTTGTTAGGGAGAGGCCAAGGCCGCTGCCCTTGCTGTTTCGGTTTTCATCAGCTGACGACTGTTCGAAAGGTTGAGCAAGACGCGGTAGATCTTGTTTTGGAATTCCTATCCCATTGTCAGCAACGCTCACGCGGACAAAAGTACCTTCCTTTGTGATTGACACATTTATAAATCCACCGGGGTCTGTGAACTTTATCGCATTTGATACAAGGTTAAGTACCATTTGCTTGATAGCACGATGATCTCCTTCAATGTCTGGGATATCATTAGCGATATTTAGGCTGATTTTGATGTCTTTATCTTCTGCTCGTCTTCGGATCATACGGACAGCGGAATCAACGGCGTCAACTGGGTCTATTTCGCGTTTTGAAATAGACATTTTTCCGGCTTCAATTTTCGCCATATCCAAAATATCATTGATCATGTCGAGCAAGTGCTGACCGGACGATAGGATATCTTCTGCATATCCTTTATATCGCTCGTCTCCTAAGGGCCCGAAGATTTCTTTAATAAGCATTTCAGAAAAACCATTGATTGCGTTTAATGGTGTGCGCAATTCATGGCTCATATTCGCCAAGAAGACAGATTTTGCCTGACTGGCGCGTTCAGCTTTGTTCTTCTGTTCGGCATATTTGCGAGCGTGTTCTTCTGATTGCCCTTGCATACGATCTAATTCTAGAACTAGACGTCGCAACTTCTTTTCTTTTCCAAGCAATGATTGCTCGTGATTTTTCAAAGACGACATATCTAGGCCAACAGTCACCAAGCCGCCACCAGAAGTGGGGCGATCATAAAAGTTGAGCCATATATCTGATAGCAACAGGATCTCACGTCCGTTTTCATTGTCAGAAATTGGACGTTCGATACGGATTTGCTTCGCAGCTTCAGCCATCACCACGTCATAAGATGCGCCGGCACGTAAAACGTGCTCTGGAAGGTTGAAAATATTGGCGAATGTTTTGTTCCAAATTAGAAGGCGGTGACGTTGATCCCATGCAGCAAATGGGCCGGGGTAGGCATCTACAACTGAGCGGGCGAGATGTTCTGAAATGCGTGAACGTGCTTCTGCGCGGACGCGATCAGTTGTGTCAGAAATGATTCCAGACAGTCCATCCTGAAACGGGCCGCCCTGCATTTCAAAATAGCGAGAGCTAAATGAGCCATTTCCTTTGAAATCAATTTGAAATGATTTGTCACCGCCTGCCCGCTCTAATTCCGAGACAACCCTATTTTGATTGCTTGGATGAATGAGCTCTTGGAATTCGTGAATTGTAAGATCTTTATTTGAAACGAGGCCAAGCATCTCAGCAGTTTTTTCACGTAAGCTAAGAAGTCCTGTTTGGCGGTTCCATGTCCAGTAACCGTTTTGGCCGCCAATTTCTAATTCTCTCCAATGCGTTTCAATTTCTTTACGTGCTTCAGACTCATGTCCCAAACGTTGAGTATTGGTTTTGATAGTGTTGACGAGTCCAATGACGGCAAGACCGGGAGCCGCTATTAAAAGCAGATAGATAAGGATGCGATTGTAGTCAGTGGTGCTAAGCAATTCAACATCTCGTGCGACACACACTGCAAGTTGCGTCTCACCTATGGGGGCACACGCTGATACTCTTCGTGACATACCCACTCTTTGAACGTTTGCGCCAAGTGCAGCTTCTGACGACTTCACAACGTTGAACTGACGTTCGCCCTCAGGGGTAGGTGTCAGTCTCGCAACAGAGATTTGGCCCTCCCACCATTGTCCGTTATGGTCTTGGGAAAATATAGCTGCGGTGCTGTCGTCTTTCAGAATAGCTTGCGTATTAGGCTTTTGTGTTATTGTGCGTGTTATCTTGTCGAGCTTGGCAGTTTTCTTCGCGTCTGAGGTGCTGCCGGATCGTGCAAGAATAACGTCCATAGCTGTCTGTGAGCGCAAAACCTCTGATCGAACATATCCACCTATAGCCATTGCTTCACGTGTCTGCTGCGCCATCAGAGCATCATTTTGCGCAGAACGTTCTTCCCATGCTTTTACACCAAGTGTGCCAGCAAATGCTGTGAACAGCATAAGCAATACGCGTGTAGGAATGGGAGCCGCCGACGAAGTGCCAGAAGCTTTAAGTTTAGTTTGCTTTTTGCTGTTCGTCTTGGCCAAGACGGAGTCTCCCTTGTGCGAGTTGAATAGTGCACAAGATTCGAGTCACTCTGAAAGCTTTAAATTTGTGTTAAATTGTGGATTAATCGCCTATTAAGCATAATTAAAAATGCGTTATAGGTCTAAATCAATGTCGTGTGACGTCTGGTAAAGATCTCTACGTTCCTCACCATTGAAATTTCCTGTGTCATGGCGTCGGCGGTCAGGACCAAAATAGTTGCTCGTTCGAATGAACGGGCGAGGCGAATTGATGATGGATGCAATTTTTCTATAGAGATCAATTGCGTTTACTGGTTTAGCGAGAAATTCAGTTACACCAGCATCTCGTGCTGCTTCTACTCGTGAGCGTTCAGAATATGCCGTCAGCATGATTATAGGAATGTAGGGATTAGAGCTGTCTTCAGCATTTCTAACAAGGCGTACAAAATCAGCCCCGTCTAGAATGTCCATCTGGTAATCAACAACAATGAAATCAATAGGCTCGCTGCGGGCGATATCAAAAGCTTCAACAGCGTCACGGGCTTCATCAAAATTTTTGATGCCGTAGCCACGCATGAGTGTCTTTACGATGGTGAGCATGTGACTATTGTCGTCAACCAACAGGACACGCAGCCGATCTAGGTTTCGTTTCGCCATAATAAGCGTCTCGTCGAATTAAGCAGCATCCCGTTTTCGGCGACGGTCCGCAAAGAATATAGAATCAATCTCAGGTCGACCAAAATGATATCCCTGAGCTAGCATAACGCCAGCGTTAAGTAATGTTTGTCGGTCAGCTTCAGTTTCAACTCGTTCGCCTACAACACTCATACCTAATTCTTTGCACATGCCCGATATTGCGCGCATGAGAGCAGTGTTGCGTTCGTTTGAGCCTTGACCATTTAGGAAGCATCCATCGAATTTCACGCCATCCACGTTAAGGGCGCGTAAATATCCAAAAGAAGCTGCCCCGGCTCCAAAGTCATCGAGCACAATTTTTGCGCCTGTATTCTTCAAAAGGTCTACGACGTTGGAAGCAGTGTCGATATCATGCATTTGCGAAGACTCAGTAATCTCAAGAATGAGTCGTTCTTTATTAAAATCATAGGCGCGAACAATTCGATTAAGCTCATATGCAATATCAGTGCGTTGGATGGATTGCCCTGAAATGTTGACCGCTAACTTTAATTGGTGACCCGATGGGTGGCTAAGACGTTGACACACTGCATCCAACATAACGCAATCGAGTTCAGAAATAATGCCTCGACGTTCTGCGGCAACGATCATGGGGTAGGGTGAACCTTCGAATGGGAAACGGGCAAGTATTTCATAATGCCTTAATTGACCCGTTTGGGTGCAGACAACCGGTTGGCGCGCAGCCTGCAATTCAGAAGATGATATTGAGCTTCTAAAAGCTCTAATCAGGTGTTCGTCTACCTTTAAGTCCTGAAGAATTTTGTGTTGCGATAAATCGGCGATGGTTATTTGAAAGGTAGCAGGGGTTTCTTCAGGGCGAGAAATTGAAATGCGTCGTCCATGCGGTGCGTGGCTCATATCGTCAAAAGATGCCCGTGCTCCAATATCGAGGCTAGCGAAGGCTTCTTGGATATTAGAAATGTCAGGCACATTCAGCAATTGAAACAAGTTCGACAGAACTAACATCCGTACATCAACGGTGTTGAGTAGGCTACCATCACCTTCAGCAAAGGTAATTGTACCGTTGATATCTGACTCTATACAAAGGTCCGTCGCAGATTTTGCGATGGTGGCACCTTTATCTGATGTAGCTCTGGTCGAACGCATAGTGTTTTCCACTTCTTTTTATGAGATGTGGTATACGCGAGTGACGTTGAAGATGGTTAAAGTAAAAGTTTGAAATTTAATCATTAATGCGACTTAAGTATGAATATTAAAGTCGTTTATATTTACATATTCAAATTCAATATCTCCCTGTACTATTTTGGATCAATTAGGCCAAGAAAAGTAGGAAATCTCGGCGTCTAATCGTTAAGGTTTATTCAGCTTACAAAAGAGCCACCGAATCTAAATTCAGTGGCTCGATTTCAATCTTATTGGAATGGAGATGTCTCTCTAGCTGCTGCTTAGCGCTAATGCGCGTGTAATGATATCTTGCGCATTTTTGGAGAGATTTGCATCATCAAGGCGACGCAATTGCTTTTCAGCATGTACCTGACGGTCAGATGAAAAGCGTCTCCAGCTTTCAAATGCTGTTGCCAATCTTGCAGAAAGAGCAGGGTTCAGGCTGTCAACTTTCAAAATCAGATCAGTGAGAAATTCATAGCCCCAGCCATCGGGAGCATGGAATGCAACAGGATTGTTCATCGCAAACGCTGCTGCTATGGCGCGCACGCGGTTGGGGTTCTTAAGGTCGAAGTCAGTTCTAGCACATAAGCGTTGCAAGCGCATACGCAGATCAGAGCGCACAGACATTGCTTGTACAGAGAACCATTTGTCCATTACAATTGGACTATCTTTCCATTTTTCTTCAAAAGCTGTCAGAGCTTTGTCGAATAGTTCGCCTTCTGCACCGCCACCTTCAATATTACCGAGTGCGTTCATTGATGCGAGAATCTCAGTCATTGTCGTGGCTGATTGGAAGGTGTCTGAAATACGCTGTGCATGTTCGTTTTGCAGGCTTGAAAGCAAGTCTATTGCCGTTGCTTTTAAGGCGCGGCGACCAGCAGCACTGGCTGAAGGATCAAATGGTCCAGTTTCTTGGTGTTGGATTGTCGCCACAAGCGAGTTTTGAACATGACGTGCGATAGCGCGTTTAAGGGTGAGCCTCGCAGAATGAAATTTTGAAGGATCAGATGCATTCTGATCTTGTATTAATTCTCCAACACTCGGCAGGCGCAGAATAAGCGATGCAAATGCTGGGTCATCAATCGCAGCAGTAAATGCTTCGTCGATTGCATCTACATATGCATGAATACGATCATTCAAAGTGCCATCTTCACTTGCCGCGAGATCGATTAATAGGCCGCGTGCCAAGGTTTGCAGCCCTTCCCATTGTGCAAACGGGTCATTGTCGGCGGCGGCTAAAGTGGATCTGTTTGCATCGTTCAAGCCATCTTTTAGCTTTATGGGAGCTGAGAAACCACGATTCAATGAATGTATCGGCGCAGAGCTTACATCTGTGAAAACATATGTTTGTTCTGCTTCGCGTAAGACGACCAAGTGTTCGTCATTTATGTCGCCGTTCAATTTAGTTGAGAGACGACGGCCCTTATTTGAGAATAAGGCTGTACGCAAAGGAATTGGCAGAGCCATTTTTTCAGGTTGCCCCGGCGTTGGCTCCGTGTGTTGTTTTAATGACAATGTGTAAGTGCGAGCTATTGAGTCATAAACGCCTGATGCGGTGACAATAGGCGTACCTGATTGAGAATACCAATTTGCAAATTCTCTTAAGTCTTCGGACGTTGATAGTTGGAATGAATTTAAAAAATCCTCAATCGTCGCTGCCTGCCCGTCATATGTGTCGAAATAGCGGTTTAAGCCTGCAAAAAATGCAGTGTCACCGATAAGTGTGCGAAGCATGCGAATGAGTTCCGCGCCTTTTTCGTAAACGGTCGCTGTGTAGAGATTATCAATTCGTGCATATTCATCTGGGCGAACAGAGTGAGCAAGAGGGCCACCATCTTCGCTAAACTGACGTGCACGTAAGCGAATTACATCTTTAATACGGGTTACAGCGCGTGAACGCATATCAGCCGAAAATTCTTGGTCACGATAGACTGTGAGACCTTCTTTTAAGCAAAGCTGAAACCAATCTCGGCAAGTGATACGATTACCTGTCCAGTTGTGAAAATACTCGTGAGCAACGATACTTTCGATAGCCTCGAAGTCTGCGTCTGTTGCAGTTTCCCCATCGGCCAATACGTAAGCTGCATTGAAAATGTTGAGACCTTTGTTTTCCATTGCACCAGAGTTGAAATCTCTTACAGCTACAATGTTGAAGACATCCAGATCATATTCGCGTCCAAATACATCTTCATCCCACGACATTGAGCGTTTCAAGGAATCCATTGCATAAGCACAGCGATTGTAGTCACCTTTATCAACATAAATTGCCAACGGTGTTTCTTTACCAGACATGGTAGTGAAGCTGTCAGTGTAAACATCAAAATCACCAGCTACGAGTGCAAACAAGTAAGATGGTTTTGGGTGCGGGTCGCTCCATTCCGCGTAGTGGCGATCAGGTCCGATGTCGCCACTTTTGCCAGGGTTTCCGTTGGATAAAAGATAAGGATATGTGTCTTTATTGGCCTCCATCCGTACATCGAAAGGTGCCAATACGTCAGGGCGGTCAGGGTAATAAGTGATACGGCGGAAACCTTCAGCCTCACACTGAGTACAAAAACGTCCACCGGACATGTATAAACCAGAAAGCTGGGTGTTTTCTTCCGGTGAAATTTCAGTTTCAATTTCTAAAACAAATTCGCCTGCTGGCATGTGAAGGCTTAAACCTTCGTCAGTCAATTCATACTGGCTTTCCGGCAATGCATGGCCATTCAGTGCAATAGATATGAGTTTAAGATTATCGCCGTGAAGTTGCATCATGGCGTGCTCGCCAAATACGCGATGACCTGTCATTTTGTTACGAACACGTGTGTGTGTAGGCTCTAAGAAAAATTCTAAATTTACGTGATCTAAAGCAAAAGGATAAGGGCGGTAATCGACGAGGCGTACCGGTGGGGGCGTATCCGTGCGCATGATTTAGAACTCCGTATGTATCCGTCTCTAATTAAAGAGCACAATCTATCTAAGCAGATAGCTGTTTTTAGAATACATTTAAACCTCGTGACAGTTGAATCCTACAAAAATCAACTTCTATTTCAAACCTATGTTTAAAATTGACCACAGGAGAGCGGTTCTTGGACAGTTTGAGAGAAGCAAGGGAAGCAGATTCTTCTGCTTACTTCAAAAAACGGTACGGGCCGTTCTATAAAGTTTAGCGTTTGAAACGTTCGTGATGTATATCGTAAGATGTAAAGTTTCTACAGAATTCAACTATTCTGCAGCTCTCTGAATATCGCCGCTTTGGTTTGGGGTATCATAGATAGTCCGCAATAGCGTTGTGCCTTGTTTAGCCAATTGAAGAATATCATTTGGTAGATCATCAGCGTCTTGAGCTGCACAGCGAGAGAGAACTTTTGCAAGCTTCATCAATTGAGGTGCTGCGCAAATAATACGAGCTTGAAACTCAATTTTTAGAGGATCACGGTCGTATTCAGCACTTGGTACGCGCCAGCCGCCCCAGTCCTTTTCGTCGGTCACGACTTTAGGAAAGCTGCCAGGGTGAGGGTGATCGTTTGCGTCACCAGCTTCTTTCCAGCGGTTTTTTTCGCGAACGACGCGCCAGCTTTCAAGATCTCCCACTGCATCGGTTGGGCCATTTGCTTTGTCTGCGGCAAGTTCTGTTGCAGCAAATTCACGGCCTAGTCCGACATCGTAGTGGATTTTTAATGGTTCATCGAGGCCTTTAACCCATTGAGGGATAACTTTCTCGACGACCGCCCATGTGCCTACTGTTTTCACAAAGACTTTTTGATTTTTATGAAACTGTGCTTTGGCCATTAGGGTAATCCTTCAAAGGTGTGTTGGAGAGATATACCAGAACAGTTTTAGAGAGACGTTGAGCTATTAGAGAGAATTTATCCGAAATTAAGTGCTCTGAGGTGTCAAAATAAAAACGATTATTCTTGCTGCCTTGTTGCAAATCGAAAAATGGAATTTAGGTTCACTCATCTCATATTCATGCATCACATGATATTTTATCTGTAAGCAACGAAGATAAATGGGTTTTCCATCTGAAAGTTTATGGTAAACCTACTCTTATCAATATTTGAGGAGGGATTGGGTATGTGTAACAATCACCAGATCGTGCAGAGCGCGAATGGACCTATACAATTGCATCGTCGTGATGTCGTTCGCGGCCTTTGGGCGGGAACGATTGTAGCGTTTTCAGGTGCGAGTGTGAGTGGGTGTTCAACTAACCCAGCAACAGGACGTTCACAGCTGACATTCATGTCCGACTCACAGCTCGTGCAGATGTCTGCCAGCGCATGGGCACAAACCAAGCAGGAGACCCCCATCTCAACAGATCGCGCGGCGAATGCGCGCTTGCTTCGTATCGGTGATCGTATCAGAAAAGTTGCATCTCAACGTACTCCATCTCTTGCTGATGCTGATTGGGAGTTTGTAGTTTTTGATTCTGATCAAAAAAATGCATTCGTAATGCCGGGTGGAAAAGTCGGCTTTTACAAAGGTTTACTTGATTACTCCGATAATGACGATCAAGTTGCAGCGGTCTTGGGTCACGAAGTGGGGCACGTTGAAGGTCGTCACTCAAATGAACGGATGAGCCAGCAAACGCTTGGACAAGTTGCCCTAGTTGGAACTACCGTCGCAACAGCTGCTTCGGATATGTCCAGTACAGAACAACAAATGGTTATGGCAGCAGCTGGTGCAGGTTTATCGCTCGGAATTATTTTGCCGTTTTCCCGCAAACATGAACTGGAAGCAGATCTTCTAGGTGTCGATTCAATGCATGCTGCTGGGTATGATGTGAGAGAATCAGTACGTCTTTGGGAGAAGATGGGGCAAAACCGTGAAGGTGCATCTCCAGAGTGGATGTCAACACACCCAAGCCCTGATACGCGAGTGCGTGAATTGACAAACTACATCAATTCTAAGGGCTATGCGGTCATGTAATTCGAAATTTGCGCAAATTCAGGCTTGCAGAGTTTGCGCATTCGATTTATCAACCGCTCCTCAGCTTTTTAGTTGAAGAAAATATGCCGTCTTAGCTCAGTTGGTTAGAGCGCCTGGTTGTGGACCAGGAGGTCCCAGGTTCGAGACCCGGAGGCGGTACCATTTTCCCCTTAATATGTATGAGATACAAAAATCTCCCCAGATGTGTTCAGGGGAGATATTTTTTTGTGCATTATACTGTTCTGGCTTTATGCGCGTTTCGCGACAGGTCTAGGAAACTCACCTTTTTCCATGAGGTAAAGATTACGCAGACTTAAAGCATCCCACAATGCATTGTGACGTACAGCCCCTTCAAGATTTGTATAATAGGCGTCTACGCGGCGCATCTCTATTTTAAAACAGGGTAGGTTTATCATGCCGCCGGGTGCGATCATCATGATCTGCATGAGGTGTGCGATATCTTCTGGCCAATCAGCGACGAACACAATTTCGCTATCACAGCGTAAGAAACGCTGAAGTTCGAGTCCCCATTGAGAACGGTCCAAATAAGTTGGCGACAATCCATTGGCAGAAATGACTGGCAACACATAGTCAATCACCCAAGGGTCTATTTTTTCTTCTCGTACAAGTGCTGCAATTTCGTTTCTGGGGCGTGCGAGATACAATGGTTGGCCGTGTTCAGGAACGATGGCTATAGAGAGAACATCTCCACCAAAACTATTGAATTCGCAATCTACAAAATAACGCACGTCTGTATTCCTTCCGCATTATGGATGGACGAGTGGGTAAATGAGGTGTGAGGTGCGTCACGCTCATACACCCAGCCTTGTTAATCAGGCTTTTGGAAATGTATGAGCGATGACGTATCCGGTCTGGTCTTCTGTAATGAACTTAGCGTATTAACGTAAAAAAACAGATGTGGTTCGCATAAAATTATTGCGCTTTTCTGGTAACCTTTTGCTGACCATAATTTTTATGTGAAGCGTCGGGCATTTTTTGTCATAACTTGAAGACCTCTCTCAAAACGTTTGCTACATCTCAATGCGAGCGTTGCTATTTGAATGCACTTGGAATTTTAAAGGTCTAAAAAATTAATGTCGCAAACTCACTCTGAAACAGAATCCCAAAACTGGGCATCCCAATCAGAACGTGGAACGCGATTGGGGATTTTGATCTCTGCGCGTATTTATAAGATTGTGGGTCGGCGCGTATCGATGGTGGTGTTGGCACCAGTCGTTTTATTCTTCTATCTAAACGGTACCGATCAAAGGCGAGCATCCCGCGCGTATCTTGAGCGTGCATATAAAAATGGACTCATCAAGAAACAACCAAATTTTTGGACAGGGTTCTCGCATTTTATGGCGTTTACAGGGGCGATGCTTGATAAGCTGGCCAGTTGGACAGGTGAGATCAACAATTCCCATGTATCGGGCGTCGATGGTGGCGAATTTGATGAAGCTAAAAAAAGCGGCCGTGGTGGTCTGGTTCTTACCGGCCATCTAGGAAACCCTGAACTCATCCGGGCCGTTGCAACAGTAAACCGTCGCTTCTCGGTGACTGTTCTCATGCATACTCAAAATGCGCAGCAATTTAATTCCGTGATCAATCAATTCTCGGATCATTCGACGGTGCGTTTGATCCAAGTTAGTGAAATTGATATTTCTGTAGCTATGCAATTGTCGTCGCGCGTCGAAGCAGGAGAGTGGGTTGTGATGGCTGCGGATAGGCCGCCTCCACGCGGTGCCTCAAAAGAGAGTACAGTGCCGGTGCAGTTTTTGGGCGCAGAAGCTCAATTTCCGATTGGTCCTTACATTCTAGGTGCAGCGTTAAAATGTCCGATCTTTTTTCTGTCCTGTATCCGCACGAAATCAAAGCCTCCCTTCTCGATTATGTTCAGATCTTTTGCAGACCCCTTGCAGCTGCCACGCAGAGATAGAGCAAGCGCGCTGCAGGCCTATGCCCAGCGCTATGCCAGCTTATTAGAAGAGGCATTGCAGGAGGCTCCCATGCAGTGGTTTAACTTCTTTGACTTTTGGAATGACTTTTCCAACAAGACCTCGAAATCTACCTCTGATAAGGATTTGAAGTCACCCGCCGATAGTGATTCTAAGGTGGCTAATGAGCGAAATGGAGAGGGGATAGAATGAGACGCGCAATCGTAAAAGCAGAAACTATTAGCGAAGCGCAGTTTCATGATATCGACCCAATGAATATTGTATGGCACGGCAATTATCCCCGTTTCTTTGAACTTGGGCGCGTCGAACTCCTTGATAAGATTGAATATAATTATGATGAGATGGCTAGGTCTGGCTATGGCTGGCCTGTGATAGAAATGAATATCCGCTATGCTCACCCTATGTTGCTGCGTCAGAAGGTTGTAATTATTGCCGGTCTGACAGAATGGGAAAACCGCCTTAAAATTGACTTTGAAATCCGTAATATGGAAACCAAGCAACGATTGTGCAAAGCCTATACAACGCATGTTGCCGTGGATTTAAAGACAAATGAAATGCAATGGGAAACGCCCAAAGTGTTTCGCGACAAATTGGAGCCTTTCCGAGCATGATATCTTTCTTGATGAGTTTTTCCCTTATAATTGCTGCTCAAGCTGCTCCTGCTCCTGCTGGAGAGCAAACATGTTTAGCGCCCCAAAAGGTTGCTCAAGAATTAGGAAGCAGACACTTTGTCCAAGAGCGACACCTAAAGGGAATTGATCAAGCGCTTGTATCATCTGGAGCCGTGCTTGTGGCAAGTGATTCTATTACGTGGACGGTGTCAGATCCTATTGAAATTTCTACAGTAATTTCCGAATCCGGTATGACGCAATCTATCGAGGGCGGACCGGCAGAACCAGTCGGCGCTGCTGGTGCTGCTAATCCCATGTTGTCACAAAGTGGTTTGGTAAACCTTCTCAAAGGTGATTTGAGAGGCGTGGATGAAAATTATATTGTATCCGAAATTGAAAATGAAACGGGTTGGGGGCTTTCCCTGATGCCGAAAGCACAGGATATGGCAAAACACGTGACAGCAATTAATGTGACAGGGTGCACAAAAATAGACTCAATCAAAGTCAAACAATCAAATGGAGATGTGATTTTCGTCACGTTTTCAAAAGGATAGAGCCTGACGTGTGGGGGCTTGTAAAAAATAGATGGGGCGCATGTGCATGTGTGGTTTGGCTATTGCTTAGCCTTACAATAATTGTTGCGCGTGCATCCAATGGACTACCGATAGATACAAATATCCAATCCATTCTCCCCAACCAAACGCTCGCTTCGTCCGTCAAAGCAGCAATGGATCGCTCAGGAGAGGTTGCGTCGAACAGAGTTGTTTTTCTGGTAACGGACACAACACAATCTGGCTTGAATGTGCAGGCAATGGCGAGCCTTAAGCAAAAGCTTGTGCAAGGTAATTTGTTTGCTGATGACATGGCAGATATGGACGGATTAGGCCGTTGGGTGTTTGCCAACCGTGAAGAAATTCTCTGTGAGCCGGCAGCAAACTTATCCGACGAAATTGCTCAGAATATTCGAAAGCAGGCGCTTGCTAAAGTTTATGGTGTAGGTGCGCCAATCACAGGGGATTTACTGCGAGCAGACCCGTTTTTGCTGACATTACGATTGTCGGAGTGCTTGTCTCAAGGTGCAGCACTTATCCCTAAAAATCAGTCTCTTTTATCAGGGAAACTAACACGCCCTGCCTTCGCTTTAGATACCCAAGCACAAGTAATAGAACGTATTGGTTCTTGGGAAGAGGAATGGACACCAAAGGGCGTTGAATTAGCACGCACAGGCGCGGTTTTTCATGCAGCACATGGGGCCAACTCTGCCAAAACTGAGATGTCGTTTATTGGTGGAATTGGAATTGTTGGTGTTGTGGCTTTATTTTGGTTTGTCTTTGGGCGGGTCACAAATGTGCTTGCTGTTGCCAGTTTAATTGCCCTGTCTTGCCTGTCGGGGTTTGCTGCTACCTTATTGATTTTCCAAGATATTCATATGCTGGTGCTTGTGTTTGCAGCCATGTTGGTTGGTGTGGTGGCGGATTATGCCGTTCATGCAATGGCGACAGGTGTGAATGACAATTGGCCGGAGGAGAAATTCCGGCGCGGACATTTATGGCGTCCCATGACTGTATCGATGCTGACGACTGCAGCCGGATTTGCGGGTCTGGTGTTTTTGGGTGTGCCGATGTTTCGTCAGTTAGCGGTATTTGCCATAATTGGTATTTTTACCGCTTGGGCATTGGTTTTATTTGTGTTTTTACCTCTAGACAGCGCACCCAAAAATGGAAGAGAGGTGCTTTCTTTTCGATGGCTGCGCGTCCTTTCGTTTTCTTCCAAGGCGCTACCTACCTCAAAAATAGCGGCATATATCGCTTTAGGAGTTGGTATATTTACAATTGGCGGCGTTATTTTATCCAAACCGCTCGATGATGTGCGTGAATTTCAACCTCGAAATAAAGAGCTAATCGCGCAAGAAACCCAATTATCTCAGATAGTTGGATCAATGTCTTCACAAGTGTTTCTTGTTTCTGAAGGGGCTAGTATAGAAGAAGCTAAACAAAGAGAAGAAGCGGCCATTGAAGCGCTCGGCCCAGAAGTCACAACGTTTTCTCTAACCCGTTTTGATCCCTCTCTGGAAGTGCGCAGGTCTAACCGTGCTGCCCTCGAGGATATGCTGTTCTCTCCTTATGGTAGGGTGCATGCTGCTCAGCTAGGGCTAGCCTCCTTGCCGCCTGCTAGCAATGAGGTGGTAGACGCGCCTAAGCCGGTATGGTTTGAGGATTTACATGTCTTAGACAATGGCAAACATTTTCTAATAGCCAGATTGTCAGCACCGCAAAATATAGTGCTTCCTGACACATCCATTGAAGGTGTCACATTGGTGGACATAGCAGGCCAATATTCAAATGCCTTTGCAAAATACCGTGTGTTGGCTGCTTGGTCTTTATTGGCGGCCGTTGGTGTTGCACTTGTTTTTGTGCTGATCACCTATAAAAATATCCGAGCTTTGAGCATTGTGCTCACCCCTGCGGCAGCTATGATCTGTGGGATTTACCTTCCCGTATTATTGGGGCAGCCTATTACGTTCTTTTCTATGGCTGGGGCAATGGTTTTGTTTGGGGTGGGCGTGGATTATTCAGCATTTATGTGGGAAGCAGGACGCGCGCGAGAATTGTGGTCTAAGGCTTCTGTTCTTGTGGGGGCAGTGACAACTTTTCTGTCGATGGGATTGCTCGCACTAAGTGATACCTTGCCTGTACGCAGCTTTGGAATAACAGTTGCTGTTGGTGTGATTTGCGCGCTTATTTTTTCTACTTTACCAAATTATTTAGCTTCAAAGGATGTGTCTGATGCAAAATGAATCCAATCCAAATGAAGCGTGCGATGTCGCCATTATTGGCGCTGGGCCTTCAGGCGCAATTGCTGCATCCTTATTGGTACAAAAGGGCTGGAACGTAAAAGTTTTCGAGCGCCAACATTTTCCGCGTTTTTCAATTGGTGAGAGTTTACTACCTCACTGTGTCGAGTTTATCGAGCAGGCTGGGTTATTGGGTGCCGTTGAAGCTGAAGGGTTTCAGTTTAAAGACGGTGCCGCTTTTGCGATGGATGGCAAATACGAAGATATTTATTTTCCTGATAAATCTTCGCCAGGCCCAGGAACAGTATATCAGGTGCGCCGTGAAATATTTGATAAGGTCCTGATTGAAGGTGCACAGAATAAAGGAGCAGAAGTCTCATTTGGTGAGACGGTTCTAGCCTTTAATTCGACAAGTGAAGACCTGCCAGATCATGCTCAATTGCATATATCGAATGAGACAGGTGAGGACCGAGTGGTAAATGCACGTTTCGTGATTGATGCATCTGGCTTTGGTCGGGTTTTGCCTCGTTTGCTGGATTTAGAAACACCTTCAGATCAGACGAAACGCCGTGCATGTTTTAAGCATGTCACAGATAATATTACGCACCCAGATTTTGATAGGAACAAAATCCTTATTTCTGTTCATCCAGACGATCCTAAAGTGTGGTTGTGGCTTATTCCACTGGCAGATGGACTGTCTTCGATTGGAGTCGTGGGAGGCGCGCAAACGCTAGAAGCAGCAGGCGCAGATGCAGAAGAGCGATTGGACTATTATGTTAGAACATCGGGCCTCATGGCTGATATTCTAAAGTACGCTGTTGAGGCGCGTCCAGCTAATGAACTTGTTGGGTTTTCTGCAAATGTGAAGCAACTCTATGGCGAGCGATATGCTCTGCTGGGGAATGCGGCGGAGTTTCTTGATCCAGTATTTTCATCTGGTGTAACGATTGCCATGAAATCGGCTAGCCTAGCCGCGGGGTTGATTGATCAGCAATTGCGCGGAGAAGAGGTGGATTGGCACGAAGATTTTGACGTTGAGCTGAAACGCGGTGTGGAAGCTTTCCGAGCCTGTGTGAATGCTTGGTATGATGGCTTATTGCAGCGAATGATTTTTATGGACGGGCGTTCTGAAGACATTACGCGGCATTTTACAGCGATATTGGCGGGTTATGCATGGGATCAGAAAAATCCAATCGTGAAAGACCCTAAACGCTTCTTCAAATTAATGGATGCTTTGACTAAAGCCGACGTATAATGCGCCAGACAATTCTTATATCCCTTGTTGTTGGCATGTCGGCTATTGTGTCGGCTTGTCAGTCAACACAATCTCTAAAGCAAGAGACGGGTGTTCACTCACAAGTGGCAAAGGCCAATATTGGTAAGGGGGTAGAGTTGACGCTCCCTAAAATACCAGGTTTTCCAGATAAATTAGAAGCAGTTCAAACATTGATTGCGCGCCATGATGGGCGCACGCAAGCATTGCAGGCGGTAGTGTCGGCACAATCAGATCATGTGAATGTGGTGATGATGCTGGCCAATGGCCCTCGGGTTATGGAGGTGGATTGGACGCAAATTGATCTGATTGAAACGCGGTCCAGTTTTGCGCCAGATGCTTTGTCAGGGTTAAACATTCTTGCGGATATGTTTCTTGTTTTCTGGCCTGCGAATGCGATTGAGAATGCTTTGTCTGAAGGCACATATATATCTCAAAGCGATGGCAAGCGTTTAATCTACAATGATGCGCGCCAACTTGTAGAGATTAAGTATTACACAAAAGACGCGCGTGGCCGTGACCATTATGTCCTTACAAATTTTGATCTGGGCTATTCACTTACCATATACAGCGATGCGATGACGGCCTCATGAGTGATATATATATAAACGCCTTTTCTATCTGTTCACGCCTTGGAATGAATAGAGAGGAGACATTGCAAAGCCTTAACTCTAAATCGCCGCCTCGGCCTGACCGTGTTGAAGAATTAGCGGGTGGTTTGACAACAATGGTTGCGCCTTTATCTGGTGCTCTGCCGAGCGATCTTTCGAGTGAAACGCGAACCAATCAGATTACCGGGTATCTATTGCGGGAAATGAAGCAAGCTATAGCGGACACGCTGGCAAAGCATGGCGCAGATCGTGTGGCTGGAGTTATTGGCACGAGCACAACGGGCGTTGAAGAGGCTATTGGTCCTCTTGGGCAACGTGTTGAAAAGGGTGTGTGGGCTGAGGGTTTTGAATTTTCACGCCAAGAGCTCGGCGATACAGCGCGATACTTACAAGAGCAAGTGGGATTTACGGGACCGTGCCACACTGTATCTACGGCATGTACATCTGGCGCAAAAGCACTTGCGGCTGCGGCACGTTTTATTCACTCTGGAATTGCTGATGCTGTGATTTGCGGCGGTGTTGATTCCTTGTCTCGTCTAACTACAAATGGATTTAGCGCGCTTGATAGCGTGTCACCGCATGCATGTGCGCCATTTAGCAAAAATAGATGCGGGATAAATATTGGCGAAGGCGGCGCTTTATTCATTGTGTCGAAACATGAAGGACCTTGGAAGCTGACGGGGTGGGGTGAGAGTTCTGATGCCTATCATATGTCATCCCCTGAGCCGACGGGAGCGGGCGCTGAACTGGCATTGAAGGAAGCTTTTGAGCGTGCAAGTATTTCAGCCTCTGATATAGATTTTGTTCACATGCACGGCACAGCAACGCCCTTAAATGATGCGATGGAATCAACACTGGTGAACCGTGTCTTTGGCACGCACACACCATGCGCATCGAGCAAGGGTATGACGGGACATACATTGGGAGCAGCAGGCGCATTGCAGGCAGCGATCAACATGATAGCACTTGATGCGCAAATTTTGCCGCCGCATGTGTATGATGGGCAAAGAGATGAGAGTTTGGCGCAAATCAATCTTGCGCCTTTGCAGGGAAAGCCAGAAAAACCAATGCGCAGAATGCTGAGTGCGAGTTATGCCTTTGGCGGAAGTAATATTGCCGTGATCATCGAGAAGACGAATTAATGCAGATAGAACGCGAATTTCCAGCAACTCAAACTTTAGCACCACATGACCCGCCCATGTTGCTGGTGGATGAGATTCTTGAATCAAGCCAAACGCATATCGTCTCTAAAATGGTGATCAATAAGGACAATATATTTTACGTGGCAGGGCGCGGTGTTCCTTCCTATGTAGGATTTGAAATTATGGCGCAGACGATTGCTGTGCAAGATGGTTATAACCGCGCTAAGGTGGGGCTAGGCACTAAGATTGGGTTTTTGTTGGGGTGCCGCAAATATACAGTACTGCGCGATTGGTTTGTAGAAGGGGATGAATTGATTGTACGTGCTAAAGCCTTGTTATCTGAAGGGGAAATGCAGTCATTTGATTGTACATTAGAAGATATAAATGGCCAGCAACTTGCGCATGGTGCGATCAATGTATTTAGTCCCGAAAATCCGGAAGAATTTATAAGACAGGGTGGGAGTTCACAATGAGTGTGAACAATGAGAATGCTGGTAAGCGTGTTTTGGTGACGGGGGCTTCCAAAGGTATTGGTCGCGGTGTCGCAATACGTCTTGGAGCAATGGGGTTTCACGTCACAGTACATTATGGGCGCGATAAAGCCGGCGCAGATGAAACTTTAGCGGCAATAATTGCTGATGGTGGCCAAGGTAAAACTTTAGGTTTTGATGTGACTGACCGAGACGCCTCAAAGTCTCTTTTAGAAGCAGAGTTAGCTCAAAATGGTCCCTTTTGGGGGATCGTCTCGAATGCAGGCATTACAAGAGATAATGCCTTTCCTGCGATAGAGGCTGACGATTGGAATGATGTTATTCGTACAAGTCTTGACGGGTTTTACAATGTGGTTCACCCGCTAACCATGCCGATGGTGCGTGGTCGCAAAGGTGGACGAATTGTAGTTATGGCGTCTGTATCTGGGGTGATGGGTAATCGCGGACAAGTGAATTATTCGGCCGCCAAGGCAGGTTTAATCGGAGCTGCAAAGGCGTTGGCAGTTGAATTGGCGAGCCGTAAAATTACCGTCAATGCTGTCGCGCCAGGACTGATCGAAACAAGTATGACAGAGGATGTGCGCCCAGAAGTGATGGCGGCAATTCCGATGAAGCGTGCAGGTAGTGTGGATGAAGTCGCAGCGACGGTTGCCTTTCTTTTCCAGCCAGAAGCAGCTTATATCACACGTCAGGTTATTGGCGTGAATGGAGGCTTGATCTAATGCGCCGTGTTGTTGTGACTGGAATGGCGGGAATTACCTCTCTGGGAGATAGTTTTGCCGAGATTAGCCCCAAATTAGACGAAGCTAAGACGGGTATTCGCTATATGGAAGAGTGGGAATATCTGGTTGATATGTCCACGCGTCTTGGTGGTCCATCAGATCACTTCATTCACGAAAAAGCTTATCCACGTCAAGCACGCCGCTCTATGGGGCGCCTTGCGGTCATGATGGTGAAAACTGGAGAAAATGCGCTTGCGGATGCGGGCTTAACGGGTGATCCAGTGGTGAAAAGCGGGCGGATGGGGGTTGCGGCAGGTTCGTCTTATGGATCGACGCCAGCGACGCTTGATTTTGTTGAATTTCTCGAAAGAGGAAAGGCGAAGGGTTTGAATGCGACAAGTTATATTCGCATGATGAGCCACACTGCGCCTGTGAATATGGGCGTTTATTTTGGATTGCAGGGGCGCGTTTACACTACATCATCGGCGTGTACGTCGGGAGCGCAGGGTATAGGGTATGCTTATGAAGCGATCAAATCTGGTGCTCAAGATCTGATGATGGCGGGGGGATCGGACGAATTTTGTCCGACCATGACTATGGTTTTTGACCGCCTGTATGCCACCTCCACCCGCAATGATGACCCGCAGCATGCTGTGCGCCCCTTTGATGAGAGCCGCGATGGGTTGGTCATCGGTGAGGCTGCTGGTGTTCTGATACTTGAAGAATTGGAACATGCGCTCGCGCGCGGTGCAAAACCAGTCGCTGAGATAGTTGGGTTTTCAACGAACTGCGATGGACAACACATTTCTCAGCCCAATCGGAAAACGCAAGAAATTGTGGTGCGTCAAGCGTTGGAGCAGGCAGGTATGGATACGAATGACATATCGTTCGTATCAGGGCATGGGACAGGCACTGCGACGGGGGATGTTGAAGAGAGCCATGCAACACATGCCGTATTTGGAGACAAGGTTCCTTTCCATACGCTCAAAGGAAATTTCGGACATACGCTAGGTGCGTGTGGTGCGATTGAGACTTGGTTGGGAATTGAGCAATTAAAACGTGGGCAGATATCGCCGATAGCGAATCTGACGAATGTTGACCCTAAATGTGCAGAACTTGATTACGTAAAAGGCGACGTACGTAGTGTGTCTAAGAATGCATTTTCATCGAGTAATTTTGCATTTGGCGGAATTAACACATCATTGGTTGTGGCAAACTACGAATAAAAATTGACCTGAATAATTGGGTCAAAAGGGGATGGGAATGATAAAAAGAAACACGGGTTTGCTTTCTGGTATCGCGCTGTGCGTGTCTTCTCTGATGGGAGCGCAACAGGCATATGCGCAGACTGACGCGGAGTCTAATTTTGTTCCTGATGAACCATTGTGGGAGGTGCGCATTGGCGGAACCGGTTTGTATGGCCCTGATTACCCCGGAGCATCTGATAATTCGAGTAACGGTGTCGTCGCACCGCTTTTAATCTACCGGGGTGAAAAGATTCGTTTCGGTGAATATGGCGTTGCACGCGCGATCGCTGCTGAGAATAAGCGATTTGAATTAGACCTATCACTAGATGCTGTTTATGCAGCGAACTCAAACGAAGACGGTGCTCGTCAAGGTATGCCTGATCTCGATTATCTCTTGCAGATCGGACCGCAATTAGTTGTGAATCTATACGATACTGATTGGACAGCGGATGGACGTACGAGTCTAAAAATGCTCGCGCCTGTGCGTGCTGTTGCCTCAACCGACCTTAAAGGGTTTGAGCATGTGGGTTATATCGCAGAGCCTCAGCTTGTTTATCAGCGCAAATATGGCGGAGAGCTCCGCTCGGGCTGGTCTACAACATTGTTTGCAACATTTGCAGATGAAGGGCTGAATGACTATTGGTATGGCGTTGCGCCTGCGTTTGCGACACCGGAACGCACAGTACATGAAGGTAAGGCGGGGTATGTTTCCACTGGGTTTCGTGCTTCTTGGACGCGCGAACTGACGGATGATTTCCAGATTTTCCTAACCTATCAAGGGCGTTCATTTTCTGGTGCTGCGAATGAAGATAGTTTCCTTCTTCAAGAAGACTTTACACACGCCGCAAGTGTTTCATTCGTTTGGAAAGCCTTCAAAAGTAAGAGGGCTGCAAGAAATGACGACATGTAGATCGATTAAAAGCCAGATATAAAAAATGCCCCAACAGAATTGAAGGGGCATTTTGAACTCTTGCATAAGAACCCGCTTACTTAGATGCAGTACCTTGAAGCGGTGTTTTCGCCATAAATTTATTTTTGACGCAGATATATTCTTTGCTTGGGTTTGTGATCAAACCATTTACCGCGTGAATACCTGTGACTTTTGTTGCGCCTTTTGCCAGGGCAGCATCACGCATTGCGATGAGTGAGTTTAGCAGGGCGCGTTCGCAAGAGGATTGAATATCTTTGTGGAAACCATTTGCAGGGCGACCTGCTGTGTTTACATCACCAACTTGAGATCCTGAAGCGGTTGTGCCCCAGACGAATGTAAAGTCACCCAGTTCGTTGCGGTTTTCTTCTTTCGCCATAAATTCATCAACTGAAAAAACGTGTGTTTTTGCAGCAGCATGTGCAGAAGGAGCTAAGGCAAGCAAAGAAGCAGCTGATCCCGCTAGAATTAAAGATTTCAGTTTCATGTTATTCCCCAATATAGAAACAGTAGTTTGAAGTTGGTCTTATACTCTCTTTATATCATATGCACAAAAGATGACATCATAAAGTCTCTGCAGATGCGTAGATAACAAACTATTCGAATGTACTATCTTCAAAGGGTGCTGATTGGGTATCTTCCAGTAATCCCACAATTGTGCCTTTGAGGTAGACACGAGAATTTGTGTGTCCCGACATACATTGATAATGAGTTGCGGAAACGTAATCAGTGCCTGTTATGGTAGATTGAATGGCCTGAACAGCAATTCCGTTTAGGTTTTGGGCTTCTTCTTTAAGAGCTAAAAGAGCAGAAATCATTGCCCATTGACATGCCGCTTTGTCAGACTTTGTTACGCCATTGGTTGAACGTTTCACATTGGCAATACCTAGCGGCTTTCCGATAGCATAGTCACCGAATGAAAATTGAAAATCTCCCAGACGTGTTTGGAAATCATTGCTGTTGAGAAGTTCTTCTATTGAATAAAGCTGCACTTCGCTTTTGGCATGGGCGCTAGGGACAGTTATTCCCACTGCAAGCGTCAATGCTCCTAAACAAGTAATGGCTTTTTTCATCATAGTGTTCATAATCTGGGCCTTTAAGGTTTGCGTTTTTCTACGCGTGTTAGGGCTGTGTTTAGACTTCAATCTTGACAACATAGGGGCAAATTGATGATGCCTTTTGATTGTCGATGTTATTTTGTCTAAACTTTTAGTCATAATTCTCGCTTTGAGTGTGTTTTTCAAAGTGAAATAGGGGTGGGATCATGGATCAAGAGTTTCAAATTGGTGCGATTATTCCAACCTACCGTCATATCAACGCACTAGGAGGCATAGTGGATGCATTGGTGGCGCTGAATTGTCCTGTTATAATTATAGATGATGGAAATACTCCTGAAAATGCAGCTATTATCGCGCGGCAGCAAGATGCTATGCGGCGTGTGGAAGTCATTCGTTTGGATGAAAATGGCGGCAAAGGACAAGCCGTAAAACGTGGTTTTTTAGCTGCTAAAACAGCAGGTTGGAGCCATGCTGTGCAAATTGATGCGGACGGCCAACACGATATTTCTCAATTGCCGCATATGCTAAAACTTGCAGAGCAAAATCCTGAAGCGGTTATTTGTGGTGTACCAGTTTACGATCATTCCATTCCCAAGGGACGCAAAATAGGACGGGAAATCACGCATTTTTGGGTACGAGTTGAAACATTGTCACTGGAGATCAATGACTCCATGTGCGGTTTCAGAGCTTATCCCATTGATGATGCTGTGCATGTAACGAAACGCGAAATTATCGGCGCGAGAATGGATTTTGATACTGAGATACTTGTCCAACTAAATTGGCGGGGCTTACGCGTTATTGAGCACCCGACAAAAGTAATCTACCCCACTGAAAACGTATCAAATTTTAGAATGTTGTGGGATAATGTGCGTATTACTGCAATGCATACAAGGCTAGCAATTCAGGCACCTATTCGAGTGCCAATTCGGATGATGCGCCGAATGTTTACGCGCAAATATCCTAAGCTTTCAAATTAGGTATTAGAATAAAGAATTGGCAAGATTATAGGCTGCGACATGGCGTTATCCTCTTGGATTGGTTTCCATATGAGTGTCATATAAAAAACTGTCTCAATTGAACGGTGTAGGCAGAGATATCCGTCTGCATTTTGATAAGTTTCATTGTCGGGAAATTGATGGTCTATGACGGCGATTACATCCTTTGCCGGAGGATATTGCGCAAACGCTTTGTAGTATGCCTCAAGATACGTCCAGCCGCGATTTAGGGCGTGTATTGAATAGTCAGATAGGGCGATATTATCACAAAATACCGATAGGATTTCAGGCCAATTTCGACGTGGATCGGCATATTCGATGTCTATTCCGAGGGGTATGATATTTTTGCTCAGCATGGCTGCTGCTATGCCTCTGCAGTGGGTACGACTAAAGGCTGATGCTGGGCTGGTGCCCAATTGCTCTTGAGCTGTGCTCTGTGCGGTATCAGCTAAACTACGCTGTGCTTTGAGCGGATGACGTTTTGTGCGCTCACTAGAGACGCAAATTCCAACATAAACACTCAAATGATGTTCTTCCTGTTCTTGCAAGCTATGAATTGGCCCTATAGCTATAGAAGAGTGAGTCATAGGAATAGGGGTATCCCTGTGATGTGTAAGGTAGAAAAATGCTGAAGCAGTTTCTATCCACAAACTTATCATCGATGAGTTTGGATTAGGGGACAATAGCGCGATATGTACGGGCACTTGCACGTTGAAAAATTTAGTGGACTAATGCGATCAGATGGAGAGGTTTCTTCCTTTGGCGCGTTAAAACCATTTGGTGAATTGCCTAAGCGCGATGTGCGTCGATTATCGGCGCTCGAGCGCGGCGTCGTTGCCTGTTTGATGGGACTGAATGAGAGCGTTGAAAACGGACTGGGGGATACGCCGATTGTTCTGGCATCGCGTTATGGAGCAATGACCAATACGCTGGAATTGTTGAAGCTGATTAATCAAAGCGAGACATTATCTCCAACCGGGTTTTCACTATCAGTCCATAATGCGGCAGTTGGAGTTGGTAGTCAGCTAACGGCAAATCGAGGTGGGCATACGGCTATTGCAGCAGGTGAGCGCACTTTAGCTGAAGGGCTGACAGAGAGTTATGCGCGATTAAAAGATGGTGCTGGCTCCATTGTGCTGATGATGTCTGATTGCCATTTGCAAAATGAGTACGCCGAATTTGGTGATACTACACGTGATGTACAATTTGCGCTGTTACTGAAATTACCCGATGCCAATACAAAATTGGGTGCAGATGAATATCACACCATTGATGATGGCATGGCGGGTGTGTTTGCCTGTCTTGATGCTGTTAGCAAAGATATTAGGGGGCTGCGATGGAAGATTTAATGGAACGCCCCCGTGTTGATGCGCCTTGGACTTTATCCCGCATGGTGCGATTGGTAACGACGGCATTATCCTTTGCGTTTTTTGGAATTGGCGGTCTGGCGCTAGCTTTGGTTTATTTCCCACTCATGCGTTTGTTTGTGTGGGATTCGGAGAAGCGCGCTAAGATTTCTCAAGCTTCTGTGCATGTTGGGTTTCGTACATTTATTGAAACCATGCGCATTATGGGAGTCGTATCTTATGAAATACATGGTGCGCAAAAGCTAAAAGAATGTCGTGGCACGGTCGTTGTCGCTAATCACCCTTCTTTATTAGATGTCGTCTTCATGATGGCGTTCATGCGGCGCACGCGGGCAGTGGTGAAAAATAGCGTTGCGACCAATCCATTCATGGGCGGCGTCATTCGTTCCAGTAATTATATTCCTAATACTGGCGACCCCGAAGCCCTCATTCAAGCGTGTTCAGAAGCGCTGCAAGAGGGCGCAAATTTGTGTATATTTCCGGAAGGTTCACGTACGCCTATTGGCGCTAAGGTGAAGTATCAACGTGGTTTTTCTTATGTTGCGTTGAAGAGCAAAGCTCCTGTACTTATCGTGACTATAGAGGTTACACCGCCTAGTTTACGTAAAGGTGAGCCTTGGTACTCAATTCCAGTTAAGAAATCACATTGGGTTATTCGCGTTCATGAAACGATTGATACTGAGGCGAATTATGGTAATGACCGTCCGGTTATTGGGGCGCGACGTCTGGCGACGGATGTGCAAAGTAAAATTGAGAAGGAACTTCGTGTATGACAGAGCTTGAAACAGAATTGCGGGCATTGATCATAGACGTGCTTAATCTTGAAGATGTTGCACCGGAAGATGTTGGCGTTGAGGATGACTTATTCTCTGACGATGGACTCGCGCTTGATTCTATTGATGCGCTGGAGCTTGGTGTCGCAGTGCAAAAGAAATATGGCGTAAAGCTAGAACCTAAAGACGAGAAATTAGCCAAGTATTTTCAAAACATCCGCCTATTGGCAGAGTTGATAGAATCCCGCCGATAGGAGTTGTAAGAAAATGACACGTGAAGAAGCTTACGCTGAAATCAGCAAGAACCTTATCGAGATTTTCGAGATACCAGCTGAAGATATAAAGCCTGAAGCAACGCTCATGGATGATCTTGGTCTTGATAGCATTGATGCTGTCGACATGATGGTGCAATTGCAGGAAACGACTGGTAAGAAAGTTACGCCTGAGCAATTTGAAAACATTAAGAGTGTTGACGATCTTGTGAGCCTGGTGATCCAGCTTCAAGCTGAATAAGAGGCGGCCTAACGCGGCGGTTTATCTGGGGTGGAGTGATTGTGAGCGGCGGCATAGGGGCGTTGCTGTGATTACGTGTTCTGAAAGCAGGATATGATGAAGAAGCTAGCCAATTTACTGTTGGCGGGTCTTGCGATCATTTACCCTTTGCTGGCTGTGATATTGCTGCGGCATGTGTCTGCTATATGGCTGATCTGCCTCTTGTTGGCTGCGTTATTGATGCGCTTGTGGATTGGAGGAAAGTCTGCGCCGCTTTCTTTGATATTTGCGAGCATCGCGGCCATTGTCGGTATATCGATCACAGCATTTTACGATCAAGACCTCTCGATACGCCTTTACCCCGTGTTTATGGGAGCAGCCATGTTGTGTGCATTTACAGCATCGCTTATTCGCGGGCCAAGTATCATTGAACGTTTCGCACGTTTGGCAGAGCCTGATTTGCCAGATCATGCGATAAAATACACATACAAGGTCACGGTGATCTGGTGTGTGTTCATGGCTATAAATCTTGGTATCGCGACATGGACTGTCTTTCATGCGCCCATGGAGGTGTGGGCGATATATAATGGTTTTATCGCTTATGTGTTGATGGGGATTTTGTTTTTGGGTGAGCTTGTGTATCGCAAGTTTATTCGTCCAAAGGCATAGGGAATAGAGAGCTGGAAGTTTGATGGGTTTGCTGCGCGCTTTACGGAATGAAGACGCTTCTAAGGTAGTGTTTTGCTCTTCGAATTTAGGCGATATTTCTGTTGGGCAAGTGCGCGCATTGGCGATGCAGATTGTGCGACAACTAGAAAGTTTTGATTCGCAGCTATTTGTGTTCACACGGTCGGCAGCAGCCTTTTGTGCGGCCTTTTTGGCGGCGGCACATAGCAAAAAAACTCTTATTATTCTTCCTCAATCAGGTGCCGATTATTTAAAATCTATAGGTGTAAAACCAACCAATTTTGTGAGTGATGCTGTCGAGGATTGTATTCGCATATCTTGGGAGCACTTGCCGGACGTAGATGGTAATAATCAGCTGTCCATCGATCCTGACTATGATCTGCAAATGCTATTTTTCACTTCAGCATCATCTCTCGTGACCAAACAAATATCCAAAA
>CAYGPD010000035.1:0-34510 GCA_964351655.1 uncultured Hyphomonadaceae bacterium | reverse complement strand
TCACGATAAAGAAGATCAAAAGAATGAACACAACGTCCAACATTGGCGTCAAGTCTACTTCTGCGTCCTCGTCTGGTGCGATACGACTTTCTCTAGACATAAGATAATCCTCCTATCACTGCTCTGAACCGACAAGCGCGACGTTTTCGATATTGGCAAGTCTTGCCTCATCAACAACTTTCAACGCGTATAGGTTTTTTGCATCGGGGTGAACTTGAACGACAACACTGATGTCCGGAAACTCAGCCTTTTTACGCTCAATATTCGCACGAACTGCAGACACATCCGTTAGACGACCGTCCACTTGGATAAAGTTGCTTCCATCGACATAGATGTTGACAGCTTTTTGGCGCGGTTGGTTTTCTTGCGGAGGCGAAGGCGGAGGTGGAGTTAAGTCCATCCCCTGTTCACTCAGGAATGTGGATGTCACGATAAAGAAGATCAGAAGAATGAACACAACATCCAACATTGGTGTCATGTCAACTTCAGCTTCATCGATAGGTTTTTTACGTCTACGCATTACGGTGAATCTCCATTTGATCTTCGACCTTAGCCACTTCGCGACGAACCTTACGATCTAGATCCATTGTGAAGAGCAAGCCAGAGATAGAAATCACCATACCAGCCATTGTTGGGATTGTCGCACGTGACACCCCAGCAGACATAGCGCGCGCATCAGAAGACCCAGTAATCGCCATCAAATCAAAAACATTGACCATACCTGTCACTGTTCCCAAAAGTCCAAGCATAGGTGCCAAAGCCACAACAGCTTTTAGAATGGTCACGTTTGCTTGCGCTTTTTGGCGCACTTCAGATACGAGTTTGCTTTTCACCCAATGTGCATACTTTGAAGAATGGTCCTTACGGCTGTCCCATTTTTCAAGAGCATTTGTCACGACGTCTTTATGTGAAAGGCGGAAGTAGAAAACACGCTCGATGATCAGAGCCCACATAACGAAGGCTGCGCCCATGATAATGAATAGAACCGGTCCACCTCTGTCCAAGAAGCCATTAAGGCTATCTGGGAAAAATGGCATTTTAGCCTCCCTTTCCTATAAAAAAGGGGTAGAACCCGGGATTAAACCCGGGCACCGCCCTTTTGCTCTGCGCGCTCTGCAACCATACCAGCTGCTTGCTCTTCCAACACTTGTTGGACGCCTTTAGCTTGTGTGGACACAACTGCGTGAAGAAGGATAAGAGGGATAGCTGCCACAAGACCTTCAACAGTCGTTACAAGTGCTTGTGAAATACCATCAGCCATTGTTTTCGGGTCACCAGTACCTACGAGTGTAATCTGCGTAAATGTACGGATCATACCAACAACAGTACCTAGAAGACCCATCATCGGAGATACAGCAGCCAAAACTTTGATCAAGTTGATGAAGCTGTCGATCTTTGGAGTCTCTTTAAGGATAGCCTCATCAAGACGTAGTTCCAAAGCTTCAACGTCATCTTGACGTGAATCTTCATAAGCTTGGAAGATACGTGCCAATGGGTTGCCGTTACCAGCTTGTTTAGTTTGAGCTGTTTTCTTAACTGCACCACTCATAAGAGTAAGTGTAATTAGTTTGTAACCACCAAGGATAAGACCGAAAGCCAAAAGACCAAGAACAACATAACCTGGTAGGCCACCTTGTTTAATACGGTCACCTAGGTTTGGCATGTTAGCCAAAAGACCAAGCAAGTCACCTTGAGAAGGGTCAACTGCTGCTTCAACAAGCTTACCTTCTGGAGCTTTCACAAGAGCTGACGCAGAAGACATTAGTTTGCCGCCTGGTTGTGTTGCGAAAGGAATAAATTCACCAGCTTTAAGCTCTAGGAATTCTGGGCTTGAAGACGCTGTGAAAGCAGTAAACGGACCAACGCGGAAAACGTCCACTGGCTCGTTGTTGTTTACGTTAGCAACTTTAGCTTGGAAAGTTTTCACTTCACCTTGGCCAACCATTTCACGCAACATAGCTTTCCAAAGAAGGTCTAGCTCTGAACGTGTTGGTAGAGTACGGGCTTGAGAAATCTCAGAAAGACCTTCCGCACGACCTGTGTACTCTTGGGAGATGATTGAACGACGCAAAAGCGGGTCAATCTCACCAGCTGCTGTACGGAACTGACCAAGAAGCTCGGAGAAGTCACCAGCTTTTTCTTGAAGTTCAGCTTGCAAACCAGAAAGCACAGCTTCATTTTCACTGAATTTGTTAGCAAGAGCCTGACCAGCAGCCTCTTCTGCACGCACTTCAGCGCGAGCAGCATTAAGCTGAGCACTTTGTTGGTCACGAGCAGATTTAAATTCGTTCAAACGTTTTGCGTTCTCAGCGTTGAGTTCATTTGAATCTTTTTTGATTGCTTGAACAACATCAGCCAAAGTTTGTGCAGATGCGACACCTGCTGTCGATGTCATAAGAACGGCTGCGGCAGCCATTGCTTTGATCGAAAAATTAATCGGTTTCATATCAGTAATTCTCACTTTCGACGTTACTGAGCAGACAATTTGACGACCGGAGCCATCATGATTGCTGGTGTTGCAACTTTGTCAGCGATACGAATGCCTTTAAGCACTTCAGTCTTGTAGCTAGCTGGCAGATCAACCCACTGCTTTGTTTCACGATCCCAACGACCCAATTGGTTGCGGTCTTTAGTGATGTAAACAAGAGCAACACGTCCGTAGCGGAACACATCAACTGTTTTTACAGAACCGTCATTCAATGTGACTTCGTCTGTGTAAGTTGCGATTGTGCGACCATATTCCATTTCGCTTTGGAAAGCTTGAATGATCAAACGGTAACGTTCTGCAGGAGACACATCTCCACGGTTCATTACTTCATCAAGTTTTTCGTAGCGGTCTGCACGTACGTCAAAACCAGAATCTGTTTTGTCTTTGAACGGCAAGTCTGCTGCACGGAAAGTTTTAAGAGCAGAGATCATGTCTTGCATCATTGGCACCATTTGTGCCTTGATTTCTTCAACACGACCAAGTTGTTCAGCCAAGCTGACAAGCTCGTTTTCTTGGGATGCGACAACGCGCTCTTGCTGACGCTTGTAAAGCGCGGCTGCATCTTTTTGCTGCAATAAAGTACGGAATTCGCGAACCATGTCAGAACGTTCATCATCAAGCTGGTTGATGCGTTCTTGTGTTTGCTCTGCTGTACGTGTTGCTTTTTCACCAACGCTGATAGCATCAGTCAAGTTTGCTTGTGCAAAAGCCGGTGTCGCAACAGACGCCAAAATCGACGCCATAAATGCTGCACGCACCGGTTTGATAAACCGTTTCATGTCTTGCCTCTCAACTCCCCGACGCGAAGATGCACTATGCGCTCTCCGCTCGAAAACTTAACTCTATTTCATGGGGTAACACGCGCTTCCCCACATTCTCAAACGTCAATGCTTGCTGTTTTGCATTGCGCCTAATGAATTCTTTCTAGTTTCCGATGATTTGAAATGAATAACACCCAATTCACCGTAACCGGAGCATATTTATCTATGCTCTTCTAGTTCTCCCTTACATCTCCCCCCCTTGGGGAAGCTGCATACCGAATGCGACCATATGCGACAATATTCGTCAGGACGCAACAGAACGCTAACAACAAGTAAACAACACGATCAATATATCTTCTACATTACTCACTGCTTTTTTATTCAAAACACCAGAAAAACACACCAAAACTCCACTTTTTCTGCATCAAGCTGTACCTAACAGGCGTGTTTTCGCTAACATTCACAACAATTTCATCGAAATTTCACTCTGTAAATTTTTTAATTTTTTTAACAACTCTATGCAGAATGACATATTCGCCGTGCATTTTTGATTCCCCTACAGCCCAAATCTTGCCTCAAATTCAAGATAGATCTCGGATTTTGTCATGGATAAAACCCTGATTTAGGTTCGCTATACCCTAGGAACATGTCGGCTATGTGTCAGTTTGGGTATTGGGTTCTATGTCGAGCCTCTTATGGTAATAAAACAGCACTCACTGCATTTGAAAAACACTCAAAACTAAATTTGGATGTCAGGGCCGCGTAAAAATGTGCTTGCTTTCTTCTCAGACCATGACCACCTAACGTTTTAACCGCCTACAGCATCTGGCCGCGAACGAACATTTCATTCTGGCCCCAATGCCCCCTGTACTTTAATATTTCGCGGAGACACACATGATATCCTTTGATGAAGCTATCTTAAAAATCGAGACACTTGCCTCTCCTCTTCCTGCGAAAAAAATTCCATTTGCTGATTGTGGAGGACTTACACTCGCTGAAGACCTAAATGCACGGTCTAACACCCCCGCAAACAATGTATCTGCAATGGATGGATACGGTGTTCGTGAACAAGATTTAAAAGCTCTTCTATCCACTCCTGCAACTCCAGTACGTTTACCAATACATGGCGAAAGCTTTGCCGGCTCAGAACCACAAGATCCTCCGCCAGCTGGAAGCTGTATCCGTATATTTACGGGTGCCCCCGTACCCAACGGAATTGATCGCGTTATCATACAAGAAAATGTACATAGAGAAGGTGATATTGCCGTCTTCAATACGCCCCTAAAAGGTAGTGACAACATTAGAAAGACAGCCTCAGATTTCGCGGCAGGTGACACACTTCTTACGCGCGGCACACTTCTCAATTGGAAATGCATGACGACAGCTGCCGCCGCAGATCAAGGCACACTCTTCGTTCACCCCCGACCACGATTAATAGTGCTCGCGACAGGTGATGAGCTTATGCCTCCAGGGCAAGCATATACCAAAGCCGGAGCAATTCCAGAAAGTGTATCATACGGAATTAATACACTTATTACTGAATGCGGCGCTCAAGTTGTACGATCCGAGCGCCTCAATGATGACCCCAAACGTCTAGAAAAAGCTGCAAAACTAGCCCTTAGAGAAGCTGACATTATCGTTGTCACGGGAGGCGCTTCAGTTGGTGAGCGCGATTATGCAAAGTCTATGTTCGAGAGATTCGGCATGGAAATGATATTCTCTAAAGTCGCTATGAAGCCTGGGAAACCTGTATGGTGCGCGCGTGTTGGACACACAATCATCCTCGGATTACCGGGAAACCCAAGCTCTGCACTGGTCACCGCACGCCTCTTCTTGAAACCACTCCTTTTGGGCCTTTCTGGTCGCGATACCATGGAGGGAACGCAGCCTAGATTAATTGAATGCCGTGATGATATTCCTGCAAATGGCGACAGGGAAAACTTCATGCGGGGCTATGTGGAGGACGGCAAAGCAGTTCTCTTTTCATTTCAAGATTCCAGCAGTCAGCTTACTCTTGCCAAAGCAGATATCCTCATTCGCAGACCTCCTAACACACCTTCCGCAAAAGCCGGCGATAAACTGCCAGTCTATGATTTCTAATTTATACGCATGAGTGCTCTGATATGGATGTCGTAGTCTTAATTTTAGCAGGTGGAATGGGCGCACGCATAGGTGGACATAAAGCCGAAAAGCTACTCGCGGGCCGTCGCCTAATCGACATCACTTTGAATACCGCACGCCAATGGGATTTACCTATTGCAATTCAGCTCGCCTATGAAGATCAAGTTTCCTTACTCGGCGTCCCCCAAATACTTGACGACCCTGATATTGATGGCCCTCTTGCGGGACTGATAGCTGGGCTAAAATGGGCAAAATCGCAAAAATTCGACGCGATACTCACACTTCCCTGTGACTGCCCTTTTTTGCCTTCAGACCTCTATAAAAAACTTTTAAATGCAGTGTCTGATAGACATCATGTGGCTATCGCAGTCAGCGCAGGGCGTCTGCATCCTGTATGTGCTCTTTGGCAGACACACCATCTCTCAACGCTGGAAGCAAATGCCAAGGCAGGTAAACTCAGCATGACACGTTCAGCCATAGAGTGCGGCTATATTGAAGTAGAATGGGAGGCATCCAGCGCGCAACAATGCATTGATCCATTCTTCAATATCAATACACCAGACGATTTAGCTGAAGCAGAATCCTATCTATCGAACTCAAACCCACAGCCGTAAAACCAAACGACGCCGAATGAGGCACTATAATTCGTCTGCTTCCGTTGATGGGAAAACAGATCAAGTATTTGCAGGTTTAGGAAAATAAAGATCCTTGGCTGGGGCACCAGGATTCGAACCTGGGAATACCGCTACCAAAAAGCGGTGCCTTACCACTTGGCGATGCCCCAACAAAGGAAGGCTGTAGGTAACGAACCTTAAAATAGAATGCAATAGCTTTTTTGCATCGGAAGCAAAAAAATATGTAGAACGCGCGTTTCCATCACATTTCTTTGATTGCAATCCACAAGTGTTTTGACTTTCAAAGCGCACCAAATGTCTTCAATAATGCATAATATTCCTCTATCTGCGATTAAACGCACAAATAACACATATCTGCTCTTTCAATTTCAGTAGGCTAAACATATATTTATCGATAAACAGTATAACCCATCCCTGCGAAGCTGCCAAAGCGTCGTTAAAATTTGAATTGGATACACATGAAAACGCTTCTTTTGTCATTCGCGGGTGGGCTCCTTGCGCTAATTCTGTTCTTTATAGCTTTGCCGATCCTTATTCTGAGCATGATTGGAGGAAGTTCTGCCGATGACGGGCCTAAAGGCTCAGTGATTCTTGCACTTGATATGCGTCAGGAATTTCCAGACCAACGACCAACAGACGGGCTTGCTGCCCTGTTTGGACAAACCAGTTTCACGGATGTCCTAACCAAATTAGACAAAGCTGCGACGGACAAACACGTAAAAGGCGTTTTCATTCGCGCTTCTGAAATGGGATTTGGCTCTTCGCGTGCTGAAGAGATTCGCGACTCCATCAAAAAGCTTCAAGACAATGGCAAATTCGTTGTCAGTCACTCACAAGGCTTTTTCGTGGGTGGCCCTTCTGCATACCGTGCAATCTCGGCAAGTGATGAGATTTGGTTGCAAGACGGAACAGATGTCTCAATCCCCGGCTTCTCTTTAGAAACACTTTTCCTCAAAGGACTTTTCGACAAAGTGGGTGTTACGGCTGAAATTGAAGCCTTTCACGAGTTCAAAAACTCTCCCAACGTCTACAAAGAAACTGACTTCACAGAATCACACGAGCTTGCAATGCGCGAACTCGCTGAAAGTCTATGGCAAGAAAGCCTCATTGATATCTCACAAGACCGTGCCAACAAAATGCCGGATAATTCAATCTTGAGGGATGTGCTCGAAAACAGCCCCTATTCTGCTCAGCAAGCAAAAGAGCTGGGACTGATAGACAATCTTGGCTGGCCAGAAGATGCTGCCCGCCACGCGCGTGAATTGGGTAACGACGCTGAGATTGTTGGAATCGCCGAATACATTCCACCAACTTTACCAAACAATGCGCCTAAAATCGCATTAATCGGTGGTGAAGGCCCTATCATGCCGGGCGCTTCTGGTGGCGACGTCTTTAACCCAAACGCTGAAACGATTATCGCATCCGACACTGTTGCCCAGCAAATTTATGATGCTGGTGAAGACGACGAGATCAAAGCTATCGTTTTCCGTGTGGATAGTCCCGGAGGCTCTCCAACAGCATCAGACCAAATCTGGAACGCCATTGAATACGTGCAAGCCACCTATCAAAAGCCTGTTGTTGTTTCCATGGGATCTGTGGCCGCTTCTGGTGGATATTATATTGCAATGGGCGCAGACAAAATCTACGCAAACCGTACAACCATCACAGGCTCTATCGGCGTGTATGGCGGAAAGTTTGCTATCGCGGATGGTATGCGCAAAATTGGGGTAAACCCCGCCAGAATTGATGTGGGGGGTGATTTCTCTTCCGTCTACACTTCAACTGAACGCCTATCAGACAGCCAGCGTGCAACTATGCGTGAAAGCCTAGCCCGCACATATGACCGCTTCACCCAGCTTGCTGCGGATGGCCGCAACATGACACAGGAAGAGTTGCATGCCCTTGCCAAAGGCCGTGTATGGACGGGTGAAGACGCTAAAGAGCGCGGCCTTGTAGATGAACTTGGCGGCCTCCTCGCTGCTGTGGAAGGCGCAAAAAAGCTTGCCGGTATTGATGCTGATAAGAAGGTCAATCTGATATCTATGATACCGGAAACAGATCCCATTAAAGCCATTGGAAATATGTTAGGCGCATCAGCTCAAAGCATGCATACGTTGAATCAATTATCCAAGATTGTGGGCGATGAGCGTGTCAAAGCTACGCTTATACAAATGCAAGCTATGGAAAGTCAGCCAAACCAAATGGCTATGCCATTGATCAAAGAATACTAAGCTCAATCTTAGTATCCGTAAGCTAACAAAGAAAAAGGAGCTGGAAGAACACATCTAGCTCCTTTTTATATTTGAATTGATTGGGAAAGTTGTTTTTCTAACATATCTTGCATTGTCGGACAGACGTAAGTTTTGTTACATTCGCATTGGTCGGCGATTTTCTTGCTTCCTTTCATCAGGAAGACTATTGCTCGCTAAATCAAATGGTTCGTTCCACATTCACGCCTATAGTGAGTGATCTATAAATAAAAGAGGCAATAATGGCTGATATCCGTCGTGTGACCGATTCTTTTGCAGTAGCACCCCAGATCGATATTGATGACTTTTCTTCAATTCAAAGTGAAGGCTTTGTGCACGTCGTCAATAATCGTCCCGATGATGAAACTTTCGGACAAATGCCAAGCCATACTGCCCGCGAAAAAGCTGCCGAGAACCAATTGGCTTATACCGCTATTCCAATTGCTGGGCCTCATGACCTTACAGCTTCAGTGGACGCGCTCAATGCCGCAATTAGCTCAAGTGCAGGGCCAGTGCTTGCCTATTGTCGTTCAGGAACACGTTCAATTTCACTTTGGTCACTTGCGAGTGTAAAGTCAGGCGCAGAAACACCAGAATCTGCCATCGAAAAAGCTAGAAATGCGGGATACGATCTTTCTCATCTCCAGCCACTCATGCAGCAATTTCACAATAGTTAATAATCCTGACACAGAAGTTTTACTTGGCATTATTAGCGTTCTGCCCCATTTCCCATAATTAGAGTATGTGTAACGAGACGTGACTTTCATTCAAAAATAAGACATGAAACTCGCGTTCGCTCACATAGTGAGTCAAATTAACTTGGTTGGTTGCGTATGAAGAAGAGTATTTGGACGTCGGACTTTATCGTCGAAGGGCCTAATTCAATTCTGGTAAAGAAAACCGGGCACCGTATCCGTCTGGATTTTCACCTTCTGCACGATATCTTCACGTGGTTTACATTCTTCTTTTTCGCTCAAGCATGGCGCGTTCAACGCGCACTTTCTGGACATAAACGTCCCAAGATCGCTTTTGCTCCCGATCAACCGCGTCCTTGGTATCTGATATGGCCTGTTCTGCATGTCGCAGGCGCACGTATCGTGAAGAACACTGAAGAAGCAGATATTGTGATGCAATTTGATGATTCAACCGAATCTTCAAAACTCACAACAGTTGCTCACTCTCCGGATGCTAAAACCGTAAATTTTGATTGCACAGACATTTCCAAATCTCGCGTCGCTGAGGCATTTGAGCGCGCAGCCGGTTATGGTCTTGGTGTGGATCCAACCACCTTTACAGGGTTGATCGTCGATAAATCAGAAATCAATGCCGCACATGATGGTCGTATCGTTATCGGGCCAATTCCACGTGAAGAAGGTCGCGCCTATCAACGCCTCGTGGACAATGAAATTCCCGGCGGCCTCGTAGAAGATCTTCGCACCTGTACAGTCAATGGTGAACCTTCACTTGTTTTCATAAAACGTCGCCCACTGTCACGTCGCTTTTTGAATGAAAACACCGAAGTTTTCATCAAGAACCCTCAAGATGTGTTCTCGGCAGATGAACTTGACGTGATCAGAGCCTTTACGAAGGAAATCAAGCTTGACTGGGGCGGCGTAGACGTGCTGCGTGATGCAAAAGACGGTCGCATATATATTGTGGACGCGAACAAGACAGATATGGGCCCGCCAGTCGCTCTGCCATTAGGTCAGAAACTTCGGGCGACTCGCCGTCTTGCACGTGCTTTTGCAGAGCAATTTGCGACTAAATAGAACAGACTTTGTCGTGGACTAATGACGAGACTACAACAACGGAAGAGTCAGATGGCCGGAATACCATTCGTAAGCGAAATTAAATTTGACTATGAAGAAGTGGCGCAAGTCTCTCCTCTTATCCAGCGTGTGATCGCGAATAACCCTGGAGCCTTCACTTATACAGGCACAGGCGTGTATATCGTCGGCGATAAGGAATGTGTTGTCTTTGATCCAGGTCCGCATACAGATACGCATTTTGAGGCCCTCAAAAAAGCGCTCGAAGGCCGGACAGTCAAATATGTACTGGTAACCCATTCTCACATGGACCACTCTCCCCTTGCGCATCCACTCGCTGAATGGGCAGGATGTGAAGTCTATGCAGGCGGACCAGCTATCCCTTCTGATTCGGATGTCCGCATGGAAGCGGGAGATGACTTATCCTTCCAACCTCACCACACGCTCACAGATGGGCAATTATTTTCAGGTGATGGCTGGACAATCGAAGCTGTTGCAACTCCCGGTCACACATCCAACCATTATTGCTTCGCCCTAAAAGAAGAAAATGCTCTTTTCTCCGGTGATCACATTATGGGATGGTCCACAACCGTCATCTCTCCGCCTGATGGAAATATGGGTGACTATTTTGATAGCCTTGAAAAAGTAAAACAACGTGGATATGCCACAATCTGGCCAACTCATGGACCACCTGTCACAGAAGCAGGTCCATTCATTGCAGCCTATATCTCTCACCGCCGCAAACGCGAACAAGCAATTATTGATCGCTTAAAAGCGGGTGACACGCTCATACCTGAAATGGTGAAAACAATCTACAAAGACGTCGATAAGCGTCTACACCCTGCCGCATGTCACTCCGTCATGGCACACATGATCCACCTGGTAGACACAGGCAGAGCAATCCCCTCGACCGACACGTGCAGCCTAAGAACAGAATACAAGCTGGGGACAGTCTCAGCTTAGGCCCAGGCCGAGCACGCTATTAGCTCGCCCCTACCTTGATACACAAAAAAGGCGCTTTCAGAACTGAGAGCGCCTTTTTCAATATCTAATTTTCAATCACGTTTAGCGGTTGCTCAACGCGAAATTCAAAGCCTCAATAAAAGAATTGATACGCGTGGCATTCGCCCCAAGGTCAGACAATCCAACACGGCTAACAGACCGCACATTGACCTTTGATCCCACCTTACCTTGTGGATCAACTTGGATCATCACATCATCCACAAACCCATACCAGAAAGATGTATATGTTGCGTGGATACGGCCAGTTTTTGCATCCGCAGACACAATCTCCATACCCTCTTTTTTAGCCACTTCAATAGCAGCTTCAAAAGCTATTTCTGGTCTAATTTCAAGCAATTGCGGACGCAAATTGAACTTTGCATAGCTTTCAGCTTGAAGCTCTTTATTAGTTTTCCCAACCGCATCCGGCCATCTGCCCGCAGCACTGGCTGGCACAACGGGAGAATCTAAAACAGGGTTCCAACCATTCGCTTCTCGTTCAGCAAGTAGCGCATCGGAAAAACGAATTGGATTATTCCAATCTGTCTGCACATCATGAATTGGTGGCAAACCCGCTGCAACTTGGCCCACACCATTCATACGTCCCAAAATCATGATTGGAACCATCAACAATATAAGCGCAAAGATAGAACCTCGTCGCGGTGCTTTAAGCAGTTGAATTATCAACGTAATTGCACATATTGCGACGGCTGCAAACAGAACGTATTTGGACCATTGGAAAGTCATCTTCCCTAACCCAAACCCAAATGACCATAGACCAAACTTGCTGCCCAATGCAGCAACAGCCAACCACAATGGCCCTGCAATCGCAGCGACCAGAGCAACCCACAATGCATTCTTCTGTAGGCCGCTCATTGGTTCACGTGGAGGCGGTGGCGGATTTGTTCCCAAAACCGTCACTTTCTCGTTCACCTCAGCTTCAAGCTGAGACACTTCTTCTGGTGTCAACTTTGACATCTTTGCCTCCTAGTACCCTTTGCACGCTTCTTAGCATTAAGTTGAGGCAATTGCGACATCAGCAGTCAGGTAATTTATAATCCTTGAAGGTGTCACGTAAGGCCAGTTTATTGATCTTACCTGTTGATCCCAAAGGTATTTCATCCACAAAAACAACATCATCCGGCGTCCACCATTTGGCGATCTTCCCAGCATAAAAAGAGATCACCTCTTCTTTGCTTAAGCTCTCGCCTTTTTTGAGTTGAACAACCATCAAAGGACGCTCATCCCATTTGGGGTGATGAATACCAATAGCACCGGCAATCGCCACTTTCGGGTGGCTCATACATATGTTTTCCAAGGCAATCGAAGAAATCCACTCCCCACCAGATTTGATGACATCTTTAGAGCGGTCAGTGATGTGCATTTGCCCATATTCATCAATATTGGCCACATCCCCCGTATCAAAGAAGCCACGCTCGTCTAAAGCACTGCCTTCACCTTTAAGATAGGCAGAAGCCACAGCCGGACCACGCACTTTCAAATGCCCAGCACTAACACCATCACGCGGTAAGCTTTTCCCGTCTGGACCGACAACATCCATTTCCATCCCAAACGGCGCACGACCTTGTTTCATCTTGTGAAACATTTTCTCATCGTCGCTAATGTTTTCTAATTGTTGCGGTAGACGTGACACTGTTCCCAATGGGCTGGTTTCTGTCATTCCCCAAGCTGGGAAAACCTGCACATCAAAGTCTTCTTCAAAAGCTCGCATCAACCCTTCAGGCGTCGCCGCACCACCAATAACAACACTATTCAAGTGAGGAAGTTTTTTATTCTCTTTCACAAGGTATTCGTGCAGCATCTGCCAAACAGTTGGTACAGCAGCAGAAATTGTTACTTTTTCAGAATCTAGCAATTCATAAATTGCTTCACCATCCATCCGGCACCCTGGCATCACCAATTTTGCACCACTGGCTGGACCAGAGAAAGTTAGCCCCCAAGCATTCGCGTGGAACATAGGCACAATCGGCAACACAATTTCTTGGCTACTAATACCTAATGCCCCTGATTGCATGGACATAAGTGTATGCAACACATTGGAGCGGTGAGAATATAAAACCCCTTTAGGATTTCCAGTCGTTCCAGACGTATAACAAAGTCCACACGCCGTACGCTCATCAAATCCACCCCACTGGATGTTTGATCCGGTGCTTCCAGACAGAAAACTCTCATAAGATTTCAAATTCGGGATTGCTGTTTTTTCAGGTACAACACTGTCATCACCATAAATCACGAACAATTTCACCATCGGCAAATGCGGGGCTATCGCCTCAATTAATGGCAAGAAAGTCGTATCAAAAAACAGGGCTTTGTCTTCAGCATGGTTTGCGATCCATGCTATCTGCTGAGGAAATAGACGCGGGTTAAGTGTGTGCAACACCATGCCCAACCCCATAGTTCCAAACCATGTTTCCATGTGTAGATCTGAGTTCCACGCCATCGTCGCAATCATATCACCCGGCTTCATACCATGTGCCAACAATGCCTCAGATACGCGCCGTGCATCATTATGGATCTGCCCATAAGTTTTACGCACGATTGGCCCAGCAACAGAACGTGTAACGACTTCCTGCTGGTTATGAGCTGCCAATGCATGGTCGATAACCTTATCGACTGTCAGCGGCCAATCCTGCATCAATCCAAATGGAAGGCTTTGCGATGTGCCGTTTGCCTGATCTTGCATTATGAAATTCCTCTCCCGGGGTATATTATTTTTCTTGAGTGTATTAAACGACAGAATTTAAGGGAAAAAAAGTCGGTACGTAGCGTCAACATACCCAATTAAAGGCAAATAAATGCATACTCACTCAATTCTACTCAGTGCGACTGCTCTTATGTTGGCATCTTGCTCACAAGCAACAGCGCCTGAAGCACCAGATAACGCTCAAACGACAATTTCAGCGCCCGCGACGTCACAAGATATTTCTAGCATAGATTTAAACGATTCCACACCACTTTGGGAAAAAATGGATTGCGTCAGAGAGTATGGCGCTCTGCCCGCTGCGCACCGTGGCGGCCCTAGACGTGGCTATCCTGAAAACGCTCTTGAAACGCTTCAAGTTTCCTATGACAATGGCACACGAATTTTCGAGATCGACATTGCTGAGTCCAAAGATGGCGTTCTATTCCTTATGCACGATACAGACTTAGACCGCACCACAGAAATGACAGGTGTTGGCCGTGAAAAGACATGGGACCAACTCAAATCAGTGCGCCTAAAAGACAATAACGATGTTACTGATTTCACGATCCCTTCTCTTGCAGATACCCTAAAATGGGCCAAGAAAACGGGTGCGATAGTTGAACTCGACAAAAAGCGCTCAAGCAAGTTTGAAACGATTATATCTGAAGTGCGCAAAGCCGGCGCACAAAACAACGTTATTTTGATTACTTATACCTATGACCAAGCTGCGGAAGTTGCCCGCCTTGCTCCAGATATGATGATGACAGCATCAGTGTCTGATCCATCAGATGTGGAAGAATTGGAATCGCGTGGCGTGAAGCGTCAAAACCTTATTGCATGGACAGGCACTGACACGCTCAATCCCGGTTTATGGCAAGATTTAAAAGACATGGATATCGAGGTTGCTTTCGGCACATTGGGCCGCCGCGGTCAACGATTTGATGACACCTTCTGGGAAGACCGAGATGGCTCAGAATATGATGAGCTGGTGAATAACGGTGTCACGATGATTGCCACAGATTATTCAGATCGTGTCAGCAATCATCTTCGTGTCGATGATGTCGCTATCAAGAAATGCGGATTCTAAAAAAATGCTCCATTATTCCTGCACAGGCTCAAAAAACTCTGGAACAGGAATTGTCTTCCTCCATGGTAGCGGCTTTAGCGGCTGGATGTGGGAAAACATCATTGGACATCTACCTGAATATTATTGCGTCGCAATTACCTTACCGGGACATGGCTTAAGCAATTCGACAAAATGGGTATCTCTTGAAGATACTGCGCGCAAAGTTGGAGAGATTATAGAGAAAGAATTGTCCAATATGGACATTCATATTGTTGGGCTATCACTGGGGGGGCATGTGGGTTTACACGTCATGTCTCAACACCCACACCTCACCAAATCTGCTGTTCTCAGCTGCATCATCCACGATCCATTGCCGCGCCCTACCCTCTATAAAATCGCAACAACAATGATGATGCTGCTTAGTCATATTCGCCTGATTCAGAAATATGTTGCACACCGATTTGGTATGGCGGGTGAAAAAGTGCGGCGCTACCTTCAAGAATTCAAACGCATAGACAGAGACAGCCTAACACGCTCCTCGCTAGAAGTGGCCGCTACCCCGCTCCCCGAAAATCTCGCAAATGTGTCAACACGTGTGCTCGTCATTGCTGGTGAGAAAGAACGTTCCATTACCCGCGGTGCACTCTCTGATTTTAAAACTGCCTTCGCAAATGCACGCACAGCCATTGTTCCAGACTATGGCTATGGCTGGTCAGGACGCCGCCCAAAACTATTTGCTAACGCGATCCGATCACAAATCAGAAACAGCGCACTCCCTAAAGACATGAAAGCGCAAGCTTAAGGGAATAATCGTCCTGTAGACCATCCACCATTCTGTGACCGCTCAAAAACCAAGCGATCATGCAGCCTAAAGGGTCTATCCCGCCAAAACTCAATATGTTCGGGCGCGATACGATAGCCAGTCCAGTGTGGCGGACGCGGTGTCTTACCTAACGCATATTTTGCGCCATATTTCGCGATATTTTTCTCTAGTTCGAAACGTCCATCCATGCGTGAAGATTGATCAGACGCCCACGCACCAATCTGGCTATCCTTATGCCGTGACGCAAAATACGCATCCGCTTCTGCATCAGATACGCGCGTCACATTCCCGCGAACGCGCACCTGCCGACGCAGTGATTTCCAGTGAAAGCATATTGCCGCTTTCATTGTTGCTTCTATCTGACGGCCTTTGGCGCTTGTTGTATTGGTATAGAAAACAAAGCCATTCTCATCGAAATCTTTGAGCAACACCATGCGCACATCAGGCATGCCATCTTCATCTACTGTCGCAAGAGACATAGCATTAGGATCATTTATCTCTTTGGCTTTGGCATCGCTTAGCCATTGGGCAAACATCTCAAATGGCTCTTGGGTCGCAAACCAATTAGCATCATCCTCTAACGGTTTACCTTCAGCTTTCGCTTTAGCGTACACATCCGCATATTCGGCATCCTGATAATCAGGACTTGCTGGAATGATTTTTGATCTGTCTGTCATTTTCTATGATCCTTCTTCCTCTGATTTGAGGAAAAAAGTCAGATTGTTCAAGCCCTCATGCCGTCATGACCCAGATTTCTTTTACCCGCCAACCAATTCAACACCTTAGATCACATCTCCACTCATCTAGTGTGAGCCCGTAAAACATCTTACTGGAATTTCATTCCACCCTATCCTATGCTCAAAATATCGAATGTGCTGGCTGTAGGGGGCTATTTGGCTATGAGTGAGTATTCGCAAAGATATCGCGCTTTTATATCTTATTCTCAAAAGGATAAGGCTTTTGCCAAACGCCTGCATAAAGCCCTTGAATCTTTTAAACTTCCCAATGGAAAACGCTTCGGGCGCATCTTTAGAGATGATGATGAATTGGGCGGTGCCGCAAGCCTAAGTCACGCCCTTGAAAGCGCAATTGATTCCAGTGAAGATCTCATCGCGATTGCCAGTCCCAATGCTGTAAAGTCCGCATGGGTCAATGCTGAAATTATTCAATATAAGAAACTGGCCGATCCAAAGAAGCAGGTTTTCGCAGTCATTATTGATGGTGTGCCGCACGCTTCAAACCCAGATGAAGAATGCCTTGTTCCAGCTCTAAAATACAAAGTTCTACCCGATGGAACGGTAACAGATATTCCCGATGAACCCCTCGCGCCGGATGCACGCAAAGATTCCTTTTCAAAATTGGTTACACGCGTTGTGGCCGGACTAGAGGGCGTCCCCTTTGATTCCCTCTGGCAAAGGCAAAAACGCCGCGCTCGAAACCAAAAACTCCTATTAGGGGCCGCAGCCATCGCAATCGCTGCCCCACTAATAGTCTGGGGACTGACCACAACAAACGCTCTAGGGAGAACAACAACACAACTAGCCAGCCTCGACCCTGCAATCCAAAGAGATAATTTTCTCAACGGGTATTACGACAAACTGATTGCCGACCAACACGCCTCCGATACGCCCGAAGAATATATGCTGTCGCGAGACGATTATGACCGCGCCATATCCATCCTAAGCACACCAGACCTAAATAGAGATGGATACCAAGACTATTTCGTCAAACTAGAGCACATCGAATATTGCGGCTCATCAGGCTGTCGCCATGATCTCGTCCTCACTACGCCTGAAGGATATGACACTCTCCACCACTCAGTCGGAGGTGACTTACACATTCTAAACACAAGCCAAAACGGCATGCAGGATTTGGGGCTTGGGTTTGGCAGTCTCCAAGGCGGCGCGAATGTTTACGACATGTTGCGCTTTGAAGATGGCAAATACATACAAGCGGCAACCGCGATATGCTCGGGCGCTGTCACCTATTGCGGTCTCAATACAGTCTTTAGCGATGATCCTGTTGGAGAAGTCCTCGACATGGTGTTTTACGCAGACACCAAACTCTTACGCCCATATGTTGAACAAGATGAAATCCAAATGGCAGGCCCCGTCTATAAGAGCGTTTTAGGTGCTCAAAATGCAATGAAGGACGACCTCACATCAGACACTTATGATGAAGTTGTCGGAACTGACCTCAGCGGAAAATTTAGCCTCGTACATATATGGAAAGGCACATATGGTGTCCGCAAAAACTCAGATGAGATCATAAAGCAAAACCAATAAATACCGATTTGCACATGATTTATTCCTATTTATCAATTCTCAGCCGCAAGAAAGACTTTCCATGAAGTCCAAATTGCGCTTGAAAGAACCTCATGTCACATAATACTTTCGGTCATCTTTTTCGCGTCACCACTTGGGGTGAAAGTCACGGTCCTGCCCTTGGGTGCGTTGTCGATGGTTGTCCTGCGGGCATTCCCATCACAGCGGAGGAAATTCAGCACTGGCTCGACCTTCGCAAGCCGGGCACCAGCAAGCTAGTGACACAACGCAAAGAACCCGACGCAGTAAAAATTCTCTCAGGTGTCTTTGAAGATGATCGCACCAACGGTCAGGTGACGACTGGTACGCCCATTTCATTGATGATTGAAAACACAGATCAACGCTCAAAAGACTATGGCGACATTCGCGACAAATACCGTCCCGGCCACGCAGATTTTGCTTATGATGCAAAATACGGTGTGCGCGATTATCGCGGTGGTGGACGCTCATCCGCCCGTGAAACGGCCGCGCGCGTGGCTGCGGGTGGTATTGCCCGCAAAGTGCTTGGGGATGGCATTACTATTCGCGGCGCGCTTGTTCAAATTGGCGACAGAAAACTCGACCGCAGCAAATGGGATTGGAACGAAACCACCAACAACCCGCTTTGGTGTCCCGATGCTGATACAGCTGCGGAATGGACGCAATATCTTGAAGCAATCCGCAAAGCAGGCTCCTCTGTGGGTGCAGTCATCGAAGTCGTTGCGTCTGGCGTACCGGCTGGATGGGGTGCACCCATCTATTCCAAACTCGATTCAGATCTCGCTATGGCAATGATGACAATTAACGCTGTAAAAGGTGTTGAAATTGGTGCCGGCTTTGATGCAGCTGCTCTCACTGGTGAAGAAAATGCCGACCAAATGCGCATGGGCGAGAATGGTCCTGAGTTTCTCTCCAATAATAATGGCGGTGTTTTAGGCGGTATTTCAACGGGACAAGACGTTGTGGTACGCATGGCTCTGAAACCTACATCTTCTATCCTCACCACACGCCAGTCGATTGATAAGCAAGGCAATGAAGTCGATGTGCGCACTATTGGGCGTCATGATCCATGCGTCGCTATTCGCGGCGTACCAGTTGCCGAAGCAATGATGGCATGCGTGCTCGCCGACCATAAACTTAGACACCGAGGCCAAATGGGAGAGCGCCCCTGATATGGCAAAACGGGTATTTTCTACTGTCTATAGCGATGAGCACATGGCGCAACGCGTTTGGCTCCCCCTTCTACTGGGGTCAGCACTAGGACTAGCAGGCCTGTTTTTCGATACCCTCATTCTCACGCTGTCTTCCGCAGTATTTACCGCTTTTGCGATCTGGAATTGGCCATTTCTAGATACGCGACGAGTTGTGTTGCAGCTTTCAAATGACGGCGCAGATATAGACGGCATTGGCCGCATTCCTTGGGATGCTGTCTCACAAGTTGAGCTGATAGAAAAAAGACACCAGAAACATCCCCCCTCAGAAAACTGTACGTTACGGATACATCTCAAAAGCCCACTCATGGAAGTTCGCCAGGACTATGCTCCGATGCAGCGCCCCACTTGGCAACGCAAAATGATCACTCAAATCGATGATAAAACCTTGCATATTAAGAGCGGATTATTGCTCGATTCTCAGGTCAATATCGCCAATGCTTTTGCTTGGTTTTTAAACTCGGAATAATTAAACTAAATCCTTCCTTTAGTTTCCTACTTTCATGTCTCATTCATGTGAGGTCTGCCACTATATCCGTACGCTGGGATGTATTGGGGACCAGACGCAGGCACCTTCTTTTATTGTAAAACGCAAGGCTAGTTGCAGCTTTTTGCAATAGAAGAAGGTCCGACACTTACTTAATGTAAATTATACCAAATACAGTAAGTTTTTGTTAAGAATTCTACAAAGTAGAATCTCAACACAATCAAACAATACAATAGAATTGTTCCACCAAACATTGATAACCTATAGTATAACTTATTTTTGATTGTAGTTTTATTTTAAAACTGCCATTGCCAAAATAAACACTTTTATGACAAATATAACCGAGCAAAACGATAGTCATTAACGGTGTATTTTTGGCGATTTTCATAAATTATGGTAGTCTAAAGATACACACGTTTCCTAAGCTATAAGCCCGTCCCCCCAACCCAGGGCTTATAGGCCCGGGGTGGTGTAACAACGCAAGTTGAAGCACTACTCCGGTGCCTAGGGGGCTTACTCCCGACATCCATAGAAAGAGCTTTTATTTAAGGCGTCCAACCTTGTATTATTCTGCGGGCATGGATGAGATATTCTCGATTTCCATCGCCTCCCTTTATTGGACTAGTGCATGATTTCTCAATCTGCCATTCTTCGCTCTCAAGCCAAAGATCAAACTGTTTTCGGGCTTTCGCGATTGCGCTCTGATCGGAGACGATTCCACCCTTACCGATATTCTCTTTGCCGACTTCAAACTGAGGTTTAAACAAAAGCACCATATCCGCCTTAAAGCTCGCAAGCTTCATAGACGAACGCAATAGTTTGGAGAGGCTGATAAAACTCGCATCACACACAATAATATCGGGCGCTGTGTCAATCAAACTACGATCCAATTTCCGCGCGTCAGTTCCCTCATAAGATACAATGCGCTTATCTTTACGCAGGCTCTCGTGTAATTGATCACGGCCGACATCGACTGCATAAACCTTCGCAGCCCCCGCCCGTAGTAACACATCTGTGAAACCACCAGTAGATGCGCCAATATCAAGCGCCACTTTGCCTTCTACATTTATTTTGAATGTCTTAAGCGCATGCTCCAACTTCATCCCACCACGAGATACATATGGGTGTAGTTTCTCTGCACTAATCTCTGTTTCAGACTGCACTTTAGTGGATGCTTTTGTCACCACCTCGCCATCCACAAGCACTTTACCAGCCTTAATAGACGCCTGCGCCTGCGCGCGCGTCTCCATTAAACCTCGCGCAACAAGTGCAAGATCAAGGCGCAATATGCCATCTGGCGCGGGAGCTTCATTTTCGTGAGAGTCTGTCGTGTTCATGTATGGATCTAACGTATGGGCGCGCGTTCAAATACAACGCTGAAATTATTGGCTGGCATAGCATGAATGCTGGAAAGTGTAAGTCCCGCTTGCATTGCAGCTGGGATCACATCCTCTTCAAGATCACGAATTCCCCAACTCTCATCTCTTGAACGTAAGCTTGCATCAAAATCTATATTGGATTGCGAGATATGCTCCCCATTGCGCTTGAACGGTCCATAGAGAAACAACCGTCCCTGTGGAAATAAATATCGTCCAGCACCCGCAAATAAACCAAGTGCAACATCCCAATGTGAAATATGGATCATATTACAAGAAAACACAGCATCAAGCTGGCCTTCGATCTTCCAATCATCTTGAGATGCATCAAGAAAGCGAACAGCTTCTACTTGAGGCTCAACCCCCTCAAACTTGGCCCACGCCCTCGCACTTTCTATAGACGCTTGCGCAATATCAGTTGCAATCCAGCGCATGTCTGGTGCTGATTTTAATATGTGAACACTGTGTTGCCCTGTGCCACAGGCCAATTCCAACACGCGCGAATTTCCAGAGACTTCACTTAGAAAAACATCGCGCACAACGTCTCGGTTACGTTCAGTTGACGGCGAGAAAAGTCTACCGTCCTGCGCGGTCTGTGACAGGTTTGGCATTTGATTTTTGTTTGATGTCATGGGGTCGCTTTCCAGATTTTCTATCTGTTTCTATTTTAGCAAAATGCGAAAGTAACTGAGGCTTCAACACTTTCCCACTTTCGTTTCGCGGCAAAGGCTCAGTTGTGAACCGAATGTGTTGGGGAACCTTGTAAGCCGCCATGCGCGCCTTGGCATATTCTTGTAAACTCATAGTCGATAATTTCGATGCCGACGAGACACATATCACGGCACCGACCTCTTCACCCATTTCCAAATGCGGCACACCTACAAGTGCGACCTCTAAAACCTGCGGATGAGTCGCGATAATATTTTCCACCTCGATACAATAGATATTTTCACCGCCACGGATCAGCATATCTTTGGCGCGGTCCAATATGAACAAAAACCCTTCCTCATCTATCCGCGCAATATCTCCAGTACGTAACCACCCATCTTTCATAACAGCTTTCGTTGCAGCGGGATTTTTCCAATATTCACGCATCAAATTAGGGCCACGCACCCAAAGTTCCCCCGCTTCATCTGGTGCTAAAACCATCCCATCAGCGCCCCGCACCTGCATATCTACTGTCAGAGCAGCAGCACCCGCACTCAAGGGACGCACCAGATAGTCATCACCAAAGATCATCGTGCAAGTCGCGCAGGTCTCAGTCATACCCCAGCCATTCCCCATAATCGTACCAGGAAAAGCCTTTCGAGATTCCGTCACCAATTCTGCTGCAGAAGGTGATCCACCATAGCTCACGATTGATATAGATGAGAGATCGTATTTTTTACGGTCAGGGTGACGTAAAATCTGCCACACAATTGTCGGTACACCGCCAATAACATTGACTTTCTCTCGTGCAATCAGTGCTAAAGCTTTTTTAGCGTCCCATTTGTGTTGCGTCACTGCCCGTGCGCCCCGCACCATCACTGCAAACAATAACGCAATCGCACCTGTCGTGTGAAAAAAGGGAGCTGAAATCAAATATACGCGCTGCGGATCTCCTGCTTTCGCAACTGGTACAGGCAATCCAGAGCGCACAAATCCACGTGCTTGACTTGAAAGAGAGTTGAAAAGTGCAGATATAACAGCGCGATGCGTACACAAAGCTCCTTTCGGACGTCCAGTTGTCCCTGACGTATAAAACAACATTGCATCATCATCAGGAGTCAGCTCACTTTCCGGTTCATCAAACTTTTCTAGCTTCCGCCACGACTTTGCATCTCCAATAATATCTTCTAATTTCAAGAAATGAGCATCGCTTGGCCCTTCATTTCCCCGTGCAATAATCACTGTTTCCAGCAACACTAATTCACGTAGATAGGGTTTAATCTTCCCTAGCGTATGAGCGCAAATCACAGCAATTCGTGCACCTGAGTCTTTTAGTGCATTTGCTATTTCTTCGCCTGTCCACATTGAGTTTATCGGCGTAGCAATCGCGCCGCATTTCATCGCGGCCATAACAGTCACTGGCCATTGGGGAATATTGCGCATAACCACTGCCACACGGTCCCCCTTCACAACATTCAACATATCCCGAAAATAAGCAGCTAGAACTTTGGTTGCTTTATGATTGGCGCTATAGGTGACACGTTCTTTCTCAAAGATAAAAAACGTTTTCTTTGAGTGTGTTAATGTGTTGTCGAGTAACTCAGGCAGATGTTTCGGGGCATTTTTATATACACGCTGCGTTTGCCCCAGTACATTTTCCTCCACAATCTCAAACAGGCTTCCTGCCCCAGACAAGACTTGATTTGCTGCTTCAACGCTCATTGCAGGGAATTTTTCGCTTACCATATCTGCATTCTTTTTGTTCAATTGCTCCCCCATCGATAAATATCCCAATCTTTGCTTGAACAATTATTTTGAACGCGCCAAAACGCATATTCCTAACTATGGTTGAGTCATGAAAATAGTAAACGCAGCCGAGCCGCATTTGGTAGGCATATTAGAAATTTTTAATGCCGCAGTGCGCGATACCTTCGCCGTCTGGACAGAACGAGAAGATACTCTCAATGACCGCCGCGCTTGGATGCTTCGTTGCCAATCAAACGACTTTCCAGTCATTGTCGCGATAGATGAGGCAAATACCGTACTTGGATATGCGGCCTATGGAAGCTTCCGCAGTAAGGAAGGATATGACATCACCGTCGAGCATTCCGTGTATGTGGCGCATCATGCCCAAGGCAAAGGCATCGGCAAAGCATTGCTCACAGAGCTTATCGCGCGCGCAAAAGCCGATGCACGTCTTGAACGCATGGTCGCCGCCATAGATGCAGGAAACCCCGTTTCCGAAAAACTACATGCCGCTCTCGGATTTGAAAAAGAAGGATTGATGCGTAAAGTCGCAAAAAAATGGGGCGAGCATCGTGATCTATTGCTCATGACCAAAGACGTCACTTAGCTCACTTCAATACACCGCCATTTCACACGGCCACTTAGCCTCGCAAAATACCGCCAACGATAAGTTTGAGTTTAGCAGTATCACCGCGCCCCAATGCAGAGATAGCTTGAGTCGCAATCGCTTTTGCTGAAAGCCCTGCTTGCTCATACATGAGGTCCGGCTTGTCTTGGTCTTGGAATACATCTGGCAATGTCATCGGGCGAATACGAAGCCCATTATCCAGCGCGCCAATTTTCGCTAAATGCTCTAAAACAAACGAGCCAAATCCACCACGCGCGCCTTCTTCAACCGTGATCAACACTTCATGCTCTTTCGCAAGTCGTTCGATCAAATCCGTGTCGAGTGGTTTCGCAAAACGTGCATCTGCAACTGTCGCAGAAAGCCCTTGCGCCCCTAACATATCAGCCGCAAGCAATGCTTCTTGAAGACGTCCACCTAAAGAGAGAATTGCAATCGTGCTTCCCTCTTTAACGATACGTCCCTTCCCAATTTCCAAAGGCTCAGCACGATCCCACAAATCAACGCCCACACCTTCCCCACGCGGAAAGCGAAATGCACTTGGGCGATCATCAATCGCGTGTGCAGTGGCGACCATACGCTGCAATTCTGCTTCATCAGAAGCCGCCATCAATACGAAATCAGGCAATGCACCTAGAAACCCAATATCAAAGGAGCCAGCGTGCGTCGCCCCATCAGCCCCGACAAGTCCAGCCCTATCAATGGCAAAACGTACCGGCAATTTTTGGATCGCCACATCATGCACGACACTGTCATAAGCGCGCTGCAGGAAGGTTGAATAAATCGCACAGAATGGCTTCATACCATCGGCAGCCATTCCAGCGGCGAACGTCACACCATGCTGTTCAGCAATTCCCACATCAAACATACGCTCAGGGAATGCATCCCCAAACTTGTCCATGCCTGTTCCCGATGGCATTGCAGCCGTTATCCCAACAATGCGATCATCATCGCGTGCGAGTTTAATCAGCTCTTGTGCAAAGATATTAGTATAGCTTGGCGCGTTTGGTTTCGCTTTGGCTTGCTCACCCGTAATTACATTAAAGCGCGATACACCGTGATATTTATCAGCTGATTTCTCGGCCGGCTCAAAGCCCTTACCTTTTTCCGTCACCACATGCACAAGCACTGGCCCGTTCTGCATGTCACGCACATTTTCTAATACTGGAATAAGCGTGTCTAAATCATGCCCATCAATCGGACCGACATAATAAAAGCCAAGCGCGTCAAACATTGCGCCACCAAGGGCAAAGTCACGCGCGTAATGTTCAGCTTTCTTCGCAGGCTTTTCTAAACCAACCGTTTTAGCGACTATTTTTCCCGCTTTACGCAAATTGCGATACCCACGAGATGAAACCGTTTTTGAAAGATAATGGCTTAGCGCCCCAACAGGCGGCGCAATCGACATATCATTGTCATTGAGAATAACGATTAAGCGCTTATGCAGACCACCCATATGGTTCATGGCTTCATATGCCATACCAGCTGTCATAGAGCCGTCACCGATCACACAGATTACATTGCGATCTTCGCCTTTAAGGTCGCGCGCAGTTGCAAAACCTGCCCCCGCAGAAATAGACGTACCAGCGTGAGCGGCACCAAAAGGATCAAATTCACTTTCAGTTCTTTTTGTGAACCCAGATAAACCGCCACCTTGCCGAAGCGTGCGAATTTCTTCACGACGACCTGTCAAAATTTTATGCGGGTAACATTGATGCCCAACATCCCAGACCAGCTTATCATCCGGCGTATCAAAAACTTTATGAATAGCGACAGTAAGTTCCACAACTCCAAGCGCCGACCCCAAATGTCCACCAGTCGTGGACACGACATCAATCGTTTCCCGGCGAAGTTCATCCGCAATTTCCGACAGGGACTCTAAAGACTTATCTTTGAGATCAGCTGGTGATGAAATTGCATCAAGATATGGCGTTTTACTATTCATATTTATATTCAGACTATACGATTGTCTCGTCTTAATAGTGACGATCCAATACAAAATTTACTGTGTTTAGCAAAGTACTGGCGCGTCCACCAAACACTGACAAGTGTTGTTTTGCTTGATCTGCCAACATATTTACACGCGAAACCGCACCTTCTTCTCCCAGAAGTGAGACGAAATTTTGTTTGCCAGCATCTTTGTCTTTTGAAACTGCCTTGCCCACAACAGACTCATCCCCTTGAACATCCAATAGATCGTCTTTTATCTGAAATGCCAAGCCGAGATCATGTGTAAAGCCTGCGAGTGCATGATGCTCGTGCTCATTGGCACCGCCAATAATTGCACCAAACTCTGCGGCGCATGAGAATAATGCACCTGTTTTCATACGTTGCATACGCGTCAAAATGCTCAAGGCATTTTCTTCTTCAAATGAGGGGGCCATATCGATCATCTGACCGCCCACCATACCACGCGCACCAGCAGAAACAGCTAAAATTTCAATGAGTTTACAACGCACTAAAGCATCGCCATGTGTTTCAGGGTTTGCAAGTATTTCAAATGCTAAAGTCTGCAACGCATCTCCAGCCAAAATCGCAGTTGCTTCATCAAATGCAATATGAACCGTTGGCTGGCCCCGTCTTAAATCATCATCATCCATGCAAGGTAAATCATCATGCACGAGAGAATATGCATGCACACACTCAAGTGCACTTGCCGCACGTAAAAGAGATTTTTCAGGCGCATCAAACATGCGGCCAACTTCAATCGTGATGAATGGACGTAACCTTTTGCCGCCCGCCAAAGCACCATGCCGCATAGCGCGCATCAATTGGGCCTCTGGCCCAATTGCAGGTGAAATCAATTGATCAATAGCAACTGTAACTTTATCAGCACATTCAGCTAGGTATTGTTCGAATTCAAGTGATGAGGCAGATTTCTCGCTCATTTATAATCACTTGGCTCAACACCAGACGCGGATCCGTCCGAGCCAACGATTATATTTTCAACCTTGGTTTCAGCAGCACTTAGCTTTTTCTCACAGTGAGATTTCAACATTTCGCCGCGCTCATAGATAACAATAGAATCTTCTAACGGCACATCCCCACTTTCCAATTGTTGAACAATGCCCTCCAACTCAGCGAGCGCATCTTCGAAATTCAATTTTGGAATGTCCTTGTTGGATGTAACAGGGGCCATCAGTTTCCTCCACATTAAATGAGTGTTGAACCATACGATTCACAACGCCGTCAAACAAGCTAAGTTTGCTGCTATTTAGCCAAGTTTTTCATAAATTCTGAAAGACCAGTAGCTATCGCCGCCATCATAGCGACATTTCCAGCCACGACGCTTCAATTCTGGGCGCATCATTCGGTTAAACCAACCATGCGCTGTAAGCACCACGTCCTCACCAGTTGCAGCCTGTGAAATCAATAAATCAGCGGCATTTGCAGCTCTAATGCGGGCCTCAACCTGACTTTCTTGTCCACCAGAGTTTCCAAAACACCATGATATCCGTGCAAACAAATTCCAGCGTTTGGGTAAAAACTTCCAAAAATCGCTCCACTCAGGAGGCGGCAATGGTGCTTCAACAAATATCTCGTTTTGTACAATGTCTCGCCCATTCGCAATTGCTTGGGCGGTCTGGATAGATCTGGGGCGAATACTTGCATTAATGATAGGGGCGTTTTTGGTCGCCTCAAGCAGCTTCTTAGACGGCCCCTGCCCGTCTTGCTTAAGCGATGCACGCTCATAGCCAGCCCACCATTCTATATATTCGCGATGGGTTAATTTGGGGCCAAGCTCACGGTCTTTATCTGGCTTACCGTGACGTGCAATAATTATACGGCCATACACGTTGGTTTGCTTGGAAATATCATGTGTACCAGCTGAAACTTCTTCAGCTGTAGAATCATTGTTTGCAATTACATCCGGCACTGGCGTAATGATCCCCACTTGGTTGCCCGTGCAGTACACGAACTCAAACTGTTCAATTGCTCGGTGTACCCGCCTCTTTCCGGATCGGCAAGTGCATCAATCAATTCTATCGGACTTTAAACAAACAAGAATTATCGTACCGGAGGAATTACTTTCAACATACTCTGCCCACTGAGCATTTCATCACAACGCTTATCCAAATAGAAGGTTGCACAGCCCTTGGCATTATTGGCTTATTAAACCCGCTTAAACGCGCGTAGAAGCCCCTGCTTTCGTCCCTCAAAAGAACGCTCTACTGATAAGATAACATCCAAACGACGGCGCAATTTACCTGCCATCCCAGACACCGGCCCCAATGGCGCGCTTTCCAATTGGTGCCAAACTTCACCGCCAATACCACGCATAGCACCCCGTATCCCATTGGCGGGTATCACACCGCTACATACCGGCACCAACCGACTTGCATAATATTTCTTATAGTGCTCTGCACCCACACCCATATCGGCAGTCAACACACCTTCACGAGCTGCCGCTTCGAGCAAACTTTTTTGCAATAGCATGCCCGGTGAATAGCTGTGATATTCTGTATTATATCCCGAGATCCACCCATGCAGCAGCGAACCAGACCGCAAACCAAACTCGGCCGCCATAAGCTTTCCATCGCACCGCAAAGTAGTCATTACACCTGCTAATTCAGGCGTTTGCATCTCAAAACATCCGCGCAACATATCCCTAGCCCACTTTGCAGACAGCACATTGTGCAGCCCTGTGCGCTCATATTGCTCTTGCTTCCAACCAATCAGCGTGTCCAAAGCCTCAAGCGATGGCTCATGGAAAGTTAGCTCTAAAGCACCGGCTTCTTTTTCTGTTTTACGCCATAAACGACGACAATTTTTAAAGTGGCGTGGAAACGTTGCCCGACGCGATTCAAGATAGTCCTCAAACCCAATAGAGAGGTCAGCAATAAAAGCCGGAGCCTGCCCGCGAACGATGACGCCCGTTTTTATTAGGTCCGGATCACAGCTTTGAATATCAACCAGATTATAAGTATCCGCTTTGCCTTCCACTTCACTTAGGCAATCAACACCAAGTACAGGCATTCCAGAAAAGCTGAACACACCACATCCCGCAGCCGTCAACATATCAGCTGCTATCTGTTCATAGCCTTCACGCAAAATAGGACCGTTATAATCTGCAAACGGTGCTCCAATTGGACGCGCCAGCGGCAACCCCATGCCAGACACTTGCACAGGAAAAAAGCCAACAGCTTCACCCGAATCTTCTCGCGCCACAATGAGACGCGAATCATCGCGCACCGAAGCAACAATCTGAAAAAATTCAGGTGTAAAATACGGGCTTTTATACCGCTCATTGGATGCGCATATATCACGCCACACCAACAAGTCTTGAACAGACAATTCTGCGGGAGATATAATTTTAAAATTCATATTCTACTCCGCACAATAAAAATGGCTCCAACTGTTAGATCGAGCCATTCATATTTCGGGCCAATTTAATTTGAAAGCCAGATTTAGATCTCGTCTATATCAAAATTCTCAAAGTCCCTGCCACACACGAGATGTTGGGCACTTAGATTCTGGTGCTTTTTTACAGCTAGACAATGTAAAGAACACAGTCTCACCCCGCCCCATTAAGTGATCAAAAGGCACAAATCCGACTGTAGAGGGCGTATCTCCCACATTAAATCGACGTCCACCCCATCCATTTGGATTATCATTATACAATTCCAAATGCCCACGTGGAGAACGAGAATCCTCTGAATTATCGCGGTTATCCCCCATCATGAACACGTGCTCAGCTGGGACAACAAATTCAGGTGTATCATCAAAAGACTGACTTCCTGCAAATTTATGTGTCAGATAGGACACCCCGTTTGGAAGTGTCTCGCGATATTCAATCGTATTTTCGGATACGGGTTTGCCATGCGGCGTATATCTGAAATGTCGCACAACTTCCTGCTGCACAGCATCACCATTAATATACAACACCCCGCCAATCATCTGAATTTTATCGCCGGGTAAACCAATAAGGCGCTTAATCATCACCTTATTGTCATTGGGGTGGCGAAATACAACCACATCACCACGCTTTGGCTCGGATGCAAAAATCTTCTGGTTTGGCTTTGATTTATCTTCCTTAGTGAACCATGTCCCTATTCCAAATGCTGGCGAATAGCGGTCATAGCCATATGCATATTTGGCAACAGCCACGCGGTCACCAATCTGAAGGTTGGGCACCATGCTTTCTGATGGAATAGAGCGAAGTTCAAACACAAACGATGTCAACAACAACCAAATAGGCAAAAAGATCGCAATGGTCAGGCCCGTTTCTTTGGCCTCATAAATCCACCAATCAAGCCCTGTTCTTTTGATGGTTTCATCTTTTTTTCCATCGCCAGATTTAGATTCGCCCGCAGAATCGTTTTGAGTGTTCGTATCTTCTACTGTCATTTCAAACGTACCGCCGTACCATATACCAGAATCTCTGCTGCGCCTTGCATAATCGTCGAAGTTGTAATCCGCATAGATATAACTGCATCCGCCCCCATGCTATCTGCATGCGCTATCATGCGATCAAGCCCTTGCTCACGCGCTTCAGCAATCAGTTTTGTGTACTCAGACACTTCACCACCAACCAATAAACGTAAAGCAGCGACCACGTCATGCCCTACATTGCGAGCACGTACAACATTTCCGCGTGCGATACCCACAACTTCTGTTATCTCTCTATTCGGGACAGTTTCACCCATCGTCACAATGATTGACATGTCTATCGCTCCACATTCTTCGAGTAATAATTGTCTTCGCTGCTTTTCAAGCGATCTACAACCACTTTCACCACCAAAATCCCAAAACCAATGAGGGGCAGTCCCACCACGATGCCTAGCAGCGCTATCAATGGCCATGCATCGCCATTGCTACTGGGACCAGATAAAATTGCAGATGCCATCCCAAAAACAAAGAAAGCAAAATAAGCAAACACCCCAATGCCTACTAAACTCACACCTAAAATCGTCCAGCCACTTGCTGATGTCTTCGCATGCGTGACCCGATGATCGCCAATAAAAGATGCTGTTTTATATTTGTCTTTCAAACCAAGCCCCCTTCAAGTCACATGCTTTATGTCATCGTGACCTAACATGCTGGCCAGATTGTCAAAAGACTAGAGCGACATCAGTGTCCTAAGGTCAAGCCCCGTCTTCATTCAGTTTTGCTTGATAATAATACACACCATTCTCAAGTTCACGCGTAATCCGTCCCCGCGCCAACAAGTAGTTTAAGTGCGCAATCGCCTCTCCCGTTGCGGTAAAATAATCACCTTTGCCAATCTTGCGAAAGAAGAGCGTTCCAAACACATCAACAGCAGTCGCACGTTCTTTAAGACGTTCCCACAAGCGTTCAATCTGTCGCTGGTGCCCCTCAATCAAGCTCGTAAGGCGCGGATGAGCACCTTTGAAAGGGCGGTTATGCGCAGGCAACACCAAAACATCGGCTGGCACTTCATCGATCAATTTTGCACAACTCGCAAGCCAATCAGCCAGTGGATCTGCTTCTGGTTCTGTTGGATACACAGATACATTCGACGAAATACGCGGCAATAACTGATCGCCCGAGATCATTACATTTAACTCTTTGCAATACAGGCACATATGCTCGGGACTATGACCTGTCCCTTCTATTAAACGCCAATCTCGCCCGCCAATGGAAATAACATCCTTGTCTTTCAAACGCCGATACGATTCAGGCAATGGCCACACCATATTCCCAAAAAAACCAAACCGCTTTTTGTAGTGGTCCAGCATATCTTGTGTCCAACCCGCTTGAGCGTAAAATTGAATACCTTCCGGCGGCGCTTCACGTCCGGTATCAGCCACAAGCATACGGCACGAAATATATTCAGCTTGAGACATCCATAATTCACACTCAAATTTACGGGTAATCCAGCCCGCTAACCCGATATGGTCGGGGTGAAGGTGTGTGCCGATCACACGAATAATGGGTTTGCCTTTGAGATGATTTTTGAAAATCCCTTCCCAAAGATCACGCGTCTCTTCCATCGACATACCGGTATCAACCAGCGTCCAGCCATTTTCTTCTTCAATTAGCCAGAGATTGATCCAATCCAGACCTTTAATCGGCAAGGGCATGGCCACCCACAAAACGCCATCTGCCACTTGGATGACATGTCCAGGGTCGGGCTTATCTTCAAATGGGTAATCAAGTTTCACACGGCCCGTTTTGCCAAAAAACTCAATTTTTCGCGCTTCATCTGCGGCATCCGCGCTTACAGTCTCATCCCTCTGGTGCTGGTCTGATTTTGTCATGCGCAAATTTCCCTTTGAATATTCAAATCATCTTACAAAGCAAATCTAAGCTGAACTCAAGTGCAAAGAAATGGTGACGTAAGGTTATTCTAGGTCACCTTCGGCCTCAAACGCCTGTCATATCCGACAGCACACGCGATAAAAGCTCCACGAAGCTCTGCCCCAAAACTGGCGAATATGTTGTATCATCCCGTCGCAATGGCTTATTGGAGTTGATCCCCGTCACGACTACACCATCTTTAGTTTTAGATAGCCAAGGACCACCAGAAGAGCCTTCGGTCAGTTGGTTTTCAGCCTCCATCACACCAAGCGCAGATGATTTCAACTTGCCCGTTGACGCGTAAAGATGTCGGCCATCAAAAGCAAAACCTGATGTTGGGTTTTGAGGGTATCCTAAACTTACCGCCGCCTCAGGCACCTGCGGACTTGCTATGCGCACCCCCAAAGCACCGGTCTTTGCCACAATAGGTTTATCCAACACGACAAATGCAAAATCATGTGGACTTGTCGCTGCGCCCTCATCTGGCGCAATCCAGCCCTTTAATACATACCCGCGTACACCAGCCCATTTTTCAGTGATTGCGCCCTCTTTATAGGCAGGTTCAAATAGCGTCCAATCGGCCAGACCTGACGCTTTTGCATCCCCCGTCTCGCTATCAATTTCTCGCTCACCTGTTTCCAAATCAGCTTTGGCATTTACAGCGCGTGAAAACACACAATGGCCTGCTGTCGCAATAACCCGCTCTGAAACCACCCATGCTGTGCAATACCGCACCACACCCTCAATACTATAACTAAGGCGACCTATTGCCGTATAAGGATATTGAGATTGATCTATGATAGCTTCAGTCAATTCTCCGGATCGGCCCACTTCTTCAAGACGGCGCTGAACATGCGGCGCAGGTACACCGTGAATTTCAGGTCGCCCAAAATATCGCTGATTTGCTGGCGGGGTTGCAATAAGAACCTCACCTTTCTCTTTTAGTGCGTTCAGCTCGTTATTTAACGCAGCGGTGTCATCGGCTAAAATCTGAGTTGATACAGACGGACCATAGGCATGGTCCGGCAACTGAGCAGGCACAGGGGGGGCCGCAAGCAGGTCCATTCCAGAGCGCTCATACCCCGCAGGCAGGACCATATCAAAGGTCACAATATCAAGCGAAGATGCATCATCCATTCAGTTTTTCCCGTCCAAATCTTTCAAAATTTTCAAAATAAATCACATTAATATACATTATCACATCAAGAGGTGACACTCCGCCCCTTCCTGTTTTGCGCACGATAGGCCATAACCTTTCCCATAATTGGAAAAAATATGCCTTAAGAAAGTGTCTTCTCTATGGTCGACAAGTCAAAATTACCTTCGCGCCACGTCACGATTGGCCCTAAAAAAGCACCGCAACGCTCATACTACTACGCAATGGGCCTCGGAACGAAGGAAATTGAGCAGCCATTCGTGGGGGTCGCATCCGCTTGGAACGAAGCAGCCCCGTGTAACATTGCCCTTCAACGCCAAGCACATGCCGTGTCTCAAGGTGTTAAAAATGCCAATGGAACACCTCGTGAATTCTGTACGATCACTGTAACTGACGGTATCGCGATGGGAACAGAAGCTATGCGCTCTTCCCTTGTATCACGTGATGTAATTGCAGACTCTGTAGAACTTACAATTCGTGGCCACTTCTATGACGCACTTGTGGGTATTGCCGGCTGTGACAAATCACTTCCGGGCATGATGATGGCGATGTTGCGCCTGAATGTGCCATCAGCATTCCTTTATGGAGGGTCAATCCTTCCGGGCCGCTTTGAAGACAAAGACGTCACTGTATTGGATGTGTTTGAAGCCGTGGGTTCATACGCCGTTGGCGCGAACAATATGGATGAAGCCAAGCTCACAAGACTTGAAAAAGTTGCCTGCCCAGGCGCAGGTGCGTGTGGTGGACAATTTACCGCCAACACAATGGCGTGTGTGTCTGAAGCCATCGGTCTTGCCCTTCCGCTTTCGTCTGCCCTACCAGCGCCATATGAAAACCGCGACCAATATGCAGTTGCAACAGGTGAAGCTGTGATGAAGCTCATTGAGCGCAATCTTCGTCCACGTGATATCTGTACGCTCAAAGCCTTTGAAAACGCTGCCGCTGTTGTGGCAGCAACAGGTGGATCAACCAATGCTGCCCTTCACCTTCCCGCTATGGCGAATGAAGCAGGTATTGATTTCCCACTAGAGCGCGTAGCTGAAATCTTCAAGAAAACGCCTTACCTCGCCGACCTTAAACC
>CAYGPD010000034.1:13311-34973 GCA_964351655.1 uncultured Hyphomonadaceae bacterium | reverse complement strand
GGTCTCCCCCATGCTCACCACAAATCCCGATTTTAAGATCAGGCTTCACAGAACGTCCACGTTCGGTTCCCATTTGAACCAACTCACCCACACCTTCAATATCAAGTGTGACGAATGGATCTTTTTCGTAAATACCTTGCTTCTCATAGTCACCAAGGAAACGTGCAGCATCATCACGGGAGATACCCAATGTTGTCTGCGTCAAATCATTCGTCCCAAAGGAGAAGAAGTCAGCCTCGTGAGCAATATCAGCCGCACGTAATGCAGCGCGTGGAAGCTCAATCATAGTTCCCACAAGATACTCAATCTTCATACCGGACTTCGCAATCACAGCATCCGCCATTTTGACAATGTGCTTACGCATCATTGCAACTTCAGCTCTGGTCGCCACAAGCGGGATCATCACCTCAGGCACAGGTGCGACACCTGTTTCTTTTGCAATATTCACAGCCGCTTCAAAAATAGCACGTGCCTGCATTTCGTAGATTTCAGGGTAAGTAACCCCTAATCGACATCCACGGTGCCCCAGCATTGGGTTGCTCTCGTGCAATTCAGATGCGCGATGTGTTAGTGTTTCGATAGATACACCAGACCCTTTTGCAACCTCTGCCATCTCTTCATCAGAGTGCGGCATAAATTCGTGCAATGGCGGGTCAAGCAAACGAATGTTGCAAGGCTTATCGCCCATAATGCGGAAAATGGCTTCAAAGTCAGAGCGCTGCATTGGAAGCAATTTTTCAAGCGCTTCTTTACGGCCCTTCTCATTGCTCGCCAAAATCATAGCGCGCACAACTGGAATACGGTCTGCATCAAAGAACATGTGCTCTGTGCGGCAAAGACCAATACCTTCTGCGCCAAAGTTTTTCGCAACTTCAACATCAGCTGGCGTTTCAGCATTCGTGCGCACAGACAATGTACGCGCTTTATCTGCCCATTCCATAATGTGTGCAAAATCACCAGATAAGTCCGGCTCAATCATCGCAACACGGCCCTTAAAGACCTCACCTGTCGCACCATCAACAGTCACGATGTCACCACGCTTTAGCGTTTCACCTGCAACAGACACTTCGCCAAGCTCTTTATTGATACGCAAAGATCCTGCACCACACACACAAGGACGCCCCATGCCGCGCGCCACAACAGCCGCGTGAGATGTCATCCCACCACGCGCCGTCACAATCGCTTTAGACGCATGCATGCCGTGAATGTCTTCTGGACTTGTTTCGATACGGATCAAGATAACATCTTCACCCTTAGCGGCCGCATCAGCAGCTTCATCAGAATCAAATACGATTTTACCAATCGCCGCACCCGGAGATGCTGGCAGACCTTTCACAAACACGCGCCCTTCAGCCGTTGCGGCCGCTTTTGCGTCTTGGTCGATCATTGGGTGTAAGAGTTGGTCAAGCTGTGCAGGCTCAAGACGAAGCACAGCTTCACTTTCAGTAATCAAGCCTTCTTTACACATCTCAACAGCCATAGCCAAAGCAGCTTGCGCTGTGCGCTTCCCGTTACGGGTTTGCAGCATGTAAAGCTTACCTTCTTCAACGGTAAACTCGATGTCTTGCATGTCGCGATAGTGTTTCTCAAGCTTGTCGGCCACATCGGTCAACTGCTTGTAAACGTCAGGCATTGTCACTTCTAAAGGCGCATCATCAGATCCCATCTCAGCCGCACGTGCTTTTGAGATCGGTGCAGGTGTACGAATACCCGCCACAACATCTTCACCCTGCGCATTGATGAGGTATTCACCATAGAACAGGTTTTGTCCTGTGCCTGGGTCACGTGTAAATGCAACACCCGTCGCAGATGTGTCACCCATATTCCCAAATACCATAGACTGAACGTTTACAGCCGTTCCCCATGATGCAGGAATATCATTGTGTTTACGGTAGAATATCGCGCGATCATTCATCCATGATCCGAACACAGCGCCAATAGCGCCCCATAGCTGGTCTTTAGGATCTTCTGGGAAAGGCGTACCATTATTGTTGGATACAACAGCGGCTTTATATTTCACGATCACATCTTGCCAGTCTTCAGCTTGCATGTCCGTGTCGAGTTCATAGCCTTGAAGGTCTTTATAGTCTTCTAGAATGTCTTCAAAAACATCGTGCGTGATATTGAGCACAACGTTGGAATACATCTGAATAAAACGGCGATAGCTGTCATAAGCAAAGCGACGGTCACCAGAAAGCTGGGCTAGCCCTTCAGCTGTGGTGTCGTTCAAACCAAGGTTTAGAACAGTGTCCATCATGCCCGGCATGGATGCACGAGCACCCGAACGCACAGATACCAGCAATGGGTTCGTCGCAGATCCAAACTCTTTGCCAGCTTTCGCTTCAAGCGTTCTCATGCTTGCTTCAAGCTGTCCATCTAGCTCTTCTGGGTATTTGCGTCCCAAATCATAATAAGCAGTACAAAGTGCAGTCGTGATTGTGAAGCCCGGAGGTACTGGCAAACCTAAGCTCGCCATTTCAGCGAGGTTTGCACCTTTTCCTCCAAGAAGGTTTTTCATTGATGCGTCACCGTCAGAAGCACCGCCTCCAAAGTCATAAACCCATTTTGTGTTGGCCATTATTGCCGTCCCGTTTTATGTCCCTAGCCTTCTATTTTTGAGAAATCCGCGACTTGGCTAGTTACATCCCGGATTCTTGCTAACAATTTTAGGCGGTTTTCCCGCACTTTATTATCTTCTGCATTGACGATCACATCATCAAAAAATGTATCGACAGGAGCACGTAGCAAACTTAATGCCGACATTGCACCTGCGAAGTCTTCCTTCGCTAATGCCGCTTCAGCCTTCGCTGTTGCAGCATTTAATGCCTCATGCAAAGACAATTCCGCAGCTTCTGACAATAGTTTTTTGTCAATCTCGCCCGTTATAGCGCTACCATCCTTTTTTTCTTCTTTTTGTAGGATATTTGTCGCACGCTTGTGTCCCGAAACGAGATTCAAACCATCCTCAGTTTCCAAGAATGATGCAAGCGCTTCAACGCGTTTTACAATAAGAACAAGATCATCACCGCCTAGCGAGAACACAGCATCCAATAAATCATGGCGCATGCCCTTATCGCGAAGGTAAACCTTCAAACGGTCTTCAAAGAATGAGAGGAGGTCTGTCACACCAACAGCATCAAAAGCATTTTTCACTGCTTCTTTCACAGTTGAAGAAGTCGTTGCCTCTTTAGTCACTAAGCCCCCAGCTTTGGATTTCAGCATGGCACCTTGCAAACCAATCCGCACATCATTCTCCAAAATGAGACGGATCACACCCAGAGCCGCGCGGCGAAGTGCGAACGGGTCTTTTGATCCCGTTGGCTTTTCATCGATCGCCCAGAAACCAACAAGCGTATCCAGCTTATCCGCCAGCGCCACAGCCACGGCTGTTGGCTCTGTTGGTACATCATCAGATGGGCCTTTAGGCTTATAATGGTCGCGGATAGTATCAGCGATGTGTTGAGGTTGCCCCTCTTCCATCGCGTAATAGCGCCCCATCACACCTTCAAGCTCGGTGAATTCAAACACCATCTCAGCGACAAGGTCACATTTGGCGAGTTTTGCTGCCGCAATCGCATCCTCAGCTCTAGCGCCGTCAATCATCGGCGCAAGCTCACCCGCAAGGGCTGCCACACGCTCGGCTTTGTCTTTTACTGTCCCAAGCTTTTCATGGAAGACGATATTGCCAAGGCTATCAAAGCGCGTCTCAAGCTTCTTCGCTTTGTCATTCTCATAGAAGAACACAGCATCAGATAAACGCGCAGACAGCACTTTAGAATTACCCGCCGCAATCGTTTTGCCGCCATCTTCAGCTTCAAGGTTTGCAACCACGATAAACTTAGGCGCAAGTTTTCCCGTCTTAGGGTCACGCACCGCAAAATACTTTTGGTGCACGCGCATAGACAGGGTGATGACTTCCGGCGGCAACGCCAAGAATTTAGGGTCCATATCCCCCATAATCACCACAGGAAATTCAGCCAGCCCCGCCACTTCTTCCAGCAGGCCAATATCAGGCACCAATTCCAGCCCTTGTGCATCACACAATGTTTTGGCTTCTGTCGCGATAATGTCTTTGCGCTCTTCACGGTCGTAAATCACGCGGCCTTTATTCTTCAAAATATCGGAATAATCATCAAAGCGGCGCACCTTAAACGGACCCGCTCCCATAATGCGGTGACCCTGTGTGACATTGCTTGATGCAATGCCATCAATTTCAAACGGCACCACTTCACCATCAAACGTACATAAGATACGTTGCAATGGACGCACCCAGCGCAGCTCTCCGCTACCCCAGCGCATAGATTTTGGCCAATGAAATGAGCGCACAATCTCAGGCACCATATTCGCAATAATCTGCGTTGTTTCCACGCCCGGCTTATTGATCACCGCGACATAGAACTGGCCCTTCTTTTTATCGTCTTGAATTTCAGCCTGCTCGATGGAGTCTAATCCCGCACCGCGCAAAAATCCCGCAATCGCTTTTTCAGGCGCGCCAACTTTTGGCCCCTTACGTTCTTCGCGCACATCCGCAGATTTAACCGGCAAGCCTTCCGCCACCACACACAAACGGCGCGGCCCAGAGAAAGCCTTCACCCCTTCCGCCATCAAGCCCGCTTCGGACAGTTTATCCATTACAGCGCGTTCAAGGTCTGCTTGCGCCTTTGCTTGCATGCGAGCAGGAATTTCTTCACAGAAAAGTTCAAGGAGTAATTGTGGCATAGCGTATGTGCCCTATGGCAAAGAGATCAAATTTTAGTTCAGAAAAAGCGGTGAATTTCGCGCAAACTACTCTGCTGCGACCGCTTCTGCTTCTTCTTGTGCGGCCCATGCTTGAGCTGCGCCCTTGGCCATATCGCGCACGCGGGCGATAAAGCTTTGGCGCTCGGTCGGGGACACCACCCCGCGCGCATCCAGCAAGTTAAACATGTGCGACGCTTTTAGCGCTTGCTCATAAGCGGGCAGCGGCAAAGGCTTATCCAACCCCAGCAAATGCTGGCTCATGCGCTCACACGCTTTAAAGCTTTCAAGCAAATCATCTGTATTGGCGTGCTCGAAATTATAGGCTGATTGCTGTTTCTCGTTTTCCAGAAACACATCCCCATAAGATAATGGGTGCGGGCTGTCTGGGTCATTATATGGCAAATCATACACATTATCGACGCCAAACACATACATGGCCAAGCGCTCAAGCCCATAGGTTAGCTCACCCGATACTGGGAACACATCCAAGCCGCCCACTTGCTGGAAATATGTAAACTGAGACACTTCCATCCCGTCACACCAAACTTCCCAGCCAAGACCCCACGCCCCTACTGTTGGGTTTTCCCAGTCATCTTCCACAAAGCGAATGTCATGCACTGTCGGATCAAGGCCGATTGCGCGCAGGCTTTCCAAATACCAATCCTGAATCTCTGGCGGGTTTGGCTTTAAGATCACCTGAAACTGATAATAGTGCTGCAAGCGGTTTGGGTTTTCCCCATAGCGTCCATCTGTCGGACGGCGCGAAGGCTGCACATACGCCACATTCCAAGGCTTAGGCCCCAGCGCCCGCAAAGTCGTTGCGGGGTGTAATGTACCCGCCCCCACTTCCATATCATAAGGCTGCAATACCGCGCACCCGCGAGAGGCCCAATATGTTTGAAGGGTCAGGATCAAATCCTGAAATGATTTAGGTTTTTGGCTAGCTGACATGTCAGTTTCTTTTTTGTTCGCGAGGTCTGTCTTCTGGCCGTCATAGACCACAGATTCCCCACCGCTTCCATTGCACAATTTGGCGCGGAAGCTAGTCTTTTATGACAATGGGATCAAGGTGGGGAGTTATCATGAAATCGATTCTACAAATTGCGAGTATTTTTGCACTTTTTATTTCGCCAGCAATTGCTCAAACTCAAACATTGCAAAATGACAAACTAATCGTGAAAGCGGGTAGCGAAAGTACAATCGAAATAGTCGATGGAGATACTTTATGGGTGGGAAACCACGAAATCCGACTTTATGGAATTGATGCACCTGAAGCAGCACAAGGTTGTGTGATCGTAGGTCAACCGAAAAACTATTGTCACAAAACAGCCAGTTCCTTTTTGGAGAATTTAGCAAAACATTCTGAGTTTGAATGCGAATTTTGGATAAAGAAAAATAAACCGTGGATACGTTATGGTCGTTATGTTTCCGTATGCCGAATAAATGACGTAGACGTTAGCAGAGAATTAGTCAGAAACGGCTGGGCATATGCCGACCCTACCTATGGTAAAAGCTACCTAAAAGACCAAGAATACGCACAGAAAAGCAAGCTTGGTATTCACGCAACTGAACACAAAGCTCCATGGGTTTGGAGAAAAGAAAAACGCGGCGACAGCTGCTCGTGTAAATAAACCTTACCCACACCCCATTGGGGTATCCATCTCTTATCGTTTCAACATTGTATCGGGATGCAATTTCGGGTGCTGAATTTCCTGATGCGCAAACGCATCGGGAATAACGCAATAACGCCCAGCGACACCCGTAGGGTGCATTACGCGCCAGCAAATGCACCGCTGACATGCGCTTTCCGCACGAAACGCAGTCGCCACCCCCTATTTAAACCAAGCTGCAACGCTCCGCGCCAGCCTATTTCCCCACACAATTTTATTGCAAAACTCTCGTCCTTTAGGTGTTTCAAACCCAAACACGAAAAACACAATAAAACTCAAAACAGATGTGCTCCAAGATAGCGGCGGCCAAAAGCCAACCCAGTCTTGACGCAGGTAAAGCTCCACAAAGAAGCAGGCCAATAATCCCACTATCGCAGCTGGCAAAAAAGCAATGCTCAATGAAGCGATCATATCGCGCACCATTCTCACGGCTTGCTGGGTAAATGTTTCATCCGTATCCATGCTTGTTTTTACACCGTGTTTCGTAATCACGGTCCACTCACTTTTGTGTGTGTACGGACGATAAAGCCATGGATATCTCAAAACTTATCCCCGCCCCCTAAAAATGAGTGCATATTCACATCACCTTCTCATGGTGTGGGCGATGCGCAAATTCGTATCATGAGCGGGCTGATGCTTTGAGCATTGAGCGAGCATGTGCAGATTGTCAGCTTGAAGATCAAAACATCAGGTAAAGCGCACGCTTCTGGCGGCACGCATACCACATTCTATTCTCTAACCCGCCGACAGACCGTGCGCTTTACAGCCCACTTCCTATCGACACCAAAAAACGACCAACAAAACTCCCCATAGCGATATGGCGGAGCTATAGGCGCATCTATGCTTTTTTATCCCATCATAGAGTGCATGACGCGCCAGAAAATGCACCTTTGCGCAAGACATGCTTTAGAAAATTCCGCCAAGCGCGCCCTATCTCGCTGCAACAATCCCCATTTACCATTTTTGCAAGCATGTATAATAATTATCCCGAATTTGATGATATTGCCTGCTCTGGGACGCGGTGCAATCTAAACGCCACATCATTCGTGGATGCATATTAAAGGGGATGCATTAATGCGCAATCACACGCATAAACACCGCACACTATTTGGCAAAACAGCAAAATTTGCTTTCACGGCGCTCGCCGCCATCACCCTCGCGCCTACTGCATTAGCAAAGAACTGTCCGAACGGGTTGGTCCTCGCCAATACATTTGAACAGTATTTTGCCAGCGGACCAAATACCTGGGGACAGGCCATTCTATATTGGCAGGACTATGGCTCCGCGGCGGTGGAAACACGCACAAAAGTCGTCCGCGCTTTGCTTGAATGCTATGGAAGTTATTGCGGAATGGGCAATGGCGACACGACTGCACACGCCACGCTGAAGAAATATCATCAGGAACTGGCCGCCTTTGAAGGGGGCCGATCCACAGTGAAGCCAGAATTTCCCCAAGGGCTGGATGCGCCGCCGCCAGTTATGCTCGCATGGGCTGAGAAACGTTTTGGCTGTACTGCCGGACCGACTAACAATGAACGTCAGGCAGCGCAGCTTGCAACTTATAAAGCAGAACAGGCAGAAAAAGCCCGCATTGCTGCTCTACCGAAAAAGCCTGCAACGCGCGAAGAATTGGTTCTGCGCACGAATATAATCGACGACTGGGAATTCTATGAAGTCGCGCGCAAAGAAGGCGGGCCGATGTTCTACCGCTGGTGGGATGCCAACAAGAAAATGCGCACCGTTCAGGACGCCTATGACATGTGCTATCTCCACAAGCCGACGAGTGTTGAATGCACTTGGCCAAAAGCATGGGCGGATAGCATGTCTGGTAAGAAAACTTATTGGGGTAGTGGTCAGGCAAACCAGCCGAACAATGGCACCTAGACGGTAAGCTATACCGCTAAATAGGGCTTCAAGCCAGCGCCGCGCACCGCCCCTCCGCCGCCAAGCTCGAACCGCCGCGATTGCTATGATCAAGGCGATGGCACGGAAATCTGTTTTACAGATTAAGTTGATCTTTCACCCCCTCCACTCCAGCGCTATGCGTTTTACATCGCACAAACGCTGGAGTGGAAGGTTAAAACTAGCGGCGTTTGGGAGGTGCTGGTAACGCAGCTTTAAGGTCTGCTTCACTCACACCCAGCGTCTCAGCAACTTTTGCCAAGTTTGGCGGAGGTCCACCTGAATCTTTCATTGCTTTTTCAAGCGCCTCTTCTGTCACACCCAGTTTTGTCGCAGCGTCTGAAAGATCCATTTTTGGACGCTTACCACCGCGCTCTTCGCTTTGCGCTGTATCGCTTGTTTGCGCAGATGCACATGCCGGCAAAGATAAAACTGCAAAGCTGGCAAGGCTCAATAAAAGTGCTTTTCTCATTTTGAATGTCTCTATCTGATTGGATATATCTTCACGCACCGCAAATGCGAATGCCTAATAATCTAAACGGGAAAGACCAGATTATCCGTCGGTAAAGTTTCATTTTCTTCTATCGACCCCCCAACAAAAAGCCCGATCGTTTCTGACCGGGCTTTCAGCAGTTCCATCTCTATTTTTTACAGAACCTAAGGGAATGCAATAAATTTAGCTTAATACCAATTATCCTCCGATAATTGTCCCGCCATTTGGATGCAACACCTGCCCCGTCATGTAACTAGCATCTTCGCTAGCGAGGAAAATGTAACTCGGCGCCACCTCATCCGGCTGTCCAGCACGCCCCATTTGCGTGTACTCGCCAAACTCTTTTACCGTTTCAGCATCAAACGATGCAGGAATAAGAGGCGTCCAAATTGGACCAGGCGCGACCGCATTCACACGAATTTTACGTTCTGCAAGATTAGAAGCAAGTGAACGTGTAAGCCCAACGATTGCGCCTTTTGTTGATGCATAATCCATCAATACATCCTTCCCGCGATACGCCACGATAGAAGCTGTATTCACGATCGAATCATTCATTTTCAGATGTTTCATTGCACACTGCGTTAAGAAGAACAGTCCGAAGAAATTTGTATCGAAAGTGCGGCGCAGTTGTTCCTCACTGATATCTTCGATATTTTCCTGCACATGCTGCTCAGCAGCGTTATTCACGAGGATATTTAGGCCGCCCAATTTTTCTACAGTTTCCTCAACCGCCTCTTCGCAAAATTGTTTACTGCAAATATCGCCTTTAATAGCGAGCGCTTTGCGCCCTTCTGCTTCTATATGCTCAACTGTCTCCTGCGCATCTTTATCTTCACATAGATATATAAATGCGACATCCGCACCTTCTTTTGCATAACCAATCGCGACAGCGCGGCCAATCCCACTATCTCCACCGCTAATTAAAGCGACTTTACCCGCAAGTTTTCCTGCTGGCTTATAGTTTTTCATGAAAGATTCCGGTCTCGGAGTCATTGCATGTTCATTCCCCGGTTGCTGATCTTGCGTTTGTGCCGGTCGCTCAGCAACTACTGCAGCCGCTCTACCCGGATCCCGGTTTGAAGCGTCAGTTGAAGGAAATGAAGCATCTAAAGTGTCATCCAATTCATTTTGCTGTTTATGTGCCATTTTCTAAGGCTCCCGTGTTAATGTGAGAATTCTTAGTTAACGCAGACTGATTGTCGCAGTTCCGAAATGAGCTCCAACGCAAAAATTAATTGGTGATGCCAAAAATCATAATCCGCATTTAAGTTTGAAAATATATAGATGTACAAATAAAAAGCCCGACCATTCCTGATCGGGCTTTTGCTAAATTCCATTCTCTAACCGCCCAAAAACTCTCCATCTCAGATGGCGCATCTTTGCGATATTTTAAGCTGACTTTTTTTCCTGCAAAATATCAAAAGCATAGGCTTTGCCCCACGCCATCAATGCTAGAATAATAGGACGCAAAGTCTCCCCCTTTTGCGTCAGGCTATATTCCACACGCGGGGGAACTTCAGCAAACACTTCACGGTGCACCAAGCCGCAATCTTCAAGATCGCGCAATTGCTTTGTAAGTATACGTTGGGAAATTCCCTCAAGCCGACGTTGAATTTCATTGAAACGCAATGTGCCTTCCAGCAAGTGAAATAATATCGCGCCTTTGCCCTTACCGCCTATCAATTCAAGAGAGGCCTCCACAGGACAACCACGCTGAGAATAGTCTGAGTGGCGAGGCTGTTGTTCTGTCTCACGCGCGCTCATAATAGTTCCCTTTATGTAACCATAGCACCAAATTGTGCGTACTTGTGCTGATTTCCCAGTCCCCTAAATACCCATCTGTAACCTAGATTCGATATCTATAGCAGAAGAAGTTTCAACATGGAAAACGACATTACATATTACGCGCACAAACGTCACACAACGAAAGCGTATGATTCCAACAAAAAAATCCCAGCTGAAACAGTTGAAAAACTCAAAGACCTATTGCGCATTTCCCCTTCAAGCGTGAATGCACAACCATGGCATTTTATAATGGCCTCAACACAAGCAGGCAAAGAGCGCGTGACAGCGGGAACGGATGAGAAATACCCGTTCAACTCTCCTTCTATCCGCAACGCATCACACGTAGTCGTGTTTGCGTCACTTCTACACGCAGATGATGCTTATCTTGAAAAACTGCTTGAACAAGAAGACAAAGATGGTCGCTATCCTTCGCCTGTCAACAAAGAGCAAATGGATGGCGGTCGCCGTCTCTTCTTAGGTCTCAACCAAACATCGCCTGAAGCTGAAGCAAACTGGTTTGCAAGACAAACATATCTCAACATAGGCCAATTCCTTCTCGGCGCAGCCGCACTTGGTCTAGATGCCACACCAATGGAAGGTGTTGATGTTGATGCCCTCGATAAAGAATTTGGTTTAACGGAAAAAGGCTATGGCGCACTCGCTGTTGTCACGGTTGGCTATAGTGACCCAACGCATGACTATAACGCCTCACTCCCTAAATCGCGTCTCCCAATCTCTGATATTTTAACAGAGATTTAGCGCGATTTTTGGTGAGACGGAGTTGACGTCCCCCCCAGAAAAACTCCGTCTCGCCAATTTATCTATTCGACAATGAACGTCACTTTCATGACCACACGGTATTCTACGATTTCACCGTCATGAATAACCACTTTTTGGTCTTTGACCCATGCGCTCTCAACGTTTTTAAGCGTCTTACATGCGCGTTTCACCCCCTTGGAAACAGCTTTGTCAAAACTTGTTTTTGAGCTTGAAATAATCTCGGTTACGCGTGCAACAGCCATATTATCCTCCTGATATATATCTTAAAAAATCAAGTGTCAGGCTTGTCCACATAAACGTCAAGAAGCATAAGCAGTGCGCCGCTCGCCCAATAAGGGAAAGCGCTCATCCGTCAGCCAACGGATCAAGTCTTTCGCAGCGTAAAAACAAAGCAGGCTACATATATACGCATATATGCAGCCCACTCTGAGATAGCTTTATCTAGTCGTCACGTCTCATTTGCATATCAAATTGTCCCCAACGATCGAATTTGTCGGGGCGTCTTCTTTGTGAATGATTAGGCATTGAATCAAATAGCTGACTGCGAGATGCATTACTACCTGCACGCACACGTTTTGGACGTGAAGAAGGGCCAACTTTTTTCATTCCGGACATCGGAGTCTTCCTAGAAACGGGTCATCAATCCTTAATTGTGACCACAAGCCAATACAATCTGATCGGCAATTTCGAGGGAGCTTGTCCTACACTAAATTTTCCGACCATTAATTGAAATTTGATACCGAAAATTAAAAAGCGCAATATAGCAAAAAAAATATTTTTTACGTGCAACTTCACACAGTTTTAAGACGTTAAATCGTGGTGTGTATTTGCTTCATAAACAACGCAAACGCTGTCAAACCCTCAGGCCATGGTCCCTGTCCTGTTTTCACGTTTATATGCCCAGCTTCGCCCGCATCTACAACGCTCGCACCCCATGCTGTCGCCAACTCTAATGCCTTCTCATAGGTCATTGTTTCGTCATTGCGACTTGCCACAAGCTGAACGGGAAATGGAAATTTCAAACGCGGTATGGGCGCAAAATCATGCGTGTCAAAATCAGGAATCAGTCCCTCTCTTTCCCAATCCGATGGCGCGACTAAAAACGCACCCACAACTTTACCCGGCGCAAAAAATGGCAAAGCATGCGCAATCGTAATCACACCCAGTGAATGCCCCACAAGCACCACCGGTTTCTCTGCTTTCTCCACTGCAAGCACCAAATCCCCCACCCAGTCTTCGCGTTTTGGGGTGCGGTAATCTTTATGCTCAACAAGCTGGGCTGTTTTCATTTGGCGGGACCATCGCGCCAGCCAGTGCGAATCATCTCCCCAGCCATAGCCAGGGGATAAGAGAATACTTGCGTCAGAAATTTTCATAGCGGGTTATTTACACGATTACGCGGCAAGAGAAACCTAGTTTCCAATTATCTCATACACACCAGGGTGAACTTTAATCGGATCAGGAAAACCTTTCCCTAAAACCTTCATCCCATCCTCATTTTCTCCATCGCTATTGCCATATCCCGCATTCACCACAGCATCATATGCCTCTTGTGATTCCCATACGACAATATTGACAAAATTTATCGCATCTCTGCTCGTACTTGCCCGATAAAAGGTAGACGATACAAACCCTGCCTGCTGTTTAAAATAATCCACATAGACTTCACGTACATCGATCGCACATTGCTCATATCCATGTGGCACCTCTATACAATTAATCGCATGAATGTGTGGCATCTTCCTCCCCTCCCTAGAATTTAAACACAAAAAAAGCGCCGGAGATTAATCCCTCAGCGCTTCTTAGACTCTACACAAATACTCTACAAATAATCATTGCCCGAAAAACATATCGGACGGTTAAATTAGCTGTCTTTTTTCAGCAACGACGTAGGGTCGAAGCGGTACGAAAAATACACACCAGCGCCAAGAGCTGCCAGAATGTAGATCAAAATTTGTGTGCTTTGTTCCATAACTTAATAATCGCTCAGTTCAGATTAATGTGGGATTAACGCTACTGATACGCACGAACTATGTATTTAGATCCATTTTACTTGAAAAAAAATTCAACACTATTGTCGCAAAATTCAAAAAAGCCAGAAATATCCAGCAGATACATCAAAATACAAAATCTACTTATTCCCAAACCTTATGCCGTCTTGCGTCTCTGTAAATAAGCACTCGCAAAAATGTGATTATCCTTACGGTAAGTTCACATTCAATAATTTAGAAATACATAGCCATACGTACCAATGAAACGCTGCCGCTTTTCGGCAGAAACCACATTGGGACGGCGCTGTTATGCTCTTTAATTTGGAATGTCAATCATCTTTAGGCGGACGTATATCTGACAATAGCCGAACATTGTCGCCGCCTTTGCCATTGCCATCTTCATTGTCATCATCATCAGATCTTTTATCGCGCTTTGCAAAGAAAGACGCACAAAAGGCCGCCAAAATTGCAAACACAATGGCAAATAATATTAAACGTCCCATAGTTCGCTCGTCCTCTTCACTTACACGTTCAAGCTCAACCACTTTCTATAAAAGCAGCTTCACTTCCATTCCAAAGCGCTACCGCGCATAATTTCATTTGCTCGTGGCGTTAAGTGCCGCTCGGCTCCATCATACAACGTTAATCCGTCATATAGCACTGTATCGCCTTTGCGCAGCCCTTTACGTGCCCGCACCAGCACACGTTTTGCCGGTGCCCCAGCATATGCGCGCACTGGCAAAACGCTGATTTCGCCAAAACGCGGCTGCAAAAAGCTCAAAATATCCGCCAATGCCGCTGCGCGATGGATCATCGTAATTCTGCCGCGTGGTTTCACACAATGCAGCATAAATTTCAGCCATACATCCAAAGGCACATCCGCAAGATATGCTCCTTCTTTGCCTGCTCCCACCGCTTGAATAGCCTTTGGGTCAAAAAATGGTGGGTTAGCGTAAACTTGATCAAATCCGTTGAGCAACGAATCGGGACGATCGCTCACATCTCCTTGACGCACATCAACGCGATCTTGATAGCCATTCTCTGCGACATTTTGCTCCGCAAGGGCAAGCATTCGCGGATCGCGCTCAATGCCCGTCAACGAAATATCACCCATGCGTTGCGCTGCGCACATCATCGCAGCTCCCGCACCACATCCCGCCTCCAAAACCTTCTGCCCAGGTTTCGTTTCAAGCGAAGCTGCCAGCAAGACAGCATCCAACCCCGCACGATAGCCCTTGGCATATTGGCGCAAGGAAACTTTCTCGCCGAGTAGCCAGTCCTTTGTAATTTCTTCTTTTATTTCAGCGCTACTCATTCTCTTCCAACACCTTAAGAGCGATACGCGCCTGTTCCACGCGATCTTCTGGAACAAGAATGCGGCGTGGAATCGCGCCAATAGATCCCTCCATAGAAGAGGTATATTGATCCGCTTGATAGGGATCACAATCAGCATCGGTCAACAAAGCCATCGCATAACTTAAAGTCACGGGGTTATTCGAGCGTAAAACTTCAATCATGACGTTCAATTTCCTGAATATAAAGCCAAGTCACAAATTCGCGACTTTGCTTTGATCTTTCTTGACCTATATATGGTCTGGCGAATACCTTGCGTCTAGCATTGGATACGCGCATAAGCACTTTCAAATCAAAGCCATTTTTACACCATTCCTTTGAGGAGGCCATCTTTGACCTTAACTGCACACATCACAAAAGGGTCAAACGTGAAGAAGTCTCCGATGGACACGCTAACCGAGCTTGTTGCACAAGACCTACAAGCCGTTGAAACTCTGCTTAAAGATCGCTCGACAAGCGCTGTGGCAACTATTCCTGATATGTCAGGCTATCTCATCAGTGCAGGCGGCAAACGTCTTCGTCCCCTGATTACACTTGCAGCCGCCTATGCAGCGGGTGGTAAAGGGGCTGCACCGCTGCATTGCCTCGCAACCGCCGTTGAATTTATACACACTGCCACGCTTCTACACGATGATGTCGTCGATGAAAGTGATCTGCGTCGCGGTAAAAAAGCAGCAAAAATGGTGTGGGGAAATTCAGCCTCCATTCTTGTGGGTGATTTTCTGTTTGCACGCGCTTTCACCTTAATGGTTGAAACCCGCTCAATCCGTATCCTTGATATTTTATCTAACGCCGCATGTGTTATCGCTGAAGGTGAAGTAAAACAACTTGCCGCAATTGGCCGCGCTGATTTGCCCATTCCTGAATATATGGAAATTGTCGAAGCAAAAACTGCTGCGCTGTTTGAAGCAGCTGCACGTGCAGGTGCCCTCACCGTCACTGCTGAAGGAGACGAATCAGATGGTCTCGCTGAATATGGCCGCCGTCTTGGTCGCGCTTTCCAGCTTGTCGATGATGCACTTGATTATGACGGCACAACATCGGTCATAGGAAAATCTGTTGGCGATGATTTCCGTGAAGGAAAACTCACCTTACCAGTATTGCTCGCCCGTCAAAGCGGCGACGCGACTGCACGCGCCTTCTGGGATCGTGCAATGGATGTCTCTCAGCAAACAGAAGCAGACCTAGACATCGCAATTGATTACATTCGCAAAGCCGATAGCGTGAAAGCAACCTTGGATGCTGCCCGTGATGAAATCGCTGCGGCGAAATCTGCGCTCAATGTCTTGCCGGCCTCACCTTATGTTGATGCACTTTTAGATATTGCTGATTTTGTAGTCGATCGCGCTTATTAAATTTAAGCGTCCTGATTTTCTACTTGGCGTGCGCTTAATGCTTCATTGCTCGTCGGGTCAATCTGCCCCTCACCACTCTCAAGCAGGCCTACAGCAATCGCTGCGCGGCGGATACGCACGTGCATAGCACACCCCATCAACGTCACCCCCATAAAGATAACTAGGGGGGCCTCATAACCTATCGCAGCCCCTGCAAAACCCAGTGCCGCACAGTTCGCAGCAATCATCCAGTGACCAATCGCAACCTGCCAATGCTTTAAAGATAAGGGTGGTTTAAGCCCCAATTGATACACATGCATTGTGTGTGCTTCCCAAAAGTTTTCCCCACGTTTCAAACGATAATTTAGGGTCAACAACACATCCACTAGAAATGGCGACAACAAGATTGGCGGTATGAAAACAAACTCCGGCCGCGCCTTTATTAATAACATAGAGAAACCACCCAGCGCCATGCCCACGCTCAATGCACCTGCATCTCCCGCAAACAGTTTACCGCCTAGATTCCACACAAGAAATCCGATCAATGCGCCCGCCAAAGCAGCCGCCGCAATCGCCAATTCCCATTCGCCGGCAAAGCCTGCAACCCCGCAAAACCCCATGCACGCAAACATCGCCATGCCCATGGAAACGCCGTTTGCACCATCCATAAAGTTAACTGCATTGGTGACGATGACAAACCAGATCACAGCCAGAATTATCCCGCCTATAGCGCCAAATTCACGCACTTTCCCAAAGCCTGGCGCTATCGCGTCTGCATAGACACCCGTCATCGCGACACCAACACCGATGGCTATCTGCGCCAGAAGTTTTGCTTTTGCATTGATGTTTCCAATGTCATCTACCAAGCCTAAAACCAGCATTGCTACAACGCCGACACCTAGCCACATGATAGGAGTATCAAGTTCAAAATTCACAACAGATACAAGCAAACCCAGCGCGGCCGCGAGGATAAAACCCACCCCACCAGAACTTGGAACAGCTTGTTTTTGGCTCACTTTTTTACGATCACTGTCGGGGGTATCCATCAACCCCAAAGCGATCACACCACGACACAATAATACCGCCGCTACCAAAGCCGTACCACCGACCAAAAACACATTCAAAGCCGGATGCATGCTTGTCACCATATTGTTTCAATTTGAAATTTAGCTCTACGATGTCGTTATTTGCCGCCAAAGACAAATAAGCACAAGGTCCATTGGTCTAAATCATCGAGTTCCAGACAAAAGCGTTGCCCGTACCCACCACTTTTTCTTGCGCTTAGACAAGACATAAGCTGCTGCTTTTGCTGCTTCTATACTCGAAAATACGCCAAAACATGTAGGTCCACTGCCCGACATACGCGCCAATAATGCGCCTTCTGTTTTCTCAAGCGTCGTCAACACATCCCCGACAGCTGAACACAGCAGTTTTGCAGGCGCTTCCAGATCGTTTCTATAGTCGTTAAGTGCCTGTGCTAAAGCTTCAGGGCCATCCGTAGAATATGGACCTTCGCGCTCTTCAAAATCCGCACCCAACTTCATTTCATCAAATTTTCGAAACACATCCGCCGTTGATAATTTGACCATAGGATTGACCAAAACAATTGGCAAAGCGTGGATATTGAAAGGCGTCAGCTTCTCACCAATCCCCCGCATAATTTGCGGGTCAGAGCGCAAACACGCTGGTACATCAGCTCCCAATTCAGCACCTAGACTTAAAAGTGCTTCTTCTCCAAACCCAATATTCCAATACTTATTTAGTGCCTGCAAAGTCGCTGCAGCGTCCGCTGATCCACCGCCAATACCCGCTGCCACTGGAAGCTCTTTATAGAGAGTAAGCGCTGCTCCCGAACCGCTGCGACCTGCTGCATCTTTTAACAATTTAGCGGCCTGAAGAACTAGATTTTGATTCTCATTTTTGAGTGCTTTGGAATTGGGACCATCCACATTTAACGTTACAGCTTTGGAAGGGCGCACCGAAATGCGGTCCGCAGCTGCACCGTCAGCGAACATTACAAGACTATCCAGCGGATGACGCCCGTCGTCCAAAGGTTCTCCCACGTGTAGATATAAGTTCACCTTCGCAGGAGCCCAGACAGTTGAAAGACTTGTAGCAGAATCGACCATGGTATTATTCACCGTCACAATCAAAGATTACACGATAGGCATGCTTAAAGGCTAAGGCTTAAAGACCACAGGTATGTGAGCATCTAAACCTACTTTAAGTTTCTTTTGCGCTATTTGTGTCAATTCGTTGTCGTCAGAATATTCAACAACGCGCGACCATTGATATTGCGCTTGCTCAATGCGCCCAATACGCCAATATGCATCGCCAAGATGATCATTTATCACTGGATCAGATGGTTCAAGTTCAGCCGCTTCTTCAAGAAATTTTACGGCTTTTTCGTATTGATTCAAACGATAATACGCCCAACCAAGACTATCGCGAATATATCCCTCGTCCGGCCTTTGTGCCATCGCCCTTTGGATCATTCCAAAAGCTTCATCAATATTTTTACCGCGATCAATCCAAGAATATCCAAGATAATTGAGGATTTCAGGGCGTTCTGGTGCATAATTTAATGCTGCCAGCAAGTCTGCTTCAGCTGCGTTCCATTGATTTAATTTGTCGCGCATTGTGGCCCGCGCAAACAATACACGCCAATCTATAAACCCGTCCTTGAGGTCTTCTTTCACAACTGTATCAAACAAGCTTTCAGCATCGTCAAACATATTCAAAGTGCGATACAAATCACCGATCTGCATTTTCAAAGAGCGACCAGGTTTTGCTTCTAAGGCAGATTTCGCTAGCTCAATAGCGCGAGCTTCTTCTCCCAAATCATACAATGCCCACGCTTCACGCACTCGGGCGGCGCCGAAATAAACAGATCCAGCAGTAATGAGATGAAGTTGAGCAATCGCATCATTTTGACGTTCAGCGCTTCGCATAGAATCTGCCAATAGCAAGCGCGCAGCGTCCTGCTCATTATCTAGCATTAATACTATCGAATAATATAAATTTGCGTAATCCCCACCCTGCTTGGCCGCAATCGCCAACGCATATCCCAGCACTGATGCAGCGGCTCCTTGCTGTGCAGAAGGACGCGGCGCAACGAGAGATTTTCCAGCCCTTAAATCTCTATCTAACTGATCAATTAGTGGATTATCGCCTATCTGTTCGAAAAATTGAGACACAATCCCTTTGGCAGCTTCGATATCGCCCATCTCGGCGGTCAAACGCGCATACGCATCGACACCGACAGGATAACGCCCTCCCAAAGACCACGCCTGCTCAAAGCTCACGAGCGCATCTTCATCTTGCCCATTGGCCGATTGCAGCAGACCGTCCGAATAGCGCTGTACTCCCTGAAACAATCGCGCCTCACGTTCAGAATGTGAAACAGGCAATACAATGTCTTTATTCTTCAACTCAATTTGAGACCAATCACGAAGTGATTTGGCGATTATATCCTGAATTGCGCCCGTGTTTTCTTGGTTCGTAAACGCACTTACTTTTTTAAACTGCCCTTTTTTAAAGTGATCAACAGCCACCAACATCGCAGCCATGCCTTCTTGCTTAGCATTGCTTGGGGCATTTGTTGCCAACTCAAGTGCCAGTTCCGTATCACCAGCTACAAGTGCGTAAATTATGGCACGTTCTAATAGCGCTATATCTTCGGGTGTTTGCTCTAATGCTTGAGAATAATATTCTGCCGCAGACCGCCCATCCCGCACCAATCCTGCATAGCGGGCCGCCAGATAAGCGCCATACTCATCCGCGCTAGCGGGCTTTGTCGCGTTGTAATAATAGGTCTGTCTATCTTCAACAGACACACACGCCACAGTATTCAAACACATACTGCCAAGCACCAAAGCACCAGCCATAGTTTTTAGGACAGATCTTTTTTTATCACTTTGATGCGAAGAAAGTATATTCAATGAACTATACAAAATGGTGACTATCTATCCAGAAACTAAATTGATTGCGCTTCCGGAGGTGCTTCATTTTTCGGCACAAACGGAGGAACGCGCGCTTCGGGCGCAGCTTCTGTTAGCCCATTTTCAAGCTTGGATGCAATCGCTTCTCTCTCAATCGCCGGTGGATGCTGCTCAAGGGCTGTCTGCCAAGATTTGGCGGCCTCTTCTTTTTTATCCAAACGCCAATACACATCACCAAGATGAGAATGCAGTTCCCAGTGATCAAATGGCAGGAATAGGTCGAGTGCTTTGCTGATCAATTCTTCAGCGCGCTCATAATCGCCATACTGGTAATAAGCCCAGCCAAGGCTATCAAGCAAATTTGGCTCAAACGGCGTCATGCGGTTTGCTTTCTTAAGCAAGCGATAACCTTCGTCCAGCTCTTTGTCTGTTGTGTAATTCGCTATCAGTGCATAGCCAAAATTATTCATCATGCTTGGGCTATCAGGTTCAGCCACAAACAAATCGCGATATATGTCTAATCCCTCTTCGCGTGTGACGTCAGACTTTGTCAGTGTCGATGCTAGGAATCCCCGTGTCTGGTTCGTCTCATCCGCAAGCACAGCAGCGCGTGCCGCTAATGTTGCGCCTTCTTGATTCCCGCCTTGCTGGCGTGCTTCCGCTAGTAATATATTTGCATAAGCACGTGTTTTTGTATCCAGATCATCTTTCTTCAAGATACCAGACACAAGCTTTTCAGCTTCCGCCACTTTGCTGATACGCACCATCAAATCAGCCACATTCAGCACAGAAATAGGCTCATCCGTCAGCGCAAGCGCTTTCTTATTGAGGCTATCCATAGCAGCAAAGTTACCTGCTTCTAATTTCGCCTCTGATGCACGTAGCAATAGGCTTGCACGATCTTCGTCAGTCAATGCATCCCCGCTGAGTGCAAGGCGTGCAGATGGCTCAAAATAGCCGTGACTATACAAATGCTCAGACTCTGTCAGACGGATCAACGCGTTATTGGGGGACAACAATAATGCACTCTGGCGCAGCGCGCTCAAAAAGTGATTGAAAGGTGCTTTTGCCCCTTTTGCCAGCATTACGCCCGCTAACTCTTGTCTTTGCTCAATTAAATCAGCTTGATCATTGATCGCGACACCCAATGCCGAATGCACAGTTAGGAATGGCTTTTTTAGTTTTTTACCGTGAGATAACTCTTCCATACGCGCATCTGTGTAGGCATCATTTTCATTTGCATGCAACAAGGCGTTATAGATCACCATTGCACCCGGTTTACGGTCAAGTTTCACCAGCAATTCAGCATGACGCAGCGCTAATTGGCGTTCAGCGCTGTACATTAGGAAACGCGCATAATTCTCAGCGCTTGGCTCTTCATCATCGCCGGGACGGTCAAAATAATCAGGCCCTTGCTGGTAAACACCAATCGCTTCTTCATACAAACCCGCCCCCTCAAGCAATAAAGCCTGATAGCCACGATATGCATGGTCAGGCATTTCATTTTTCAGAGGAGCAATTGCTTGCTTAGCGAGCTCAACATCACCTTTGGCTGCCAATATCCAAGGACGTAAAAAATCAGGCGTCATAACATTGGAAAAGGATGACTCACGGACTGGCATTTCATTCAATACAGTCAACGCTTCTGAATATTCACCCGCCAGCATCATATC
>CAYGPD010000034.1:0-13301 GCA_964351655.1 uncultured Hyphomonadaceae bacterium | reverse complement strand
CTGCGGTAAAACCCCATGCACCCGATTTTTCCGAATTTGTATATGCTTCACGTGCTTCCAGCATAAATGCAGACATATCCGCATTTTCCAGCATTTCATTTGCGTTATTATATTGGGCAACGCCCTCATCTTTCGTTGAAGCAGCTGCGGTAGACACACCATTTTTCGCAAGTTGCAAAACAGGTGTTTCAAACTTTTCTGTCGAACTAACAGCACATCCTGATAAAACAGCGCCAATCAGCACACTCGCACATACCTGAGTGAGCTTTGTTTGTTTAAAAGAAAAGCGGCGCATACAGGACTCCAGATTATGATTCGTCGATCAGGACGGTGTTTCATCTCATTATGACGAAACCGAGCCGCACTTGAAGGCACGTTCGACACATTTTCAAGCTATCAGCTGAAAAAATATGACCTTAAAGGCGCTGAAAAAGCCTTAACGCAATTAAAAAGTGCGTAAAAGCTTCTTCAACCCTAAAAATCAAACCTCAAAATCGCTTATCCCAAATTACATATTCGGGTAGTTTGGCCCGCCAGCGCCTTCTGGTGTTGTCCATGTGATGTTTTGGTTGGGGTCTTTAATGTCACATGTTTTACAGTGCACACAGTTTTGAGCATTGATCTGGAACACATCTGCGCCATTGGCATCTTTTACCCATTCATACACGCCTGCCGGACAATAACGAGACGATGGCCCCGCATACACGGCCAGCTCTGAATTTTCCTGAAGCGCCAAATCTTCCACTTTCAAGTGGATAGGCTGGTCTTCCTCATGGTTGGTGAACGAATAAGACACGCTTGTCAGCTTATCAAATGACAACACACCATCAGGCTTAGGGTAATTGATCGGCTTGTATTTCTTCGCAGGCTCCAAACTCGCAGCGTCAGTTTTCTTATGTCTCATTGAACCGCCAAATGGCGTGAACGGAGACCATCCGCCAAACAAAGTCGTACTCCACAAATCCAAGCCAAAAGCCGGAATTCCCATTGTCGTACCAAGCTTAGTCCAAAGTGGCTTTGCGTTGCGCACTTTTTTAAGTTCTTTGGCAACCCAGCTTTTGTCATAAGCGGTTTGGTATTCAACTAGCTCATCAGATTTTCGTCCATTCGCAATGGCATTGAAAGCAGCTTCAGCAGCTAGCATCCCCGTTTTCATTGCATTATGGCTACCCTTAATACGCGGCAGATTTACAAAACCAGCTGAACACCCAATCAAAGCACCGCCTGGGAATGTCAGTTTAGGGACAGACTGATACCCGCCCTCTGTAATTGCACGTGCCCCGTATGAGATACGTTTCCCACCTTTAAGATGCTGAGAAATATCTTCGTGATGCTTCAAACGTTGAAATTCATCATAGGGTGAAAGATATGGATTTTTATAGTTCAAGTGAACCACAAGCCCTACAGCAACATAATTGTCGCCAAAGTGATAGAGGAAAGATCCCCCCCCAGTTTTATCATCTAGCGGCCAGCCAAATGTGTGCTGAGCAAGTCCCGGCTTGAATACCTCATCTGGCACCTGCCAAAGTTCTTTAATACCAATGCCGTATTTTTGAGGGTCTTTACCTTCAGCAAGGTTAAAGTCCGCAATAACCTTTTTCGCAAGCGAGCCGCGTACACCTTCGGCAATCAATACATACTTACCGTTCAGCTCCATGCCCACTTCTGCACCCGGTTTTGGTTCACCATCACGGCCAATACCAGCAACGCCAGCGACCACACCTTTGATTGAGCCATCTTCATTGTAGGTAAATTCAGAGGCAGCAAAGCCCGGATAGATTTCCACACCCATCGCCTCAGCTTGTTCAGCCAACCAGCGAGATACATTCCCAAGCGAAGCAATGTAATTACCGTGGTTTTTAATCATTGGCGGAAATGCAAATTCCGGCAATGTGATTGAGCCTGCTGGCCCAAGGAACATGAATTTGTCTTTCGAGATAGGTGTTTCTAAAGGTGCACCCTTCTCTTTCCAGTCAGGAATAAGTTCGTTCAGCGCAATTGGGTCTATCACCGCACCAGAAAGGATATGCGCACCAACTTCTGAACCTTTTTCAAGGACAACCACACTCAACTCTTGTCCAGCATCTTGCGCACACTGCATTAATCGTATGGCAGCACTCAACCCTGCGGGGCCACCACCAACAATAACAACGTCCACATCCATGGATTCACGTTCTGTTTGATCAAATGCCATTCTATTCTCCCGAATCCCTTACAGTCTGTGTTTTCTTATTTTAATAATCGCTTATAGTCACTTAATCCGTATTGCAGCGCAACAAAAGAGATAGTTTTAATCAAAAATGCAATGGTCTAGCGAAGAATTAGCACTAAAAAGCCTCCAAGACTGGTGGATTGACGCAGGGGTTGTGCCTGATCAGCCGATCTCATTGAAGGCAAATCCAGCTGCGCTCCAGTCCAATCTCACTCCAATTCCTGCCGCTAAAAATGCAAAACCAGCACCACCAGCACCACGTCGCTTACGCACAGACCAAGCTTTAGAAGCCCAAAAACTCATGGCGGGGGTAAATACGCTTGCAGAATTAAAACAAGCAGTCAGCGCGTTTAAAGGCAGCGACCTTCGTCAATCAGCACGCTCCACTGTTGTGTATGATGGCAGCATAGATGCGCAAATCATGATTATTTGCGGACCGCCAGATCGTGATGAAGAAAAAGCAGGTATTCCCGGTGCCGGCCCTTCAGGAATATTGCTCGACAAAATGTTTGCGGCAATTGGCCTATCTCGCCAAGATACTCTTTATATCGCATCACTTTTGCCGTGGCGCGTCCCAGGAGACCGTGTACCCGACGAGCTAGAATGGTCAATTTGCAAACCATTCCTTCAGCGCCAAATCGAATTGGTTTCACCCAAATTAATCATCACGATTGGTAAAGTGGCGACGCACACCGTTCTTAAAAAGAGAGATAATATTGCGAAGCTTCGTGGACAGAGGTTTAACTACTCCCATGACGGTTTAGGCACAGACATACCTGTCATTCCGCTCCTTGCCCCATCCTATCTTCTCAACCGTTCAGCTGAAAAAGCAAAGACTTGGGCAGATTTGCTTGAAATTGAAAAACTAGCTAAAGAGCGTGGCCTCTTACATAGACCTTAAAGCAAACCTAAACGCATTTAAGCAATGCATTATGCATTAAAGTCCAGTCGAATGGCTTTGCGAGGATATCGTCAAATCCAACTTCCTGACACTTTGCATAAGCGGCCTCAGTTGTATCCGCACTACATGCGATCAATCGCGTAGATGAGGTGAGTTGACGAATGGATTTCGCCACTTCAAATCCAGATTTACGCGGCATGTGCAGGTCAAGAATAATCGCATCAAATGAATGCTGTTTGGCCAAATCAAGCGCCGAATTTCCACATTCCGCAAGTACCGGGTCACACCCCCAGGCCTCCAGCACACGAGATAAAATAAAGCGGTTCTGACTGTTATCATCAGCAACCAATACTTGAAGCCCTTGGAGTGAATCAGATGAAACTTGCTCCAGCCGTCCAACTTTTACCGGCTCAGTTTCTGGCCTGATATCAACAACCCATTCATCTTCAACGACTTCGCTTGTGGGGATTTTGATTTCAATTGTCGTCCCCTTGCCCACTGCCGAGATAACATTGATCCCACCATTCATACGATCGACAAGCTGTTTGACCAGAGACATACCAAGACCTGTCCCGCCATATTCGCGATCATCCCCCAAATAGGTTTGATTAAATGGCACAAACAAATTCTCAACGACTTCCGGCGTCATTCCCGGACCTGTATCGGTCACTGTTATTTTCAGCATGCAATCGACATCGTTGCCGTCACGATCTTCAACTTCCAAACGGCAGCTAATTTGGCCTTCAGACGTAAATTTCATCGCGTTATGGATCAGATTAAACATTATCTGACGAATACGCGTAGGATCAGCCAATATATTTTGTGAGAAATCAACATGCCCCCCATATCCAATGGAAAGTGTCAGGTTCTTATTCTCAGCAACAGGCTTAAAATGACGACGTAGTTTTTCACAAAAATGCACTAAGTCGAACGACTGAAGCTTTATCTGCACACCATCGGCATCGATTTTCGCTGCTTCCAATGTCTCGTTCAACAGCTGCAATAGGTCAGATGCACTTGACCACACAGTATCCAGCAGTTCAGCTTCGGATGCACGATCACGCTCTTCGAGCTTTTCAAGCTTGGCCTGCAACATATCAGTTGCACCCATTATACCTGCAATCGGTGTACGAATCTCATGCGAAATCAGAGATAAAAAAGCAGACTTGGCGTTGAATGCTTTCGTTGCAGCAAATCTCAAAGACGCCTCTTCCTGCATCAGCAGTAAAAGACGCAATTCACTCTCAACCTGATCTGCAAGACAACGAAATACATTACGCTCCTGCATGTTCAGTCTACGTGGCAAACGGCTCGCAATTACAAGCTTTCCACATACCTCACCTGAAGGTCCGGCAAATGGTGCAGATGCATAAAAACGCATGCCATTATATTCATCTTCAAATGCAGGCAGATCAAAATAGTCAGGATCAACGCGCGCATCGGGGATCTCAAAGACATCATTTGTACGATTTTCAGCTTGTACAGGATTTAAGCCCCGTATCAGCTTTGCTTCATCACAAATTTCAGAGCTATATAGCCAGTATTTCTTACCACCCAACAGTGATACATATGCAATCGGCGCGTTTAAAACTTTTGATGCAAGCCATGCAATACGTTGGAAAGCACCAGATGTGGGGCTATCTAGAACACCAGAACTGAAAAGGTCTGCAAGCCCCTCAGGACCCACATCTTCTTCAGAATACGTTTTAGCTAAAGTTGATGCCAAAACGAGTGGCCTTTACTGACAAAACTGTTCTTCGTACGATAATTCCATCAGATTATCGGAAACAATCCCTTACAAAACGTTTCATCTCGTAAAGATTTATGAAGCAAACAGCGCCAAATATACATAACTTTACTATGGTTATTCCGATCAAACATTGTATAAAATCCAGCAAAGTCAACAATAGTTGCCTTCAGATACGAAAAGACTCGCTTCACCTCTAAAACTCGTTATGAAACGTCCCATGACACGTGGCGAACTTTCCATTATTATCCCAACCCTCAACGCGCAAACGCTTTTGCCGCGCTGCCTTGAAGCATTAAGTGCTGGCCTTGGAAGCGGTTTAATAAAAGAAGTTATCATCATTGATGCCGGCTCAACCGACCACACGCTTGCAATGGCGGGCAGCGCAGGTTGCCGTGTCATTTGCAGCCCACAAAAAGGTCGCGGACGCCAAATGCACATCGGCGCAAACAATGCCAAATCAGATTGGTTCTTGTTTTTACACGCGGACACTTTCCTTGATCATGGCTGGTCAGATGCCATACGTGCACAAATGCAGTTTCCCGAATTTGCCGCCGCCTTCACACTCGCCTTTGACAGCCCAGCGAAAGAAGCGCGTTGGCTGGAAAAGCGCGCTGGTCAACGCGTGCGAGCACTTGGACTCCCCTATGGCGACCAAGGCCTACTCATTCACAAAAAACTCTACACATCCCTTGGCGGCTTTTCAGATATACCGTTGATGGAAGATGTGGAGATGGCTCAAAAAATCGGCAAACCGCGTCTTCGCATTTTGACTACCAAAGCAATCACATCCAGCGAGAAATACGAACGTGATGGCTGGCGCAAGCGTGCTTGGAAAAACGCATTCATTCTTTCGCGTTATCTTATGGGAGCCCCCCCAGAAAAGCTGGCAAAGCTCTATTCCTAGTCCGGTACTATGAAACCAACCGTCTTAATCTTCGCCAAACCTCCTCGCATGGGATCCGCCAAAACAAGGCTCGCACGTGATATCGGCCCCACACACGCCCAGCGTATTAATCGCTATTGTCATACCCAAATTATGCGAGCGGCCAGCCAAGGCCATTGGAACACAACAATTTGCGTCGCTCCCGATACAGCCCTGCAATCACATCATGGTTATCTTTGGCCAACTACATTTAAGCGTATGCCTCAAGGCAAGGGCAATCTAGGCGCGCGGCTCGCCTGCGCATTCAAAACCGCACCTGTCGGCCCCATCATCGTGGTCGGTACGGACGCCCCAGATATAAAACACGCTGATCTTCGCGCAGCTATTGGCTATCTCAAAGGCCATGACGCCGTCTTTGGGCCAGCAGATGATGGCGGTTTCTGGCTCTTTGGTGTGTCTCAAGCTTTGCGCCGCCACCCTCTACCTTTCAACCCCGTGCGATGGTCCAGTCAACACGCATTGGCAGACATGCAAGCCAGCCTGCCGCCAAATACCAAAACAAAACTCATGCACACTATGATCGACCTAGACGATGCTACAGCGCTTAATGCTTGGACACACACCTCTAAGCGTTAGATAATTTAGTGTTCCACACAAGAAATGATCCACGCTTCTGGGAAGGAGCTTTGTGAAGCTGATACAAGATTGCAGCATTAAAGCCCATTAAAAGAAATGGCGTCACAGGCAAGCCCATATCCCCCATCTGCATCCCCATCCATGGCAACATCGACACCGAAGCCGCAAACACAACATGTGTCAGAAAGTTAGGTGCTTCTATCTGTTTCAGATACTGGCAATAAAGATATGCAGCAGGTGCAATAATCATCATATCGTAATTCACGACATAAGGTGACAACAACATCGTTGACACAAAAAGACACGCCAGTTGCAAACCGAATGGACGTTGTCGCCACCAAGCAAAAGCGACACTCACAACAGCAAACATAGCCGAAAGAGATTGCACGCCCATTGAAACAGCTTCAGAAAACCCAAACAATTTGAAACTCATATACGTGCTAGGAACCATTAGGCTAAATGGCGGTCCCGCTGTGCGAAGAATTTCCCCTTGCAAAGGAATAACATCTTCAAAATAAGCAGTCCAAGGCTCAAGTCCGAAAGCTAAAATAGAAATAATGATTAGAGTAAACATCGTCGCGCCGGCGGAGAAAACAACCCGCCACTGTCGCGCTAATACCAGGGCCACAGGCACCAGTAATCCAAGCTGAGGTTTGAATGTCAGCAAGCCAATCAGAACACCCGCGAGAATGGGACGTTTATCCAATATCGCAAATGACAATATAACGAGCGCACCCGTTATAAAGCCATTTTGTCCAAAATAAATGTTTGCAAGCGCGCATGGAGCCAACGCTAGAACAAGCGCATCCCCTTTATTATTGATAAGGCGCTTACACGCGTAAAAAACGACCCCAATGCCCCCGATACACCATATTAAATACGCCAATTTATATGGCAGATAAGAGAGGGGATAAATATAAAGCAAGGTATGGGGCGGATAGGACCAATTATGGAATGAAAAAGCATCGCCATAAGTGTCTTTCAAATATGAAAAATACCCTTGCGCGGAAAACAGTGTATCCAATTCCCCTTGTTGAGCGAGCACTGAACCATTGTAATAATTGACAAAGTCTCGCCCAAGCAGGCCCACTCCCTCTGGGTGAACAATCCCGATATGCACAATATAATTTTGGTAAACAACAAAAATATAGAATGCGACGAGCACTAGGAGCAAAATCACATTCACACGTGATGACAGCACCTTTAATGGTCGTTCAATCATATCACTCTCCCTCAAATACTATGAGCTCTGTACAATTTCTTGGTTAAAAATTACCTCATTGCGACAGAGAGGATATTTTTTATATCTTACACTCTAGACTCACAAACGACTCATCCCATTGGAAATACATAATTTTTCAGAATGTGGTAATCTTTGATTAACCTCGATTCTCTGCAAATTCTTGGAATCGTTAGAGTTTCTTAACCTGAATTCGGCTTCCTTATAGCGAATCACTCGTTATTTCTGGAGCTTTAGCAACACATGTCGAAATTAGATTTCCCAAAAGATCACATTCTTATCGGCGACTGCATCGAACTTATGAATGCTTTGCCGGAGAAATCTGTCGACCTCGTTTTTGCTGACCCTCCATACAATCTACAGCTAGGCGGAGACCTTGTGCGTCCCGACAATTCCAAAGTAGATGCAGTGGATGATGAATGGGATCAATTCGCCTCTTTTGAAGCATATGATAACTTCACGAAAGAATGGCTCAAAGCTGCCCGCCGCGTCCTAAAGGACAATGGCGCTATTTGGGTGATTGGTTCTTATCATAACATTTTCCGTGTTGGATCTCAGCTTCAAGATCTTGGCTTTTGGATTTTAAACGATGTGATCTGGAATAAATCCAACCCAATGCCAAACTTCAAAGGCACACGTTTCACCAACGCACATGAAACACTAATTTGGGCGACAAAATCCAAAGAGCAAAAGAAATACACCTTCAATTACGACGCGCTAAAAACTGCAAATGATGATGTTCAAATGCGGTCTGACTGGACAATCCCAATCTGTTCAGGTGGTGAGCGTCTTAAAAAAGATGACGGTAAGAAAGCCCACCCAACGCAAAAGCCAGAAGCCCTGCTTCACCGCGTGATCATGGCGACGACAAAACAGGGTGACACTGTTCTCGACCCATTCTTTGGAACAGGTACAACTGGTGCCGTTGCTAAAATGCTTGGCCGTCACTTTATCGGTTTAGAGCGTGAAAACGATTATGCAGCCGTGGCCCAAGCGCGCATTGATAATGTGCGTAAAGTCGATGATGTTGACCTAGAATTTACGCAGCCAAAACGCGCAGCACCTCGCGTCCCATTTGGCGCACTTGTTGAGCGCGGTTTCTTACGTCCAGGCGACCGTCTATACTGTCCAAAACAACAACATATTGCCCGCGTGCGTGCTGATGGCTCATTAGCAAACGGCGACGACACTGGATCAATCCACCGCCTTGGCGCTCAAGTTCAAAACGCACCATCATGTAATGGTTGGACGTTCTGGCACTATAAATCCGATCAAGGTCTTGCCCCGATTGATCTCTTGCGCCGCCGCTTCCGCTCAGAAATGGGCTTAAATTAAACACTAAACACCTCAACTTAAAGTGAGGCGGATAAGCTTGACCTTCATGTGAAATCACCTCACTTGAAGGTCATGGCTCAATTTATCTCTGCATTCTCTCTTCTCGTGCCTGATTATGATTCTGGTATAGAGTTTTACGTCGGCAAGCTTGGCTTCAACTTGATTGAAGACACCCCGCGCTCACCAACAAAACGTTGGGTCGTTATCGCTCCCAAAGGCGCACCGCAAACCCACATCATCCTCGCAAAAGCAGACGGGCCAAACCAAGAAAAGGCAATCGGAAATCAAACCGGTGGCCGTGTAAGCTTCTTCTTACAAACCGATGATTTCGACGCCGACTATGCCGCTATGCGAGCCAATGGTGTCACTTTCCTCGAAACGCCTCGCGATGAATCTTATGCGAAAGTCGTTGTATGGCAGGACCCTTTTGGCAATAAGTGGGATATGCTCCAGCCTAAATAATTACAGTAATATTCATTAGAAAGCTGGTAGCGATTGCAGATTATAAATATCTAGCGGCTCTAGCCCAAAGGACAATTCAGCGGTGTTGTAATTGCCGTATAAATATTCAATGTGCAAATGACGCGCAAGATTGCCATCTCCCGATTTCCCCATAAGGCCAAGCGGCTGACCTATCGCCACTTTTTGCCCAACCACAATCTCAGGGTTGATATTTTCAAGGTGCGCATAACGGGTAAAAATTCCGTCACGATGATCGATCAAAACCATATTTCCGTAATCAGACCGATAGCTCACCTCTAAAATTTTGCCTTCGCCCGCCGCATAAATATTCACGGGGACAGGGTGAAAAATATCATATCCTTTGTGCAAGCTTCCAGACCGCATCCCCATACCAGAAGATAAACACCCAGCCTCTACTGGCGCTGTCGCCACAACAACACGTTTAGAAAGCGCCACCAATTTACGGTATGGATCAATTTTTCGGTATCCATCGACTGGCGGCGCATTGCTTACCCGCATTTGGGGACATAACCCAAACTCACTTGGAAATGGCAATTTCACCTGCACAACACCGCGCTGGGCCGTCGATCCCGATGCACACCCTGCAAGAAATAGAGCGAGACATCCAGCACCCGCAATTTTGCGCAACCTATTCAATTTCTGCATAAAGCCATACATGCACACACTCCTGCCATCAACGACATGCACGCTATTGCAGGGCTGGGCTTGAATCTAATCAATTATCCTTAATCTTCAGTCCGCCGCCACGCAAAGCCTCTTAAAGCAAAGCCAGTTTCAAAGCCTTTTTACCCACTGTCGGCACCCCAGAATCAATCACTTTATCCATTGTTATCCAGTCTCCCTCAAGTGAATTTGGCCGCGCATCCACATGTGCAACAAATACATCCCAATGCAAAACAAAGTGCGTAAACACATGCCGCGCCTGCCCCTTTGCGTGCCATTCAGCCTCCAGCGGAAAAGGAATATCTGTGCCATCATCAGCTTCAACCCACTCACTTGAAAGCGGCATAAGCATTCCCCCCAGCAACCCCTTATCAGGACGCCGCTGCAATAACACCTTCCCCTCACTCACCACTATAAAGGCGCGCCCCTTGCGGATAGGTTGCGGCTTACGTTTGGCTTTTGCAGGATAGCTTTCCATATTGCCCTCGCGGTGCGCCAAGCAATATTTGGCCCAAGGGCATTGTCCGCAATTGGGTGATTTAGGCGTACACACACCCGAGCCTAAATCCATCATCGCTTGAGCAAAATCACCCGAACGTTCCGGTACAAGCGCTTGCACACATTGCGTGATTTCTTTCTTATCCGCCGCCCATCCAGCCGCAGACCCATCCCCGCCAATCGTCATCAAGCGCGAGATAACACGCTCCACATTCCCATCAACAGGCGCAATCGGCAAATCAAACGCAATCGCGCCCACCGCCGCCGCCGTATATGGCCCCACGCCGGGCAGCGCCAGCAATCCTTCAATCGTATCAGGAAAACGCGCCAACTCTGCCAAAGCCTTTGCGCATTTGTGCAGATTGCGTGCGCGCGCATAATAGCCAAGCCCCGCCCATTCGCGCATCACTTCATCATTATCAGCCTCAGCCAATTCATTTGCATTTGGCCATAGGGTGATAAATTTTTCAAAATATGGCGCAGCATGGGGCACAGTCGTTTGCTGCAACATTATTTCAGATAACCACACCCGATAAGGATCGGGCATAACACCCTTTTTGCGCGCTTGTGGCCCTATACGCCATGGCAATTGACGTGCATGCTGATCATACCAGTCTAACAAATCCTGCGCTGCGGATGAAAACTGAGTCTTAACGGGCGGTGATTTTACGTTTACCATGCATGAGGTCATTCCCGTTTTTAAGAGATTCTGCAAGTTCTACATTTATGAGCAAGCCGCCATTCATATCGCAAAACTCTCCTGAAGCTGAAGCAGAAGCTATCAAAAAGCTTGCTCAGTTGCGTGGTAAAAAACTTGATACGACACACGGTCTTGGCACGATCACGCATATTGATCCCATGCGCGCAATCAAACAAGATTTAGAACGAAGACGTGGCCGCGCTGTCTATCAAACTGCGCGCCCCCTTTCCAAGACAATGTATAAAACCGTCTATCCAAATTTGAGAGGCAAGGATTCTGGCGCTGCTCTTTCATCATTGCGCCGTCGTTGGCCAGAAATCCTTGGTGTAGACATGGCGGCATTGTGTGAACCCATTCAGATTATAAAGCCCACCACAGGTTATGTTCTTGTCTTGGAAGTGAATTCAGCCGCCGCCGCCCTCAAGCTAAAGCATCAAACCGATACGATATTGGAGCGCGTCAATGCAGGTAGCGGTGCACGTTTTAAAGGTATTCGCCTGCAACAGACGAAAACCAAGCATCAATCCGTAAATCCGCAAACAAAACTAAAACACCGTCTCACACCTCAAGAAGCTGCCCAAATTGAAGCAGACCTTGAAGGCATTCAAAGCCCTGTTCTCAGGAAAGCGCTTCAAAAACTGGGCGAAGCCATTCGTATCAAACACGAAACTGAAAATGCTGCCCGCCAATCCAAATCACCCACATCATCGGCGCGCCGCGTAAGGTCGTTCAAATCACGATAAACAAAGTCGATCACAAGTCGTTGAATTGCCCTATTTATAACTTCAGACTATCAAGCTACATAATTCTTATATTGAAATGCGGTTTTTAGCATTTCCAAACGCATACAGGACACGTCTTCATGCTTATCAAACACCTTTTTTCAGCCGTCGCCTTTGCAGCTCTCGCAGTTGGCTGCTCACAGGCCGACACAAAGCCTGCATCAGACGTTTCAGATTCAAAATCAGGCATTAGCTATGTAAAGGGCGATGTCGTTCTTGGAAATAAAGACGCAAAAGTCCAGATCATTGAATATGCATCAACATCATGTGGACACTGCCGCACATTCCACAAAACAATTCTACCAAACATCAAAAAAGACTTTATCGATAATGGTACAGTCAACATGATCTACCGTGACCTTCCAACACCACCTGCACAATTGGCAGCGGCGGGAGCAGCGCTTGCACGTTGTGCGGGAACAGATGAATATTACAAAGTCCTAGATGATGTTTTCACAAGCCAAGGTGAAATCTTTGATGCAGCTCAAAGTTCAGGCGGCGCATTGCCAGCTTATGTTGAACTAGGTGCTCGTCACGGCATGAGCGAAGCTGATGTTAAAGCATGTGTGACATCTACACCTGTTATGGATGAAATCATGCGTACATCTGATCTTGCAAGAGAAGCAGGTGTCTCTTCAACGCCAACACTATTCATCAATGGTGTTAAAGTTGAATCAAAAGACATGACAAATGATGCAATCAAAGGTCTTCTGAATGCAGCATTAGGGATTGAAACACCTGTAGAATCAGCTCCCGCTACTGAAGAAACAGCAGTAGAAGCTCACTAACGACATAGAGACGGACCAATTTGCATTTCACCGGATTAAAAATTGTAGGGTTTAAATCCTTCGCTGATCCGGTTGATTTTGCGATACGCGAAGGGCTGACAGGCATTGTCGGCCCCAATGGTTGCGGCAAGTCCAATATTCTTGAATCATTGCGATGGGTCATGGGCGCAAGCTCAGCCCGCGCAATGCGCGGCGGGGAAATGGATGATCTGATATTTTCAGGCTCATCCAATCGCCCCTCTCGTGAACTGGCAGAAGTCGCCCTTATTCTCGATAATTCAGCGCGCACCGCGCCTGCTGAACTCAATGATAGCGATGAATTGGAAGTTCGCAGACGTTTAAGGCGCGGCGCAGGTTCCACCTACAAAATTAATGGCCGCACAGTCCGTGCCAAGGATGTCCAGCTCTTATTTGCCGATGCATCTACAGG
>CAYGPD010000033.1:0-36225 GCA_964351655.1 uncultured Hyphomonadaceae bacterium | reverse complement strand
ATTCCCGAAGAGCGTCGCATCAGCACAGATGAACGAAACTCTTCTGAAGCATTTCTTCAGCAGTGGATGACTGTTGAAGAAATGCGGAATCACTTCAACGACTTAAAAAACATCTTGGGCAAGTACTTCTTTATTCAAAGTGGTCTAGCTTTCCTCAGAGACGCATATGTTGCAACCGAATTCGGAGAATATCATCACGCAACCTCAGTGCGCCTGTGCTCCAGTGAACGGCCCGACTTTGAATTGAAATTTGCGGATGGGACAAAACAACTTTACGAAGTTACAGAAGCAGACTTACCTAACAGAAAGCGCGGCGACGAATACCGAAAAGCACTCAAAAAACGGGAGGAGTTAGTTGACGTTTCTCAAGAAGAAATAGCATCAAACTTCCGTGCAATTCCAGATGCCTTGAAAGCCAAATCTAATCAAAAGGCCGCCAAAGGTTATGATGCCAACTGGTGCTTAATTATCCTGCTAAATATCCCAACTTACAACATGGGTGAAGCTTTGATAGAAAGCACAATGGCTCAACAAACAAAGTCCGCTGGTAAAGCATTTAAAGAAGTTTGGATAATTTGGAACAAACAGCTCTATAGACCTTGGCCGGCCGGCTGGAGTAGCCCCGAAGCAGAAGCACCACTTTCAGATTTTACCGCGCTCACGGAACTTTTGAAAGAATGATGAGCCACCCTCCAACCACACCCACATGATATGCGAATGGAGCACACAAGAACACCGCTATTAAATAACGATATTTACGCCAAACATTGCTGATTGTTTACAAAACTCGACAAGTTTAAAAAGCTAAACTATTCTTCCCAAAATAATAAGGGAGGAATACGATGAATACATTCAAAAATGGCCTTCTTAGGCTTATAGCGGCTTCGGCGTGCTGCCTTACTTTTTCAACGCCAAGCTTCGCGCAGGAAGCAGCGCCCACTGCAGCATATGATTCCAATGTTCAATATGTGATGGGCGGCAAGGCTGTTGCGCCATGGGAGCTAAGTCTCAATTTTGGGAAAGAGGTTTTAACTACACTGCCTGCAGAAACAGCGAAAGGCTCACTTATCGCCACGTCCGCAACAAAAACGAAAGAAGGCGATGCCATTCATTTAAAGTGGTCCCCCAAGGGCCTAAAAAATGAATGGGGCACAGACGACAAAAATGTGATGACAGTCAATCTCACTAACAAACAAGCTGCGCTAGATTTAAGCTCTATTCAAAATGATGCCGCACTCGTCGTCGACATTCGCATTATCAAAGCTCCAAAAGATTTGGTTGAGCTTACAATGGAATGCAATTGGGATTGGAAATGCCGGAGCTCACTGCAATTAAAGTCCGTTTTCAAAAAACTGCCGAAAAACGAATGGGTCAGCTTACCATTACCATTACAGTGTTTTGCAAAAGATGATTTTGATTTCAGTAAAGTCACCAGCACCTTTATGCTGCAAACTTCCGACAAAATGGAAATTGAACTCGGAGACATACGCCTAGCCGCCTTCCCTGCCGATCAAGCAAAATGCTAAAACACCCATTCCAAGCTGCTTTTGAGACTTATCCAATTGTAGCTTGGAATACTTAGTAAACTTGGTTAAAAGCAGCTCAACTCCAATCACATAATGGATCGTTTGAATGGCTTTTTACCCTCCAATGAAATTCGACTTTGACGTTTCCAACGTCGAAACACCTGTATTCATCGTCAATAAGGGTGCATTAGAGGAAAATCTTGCCATTCTTAAAGATGTGCAAGAGCGATCTGGCGCTAAAATATTGCTCGCTCTAAAAGGCTTTGCGATGTGGTCTTTTGCGCCCACAATTATGAAATACCTTCCAGGCGTCACATCATCTTCAACTGCTGAAGCGCGCCTTGGCGCGGAAGAATTTGGCGGCGAAGTCCACGCATGCGCCCCCGCCTATTCCGAAGCCGATTTTCGTGAACTTCTTACACTGTGCGATCACATCGTTTTTAACTCAGTCAATCAGGCAAAACGGTTTCTTCCTATTTACGAAGAAGTCAAAGCAAATGGCGGACGCTCAGTGTCTTTTGGTTTGCGCGTCAATCATGGACACCGCGAAACTGAAGTTGAACTATACGATCCTGCAGCCCCAAAATCACGCCTTGGTGCGCCGCGCGACCAAATCCCAGCCGATGGTTTAGAGGGACTTGAGGGCCTGCACTTTCATACCTTGTGTGAGCTAGATTCAGATTCGCTTGAACGTTCTTTAGCCGTTTTCGAACGCGACTTTGCAGATCTTATTCCCGGTTTGAAATGGCTTAACTTTGGAGGCGGTCACCACATCACCCGCCCCGGATATGATATTGAGCGCCTAGTACGCATCTTAAAACGTGTAAAAGAAAAATATGGCGTGGAAGTGTATCTTGAACCAGGTGAAGCCATTGCCATTCGCACAGGTGTGCTCGTCACTGAGGTGATGGATATTATGCATAACGCAATGGATATTGCTATTCTGGACACGAGCGCCACAGCGCATATGCCTGATGTTTTAGAAATGCCATATCGTCCTGATATTATTGGCGGCGACGAACCAGATGCCAAAGCTCATACATATCGATTGGGCGGGCTATCTTGTCTGGCCGGCGATGTTGTGGGGGATTATTCATTCGATTCCCCATTAGAAATTGGCCAAAAACTCGTCTTCTTGGATATGGGCCATTACACCATGGTGAAAACCACAACATTTAACGGTGTCCGCCTTCCATCTATCGCAATTGCCGATCCCGAAACGGGCAAGATTGAAGTGGTGCGCCGCTTTGGATATGAAGACTACAAGAACAGATTGAGCTAATAATCTGCATTCATAAAGTCTTGCTTTGACGTCTTACCTTTATTGCGCCTTAATGCGGGCAAACTTACAGCGAAGACTTGGTGCTATGTAAGTATTAAAGGGGACCATACATGAAAAAGACGCTTTTATTCTCCGCCGCAATTTTGGCTCTATCCGCTTGCGGCGGTGGTGATGATCACAAATCCGGCGCAACGCAAAGCATGGAATATATGAGTGACGATTCATATGCACCGCGCGCTATGGTTCACGCCTCTGAAGAAATGATGGAGATGAAGGCTGCGTCTCCAGCACCTCCTATAGATCAAGGCGCTACAGCACCGACTGGCCCCATGCTCGCCTACACGCACAATCGCTCAATTGAATCCCCAGCCGGCGATGTTGAAAATGTCGTCAATTCACATGTGAAGCAATGTGAAAAAGCCGGCTATTCCAAATGTATGGTCGTCAACTCCAACCAAAACGGAATTGGCGAAGAATGGGCAAGCGCAAACTTACACATTCGCGCAACGCCGGAATGGATAGACAAATTTTTCAAAGATTTGCCCGATGATTTAAAAGCAAGCAAATCCAAAATCACGAGCGCCAGCACAAGCGCACAAGATTTATCAACGCAAATTGTGGATACAGATGCCCGCTTAAAAGCCCAGCTCACTTTGCGCGATCGCCTGCAAGCTCTTCTAACCGATCGCCCGAGTGATTTAGGTGACCTCATTGAATTAGAACGCGAACTTTCACGTGTGCAGTCAGATATAGATGCGAATGCGAGCGTGTTGGCGTCATTGCGTCAGCGTGTGGCAATGTCCAATTTGCACATGAATTACTCTGCTAAATCAACCGTCACATCGCGCTCAGTATGGGCACCGCTTGCAGACGCATTTGGTAATTTCTTCGGCAATTTTGCCAGTGCATTGGGCGCTGTCATCACGACCATAGCGAATATTCTGCCATGGCTTCCTGTGATTGGTGGTCTGCTTTGGTTTGGGCGCTGGATTTACCGGAAAGTATGGCGCAAAAACAAACTCGAAAACGCACATAAAACTGAGAGTGTAGAAAAACCTGCTAGCTAATATAGGCAAAATCCCTCGGCCATCATATCATTTGATATATCTTTAACCGAGGGATTTCCCATGATTAACTACCACATGATTGGCATAACTGATCTGTCTAAAGCATCCACATTCTATGATAGTGTTTTAGCAGAAATTGGCGCATCACGCAGCCACAACAGCGAACGCTATCAATTCTATTCTCAAGATAAAAATAGACCGCTCTTTGCTATCTGCATTCCCTATAATGAAGATATAGCAACAGCGGGAAATGGCACAATGACGGCTTTGTCCGCGCCGTCCAAAGACGCTGTTCACGCAGCTTATGCAAAAGCTATTGAGCTAGGTGCTGTATGCGAAGGCGCGCCAGGGCCACGCGGTCAATTTGGTGAATTTGCCTATTTTAGAGATGCAGATGGCAATAAACTTTGTATCTCCTATCTAAACCGCTAGATCATGCACAATAAAAAAGGCCGCCCATTGCAAGAAATGAGCGGCCTTTTTTAAAATAGAATACTAAAGCTAGTTTCCGGCAATTTCAGCTTGCTGTTCAGCGAGTGCATCTAAAGCTGAACGCGCTTGCACATCCGCTTTAGGTTCAGTTGCTTCAGCAGGTTTACGCCGAGGTCTACGCGTTCTTTTCTTAGGCGCAGGCGCTTCTTCTTGCGTTGATTGTTGTGCGTCATCGTCAGAATCATCTGAACTATCACCTTCATCAACAACACGCATTGGATCATCGACAATAGCACCAGAAACACTTGCTTCTTCAGAAGATGTGTCTGAATTGTCGTCTGAATCGTTCTGGTCATCATCATCATCACGATTGCTCTGAGCAACCACAGGACGATCTTTAGGCATATTTGCCTGCATAATCCGATAATAGTGTTCAGCATGCTGAAATAGGTTTTCAGCTTTAACACGATCACCGGCAGTTTGCGCATCGCGCGCATACTGAATGTACTTTTCGTAAATTTGGCTGGCAGAACCTCGGATCTTTACTTCAGGTCCGTTGCTTTCGAGCGAACGATTGCTCGAATGAGTAGGCTTCCGCCCGCGCCCCCGCTGACGCTTCATATGTCCATCCTAATCTGATTAAAGCTGACCTGTTTACAGGCCCGTTGCGCGTTAGTCTTATTCTGGTATTGCGCCGTCGATGCGATATATCAATGATTCGCAGTCCGACTATTTAGAGCTTAGCGTGCGTCTCCGCGCTCACCAAGCCCCGTTTGCATATATACTCTTACACGTTTGATACGCGAGCGTAAACACATCTTTTCACACCTGAGAAGTCTTGACGTGAATTAACACCAATAAATCCAGCTTTTATCAGCAATTCCGACACTTTTTCTGCTTGGTCGAATCCAACCTCAAATGCAATTTGCCCGTTGGGTCTCAAATAGGAACCAGCTCGCGCAATTATATGCCGGTAATCGTCTAAGCCATCCATCCCGCCATCCAAGGCCGACAGTGGGTCATAGTCTCGTACATCTCTATCGAGATTTTCAATATCGTCCGATGGAATGTAGGGAGGGTTTGAGACGATCACATCAAACATCGCGCCATCCGGCAAACCATCAAACCAATTTGATTCTAAAAAAGTGCTTCGTGATGACAATTCCAATTGCGTAGCGTTTGCTTGCGCAATTGCTAATGCAGCCTGACTTTTATCCAGCCCTACACCAGATGCCTCGCTGCGCTCATGCAATATAGATAGCAGCACACAACCAGACCCCGTCCCCATATCCAGCACATCAACAGCACCCGCCGACCACTCATCTAGCACTAATTCAACAAGTGTCTCTGTATCGGCCCGTGGATCAAGGACATCAGGGGTTACTTGAAACTCAAGTCCCCAAAATTCGCGTTTACCTGCAATCCGCGAGACAGGTTCACCGCGACTTCTACGGGCGATAAATGCCTCAAAACTCATTGAGATGGCAGCCTCTACCAGCCTATCTTCATCTGCTATCAACTCCGTTGCAGACTTGCCAGCCGCTAATTCCATCAGTCGTCGCGCATCTCTCAACGGGCCTTCAATCTGATGAGAAGACAATTGCGCAGCCGCTAAGCGCAAGACCTCAGAATAGGTTTTAGTTTCATTATTCATCAATATTTTCAATACTTAAGCTATCGCCTATACGCAGCTCTCCGCCTGAAATAATACGCGCGTAAACACCCATCGTATTGCGTTTAAAGTGCTTCACTAACAATGGGACTGTCTCGATATCATATTTTGCAATATCTGGATTTGGATTTGCGTGCGTGGCCTTACATCGCACTATTGGCTTTAGCACCTCCAGCCGAACATCTCCCAACTGAAGAACTTGTCCTTCTTCCCATTTATCTTCTTCCCACGGCGTGGCTTCAAAAACGATATTTCCACGAAAACGCTTCACATCAATATCTTCTCCAACCGCCTGCGCAAAAGCTTCAACGGACCCTGCATTTATCAAAGATACGAAGCCCGAGGCATAATCCATAAAACGGTGTTTTTGCGGAGCAGGTATTACGCGCAATGGTCCTTTAAATTCATCGCCAAAACGGGTAGTGAGCCAACTGGCTAAATCATCAAGCCCATCTTGGGAGTTCATATCAAATGAACAGATGCAGTTTTCATCGTGCTCGAATATTTCTAACTCCTGGCGATCATCAAGATAGATTGTTTCGTAATTCGCAATCCTTGCAGACCTCGCGAGCACGACAAATTTCATTTTCGATATATGCTGAGGATTGTCAGGATTAAACCCAGAAGGTCCATCCTCAATGGCAAACATGCGATCATTGGGAAAGCATTCACCTGCTATCAACACTACATTTTCCAATGCTTCGGATGAAAAACCTTTGATTGGATGACGCCACAAACTTAAAACTTTCATGGCACTATCCCCTTCAAATGTTTTAGTTTTCTTCCATCGCTGCCAATCTTGCAGCTTGATCTTCTGAAATTAGCGCATCAATGACTTCTGAAACTGCATCGCCCGCCAAAATTTGCTCCAACTTATAGAGCGTCAATTTAATACGGTGATCAGACACGCGGTTCTCCGGAAAATTGTATGTTCTAATTTTCTCAGACCGATCGCCAGACCCTACCTGACTTTTGCGCGCATCCGCCATCGCCGCGTCTTTTTCCGCACGCTCTTTTTCATAAAGTCTAATTTTCAGCATTTCCATAGCACGCGCACGGTTTGCGTGTTGGGATTTTTCCGAAGATGTCACCATAATATTGGTCGGCAAGTGAATAATGCGTACAGCAGAGTCAGTCGTATTAACGTGCTGTCCACCCGCACCAGATGCACGCATGGTATCGATACGAATGTCTTCCGGCTTGATTTCGATATTGACCTGTTCTGGTGCTGGCAACACAGCCACACTCGCAGCAGAGGTATGAATTCTTCCACCACTTTCAGTTTTAGGAACGCGTTGAACTCGGTGAACCCCCGATTCAAACTTCATTTTCCCAAACACACCCTTACCTGTCACGGATGCTATAATCTCTTTATATCCACCAGCATCACCGTCAGATTTACTTTCAATATCAAGTTTCCAACCCTGTATCTGCGCATAACGTTGATACATACGGAACAGATCGCCTGCAAATAGAGCCGCTTCATCTCCCCCCGTACCTGCACGCACCTCAAGCATAGCGTTTGCTTCATCATCTTCGTCTTTTGGAAGCAATAAGAGTTGAAGCGATTGTTCAAGAATAGGCAATTGCTCTTTAAGTTCTTCACGCTCTTCTTGCGCAAGTTCTCTCATATCGGGGTCGGAAGACTTATCCTCCAAAATAGCATCAGCTTCTTTTAGAGCCTTACGTGCATCTAAAAGCTCTCTGGCTTTATCAGCAACAAGCTTTAGCTCTGCATGATCTTTAGACAACTGAACAATTTCTGCAGGCTCTGTCGCAACCGACATCCGCGCTTCAGTTTGTTCGAATCTATCAATAACCTGCGTAAGGCGTTCTGCAGACACTGAGGCCATAAAAGTCGTCTCTCTCATTGCTTAATCGCGAAGCTTTATATCGTGTGACGCCCCGCGTCACTAGCTGAGAGCAAAAACGTACATATTTTTAGCAACCAGCGAACAGCTGATCCTACAAAAAAGTGCATTTAGCTTAAACTTGTTAACCAAGCTCACCTAAAGTCTCGTCAAACGAGAACACTGAGGTACTGTTTTGATCTGTTTCGAGAAAATTCAACAATCTGCACACAGCTTTTCAAAGAAGTATCTCAAAGAAGATCTACCTCTGAAGTCTCTCTTCGTGCTGTTTGCCGCTGTAATCGGATTTATGTTTGCTATTTTATATATGGTGAGCGAGCGGACTGACGAAATTGCAAAGAAACAGCAACACTTTGTGTTTTCTGGCCTTGTACAAAATCATGTCGATATAACACGCGATATGCTTGACGCTATAATTCAACTACCTGACACAGAAGATATGTTGCTCGGCAATTTATCAAAATCGGGCATGAATACGAAAATTATACAGCGCCTTGCTGATCGCATCGCCACTACAGATATTCTCGTTACCAATGCTGACGGGAATATATTGTTTAGTGGCAGCTCATATACGTCAATTTATCCATTAGATATTGTTGCGCTTAAGCCAACAATCACGCAGCTTTTGTTGAACTTGAAAGAAACGCCGGACGAAAACTTCATTTCAGACAGAATTGTACTAAACGATGATGTTTTTCAATTCTCTGTCCGTAAACTTCCTTATGAAGGTCCCGAACGCTTTCTCTGGGTCGCGACCCCCCTTTCCAATATATTTGAAGATTCTCAACGTATACCTTTGGACATACATGTTGAGACCGGAAACTCTCCTCCAAAATCAACCAAATTTGTCTTTATTGGCCAACTTAAAAACTTGAACGGTGACACAGTCGGCTGGCTGTCTTGGGAAAGACAATTGCCTGGATACGCTGCTGTCTGGCGATATATTCCAGCGCTAGCAATCGCTACTTTTTGTTTGATTATGGCAGCTTTCTTCTTCTGGACGCAGGCACGGTCTATTATGAGAGATATGTCGCGTAACCATAAAGATGCTGAATCGCGTGCGTTGCACGATCCGCTTACAGGGCTAGCAAACCGTACTCTCTTAAAATACCAAATCGAAGCAGCACAAGCTGATGTTTCTCGCGGTAGAGATGGTTTCGCACTTCATCTCATTGATCTAGATAAATTCAAAGATGTAAACGATACAATGGGTCATCCAGCCGGTGATGATCTAATAAGACAAGCAGCTATTCGTCTCAAAGAGGCATGCCGTGCAAGCGATACAGTCGCACGTATCGGAGGCGATGAATTTGCTGTCATTCAAACGGAAGCAACCTCTGCTTCAACCACATCGCGATTGGCTCGACGCATCAATGAACAGATGTCTCGTGCATTCTTAATCGAGCAAAAGGAAATTTTTGTCAGCGCTTCTATTGGAATTGCGCAAGATTTTACAGGCAAAAGTGAGCATGAAGAACTTATGCGTCGCGCCGATATTGCGCTTTATCGTGCCAAAGCAAATGGACGCAATCAATTCTGCTTCTTCGAAGAAGACATGGACGCCGAACTGCAAGCAAAACACAAAATAGAAACCGACCTAAGGCATGCACTTCAAAATCCAATTAAAAATGGCCTCAAAGTTGTTTATCAACCTCAAGTCTCTGCAAATGGTCGTCATATTCGCGGGATGGAAGCACTCGTGCGTTGGAACCATCCAGAACGCGGCAATGTTTCGCCCGCAGATTTCATTCCCATTGCTGAAGAATCCAACCTCATAATGGCACTCGATGAATTTGTGCTTCGAGAAGCGTTTCATACGTCAACGAGATGGCCCGAAATAACAATGGCAGTAAACGTATCTGCTAAAGAGCTTCACCACGAAGGCTATCCAGAACGTGTCATTAGCCTTGCTCGTGAATACAATGTACGCCCAGATCAGATAGAGTTAGAGATCACAGAAACTGTACTACTCGAAGATTCTCCTCGCGTTACAAAAACACTCAAAACGCTTAAAGCAGCAGGTTTTAAAATTGCCTTGGATGATTTTGGAACAGGCTACTCTTCTCTAGCATACCTGCGCCGCCACCAAGTTGATAAACTAAAAATTGACCAAAGTTTCGTAGCATCCATTGGAATACGCGAAGACGCTTCAGCCGTAGTACAAGCGATATTGAGCCTTGGCGCTTCTCTTGGTCTATCCGTTACAGCTGAGGGAGTCGAAACTGTAGAACAACGCGATTCCTTGCACGCTCAAGGGTGTGCATATCTGCAAGGGTATTTATTCTCGCGGCCTTTGGAAAAACAACACATAGCCGCGCTCATGCTAAAATTCAGTGACCGCAATAAAAAGCAACGGCTGCGCCAGATCTCGTAATAAGCTTAGCCTACAAAGAGAACAATCACATTTCGAATTGCCATAATGAACAATATCAATGTGCCCAAAAGGAAGACGCGAAAGCGCCACAAAATGGCATTGCTTGAACATTGAATAATAGAGTGAATGACGCGTAGGCCCATATATCCAAACGCTAAGCCTATGTTTATAGGATCAGCAACACCGACAAGATGGGAATATATACACAGCGCATAAAATAGGACGGGTTGTTCACAAAGGTGCGTATAGTTATCCGCTGCCCAGACGGCTCTATTTGGCAAGCCTGTAAATTCTTGAGTTCTCTTGGGCGGTCTGTTGCCTGCTCGCGCCTGCGCAAACAAAGTCGGCAAACGTTGAGACGACATCCAGACTAAAATAATCAAAGTCCAAAGCACCAATAATAGCACTGGCGTCAGCATAGTCACAGCCATGATAGTCCTACCCCTATTTCAGTTCCTGAATCCTGTTCTGAAAGGAGCTTAGACGTAATTTAAATAAACGCTAGCTGCCTTTAGGCAAGAACCAATGATCGAGGAATGAGAGGAAATCTTCCCAATCATATGCGCGGATGCCGTGATGGCCTTTTGAAATTTGAAACGCCAACTCGCCCTTAGTTATATCGCTATCTTTCATCCCCGTTTGCGCTAAACCTTGAGTCCCCAACAATTTATAAGCCGCGTCTGCACCTTGCGCGGCACGATAAGCGCCATTGGGGTCCGACCAAACATCATTCCAACTATTACCCAATAGGACCGGACGCGGAGCTACCAACGCGATCAACATATGCTGATCTACGGGTATCTCAGCTTCATTTTTGGAATAACTGGCATACTTTTCATTGAACCAATGAGGGTATTCTTCTGTAATTTTCTTAACGGACTCACCATTCAGACTTTTCGTTAGCGTTGCACCACCCGTTCCTGATTGGTGCGCAATAACAGCTTCAATTCGATCATCATGGGCAGCTCCCCAAAGCGCTGCTTTACCTTGGCGCGAATGTCCCCATGCTGCAGTTCGTGATGCATCAATACGCTCATCTTGATCAAGCACATCCAATGCCCAACCATATCCTGCCGCCCAAACTGAAATCACTCCAACTGGTTTATTTTCTGGCGCTGTTTCACCCGCCACTTTTTCAATTCCAATAATTGCAGTCTCAGCATTATCAGCAGCAATTTCAGATGAATATATCGTTGCATATGCATAGCCACGCTTCAGCACATCTTCGATCGGCGGACCTTCAATATATTCGCCAAAGATCAATTTAATAATGCTCGCCATTATACCGCCACCGCCGCACACACCGCCAGCCTCAGGGTCCGTGAGTCCTGAATTATGAAGTGCTGCACTGTTTTGGCAGAAACTTTGCGCAAGAATTAGCGGCGTCGGTGCAGTAGAATTTGCACGATTGGGAATTACTAAGCCAACATGGAATCGCGGGCCATTTTCACCCACTTGTATCTCATATTCTTCAAGTCTACCTGCACCATTCGCAAAATTTTCATCAATGACAGTATGCGAAATTTTGTGCCCCACCAGCCCTTCCGGATACGGGCCGTACACATATTTAGATAGCTGAGATTTTAAAAGCTCACGCCGTTGTGGCCATTGATCCACTTGAGTAACTGCGTCCTGCCCATTCATTGGGGATAGTACAGACGGTTCAGCAAAAGGAGGACCTGAAAGATCAGTATCTGCGCGTTTTAAACCTAATTGCACAGCGCAAGATGAAGTCATCACCAACATGCCAGCACTAATGACTAGACCTGTTGCTACGACTAGGCGTTTCTTCCAGCAAGACCGAGTATTCAAAGCCAATTCCTCACAATGCGCATAGCTGATTATGGGTTCACTTCTGGAACTTTCTTCAGTGAAAAGCGAGCTTTAGATTTTCACAACTCTGTGAACGAAAAGCCTCAGACTTTTTCCAAACCACGCAAATATTCAGCGCGCTTTTCTACTTGCTCAACAATATGCTCAACCATATCCGCATTCGAAAGCTTATGGTCAGGTTTTCCGCCGACATACATCATGCCCGCATCTTTACCCCCGCCTGTAAAGCCAAGATCTGTTCCTGCAGCTTCGCCTGGGCCGTTCACAACACACCCAATTATGGAAAGAGTTATTGGTTCACGTATATGCTCTAGACGCTGCTCAAGTGTTTCAACAGTTTTGATAACATCAAAGCCTTGACGCGCGCATGACGGACACGCGATTATATTTACACCACGTGTTCTCAAGTTTAAGGATTTGAGCATATCAAACCCGACTTTAATTTCTTCTACGGGATCAGCTGACAAAGATACACGAATTGTATCGCCGATACCTGCCCACAACAAATTCCCCATACCTATGGCCGACTTGATACCGCCAGTGCGCAGCGGCCCCGCTTCCGTTACACCAAGATGAAGAGGCGCATCCGTTGCGTCCGCCAGTCCTTGGTAGGCAGCAACGGTTAGAAACACATCTGATGCTTTTACAGAAATCTTGTATTCTCTGAAGTCATGATCTTCCAGAATACGCGCATGATCCAAGGCGCTTTCCACCATAGCTTCTGGGCAAGGCTCACCATATTTTTCTAACAAATGACGCTCAAGTGAGCCACCATTCACACCTATGCGAATACAGCATCCATAATCTTTTGCAGCTTGAACAACTTCACGCACTCGATCTGGCGATCCGATATTTCCCGGATTAATCCGTAGGCATGCAGCACCCGCTTTAGCCGCTTCAATTCCACGTTTATAGTGGAAGTGAATATCGGCGACGATAGGTACTTTAGATGCTTTGACGATCTCTTTAAGCGCGGCGGTCGACTCTTCGTCAGGACAGGATACACGCACGATATCGGCACCTGCATCTTCCAGTCGGCGGATCTGATCTATCGTTGCACCAGCATCTTGAGTTGGAGTATTCGTCATAGACTGCACGCTTATAGGTGCATCGCCGCCTATTTCTAAATCACCCATTTTGATTTTACGAGATTTACGGCGCTCAATTGCGCGCCAAGGTCTGACCTGATCAATATTCATGAACTCAAACTCCGTCTATCTCGCACACCCCAAACAATTGTCGTGCTCATAGATATACCAGATGGCGCGAAGTGCCTCTGGGGTAAAGGGGGCAGTTGTGAGAAAACACAAAAATGACGTGAAACCAAGCGTCTCAGCACATGCAAATGTACGACTAAAATCTTGGCTTTATATCTATTATAAAAAACGATTAGTTCGTGAGATCGTTTTCAACGATGACTTCGCGTTTCAACGCCTCATCAACAGAAGCTGAATATACAGGCATGCCCGCTTCATCCAACGTTCCCAAGGATTGCCCCGCTAGACGCCACTCAAAAGCACCGCCATCACGCGCTGTAATCGTCCATCCAGCACCAACCCGCGGCACATAAACATCACCAGGTGCTAATTCTCTAGATAAATACACCGTACCATCTGATCCACGCACTTCAATCCAGCTGCGTTCAATCGCACGCAAAGAAAGGTCCGATGCAGATGCAGGCGCAAGCGCTTCAGAATTCGTATAATTTGTTGTCGCTGATGTATTCACCTTTGCAGCACTGACAACAGTTTCATCCTGTTTCCAAGGCTTCAAAATCAATGCACCACCAACGGCACACGCCACCAATGTTGCTGCAACAGATGCTAGCACCGGCACGATCCAAGAACGACTTTGTTTACTCGCTGTCTTCTTCGCAACAGTTGCAGCTTCTTCTTCAGTCAACTCCATTGCAAGCAAACCACATTCGCTTAGGAATCGAGTCATCACATCTTGAGGATCAGAAAGACCAAGAGCCTTGGCGTAATTGCTCAAATATCCACGTAGATAAGATTGGTATTTAGGCATGCCTGGCAACAGATTTGGCATCATATCTTCAATGGCACCAAGGTAATCTTTGTGGATACGCGTTTCTTTAGACGCAACTTCTAGAGTCCAACCTTTAGCTTCTCGTGCGGCGCGCAATCTTGGGCCCATACGTTCAGCGTTCAATGCATCCGGCGCTACAACAACCAAATGCGGTGGCTTATTTGGCGCAACAGGTGCTTCATTTGCCGCAGACTTTTTTAAGCCAGCGGTATCAGATTTTGGATCAGAGGGTTTATTCGATGAATTTGGACTCGTAACTTTAGTGTCGCCCGTGTTTGCACTTGCGACATCCATTGCTTCTGAATTTTCGCCGTTCTTATTAGCAGCGTTACTCATAAAACGATCCGTTCCGGGTATTACCCAATGTTCGTGGCCCGCCCTCAACCCACAATACTAGTTAACAACACAAAGCATCTATAGCAATGCTTTAAACTTGTAAGTCAGATTGCTGAATGATCTTTAATATTTCTTTACGAAGGTCGGTAGTTTGAGAATCAATTAAAAAATTTACTTTCTCACTCACCTTCGCAAACTCCATGCCGCGTATCATACGCTTCATTGGACCAATTCTGGCCCCCTGCATGGATAACCTGCGATACCCCAAACACGCTAAAACAAGTGCTTCGAGTGGACGACCTGCTGCTTCACCACAAATCGTAATAGGAATTTGTGCGCGATTAGCACTTTCAACAATGTGCTTCATTAAGCTTAGCGCCGGATAACTCAAAAGATCGTATCGTTCTGATACAAGTTTGTTTTCACGGTCCGCCGCAAAAAAGAATTGCATCAAATCATTCGTACCAACCGACAGAAAATCGACTTTGCCTTTAAGCGCATCAATAGAAAATGCAAATGATGGTGTTTCCACCATAGCACCGACTTCCAGTATCGACGGCGTTTCACGGCCAAACTTTTTAGCCCACTCAATCTCAGCATCGACAAGCGCGCGCGCTTCAATGAATTCCTGTACGGAACATACCATTGGAAACATTAATCGAAGTGGCCGACTTTTAGACGCTCGAATTAAAGCTCTCAACTGACGACGAAAGAAAAACGGTCTATCCAATGCAAGCCGTAATGCTCTCCACCCCAATGCAGGGTTTTCTTCACGATCACCGCCCATAAATGGCGCAACCTTATCTCCCCCCAAATCAAGGGTGCGAAATACCATAGAGCGTTCCCCTACACGGGCCATTGCATCTTCGTAGAATGCTGCTTGCTCTTCTAATGTTGGAATCGTTTGCGATGATAAAAACTGAAACTCAGTTCTGAACAAACCAACACCTTCAGCTCCTGTGGCTTCGAGGTGATCGAGGTCAAAAGATAAACCCGCATTTAAATATAGATCGAAGGCCACGCCATCTTTTGTGACCGCCGGCAAATTAGCCAATTTGGCATATTCTGCACGCTCATCGCCGGAAATAATAATGCGCTGTTTATAAGTATCGACAACGTCATGCGGTGGACGCAGTAATACCATACCAGTTATGGCGTCCACAATTGCTTCATCGCCTTGCTCGACGCGGCTGACTATTCCCTCAGCATCACCAATCGCAGGGACACCAATCGCACGCGCCACAATAGCTGCATGAGATCCCGCACCGCCTTCTTCCAGCACGATACCGGACAGCTTACAGTCACGATACTCAAGCAGTTCAGCAGGCCCCAACCGGCTTGCCACAAGAATAGAACCAGGTACGGGCTTATGGTCCGCAGCCCCTTCACCCGACAAATGACGCAGCAGGCGGTTTTCTAAATCTTCAAAATCATGCAGGCGCTCACGAAGATACGCATCTTTCGCATTCGCCAATCGCGCACGGTGTTCGCGTCGCGTACGGTCTACCGCAGCCTCGGCAGAAAGTCCCGACTGTATGGCATCATGCAATCGAGTTTCCCATGAAGGGTCGTGCGCAAATAAGCGATATGTTTCAAGGACATCTCGGCTTTCACCAAACAACACCGGCGTTGCGCGATTAAGCATTGTATCAATAGATTGGCGCAGCCCCGTTAAAGCGGTATCAAGGCGTTCGCCTTCGGCTTCTGGGTCTTGTGAGAAAAAGCGTGCTGGTGACACCACCGGGTCGTGCAAATGCACTGGACCGATTCCCAAACCTTCATTAAGTGAGCGCCCCGTAATCTCACCAGGCGGCAATGCCCGTAAATCAAGCCCAATACGCTCATCAAGCGCTATGGCGACAATCTCCGCCAACACCATTGCAATGGTCTGGAGAGACTCCATCTCTTCGTCATCGTAATTACGTTCAGTCCGGTTTTGAACAACCAAAACCCCAAGCACACGACCGCCGCGCAGGATAGGAACCCCCAGGAAACCATGATACGGGTCCTCGCCAGTTTCCGGCCTATATGAAAACCGTGGATGACTTGGAGCATTCTTAAGCCGCTTGGGCCGTGCTGAAGCTGCAATAAGGCCGACAAGCCCTTCATTTTCTGCAAGGCGCGTACGCCCAACAGCTTCGCGTGCCAACCCTTCTGTTGCCATCAACAACAGGCTGTTGTCGCCTGAACGCACGTAAATAGAACACACATCAGCAACCATTGTTGTCGCAATAAGCTGAACGACACGATCAAGTCTTTCTTGTTGTTCCGCTTCGCTCGCCATGAGTTCACGAAGACGGCTCATCAAGAGTCGTGCGGTGCCAGCTGCAACAAAAGTCCTGTTGTGGCTCATCAAGTGCTTTTCCTTAGTAGTTCACCTTTGTGCTCAACATGGTGTTTCCAACACTGTTGAGCACAAAGTGTATTCCAAACGCTCGGACTGAAGATCAGCTTAATCTAATCGTTCAAAAAGAATAGATTCTATTCTGTATCTAAGCCGTAAGCGGTGTGAAGCGTACGCACTGCCAACTCTGTATATGCATCTTCGATCAAAACAGAAATTTTGATTTCCGACGTTGAGATTACGGCAATGTTGATGCCTTTGGCGGAAAGCGCCTTAAACATTAAAGTCGCAACACCTGTGTGGCTACGCATTCCAACGCCCACTACAGATACTTTCGCGACATTGCGATTTAATTCCAAGCCATCATACTGAAGCTTTTCACGGACTTTCTCAATTGTCTGGCGCGCAAGCTCAGCATCACGGTCAGCCGTTGTAAACACCATGTTCTTTTTGCCGAGCGTTTTGGAATCAGCTTGAACAATCATGTCCACATTCACACCGGCATCGGAGAGTGCTTGAAACAAGTCACCCGCTACACCTGGATTGTCGGGTAGCCCCAATAGCGTAAATTTTGCTTCATCGCGAGAATATGCAATTCCGCTAACAACTTGTTTTTCCACGATCTCTTCCTCATTACAGACCAAAGTACCCGGGAATACGTCGCCATCATCGACAAAACTAGACCGGACACGGATAGGAACATTGTGATTCATGCCAAGCTCGACACAACGTGTCTGAAGAACTTTGGCACCTAGAGACGCCAGTTCAAGCATCTCTTCATATGAAATTTTTTCCATGCGACGCGCTTTTGGCACGATACGCGGATCGGTTGTGTAAACACCGTCAACATCCGTATAGATATCACAGACATCCGCCTTCAGGGCTGCTGCTGCTGCCACTGCACTTGTATCAGAACCACCACGGCCAAGCGTAGAAATACGCCCTTCAGGGCTGACGCCTTGGAAGCCAGCGATAACAGCAATCTCGCCGCCATCCACGCTATTGCAGAAGTCATCACCATCAAAGCCTAGAATACGCGCTTTTCCATGCGCAGTATCTGTTCGCATGGCGAGTTGCCAGCCAAGCCAGGAGCGCGCACGCAGCCCCCGCTTCCGCAAAGCAAGAGCGAGCAATCCAGATGTGACCTGCTCACCTGATGCCACGACAACATCATACTCATCATCATACTGATCGCCGACAAGCTTGCCACCGGCAGCTTCATCAGCATATCCCACAAGCTTATTTGTCTCGCCGGACATTGCGGACACGACAACAGCAAAGCCGCCGCCCTCGTCCTCAACACGCTTCGCAACAATATCTGCGACGCGCTCAATCCGCTCCATGTTGGCGACAGAAGTGCCGCCGAATTTTAGAACTGTACGTTTCATTAGGTCGGGTTATTCCAGTGTAGTTATCATTGCCAAAGCAAACTTATTTTTATCTAATCGTCATTCTCAACATGGCGCAAAATCAAATGCCCCTATAAGTGAGCTCGCAGGTCTTTTATGCCGCAGATCGGTTTGACGCAAATGCTGATATTTCCGAAGCATGAAAATGGCCACTTCTTTGCGTAAAGACAAGGCAAATTTAGGCGCCAAACCTACTAATTTGCTTAAAATAATTAAAGGTCCTGATCAAATGTCTCCCCAAAACGACAAATTCAACAATGCAAACGGACCAAGTATTGATGAAAACGAAATAGAAAAATTTCGTGCGATGGCGTCAGAGTGGTGGGATCCTAAAGGAAAATTCAAACCCCTCCACAAATTCAACCCTGTTAGATTAGCGTTTTTACGTGACAGAATCACATCTCATTTCAATTTAAATGACGATCAACGTATGCCTCTTCAAGGCCTTCGAATATTGGATATTGGGTGCGGCGGTGGATTAGTATCCGAGCCAATGGCCCGATTGGGGGCACTTATGACTTCTGTTGATGCGGGAGAAGCCAATATCAAAACGGCTATGACCCATGCTCAGGAGAATGGAATAGAGATTGATTACCGTATTGGAACCGCTGAAGAACTCGTCGAGAAAAACGAAGAGAAATTCGATGTCGTCCTCAATCTGGAAGTTGTTGAGCACGTAGCCGACGCGCATCAATTCATTAAAGATACAGCTAGTCTTGTAAAACCAGGCGGCATAATCTTTGTGGCAAGTATCAATCGCACAAGCAAAGCTTTTGCCCTCGCCATCGTCGGTGCCGAATACATTATGGGCTGGCTCCCTAAAGGGACGCATGAATTTCACAAACTCGTCAAACCCGATGAAGTTAAAAATGCCCTTAAAGCCGGACAAATGAAAATAGAGGAAACCACTGGGGTGAGCTATAATCCCCTATCAGGAGAATGGTCCTTGTCCTCAGACACGATGGTCAACTACATGTGTATGGCATCGAAACCAGAATAGCTGCATATTTGGCGTTAAACCGTATTTATTGTGTTGAACAAGCCGCCATATTTTGCAAAAACTGACCATACACGTTGGGATTAAAGGGATAGACACGACCATGTTTACAGATAACGCCACAATGGGTCGCAACATGATCGCGCACAAACGCGCAACTCGCCCTCTGCAAAGCCCCGGCGATGTCTTGAATTTCTGGTTTGACGATGTTGCTGTTAGTCCTGAAAAATTGAGAGATCGCAACAATTTTTGGTGGAATGGAAGTGAAGAAACAGACCGCCTTATCGCTTCTCGTGGATTAAAGCTGCTGGCTCGTTTGGCGTCAGGTCAAGCACATATCTGGACAGAACGTGGCCCAGCTGAGCGCCTCGCCTCTATAATCGCATTGGACCAATTCACTCGCAGTATTTTTCGCGACACTCCCTATGCTTTCGAGAATGACGCGCTTGCTCTGGAACTATGCAAAACAGGCCTATCTCTAGACGAAGATAAGGTTCTCTCTCCAATTAAACGTTATTTTTTCTATATGCCGCTTATGCATTCTGAAAATATAGATGACCAAAACACATGCGTCACTCTCTTTGAAAACCTCCTTGAAGATGCTGATGATGCCTCTTCGGATACCATTCAGAACGCTCTAAATTTTGCGATAAAACACCGAGATGTCATCGCACAATATGGCCGCTTTCCTCATCGCAACAAAGCACTTGGTCGCACTTCTAGCCAAGCTGAAACCGAATATCTTAGCCGCCCTGGTGCAGGCTTTTAAGTGACTGCTGATATCACCATTCTAATCGATGCTGACGCCTGCCCAGTGAAGAATGAAATCTTCAAAGTGGGTGAACGTCACAATGCTCTTATATGGGTTGTATCCAATTCGTTTCTGCAAGTGCCTCGCTTACCAAACGTAAAACAGATGGTTGTTGAAGCTGGACCAGATGAGGCTGACAATTGGATCGCTGAACAAAGCCACCCCCGCACAATCGTCGTCACTGCTGATATTTTACTAGCAGAACGTTCTCTGGAAAGAGATGCTATTGTCCTAAAACCCGACGGGAAAGCTTTCACAAAAGAAACGATCGGCGCAGCTGTCGCCACTCGCGCACTTATGGAACAATTGCGTTCCACCGGCGAACAAACTGGTGGTGCAGCCCCATTTTCACAGGCGGATCGTTCACGTTTTCTACAAGCGCTTCATGAAGCCTGCGTCAAACTGAAACTCAACTAATTCAGTTTTTTATTTTCTTTGGGCATTGGCGGCGCAAACGGTTCAGGAAGTGGAACAGCTGACACGCCTTCTTCTATTAAAGACTTCGCTTCAGCCGGTGTCGCTTGCCCCCACACAGACCGCGTCTCTGCATCACCATAATGCATGGCACGCGCTGTATCGGCAAATTTGTCGCCCACATATGAATGCGTTTTTGCAATATGCTCACGTACTTTGGAGGCCACGCGTTCAATGTCTTCAGGTGTTGGCAATGAGTCAGATTTGGACATTGGGAGCTTTCCAGACTTGCTGCCCGAAGCTCGTACAGCAGGTGCCATAATCTGTTTACTGACTTTCACAGAGCCACATACAGGGCACTCAACAAGCCCCGCTTTAGCCTGCGCATCATATGCATCCGAAGATGGGAACCATGCTTCAAACTCATGCTCCCCAATACAACTAAGGGCATATTTTATCATCTAATGCGCCTACTCACATCATTCAAAAGTAGTCTTGCCCCCTCCAATGAGATCAGCAAGACTAAGCTTTAATATTGTTTCTAACCAAGCATATTATCCAAAGCGCCGCTGCGCTCCAGCGCCATCATGTCATCGCATCCGCCAATATGCTCATTACCTATAAAAATCTGCGGGAAAGTAGATCCACCTTGCGAGCGCTGAATCATCTCTTGCTTTTTAGCTGGATCACGACCTGCATCAATCTCTTCAAAGTCTACACCTTTTTTCTGCAAAAGCGAAACGGCGCGTGAACAATAAGGACACATAGCGCGTGTGTAGATCGTAACTTTAGCCATAACATATTCCTTCAAAATCTTGGGGTGATTACATCATATAGTGGGATCTACAGCACTTACAACGCGCGCTAACGTAATCACATCAACATGAGCAACCCCTGCGCGCTTAAGACATTTAGCACACGCCTCAACAGTTGCGCCTGTCGTAAAAACATCATCTACAAGCAAAACACGTTTTCCTTCAAGCTTTTTGAAATGCCTTTGCGGAATATGAAAAGCTCCTTCCACATTGCGTCGGCGTCCTGATGCGCTTCGCCCCGCTTGCGAAGAAGTATTCTTCTTTCGCTTAAGCTTATGATGAGATAGTTTTTTCTTCGTTTTACGCGCGATTGCAGCAGCCAGCCACAATGATTGGTTATAGCCACGTTTACGCAATCGACTTGGGTGCAAAGGAACGGCCATCACGATATCAGCATCCACAATCAAATCAGCTGTGATTTGATATATCCAGTTTGCCAATTGCTTTAATATTGATCTATCGCCACCATTTTTAAATCGCAAAACAATCCTGCTCGTGACATCATCATACGCAAATACTGCGCGGGCACGATCATACGCTGGAGCACGCGCTAAACAGCCGGCACACACCTCCATTGCATAAGCATCCCTAACATCCTGCAGAGCATCAACAGGCGCACCGCAGCAAGTACACACAGGGCAATCAAGAAAGCGAATTTGTGTCCACAACTCCGGCTCTACCAGTCCAGGTCCCGCTATCTGTTTACCAGTCACGGCTGACCGTATTGGCCAAATAAGTTGATCTATCCACGGGATAACTCGCTTCAAGCGATTGCCTAACGCAGAGAAAAAAGCATATTTGCGCCATGACATCTTCATCGAATACTTCAAATTCCCCCAGTGCTTTGCCCACGGATGCCGTTAAGCCACGTGGAGCAAAACTTGCGCCACCTCACAACGCACCTCCACAGCAAACTTCTGGAGCACCCATTGTTTTCGATAGAAAAGCTGTTCAGAAGCACAGAAACCGCGCGGCAAAGCACTTTGAAAACCATGCATTTTTAAAGCAACGTGCCGCTGAAGACCTTGCAGATAGACTTGATGTCATTCCGCGTCCATTTGATCTCATCTTAGATTTGGGAAGCCATAATGGAGAAGTCTCTAAAGAAATCCGATCTCGCCCTCCAATATCCACCCGTGTTGGAAGTATTCTCAGCTCAGATATATCTCAAAATTTTTCCACTAAAATCAATGGATTAAGTGTTTGCTCTGACGAGGAGTTATTACCCTTCAAACCTTTTAGCTTTGACGCGGTTGTCTCAAGCCTGTCTTTGCATTGGGTAAACGACCTTCCCGGAACACTCGTGCAGATCAAAAATGCATTAAAACCTGACGGTTTGTTTATCAGCCAAATGTTTGGTGGCAAAACTTTGCATGAATTGCGCAGCTGTCTAATTGAAGCGGAAACCGAAATTCGAGGCGGCGCTGCAATGCGCGTCTCTCCCTTTGCTGATGTTCAGGATATGTCGTCGCTCTTACAACGTGCCGGATTCACAATGCCAGTCGCTGACACTGAAACTGTAACCGTGCGCTACTCAAACCCATTTACACTATTCAACGATTTGCGCGGCATGGGCGAAACGTCAGCACCAGCGAAAACAGGTACAAATGCTAAACTACCCAACCTAACACGCGAAATTTTATATCGCACTTTAGAGATATATAGTGAGAAATTTAGCGATGCTGACGGTAAGTATTTAGCAACATTTGAAATCGTCACTGCATCGGGTTGGTCTCCCGGCCCAGACCAACCTAAACCACTACGTCCCGGTTCTGCCAAAGCCAGTCTCGCACAAGCTCTTGGGAGCGTAGAACAAAAAAGCCCTCGCTAGTTGTTTGCTAGCAAAGGCTTTTTTTAAATCACTCGGGACTATTGTGAAGCTACTGCTGCGTCCCACTTCGTTGAAACACCTTCAATTTGCTCTGCATTCTTTGTGCCCAGCAATTGAGCGCTAGAAATGATAGCGATCGCTATAAGGGAAGCGATCAAACCATACTCTATAGCGGTTGCACCAGACTCGTTTGACAAGACTTGCTTCAGAATTTTTCTGAATTTTGTTCCCCGCATATCTTGTCTCCAGTCCATCTTCTAAATTCATCCATAAGCCCCACATCTGCGGGTGGCGTTGGATATTGCACCAAATCTTCTGAAGTGACCCACGCCAAAGATTGGCCCTCGCACCCCGTTGGTTCTCCTTGCCATTTACGGCACAGGAAAACCGGCATTAGGAGGTGAAACTTTTCATAGGTATGAGATGCAAATGCAAAAGGCACAAAATCTTGCGCATCCACATCAATTCCCAATTCCTCTTTTAATTCCCGAACAAGTGCCAATTCAGGGCTTTCACCTGCCTCAACCTTACCACCCGGAAACTCCCAGAGACCTGCTAAACTTTTACCTTCTGGTCGCTGTGCTAATAATAAGCAGCCATCTTCTCGTACAAGAGCAACTGCAGAAACGAGCACAAGCTTTATCTCTTCCATCTGTTTAATACACTTCTTTCAAGTTCAAGTTAGGATTGGATATTAAGTTCGATAGGATCCATTAATATCCACGTAACCATGTGTAAGGTCACACGTCCAAACTTTGGACTTTCCAACTCCCGCCCCCACAACTACGCGAATTGATATTTCATCAGCTTGGCAAACTTTACTCGCAGCCTCTTCCGAATATGAGGCCGACCGCATACCACTCTCAGCAACCTGTACATCACCAAACCAAATACTTATTGCTTCTCTTTCAACGACTTGGTCTGTCTTCCCAACCGCCATTACAATACGCCCCCAATTGGCATCGGAAGCCGCGAGAGCCGTTTTAACTAGTGGAGAATTCGCAATACTCGACGCTATGATTTTGGCAGAAGTGTCTGAAACAGCTCCCTCCACTGTTATATCGATGAGCTTAGTTGCTCCCTCCCCATCCCGTACAATTTGTTCGGAAAGGTCGCGCATGACCAACTGCAAGCCTGCTGCAAATGGCTCAAGGCGAGGATCATTAACATCATCAATGTAGGGACCCGATTTTCGTGTCGCAAACAGCATTACGGTGTCTGATGTCGACGTGTCACCATCCACTGTGATGCAATTAAATGTTTCATCAGTGAAACGAGACAACAGGGTCTGACAAACAGCAGGTGACAAATTCGCATCTGTAAAAATATAGCCAAGCATTGTTGCCATATTCGGCATTATCATTCCCGAGCCTTTAACCACACCAGCAATCTTAATCTCTGCTCCGTCCACTTTCAGCTGAGTATGGCTTGCTTTTGGAAAGGTATCCGTTGTCATAAAAGCAGAGCCAACTTCATTCAGACTGGCAGAGCCTAATCTAGGCCATATTTCCTTCACTTTATTTGCCACGCGTTCCGGTTCCAACGGCTCTCCGATAACGCCTGTCGCTGCAAGAAATACATTGTGTGGCGCACAATCAAGTAGCGCACTCATAGCTTTCACTGTCGCGGTATTTTTGGCGATTCCTGCCGCGCCTGTAAATGCATTGGAGTTTCCAGCATTCACAACTAATCCATGCGCAACTCCACCACCGTCTTGCAAAGCTTTGCGGCACCAATCAACATCAGCAGACCGCGTTGACGACCGCGTGTACACGCCGGCAGCTGACGCTGGCTCCGCAAAACGAGCAATGAAAACATCATTACGGTCACCATAGAAGCCATTGCTTCCGACCGCAAATTCAACACCTAAAATCTCTGGCAAAGTAGGCGTTGATAGCGGAGCCAAAGGGGATTTTTGTAATTGCTTCTTCGCCATAATATTGTGCTTTCTTTAGCTGCGTCTTGGTCGATTATTCTTGAACTTGGGGTTCATTTGTTGGTGCTGGAGCGACTAAATCTCCATTTTCATCGATTTCAGGTGCTCGAGTAAAAGCATCGGATATTGGGCCCTCCACCTCATCAAATGAACGAATAATAACCGCATCCTTGTGAAGTTTTTTCAACAAACGCTCTAATTCTGTAGCGATAAGAAAATCCCAAATTTGCGGACGCAATTCCTGTAGCGTTGGAAGGGGTTCTGGTTTTTTTTCTTCAACCTTAATAACCACCCATCCTTTTCGCATTTCAAACGGCTGAGATACACCGCCCATGGCAGTATTTGTAATTGCTTCAGCTAAAGCCAAAGGCGCAGTTTCCGGATTTATAAACCCCAAATCTCCACCATCTAATCGCGTTTTCTCATCAATTGACCTATTGGAAGCCAACACTGCGAAGTCTGTGTCTGCATTCATTTGCTTAAGCATTGCTTGCGCAGCCTCTTTCGTGGGAAGCACGATCTGACGCACGCGATAAACTTCACCAAGTTGCAATTGCTTTAAATTAATCGAGGTTTCGTAATATTTTTCTATCGAGGCCTCATCTACGCCTTGCGACAATAATAAATTTCCAAGCAAGCGGTCACGAATCACCTTGAGCCGATGCTCAATGACTGGATCTTTATCAAGATTTTGGCGTTCTGCTTCTCGAGACAACAAATGATCATCGATCAACGAATTCAAAATACGTGTAAATTCCGGTGTATCTGGATCTAACTTTTGTCCAGCTCGCAAAACACCCTGCCCCTCAGCTTCCAATTCGACATCAGACACATAAATAACATGTCCGTCCACCGTCGCCGCAATCACAGCATCATCCTGCGCTGTTGGGGCCGGTTGAATTAATATAGATTGATCCTCTTCACATGCAGACAAAAGCGCTAACGCCCCTACAGACACAAATAGAGCTTTAATCGTTCGGGATATATTACGTGTCTCATTTTTTCCGAGATGCATGATTCTGTTTCCCATTTGAATACGTTCGCAAAGGAACTATGAGGAGGTTTCTTATCCGTACAAGAGTAAGAATAGATGCCCTCAATACGAATGGAGCTGGGATTAGTCGAGATAAATTCGTCAAAATCAGCGAGAACTGCATGAAAAATCGTACTTAACAGCTCAATGCTGCTCCTAAGCGCTCAAGCCGCATTGACACACTAGGGGGCGCTGCTTACCTCTCCATCAACGGTTTGGCTTATGTAAACCATTTTAAGCTAGTCAAAACCTTCCCTTTGGATGTTGTCATAGGATTATTTCCTTTGCCAACATCTTATCAGTTATTTACACCCATCACGGGTAGTCGAACGGTAGTGTACTTATGTTTGGAATCGCCCAGAAACTTTTTGGTTCCGTAAACGAACGCAAATTGAAGCCTTTCCGCGCTCGCGTGCAACAAATCAACGCGCTTGAGCCTGTGACCGAAGCTTTATCAGACGATGCGTTGCGTGGTCGTACAGCAGAATTCAAACAAAAGATCGCAAACGGTGCTCCTCTGGATGACATTTTACCAGAAGCATTCGCAACTGTACGAGAAGCAGCGAAACGTTCGATCGGACTTCGCCACTTTGACACACAACTCATCGGCGGCATGGTTATGCACGCAGGTAACATCGCTGAAATGCGCACAGGTGAAGGTAAAACACTTGTGGCAACAGCGCCAACTTACCTAAACGCACTAGAAGGCAAAGGCGTTCACGTTATCACGGTGAACGACTATCTTGCAGCTCGTGATGCTGAATGGATGGGGCAAGTTTATAACTTCCTCGGTATGAGTTGGGGCACTATCGTTCATGGTATGGATGATAACCAACGCCGTGAAGCATATGCCTGTGACATCACATACGGCACAAACAACGAATTTGGTTTCGATTACTTACGCGACAATATGAAGTATTCTCTAGCTGACATGGTTCAGCGCGGACACCGCTATTGTATCGTGGATGAAGTCGACTCTATCTTGATTGATGAAAGCCGCACGCCGCTTATCATCTCAGGACCAACTGACGACCGCTCAGAGCTTTACATCAAATTGGATGCAATTATTCCTCTCCTTGATGAGGGCGATTTCGAGAAAGATGAAAAGCAAAAAACAGTTGTCTACACTGAGCAAGGAAACGAAAAGCTAGAAGAACTGCTCGCTCAAGCTGACTTACTTGAAGGCTCGATGTACGAACCTTCAAATGTATCTGTCGTTCACCATGCCAACCAAGCCTTGCGCGCTCACAAACTCTTCAAACGCGATATTGATTACATTGTTCAAAAGGGCGAAGTCGTCCTGATTGATGAATTTACGGGCCGCATGATGCCGGGTCGCCGCTTGTCTGAAGGTTTGCACCAAGCTATTGAAGCAAAAGAAAAAGCAAATATTCAGCCCGAAAACCAAACGCTCGCTTCTATTACATTCCAAAACTATTTCCGTCTTTACGATAAGCTTTCTGGTATGACAGGTACCGCCTCCACTGAGGTTGATGAGTTTATGGACATCTACAAACTAGGTGTCATGGAAATTCCAACGAATAAACCTATCCAGCGTATTGACGATGATGATGTCGTTTACAGAACGGCTAAAGAAAAATTTAATGCCATCATTGATGATCTTGAAGATTGTGCAAAGCGCGGACAGCCGGTTCTTGTGGGAACTGTATCCATTGAGAAATCAGAACTCCTGTCGACACTTCTCGCCAATAGAGGTGTAAAACACCAAGTTCTCAATGCACTCCACCACGAGCAAGAAGCTCAAATTGTTGCGCAAGCAGGTGTTCCCGGTGCCATAACAGTTGCCACGAACATGGCGGGGCGAGGCACCGACATTCAGCTAGGCGGAAACCTCGATATGCGTATCGAGCAGGAGACGGCAGCCAAAGAAGAAAAATTAGGCCGTGAATTGACTGCTGACGAAGCAAAGGCTCTAGAAAGCGAAATTGCTGCTGATATCGCTGTAAAGAAAAAAATTGCACTAGATGCAGGTGGACTTTACGTGCTTGCCACGGAACGCCACGAAAGCCGTCGTATAGATAACCAATTGCGCGGTCGTACAGGTCGTCAAGGAGATCCTGGTCGCTCTAAATTCTTTATCTGTCTTGAAGATGATCTACTTCGCATTTTTGCTGCAGACCGCTTGGATTCAATCATGCGTCGTTTGGGGATCGAAGAAGGCGAAGCCATTATTCACCCGTGGATGAATAAAGCACTTGAAACATCTCAGCGTCGCGTTGAACAAAGAAACTTTGAAATACGCAAAAACCTCCTAAAATATGATGATGTTATCAATGACCAGCGTAAAGCCATCTTTGAGCAACGCATTGAGTTTATGCATGCAAAAAGTGTATCTGAAGATATAAAAGACATGCGCCATCAAACACTTGAAGGTATGGTTCATACACACATGCCCGAAAAAGCATTCCATGAACAATGGGATATTGATGGGCTAGAAAGAACAGTACTTGAAGAATTGGCACTCCCTGCACCAATTCGCGCATGGGCAGATGCTGAAGGCGTCGCAACGGAAGAAGTTGTCGATAAACTTATAGAATTTGCTGACGATGCTTACGCCAAAAAAGCTATTGGTGTGGGTGAAGAACGTATGCGATGGATTGAGAAGCAAGTTCTTCTTCAAGAAGTTGATACACGTTGGCGTGAACATCTCTCAAACCTAGATCAACTCAGGTCAGTGGTACATCTTCGTGGGTATGCACAACGTGACCCACTAAACGAATTTAAATCAGAAGCTTTTGCGCTGTTTGAGGCACTCCTAACCGATTTAAGAAGCGCTGTAACAACAATGCTAATGCGTCTTCAGGTCGCTTCAGAAGACGGTAACACCGCCCCTTCTCAAATTGCGCCTGCTGAACCACCTAAAGCAATATTTGAAACGCACATAGACCCTCAAACTGGTCAAAATGAAATGGACGAAAAGCAGAACGAAAAAGTACCTGCCGCGTGGGATCGTACCCCCCGAAACTCGGTATGTCCTTGTGGTTCTGGCAAAAAATACAAACACTGCCATGGTGACGTCAGTGCCCAAGCAAAAGCTTAATAAACTAAACTGATCAAATATCTCAAAATTATAGCGCGCTCCTTATTTCAAGGAGCGCGCTATTTGGTTATTTGAAAGTTTAACTTTCCGTCAGAACTGTTTGATCGCTCTTGATCCATTCTGCCTGATATGTTCGCTTATTCTAACACCATCTCAAAAAGAACATGTTTTCATCTTTAATACCACGTCACAAATCAACTAATAAAGCCACGCGTATATATTACGAAATTGCAGGATTATCCCCGATGAAGTTCTCCCCCCTTCTTCTCATTGGTATCAGCTCACTCTCGACGACGGCCTACGCACAAGCCACCTATAATGGTGAGGGTTCTTTTACCGCTGGCTATACAACCGGCAACACAGAAACGAAAGACGTTGGAATTGGTCTAAAGCTCTCCCGCGAAGGCAATGTTTGGCGTCAGTCAGGGCAATTCAAAGCTGATTATGGCGAGAACGCAAGCACTGAAAACAAAAACAGAATTTTTGCGGCTGGGCAACTTGATCGAAAATTCGATAATCCTCGCTGGTCAGCGTATGGCCGAACAACTCACGAACAAGACCAATTTTCTGGCTTTGATAGCCGTACATTCGTCGGTGGTGGTATTGGTTACATAGCTCTAGAAGGAGAAAAGGCAACTTGGACAATAGAAGGTGGTCCAGGTTGGCGTTTCGATGTCATCGAATCTTCAACACGAGACGATATTTTTTATCCCGCCTATCGTGAAGATAGCGTTGCTCTGCGAGCAGGTTCTACCTTCAATTACGAATTCAACGACAATGTCTCATTTTCCAACGATACCAACGCTGTCTACACAAAAACTTCAACGCAATTCATCAATGGCTTATCGTTGACAGCAAATTTATTTAACGATGTGTCAGCACGCTTTTCATTCGATGCAAGATATGACACCGATCCCCCAACTGGAAAAACTGAAAAAACAGACACAGCCACGAAGATTTCGTTCGTATACGCCTTTTCAAACCGCTAAATAAAAAAAGCTCCAACACGAATGTTGGAGCTTTTTTTATACTCTCTTTTAGACGCTAGTTTAATCCCTCACGTCCAATAGCATAAAAGCGTTCTTTACGTTGCTGGCGCAGCTCTTCTGGAGACAAATCTTTTAGTTCATCCAAAGCGCGATCAATCAAATCACTTACACGCACAAATACTTCTTCAGGTGCACGGTGCGCTCCGCCCATAGGCTCAACAACAACTGCATCTACGATATTCATTTTCTCTAGGTCATCAGCAGTAATCTTCATTGCTTCGGCAGCATCTTTTGCACGAGCGGCATCACGGAACAGAATTGAAGCAGCGCCTTCCGGAGAAATAACAGAATAAATCGAGTGCTCAAGCATATACACCTTGTTTCCAGCTGCTAATGCAACGGCTCCACCCGAGCCACCTTCCCCCACAATAATAGAGATCATCGGTGTTTTAAGTGTCAGGCACTTTTCAATCGATTTCGCCAAGGCTTCCGCTTGCCCCCGCTCTTCACCGCCGCGTCCTGGGAAAGCACCTTTGGTGTCCACAAGTGCAATCACTGGCAAATTAAAGCGTTCTGCCATCTCAAACAAGCGGTATGTTTTACGATACCCTTCTGGACGCGCCATGCCGAAATTGTGCTTGATCCGTTGTTCCGTTGTTCGCCCTTTAACGTGGCCAACAACCATGACAGGCATCCCTCTGAAGCGTGCCAAACCACCTATCAGAGCTTCATCATTCATAAATTTACGGTCACCCGCCAACTCAACCCAATCCGTAAACAGGTTTTCAATGTAGTGAAAAAAGTCAGGGCGGTCTGGATGACGTGCGACTTGAGTCTTTTGCCAAGCGGAGAGGTTAGAATAAATATCGCGCAATTGCTTGTCGGATTTTTCGCGAAGCTTATGTACTTCATCTTCGATAGATGCTCCGCCTTCAGCAGCCGCAGCTTCTAGCTCGACGATTTTCTTTTCCATTTCAGCAAGTGGCTTTTCGAAATCTAAAAAAGTTGATGGCGTGGACACAGTAAATCCTTACATTCTCGGCAAATTGCAACAATAACAGTTACGCGGTGCAGCCACCTGACGCAAGCCTCAATGCTCAATAACCCTTTGGTACTACATTGAAAATGAGCAACAGACTTCTCTGTTTAGGAGAAAAATTATCATCCGACACAATGAACAGACGAATTTTGCCATCTTCATCACGTCGAACGGTAATACCTTCGAAGTTATCCGTCACCCCCGGCAGCTTCAAACTCAACAACTCAACCGACTCACCAAGCTCATATTCATCTTCGTCATTCAAGGAAACTTGCGTCAGCAAAACACTGATTTGTGTCCCCGTTAGCGGTGAATAATATCGGTGCAAGGAATAGAGTTCACCGGAATTGCGATTACGCGCAAGATAGTCGCTTCCAGTCATTTGCTTAGAATTGCCTGCATCAAGGCGATATTTAAAATCTGCCATCACAGAACGTGGACTAAACGAGACCTGTGCCTTGCCGCTATCCAATGTTTCAATCCCCATGATCAAACCACCGATATCGGTAAGCGCCAACGCTTCCATTCCGCCGTTCTCGCGAATATCTTCGACGTTATCCGTTTTAGCATCAAGCGTGTAGACACGACTTCCGCGCGCATTCGCGCCACATGTCTCAATGTCAAACGCTTCAATTCGGTGGTCTCGTTCAAATGATACTAGCGCCAAACCATTGTCGACAGCTAAACCTTCCGCATCTGCCTCAGTTTTGCTATCGTAAGGATTACCATCCACATCTCGGATTGTGCTAATCTTGGCAGAAACAGGTTGCAAATGATCATAAGCATCCATTCCAATCCACAGAAAATCACCTTGGTCTGTCACAGCCAACAAATCACCCGAGGTCAGCGTATCTATGCCTGAAATGCCGCCAAAGCGCGGATCATCACTTGTAAGGTGATACCCGGCGACAAATTCAACACCTTTAAGCCGCGTTCCCTTTAGAATACTTCCCGTTCCAGTATCGCGCACATCAACTTTGGATGAGTATAATTCAATAGATTGCGGCGCAATATAAGGCGTACCTTCTGGACATGATGCTTGATAGAGCGCTCCCGAATGTTCGCCAAGCAACCAGCGTTTAGGAAGTAATTTCTCCTCCGCCTCCGGCGCAATTTGCAAAGGAACAACTTCTGTCTCAATTGACTTAGATTCTTGCGATGCTGCACAGCCAGCCAAAAGCAACAAACCTACAAGCGACGAAAACCCCAATTTCATTGCATTCATTTTATTGCTTACCCGCACGAGAAACATCACCAGAACTAGCACGTTTCAAGCCCTTCAACGCACTTCCTTTACCTGTTGGCATAGCAGTTCCACGTTTCGGCTTTGCGACAGTCTCGCTCTTCTGCGGTCCCTCATCATCAAACAACTCGGCTAATTTATCCGTCATCGCACCGCCTAACTGTTCGGCATCGACAATCGTAACAGCACGCCTGTAATAACGCGTCACATCATGACCAATACCAATCGCCAGTAACTCGACTGGAGAGCGCGTTTCAATATATTCGATCACTTCGCGTAAATGTGTCTCAAGATAGTTACCTGTATTCACTGATAATGTTGAATCATCCACAGGTGCACCATCTGAAATCACCATCAGAATACGCCGCTGCTCAGGACGTCCCATCAAACGATCATGTGCCCATATCAGCGCTTCACCATCAATATTCTCTTTAAGCAAACCTTCGCGCATCATGAGTCCAAGGTTTTTGCGCACCCGTCTCCAAGGCGCATCAGCGCTTTTATACACAATATGCCGCAAATCATTCAGACGTCCCGGATTGGTTGGCTTTCCTGCATTGATCCAATCCTCGCGCGCCAGCCCGCCCTTCCAAGCTTTTGTCGTAAAGCCAAGAATTTCAACTTTCACACCACAGCGCTCTAATGTACGTGCAAGTATGTCAGCACAAAGCGCTGCAACCATGATCGGACGGCCCCGCATAGAACCTGAGTTATCCAGCAATAACGTTACGACGGTATCACGGAAATTAGAATCGTCTTCCTGCATAAAGGAGAGTGGCGATGTTGGATCAACCAATACACGGGTGAGACGTGCAGTATCCAAAATACCTTCTTCCAAATCAAATTGCCAAGAACGATTTTGTTGTGCCATCAAGCGGCGTTGCAAGCGGTTCGCCAACCGTGACACAGCCCCCTGCAAACCTTGTAATTGAGTATCAAGGTAAGCCCGCAAACGGCCTAACTCTTCAGGGTCACACAGCGTTTCTGCTGGTGCCACTTCATCAAATTGTGTCGAGAATGCTTTGTAATTTGTCGATGATAAATCATCACCAGCTTGGTAGTTGGGGCGTATAGGCTGAGAGCCTTCATCTAGTTCAGGCGCTTCATCATCTGACCCAAGATCAGATTCAGCTTCCATCGCCATGGCTGCTTCGCTATCTGTGTCGCTTTCAGATTCCTCTTCATCGAGATTTTCAGAACCTTGGTTTTGAGATTGCTCATCACCAGACACGTCATTGTTGTCATCCTCATCAGGCGACTCGTCAGCTTCTTCAGTCTCCTGCCCTTGATCTTCAGATTCTTCGGCGGGTGAAATTTCATCTCCCAAATCAAGATCTTGCAACAATTGACGTACTGCATTTGCAAAATCAGCTTGATTTTGCATGGAGTCGGTCAATGCTTCCATCGCTCCGGATGCGCGTTTCAACACGTCTTCGCGCCAGAAATCAGCAATATGTTCAGCAGCTTCTGGTAATGGTCGTCCCGAAAGCTTTTCGCGCAGCAAAAACTCGATAGCATCAGCTTGTGAGACCTTAGCGCGATCTTCAATATTTAAATATTCTGCCCGCTCACACCGCGCTTCTAAAATCGCATCTAAGTTGGACGCTACACCATCCATCGCTTTTGCACCGATAGAATCAATGCGAGCACGTTCTGCTGCCTCATATATGGCAATGCCTTCTTCAGACTCAGGCATATTTGCTGCATACGCTTTTGCATTATGATAACGCTTTTTAAGCGCCAACATGTCCGCTTCTCCACGCGCAAGTGCAGCGCTTCCCGCATTCAATTTTCGTGGGGGACTGTTGAGAACAATCCTGTCTCCCATCAAGCGCCCACCATCAGCAGAGAACGCAACTTCCACACCCTTTTCAGCCGCAAGTGATGCAGTTGTCACGGCTAGAGCCGAGCGAAAAACCTCTTGAGGATCAGCGGGTTTACTCATATGCGAAACTTATTCTCCGGAGAGGATTAGACTATTTAGGTCAGCACGATCTATGCAGTCATCCCAAGCACGCTTTCTGGAAGCTCTTCACCAAAAGCACGCTGATAGAACTCAGCAACAATAGGACGCTCAAGCTCGTCGCATTTGTTGATAAATGTCATGCGGAAAGCTGTTGGAATATCACCAAAAATCGTTGCATTTTCAGCCCAGGTGATAACAGTTCTCGGGCTCATCACGGTTGAAATGTCACCATTGATAAACGCCGAACGCGATAGATCCGCGACATGCACCATTTTAGAGATAGCGTCTTTGTCCATGTGCGGCACTTTTGCTGACACAATCTCAGCTTCCACATCATGTTCAAGATAGTTCAATGTTGTCACAATAGACCAACGATCCATCTGACCTTGGTTTAACTGCTGTGTTCCGTGATAAAGCCCTGTTGTATCTCCAAGACCAATCGTATTCGTTGTCGAGAACAACCGGAAGAAATTGTGAGGACGCATCACTTTGTTCTGATCTAACAGTGTCAATTGACCTGATGCTTCCAGGATACGCTGAATCACAAACATAACGTCGGGACGACCCGCGTCATATTCATCAAACACAAGCGCAATCGGACGCTGCAAAGCCCATGGCAGAATCCCCTCACGAAACTCTGTGATCTGCTTACCGTCTTTAAGAACGATCGCATCTTTACCCACAAGATCAATACGTGACACGTGGCTATCAAGGTTGATCCGCATTAAGGGCCAATTCAGTCGCGCAGCAATTTGCTCAATGTGTGTTGATTTACCCGTTCCGTGAAACCCCTGCACCATCACTCGGCGATTATGCATGAAGCCTGCTAAAATAGCCCGCGTTGTAAGTGGATCGAAACGATAAGTTTCATCTAAATCCGGCACATAAGACGAGCGCTCTGGAAATGCTGGCGCTGTGCCATCCAGATCAATGTTAAACGTATCACGGATGGATACTTCAACTGTTGGAGCAAGACCTTTTAATTCTTCAGACGCATCAGTAACGGACATGGGACCACGCAATAGTAATTATTCAAATCGTCGCCACCTTAGAGTGCGGTACGAAATGTTTCAAACGGTAAGATCAAGTTAAATGAACTTATGAGGAAATGAGAGGCGACATTTTAGCATTCTAAGCAGTCGCCTCTTAAAATTAAGTCAGTCCAGCAGCTTTTAAGGTTTTAAAAGCGCGCATAACCTGCGCCAAACGATGCTCTTGAGAGCGATCACCGCCATTGGAGTCTGGGTGACATTCCTTGATGATCCGCGAATACGTCACTTTGATGTGCTTCGCGTCTGCATTATGTGGCAATCCAAGCTCTTCTAGTGCCTTAACCTGCAAGCGTGTTCGCTCGGGCTTATCTTTGGCAGACGAAGGGCGAATAGGATTCCCTGCACCGTCAAATTCATGCCGCCCATTATAGCGTCGTGCACGCAAAGCTTCCGCCGCGCTCGTTCCGCCAACAGGACCAGTTCCAAATTTCCACGTCTTTTGATGACCTGCATCTTCAGAGTTTCGGAAAGACAAATACTCAGATTCAGTCATTCCATCGAAGAAATTGTATGTTTTGTTGAACTCAGACGCATGACGCTGACAGAACCAGTGAAAGTCCTCGTCGCGCTTACGTTTGCGCTTTAAAGCAGCAGCAGTCTGCTTTGGCGCTTTACAATCTCCAGGCTTGTCACATCCTTTATGCTCACACACTTTGTCTGAGACAGGTTGCTTATTGCGCACGTTCTTACGCCCGCGGTGACCGGGAGGCTTAATTCGAATATCCACGAACTTTGCGCGGAAACCATCTTTTGAGTCTTCAGTTTCTGACATAAGACCTTAAATGACCTACCTTCGCTAAAGGATCAAGAATTGACAAATCGACAAAACCGTATCCGCACTGCACT
>CAYGPD010000032.1:0-37707 GCA_964351655.1 uncultured Hyphomonadaceae bacterium | reverse complement strand
GTTTTAGGGGTAAAATTATGGGCATGATTTCCGAATTTAAAGAATTTGCGATGAAGGGCAACCTTGTCGATATGGCTGTTGGTTTCATCATGGGTGGTGCGTTTGCGACTGTGGTGAAGTCATTTGTTGATGACATTATTATGCCGCCTATTGGGCTGCTTATGGGGGGCGTGGATTTTGCCAACTTAAAGTACGTATTGAAATCGGCAGATGCAGAAGCTGGTACAGAAGCTGTTGCAATTAATTATGGTGTGTTCATCAACAACACGATTTCTTTCTTGATTGTTGCGCTTGCTGTGTTCTTTGTCATCAAAGGCATGAACAATATGAAGAAAAAAGAAGAAGAAGCGCCTGCTGAGCCGGCAGCTCCACCAGCTCAAGAAGTTCTACTAACAGAAATCAGAGACTTGCTTCGCGCGAAATAGTCGTTTATAGAATAGCTCATGTAGAGTCATGAGTAGATTGCGAAAGGGCGGCCTGAATGGTCGCCTTTTCTGTTTTTGGCGCATCATATTCTTCGTGTACTGCATATATATTTGGTCTAGATTTTCTATCGGTGATGTAAGTCTATGAATACAGTGAAAATTTGTGGGCTAAAACAGACGGCGATGGTGGATGTTGCTATTAATGGCGGCGCAGAACATGTGGGGTTCGTCCATTTCAACAAAAGCCCGCGCCATCTTGAATTGGATGCTATTGAAGAGCTAATTCATTTCGTCGGGCAGCGAGCAGTGCCATGGATCGTATTGGCTAAGCCGTCGATAGACTTGTTTAAGGAAATCACAGAGAAAGTTCCTAGCGTTGCTGCATTGCAAGTTCATGGTGAGTTGACTGCATCCATGATGCGCAGCGTTCATAGCAGGCGGCCCGATGTTAAATTTATGCGTGCTTATTCTGTCTCTGAAACGAGTGACCTTCCTTCGTATGAAGAGATGGCGCAATATGATTACGTATTATTTGATGCAAAGCCAAAACCTGATGACAAGCTACCTGGGGGAAATGGGACGCGTTTTAATTGGGAAATTATGCAGGGATTTAATGCACCTGTACCGTGGTTTTTGGCTGGCGGATTAGATTCTGGTAATGTGAAAGAGGCAATTTTGCAGTCTGGTGCTAAAATGGTGGATGTCTCATCTGGTGTTGAGAGTGGTCCCGGCGTAAAAGATGTTACAAAGGTTAGAGCGTTCATCAAAGCTGCGCGATTTGAGTAAGTTAAGTGTGTTGCACTTAGTATTTGCGCATTGCAGCCGATGTTTTTTTACAAGAATTCTGGTTTAGGCGTAGCGTATTGGCTGTGATCACGCTAACTGACAGTAGATTATTGGTTTAGAAGGAAGTTTCGTCATGGACACGCGCAATACATGGGATAAATGGCCGGACGAAAGCGGGCGCTTTGGTGAGTTTGGTGGACGTTATGTTGCCGAAACACTTATGCCGCTTATTCTGGACCTAGAGAAAGAATATAAGGCTGCTAAAGCAGACCCTGAGTTTGAAAAACTCTATCGCGGTCTGATGCAAGATTATGTCGGACGTCCGTCAGCAATGTATTATGCTGAACGTTTGACCGAGCATTTTGATGGCGCAAAAATTTACTTCAAGCGAGATGAACTAAACCACACGGGTTCGCACAAGGTGAACAATTGCCTTGGGCAGGTGCTGTTGGCTCTGCGTATGGGGAAAACACGCATTATTGCTGAGACGGGTGCCGGACAGCACGGTGTGGCCACAGCGACGATCTGTGCGCGTTTTGGACTACCCTGTACTGTGTTCATGGGCGCAACGGACGTTCAGCGTCAGAAGCCTAACGTTTTTCGAATGAAATTACTGGGCGCTGAGATTGTTCCTGTGTCATCTGGAACGGGCACTTTGAAAGATGCGATGAATGAAGCGCTGCGCGATTGGGTGACAAATGTACACGACACATTTTACGTGATCGGAACAGCAGCTGGTCCGCATCCATATCCGGAAATGGTGCGTGACTTCCAGTCCGTAATCGGGCGTGAAGCGAAAGCACAAATTCTTGAGCGCGAAGGACGTCTCCCAGATGCTGTAATGGCGTGTATTGGTGGGGGATCAAATGCAATAGGCTTGTTCCATCCATTCTTAGAGGATGAGAGCGTGCGCATGATTGGTGTCGAAGCGTCAGGTCACGGTATTGAGACAGGCGAACATGCTGCAGCTTTGAATGGTGGGGAGCCGGGAATTTTACACGGGAACCGCACATATCTTCTGCAAGATGATGATGGTCAGATTATAGACGCGCACTCAATCTCTGCTGGATTGGATTATCCTGGCATTGGGCCAGAACATTCATTCCTTAAAGATACCGGTCGTGCGGAATATCTGACATGTACTGACAAAGAGGCGCTTGATGCTTTCCAACTCTGTACGCGCCTGGAAGGTATTATCCCAGCGCTTGAGCCTGCGCATGCAATTGCGCGCGTGGGGGATGTTGCTAAAGAGCTTGGCAAAGACGGTCTGATCATCATGAACCTATGTGGTCGTGGTGATAAAGATGTCTTCTCAGTTGCTGGTCATCTTGGGATCGAGATTGACTAGATGAGCAACATTATTCTCTTACGTATCAATTGTCCTGATGACAGATGCGCAGCTGCAATTGGTGAGACGCTCGTTCTTAAAAAGCTTGCTGGGTGCGTGAATATCGACGGGCCTGTTGAGGCTGTTTATATGTGGGAAGATGAGCTTGTTCGTGAAGACGAATGGGTTGTTTGGGCGAAAGCGCCACAAGAAAATTATAGCAAAATCGAAGCAGAAGTGCTCGATATGCATCCGCACGAAATTCCCGCAATACTTGCATTGCCTTGCATTGATTCAAATGCGCGCTATGCAGATTGGCTAACCACAAACACGAAGTTATAGAATTTATGCCTATTTCCCGTATTTCTGCAGCTTTTGAAAAAGCAAAAAACCAAAATCGCGCAGCGTTTGTGGCGTATATGATGTGTGGTGATCCAGATCTTGAAACATCCTTTGAAGCTGTAAAGGCGCTTGCTGCAAATGGTGCGGATATTATTGAGCTGGGTGCCCCTTTCACGGACCCAATGGCGGATGGTCCAGCTATTCAAAAAGCTGCTCAGCGTGCGCTGAAGGCAGGGACCAAGCTGGCGGACGTGCTAAGCGTTGCGAAGCGATTTCGTGAAACGAACCAAGACACGCCGATTATTATCATGGGGTATGCAAACCCAATTCACAAAATGGGCTATCAAACTTTCGCGAAAGCTGCCGCGGATGCTGGCGTTGATGGTGTGATTACTGTCGATTTGCCGCCTGAGGAAGACGCTGAACTCCGCACCGCATTGGGTGATTTACAGCTTGCTGTGATTCGTCTTGCGACACCGACAACGACGCAAGACCGCATGAAAGTGGTTGCGGATGGATCATCTGGATTTGTCTATTATGTTTCTGTTGCCGGTATCACGGGAGCAGGAACGGGTGTTCAAACCGATATTAAAGCAGGCGTAGATCGCGCGAAAAATGCATCTGGTTTGCCTGTAGCTGTTGGCTTTGGTGTGAAGACAGCTGAGCAGGCTGCTGAATTTTCCCGTCTTGCAGATGGGGTTGTCGTTGGATCGGCTATTGTAGAAGAAGTACGCGCAGCGATTGAAGCGGGTGTGCCTTCAGATGCTCCTACACGTATGGGTGCACTTGTGAAAACCCTTGCTGACGCTATTGCTAAGGGACGATCTTAATATGAGTATTTATAGAGTACAGGGAGTGTCCAGATGAGCTGGCTGACCAATCTGCCACCGGGCCTGAAAAACGTTTTCGGTAAAAAAGATACGCCGGAAAATCTTTGGATTAAATGTCCAAAATCTGGTGACCTTGTTTACAAGGATGATCTAGAAAATTCACTGTATGTAACGCCAGCTGGTGCGCATTTGCGTATCGGTCCAGATATGCGTTTTAAAAGCATGTTCGACGAGGGGGCATACACGGAACTTGAATTACCGGAAGTCGTCAAAGACCCATTAAAATTCAAAGATGACCGCAAGTATGTCGATCGTTTGAAATCATCACGTGCAAAAACAGGTCGTGAAGATTGTATGTCTGCTGCTGCTGGTAAAGTTGGCGGGAAAAACGCTGTTATCCTAGTGCAAGACTTTGCATTTATGGGTGGATCACTTGGTATGGCGGCAGGGGAAGCTTTCCTGACCGCTGCTGAAGAGGCACTGAAAACGCGTTCAGCTTTGATCGTATTCACTGCATCTGGTGGTGCACGCATGCAGGAGGGAGCATTATCCCTTATGCAAATGCCGCGCACAACGATTGCGATTTCTGAGATTAAGGATGCAGGGTTACCTTATATAGTTGTGTTGACGGACCCAACAACAGGTGGTGTGGCTGCATCCTACGCGATGCTCGGTGATATTCACATTGGTGAACCGGAAGCTATGATTGCTTTTGCGGGCGCGCGTGTGATTGAGCAAACAATCCGCGAAAAACTTCCTGAGGGTTTCCAACGTTCTGAGTTTTTGCGTGAACGCGGTATGGTAGATATGGTTGTTGATCGCCGTGAACTACCTGATACTTTAGGGAAAATCTTGTCTATGCTCATGAATGGCAAAGACGATGTTAAGCCTGCTGCACAAGAGACAGTAAAACCCAAGGCGACCAAAGAGGTTGAGACGAAAAATAAGCCTAAAAAAGCAAAATCGGAAGACTAAGTTTGAGTAGCGGCGATGATCATAGCGTAAAAGCTGCCTTGGCAGCCTTTACTGATCCACGAGGTCGTGTGGATATCCGATTCGGTTTGGACAGGATCAAGCAAGCGCTTTCAATACTGGGTGACCCTCAAAATCAATTGCCGCCGACCATCCACATTGCCGGTACAAATGGTAAAGGATCTGTTGCTGCATTTTTACGGGCAATAGGAGAAGCATCTGATCTTGGGGTGCATGTGTTTACATCACCTCATTTAGTGCGTGTGAACGAACGTATTCGCCTAAATGGGCGGTTGGTCGCTGATGATGAACTTGTTGCTGCGCTGGAGCGTGTGGAAGATACGGGTGTCGACCTAACTTATTTTGAAGCTCTAACAGCTGCTGCATTCTTGCTGTTTAGCCAGGTACAGGCTGACCTATGCATTATAGAGACAGGTGCAGGCGGTGAGCTAGATTCTACAAACGTGATGGCTCGGCCAGATGCTTGTATTATAACGAGTATTGGACGTGATCATGAGAAGATGTTCGGGGTGTCTGATATTCCCTCTATTGCACGTACTAAAGCTGGCATTATGCGGTCTGACACACCTGTTATTATCGCTGAACAAGCTGAGGAAGATGCTACTCAATCTCTACTTGAAGCCGCACGTGACAAAGCTGCAAATGTTGTGCTGGCGGGACGAGATTGGAAAGATTGGCTTGAGGGGGAGGCCTTTGTTTTTGAAGATAATGCTGGACAGATTAAAGCACCGTGGCTTGGTTTAGCTGGTCCTCATCAGCGTATGAATGCAGCCTGCGCATGTGCTGCTATGCGCGTGCTTGGGTTGAGCGGTGTGGATGCGACCACTATGGGAGTGGGCTTAAGGGAGGCTGTTTGGCCTGCGCGTATGCAGTCTCTGAAAGTGGGGCCATTTCAGCAATCTATCGGCGCACAAATTGTTATTGATGGCGCACATAACCCAGCAGGCGCGAAAGTTTTTTCTGACGCGATTGCTAGAACGCATAAAGATGATGACTTTAAGCCGGTCATTCTCATGGCGATGCAGAACAACAAAGATGCAGTGAAAATTATTGAAGCTATTGCGCCAAACGTTGCGCGATTTGTTATGATGCCCTTGCCATCGGATGCAGGACAAGAAGGTGGTTCAGGGGCTGATCCAAATCGCTTGGCAGATATTGCACGCAACGTTAAAGCTAAAGTAGATGTGGTATCCTCCCTTGAGAATGCTGTAGTGCGTCTCAAAGAGTTAGCGCCAGAGGTCGTCTATGTCTGCGGATCACTTTATCTTGCAGGTGCTATACTGGCGCTAAACAACGAGAAAATTGACTAGCTCGCTTTTATTTCGGTTTGGGTGCTAATCCATAGTCTATGAGACTTTGAGTCATTGCCCTGAGTGCCTCATGCATCGGAGTTGGGTCTCGTGCAATTAATGAAATTGCATCCCGGTTATCAATTGTTTTGTATACGCCTAACTCACATAAGTTTGCTCGAATGTCGCGATCAAAAATAGCGAGGAATCGCACAAGAATATTAGGTGCTAATCGACTTGGAATAGAAGAGGCGTAGGCAGGAAATGCTTCGCGCATAGAATCCGCCATCTCTTTAAATGTGAGGCTTCCAGATGAAATTGGAACACGTTTGCCTGCAAACTCTGTCGTAGTTAGTGCCGCAATATGAGCTGCAGAGACGTCGCGTACATCTGTGACAATCAGAGACATATTAGGAATAGCTGGCATATCGCCCTTTAGGAAACGAAGCAAAATTGCACCAGATGTCCCTGGGTCGTTATTGTGGAGTGGACCTGTGATGAAGCCTGGATTGATAACGACAAGGTCTTTACTACGGCCAGCAACTTTCATGAGGTCCCACGCCGCCATTTCAGCGCGTGTTTTGGATTCTGGATAAGGCATGATTTTTGAAGATTCTAAATTTGTCCAATCTGTGCCGCTGAAATCTGATTTTGATTTAGGGTGACCTTGTGTGATTGACACTGTCGAAGAGGTAAGCACGATGCGCTTAACATTAGCCTTAAGTGCAGCATTGATTGCGCGGGTAGTACCTTTCACCGCAGGGTCAATAAGATCATTTTTGTCTTTTGGAATTTTTGTTACAAATGGTGAAGCGACATGAATAAGGTGATCACAGCCTAGAACTGCTTCATCCCAACCTTCATCTTCAAGTAGGTTAAGCGTTACAAACTCTAGTTTGGATACGTCCTTTCCTAAAGATTTGAAGTTATCCCGTATAAAATCTGCTTTAGAGGGATTCCTAATGCTACCCCGAACATGATAGCCAGCATCAAGCAAATCCATAGTGATTTGTCCGCCTAGAAAACCGGATACACCGGTAACAAGAATTGTTTCAGTCATAGTTGGATTTATCCTGTGTTCTGAGAACGATATTGAATAGAGGGAATTTTATAAATTGAACGATTTGTGCTAATATAGTTCATTATGTTCAGTTTTGTAGTAGAATAATGGAAAAACAGTCAGAATTATTATTGCAAAGGCGACAGCGTATCGTTCTTGCGGCTCAGAAGGTGTTTCTCGAGCGTGGACACCGTGCAACCACAATGGAAGCAATCGCCAAAGAGGCTGGAATTGCTAAACCAACTTTGTACGGATATTTTTCTGATAAGGATGCTGTGTTCAAGTCCGTCGTTGCAGGTATTGTGGAGGAAATGAAACGGGCCTTTACGGAAAACTTGCCAACAACAGGGACACCGGCAGAGCGAATTTTTCATGCGTTGGCATGTAAATTTCTAATCATGCACAAAGTATTTCACGGTTCATTGCATAGGGCGGAATTGATAAGTGAAGAAGGACGTTTATCAGCTGACGATATTCATTCTTTCAAAAAATGGTTGCATCATCAAGTTGGCGAAATCTTAGATGACGCAGGATATGAAGAGCCTGAATTTCTGACGAAAATTATGTTGGCCAGTATAATGGGAATTCATTTGGAAGAATATGATCCAGCTGAGTTTGCGCGGGGAACACAAATGATCATTCACAAACTGCTCGATTAAATAAATATAAAAAAGCCTCGCAAAATAAATCTGCGAGGCTTTTTTGACTGTAGTATTGCGTACAGGAAGTTTTACGCAGATTCTGCAATCCACTCTTCAATACGGCTTTTAGACATTGCACCAAGGTGGGTGGCTGCAACTTTTCCTTCTTTGAAAATCATCAAAGTTGGCATTCCGCGAACACCAAAGCGCCCAGAAGTCATTGGGTTTTCATCAACATTGACCTTTACAATCTTGATTTTGCCTTCTTTTTCCTTCGCTAAAGCTTCAAGGTGAGGGCTTACTTGCTTACAAGGACCACACCATTCAGCCCAGAAGTCTACAATGATTGTACCTTCTGATTGGATTACGTCTTCGTCAAATTTGTCGTCGGTCGTGTTAATCACGCTCATAGTCTTGTCTCCGTTCGAAACTCATTACTCATGAGATAGTGTGTTTTGGAAGAAATTACACCTAGCTTTTCTCTAAACCCCGTTGAAGTTTGCTCACATAAGTGTGAGCGCCTTCAATGCGTCATCCATACGTTGCTGATCTAGCTCCATAAGTTTAGGGCCATCGGTCCAAACAAGTGCACATCTTACTTGTTTATCTGGGTAGGCTGATTCTAACACCGCGCGATATGCGGCCATCTGTGCGGTATAAGCATCTCCTACATCTTCTTCACGCGCTGGTGCGGGCCTATCGGTTTTAAAGTCCACTATCAAAACGGAGTCGTGTGTGATGACCAGACGGTCAACCCGCCCGTTTATCATGAGACCTTTAGGAAGCTTTTTCGCATTGCCGCCAACAATTGGGGCTTCGGCACGTCCGTTTGCGCTAAATATCGGATCAAATAGTGGATCATTGAGGACGCTAGTTGCGCGGTCAAACATTTCTTGTCGTTGGTCTTCTGTCAGCTCTGAATCGCGCCGCAAGAAATGCATGGCATGTTTATGCCAATCTTCTTGAGGAATGTCAGGCAGGGTTTGCAGAAGGGTGTGGATGAGACGCCCGCGTTTTAGGCGTTCATCATTGGATTTTACGAAGGGTGGCAATACAGGAGGATCGTCTCCTAAAAGCGAGGAAGGTGCGGCATAGCGCACGCCTGTGCTTTCATGCGCGACCATTTCATTGATCCAATCTGGCATGAAATCTAAGGCATCCTCAGCTTGAATGGCAGCGATCTCTGCATGTTGAGGAGCACCGAATTGATAAACAATTGGTACTTCTTCACCGTCTTCAATGTCAGCATCGGCAATTTCGATGACTTTGGCGAGATTTTTTTCAGCCAAGCGCTGCATCGCGTTATGACATATTGCAAACCAAGACGTTTCTGGATGTCCAGTTTTGCTTTTAGCGCCGCCAGACCAAGGACCACATACAAGCAAACGATCTTGTGCGCGGGTAAGGGCTACATACAGCAAACGGCGATGTTCACGGGCAGCGCGTGCATCTGCCAATAGACGTAGCTTTGCAGCGAGTGGTGTGTCGCTTTTGCTTGGGCCACTCCAGATTGGCATACCGGATTTTTGTTCGGTGCCATCATCATCGCTTGTGAGGAGAAGGTTGTTGTCTACGCCAGATTTTGTTGCAGAACATGTGTCGGGAACGATGACGATAGGTGCTTCCAGTCCCTTAGAGCCGTGAACTGTCATCACGCGCACTTCATCTTGCGGGCCAGAGAGTTCACGTTTGACCTCGCCGCCTGATTTTTCAATCGAGGCAAGGAAAAGCTGCATAGAAGATGGACCTTTGGCATCAAATCCAGCAGCGCGGTCCATAAGCGCTGTCATGGGTTCACGGGCGGGAGCGCCTAGGCGTGTTTGTATGCGGGTCCAGCCGTCTAGCCCGTCGGCACGGGTTGTTTCCAAGATGGCAGTGAGGAACTCATAAGGCTGTAAGTGTTTGCGCTCTAAGCATTCCAACAAAAACTCACGCACAGGTGCAATTGCGGGCATCTCGCTCTCTAATACGCGCGACCAAAGGCTTGCTTGTTTTCGGTTATAGGCGAGCGGGAAAAGGTGTTCATCTTCATTGAGGCCGCCAAATGGTCCGGTTAGGATTTCAGCCAGCGTGAGATCATCTTGGGGACAAAGAACAAAGCGGATCAGATTGAGTAAATCTTGAACAGGAAGCGAGTCGAGTAGCTCGATCCGGTCTGCACCTGCGACGGGGATGTTGTGGGTTTTGAGAGATTTGATTATCGCGTCAAACAAACCGCCTTTACGGCCACGCACAAGAATAAGCACATCGCCTGGGCGAGCGGGACGCATTTTTCCTTCATCAAAAATTGCTTGCTTTGTATCGATGATATTTTTAACCCATTTTGCGATGCGGTCTGCGAGTTCGCCTTTGGGGTTGGACTCAAGGTCTTGGCCCAATGGCGCATCCCAAGGTGTCGTTTCCTCGCTAATTTTTGGGCGCTCCAACGGCCATAATTCAACGCATCCAATGTGGTTTTTGCGGAAAGGGAGGTGGCGCATCACATTGCCATCTTCAGGCGGTTTGAGCGAGAAAGGTGCATCGCCATCAAATGCGCCCATGTCGAAAACTTCATCCACGAATGCAAGAACTTCAGGTGCGGAACGGAAGGACATCAGAATGTCGGGTGTTTTGTTATCTTGCTTAGCTTTGGCGCTATCTGTGATAAATTCTTGGCGTTTTGAGAGGAATTTTTCGGGGTCGGCACCTTGGAAGGAGTAGATGGATTGTTTCTCATCGCCCACGACGAACATGGTACGAGGTGTTTCGTGTTCTATACCTTCACCAGAGAAAAACTCAGAGGTGAGTGCTTGTAGTAATCGCCATTGATCTGGGCTGGTGTCTTGGGCTTCATCTAGCAGTATATGAGACAAGCCGCCCTCCAGCTTCCACAACACCCATTGCGCCATAGAGCGTGTGGTGAGTAGGCCGGCGGCGCTTTCGATTAGGTCATCAAAATCCATGGCGGCGCGGCGGCGTTTTTGGCGGGCATAGTCGGAAAACACGATATTGGACAAGGTAAGTAAAGCGGCAGATCGCTCATAGGTTTCACGGGCGTTTATGTGCTCCAGTAAATTGCGCATCCGATAAACTTCTTCGCCCTCGGGGATGGATTTGATCTGAAACAAGTCTTCGATCTCAGGTGAAGATTTTGCGATTTTTACGGTGTAGGGATTGGATTTCCTGAAGACGTCTGAAGATGTCAGGAACAAGCCCTTATAGTGTGTAAATGCCTCGTGAGGTGTTTTGGCGAGGACGGTTTTTTCGAGAATTTCTGCGCTTGTCTGGTCCGTTTTAACGCCATCATACAATGGTGCGATGAAGGGGCGGATTTTTTCTTTTGGGAATGCTGGTCCCATCGCATATGTGATGAGGTTGTCCACGCTTTCATCACCTGCGCCGACAGCTTGTTTTAAAGCTGCAAGCGCGTTATCCATGCCGCCTTGTTGTTTGATGAAGCCGGTAATTTCAGCTTGCTTGAAAAGTAATGACCGCAGCGGTCCCGCGAGGCCATTTCCACCCGCTGCGAGTGCTGCAGTTTGTAGGGCGTCTTTGATCTCGGCGCTGGTGTCTGGATTATCAAAAGCTGCTTCTGCGGCAAGCTTCGCCATTGCGATATCCCACAAACGTGTGGCGTCTTTATCGTCGAGTTCTTGGAAGCCGGGGGCGACATTTGCTTCTAGCGGAAAACGACGAAGCAAGCGACCGCAAAAAGCGTGGATGGTTTCAATGCGTAATCCGCCGGGTGTTTCAAGTGCCAGTGCAAAAAGTTCACGGGCTTTACCTAGATCTTCAGCGGAGTATTCAGCTAATTCTCTTTTTTGAAGTTCCGCCAGCTCTTTGGCAAGCTCGACGTCAGTTGACACACACCAGTTTCCTAGCCGCTTAAATAAGCGCGCTTGCATTTCAGATGCAGCAGCTTTGGTATAGGTTACACACATTATTGCGTCTGGCTGCACACCATTGAGCAAAAGGCGCGCAACGCGGTCAATCAGAACCTTGGTTTTACCTGACCCAGCATTGGCTGACACCCATGCAGAATGGGTTGGAGTTGCGGCGTCAAACTGTCCTTGGACGGTGCGTTCATAATCAGGCCATGGCGTAGACATGCTCATGCATCTGCTCCTGCATCAAGTGTCCATTCATCGCGGCGGGCGAGGCGGTCATAATCAGAGACTGCCCACGTAAACTCAGCGCGTGGTTTGGAATAGTAGGCTTGTGTGACTGTGGCGTATGATTGGACCAGTTTGAGAAAACCTGCGCGCGCTTTCGCTGCCTCTCCCATTGGGCCTTCATCGAGCTTTACGGGTTTGCCATTGTCCGCTTTTGTGCTTGCGGCACCGGGCGCAAGAGAAACGTAGATTAACTCTGAGGTTTCTGCTGCGGGGAGTTTCTCAAAACCGCCTCCCTGCGCAATTAAAGCTTCAAGCGGCAGTTGAGGCTCTAACCCTGTTTCTAATTGCTTTTTAGTCTTGGGAGTTCCGGTTTTAAAGTCAATAATGGCAAATGTGTTGTCTTTTAGAAGATCAACACGGTCAGCTTTTGCGTGAAGTGTGTATTCGCGGCCAGCGATTTCAAACTTGATGCTGCCTTTAATTTCTAGTTTTTTCTCTCGTACACGTGGTTCACGCTCATTGCGCCATACTAGGTAGGCGTCTGCAGCGCGCGCCCATAGTGGTCGGTTTAGCTCTATTGCTGTATCGCTTTCACCAGCAAACTTTAGTTCCTGAGAGATGAGCGGCATTAGCTCACCGCCTTCTAGTTCGTAACGCTCGACGGCGGCGTGAATAGCGGTTCCGCGTGCGGCAGGGCCAGCTTCCTCTCCTACAGGTGCGAGAGGTTTGAGCTTGAGCACATCAGACGCGTAGACAGCGTAGGGGTCTCGAATAAGCGTTGCTACACGGGAGACGGAAAATACTGTCGGGCGTGCATTAACAGGCGGCTTGGGTGCAGGGGGCTGCACAGGTGCAACATAGCGCGCTTTGCGCATAGCCCGCGCCCAAACAAGAGGATCATTTTGAGGTGTGGGATGGAGCGCTTCATCAACAGCTTCGGGTGAACCAAGGCCGCCGGCTGAAAGCGTGCGTAGGCGCCATAACCAGCGCGATGCGACGGCGGGTTTATCGTCTACACGTTTGGAGCGCAAAAGCTTTACATCTGGCGCACACGCAAGTTGTGCAAAGTCGTGCGCAGATAGTCCCAAGCGCTCTTCCGGATCAGGTAGACCCAATTTTTTACGCAAACGGCGCGGAAGGAAACTATCTGCAGCCGCAGCAGCAGGCCATGCGCCTTCATTCAGACTCGCGAGGACTATCACGTCGCGCATTTGTTGGCGCGCTTCCAGTGGTCCCCAAATAGCAAGCCTTGGGTGTTCACCGCCGCGTGGTGGTATGGCGCGTTCGGAGGCAATGGCTTCGGCAAATTCACCCCAAAGGTCGGGGGCGACTTCGCCTAATTCTTGAGAAATTTCAGCCAATGCTTCCAGATAACGCGCTGCCTCTGCACCAACGCTTCCGCGCCAGAGGCGGGTTGAGCCTGTTTCTTCGGGTGTTGTGACCAATCGTTCTGCAAGGCGCGCAATGGAACGTGCAAAACTATTCCCATCAATTGGCTTTTGCATCGTGGAGGGGCGGATTTCACATTGGCGTGTCGCGCTGACTAGATCGCGGATCAGTTGGGCTGATTGTGCGCGTTTTTTCATGCCAAGCTTATCGGCTAATTCTTCAAGAGAATCGTGGCGGCGAGGCCCGCGCATGATGCTGTCTTTGCCAAATTCATCGGCGTGGGCTTCTAGCTCTATGAGGGCAGATTGGTAATTTTCTTCATCCCACCCAATGCGTACAAGGGGATGTTTAAGCAAGGAGAGCATTTGCACTGGATCGCCTTCATCGCGAAGCCATTGAAACATGAGTGCGAATAATGCCCCGTGTGGCGTTTGTAAAAACGGCGTTCCACTGGAAGGGTCTATTTCAACGCCCCAGCGGGTTAGCAAGGCAGAAACACGGCGCACAAGTGATCCATCAGGTGATACGAGCGCGGCGGTTTTTCCCTTTGTTTCCAATGCTTCCCGAAGCAATAATGCAGCGGCAAGCGCCTCTTCAGCTTCGTCTTCAGCTTCGATGAGTGTGAGACCTTTAAGTCCTGATTCTACAAGGTGTTTTGGGCTTTCTGCGCCTGACAATACTTTGAGGCGGTCGGTCCAGTCTTTAGTGGTGGAGGCAGGGGCAAGGGCTTCGTTTATTAGCTTGCGGCGGGCTTCATTATTGGGTGTTTCAATCGCGCCCGGCCATTTGATAACATGGGATTTATCCACGCCAAGTTTGCCCAATGCGCGTTGCAATGTGTGTTGTGGATGGCTAGGGCTGGAGGCGATGGCGGACCATGCATCTTCTGAAACATCAGGGTCCAATCCGGGTAGAACAACCGCGCCTTGAGGCAAATTCATTGCTGCTTGCATGAGCAAGCGTGTGGCGGGTGTTGCCCCTGTGGACCCTGCTATGATGATAGGGTGTTGAGGTGGTTTATTGTGCCAGTTGTTAGCCAGCGCTTGCGCTGCAGCTACCCTGCGGGCCATGGGGTCGGTTGCGCCTTCTTCATCGAGGTGAGCGGGCCATGCTTTTGCGATAATATCAAGGAAATCAGCAGAAATTTTCCAATGCTCAGCAAGGTCGGCATCAGCAACGAGACCATCAAGTCTGGTCCAATCGACACCTTCTCCCATTGCTGCTTGGTCGAGCAAGCTGGCCAATTGATCTGCGGCTGCGATAGCTGAACTTGGTGGGAGTGGATCACCGTAAAGATTTGTACGCCATGCCTGAATGATGCGGGCAAGTGCACCGCGCCGTTTAGACGGGGAGAGCGGCGGGCCTAATTCTAACTCAGAAACGCCAATAGGCGCGATGGTGTGATCATCTTCCAAATCCCCCAATACGCGGATTTCAGGCGCAATAAGGGCTTTGTGTCCGTATTTTTCTGTTGCAAGGGCGTGGAAAGCTTGGGCAATGGCGCGAGAGGAACGTTTGTTTGGACAAAATATCACCGCATCAGCCAATGCAGCTGGATCATCTTGTAGATTTAACGTTTCACTGAGGGTTTGAGCGAGGGCATCCAGAAAGCTTGTTGCGGGAGGAATCGTGAAGATACGCGGTGTGGGGAGCGTGAAGATATCTTTTGCGGCAACTAGACCCTTATTCATGTGCTATGCCTTGCCTTCTTGGATTAATTTTTCTGCTTCATCTCGTGCGTCTGGATCGCCGACATGCATCCAAAATGGAGCCATGATATGCCCAAAAAGGCGATTTTTCGCAGCGCTTTCATTCCAATACACATTGGCAGAGAAGCAGGCCGTTTCCATATGGGAAATTGTTTTGGGATTAAATGCATACATGCCAGCAAAGACATAAGGTGCAGAAGGTGCATCGCCTCGTCGGATAAGTTCGCCCGTGTCAGCTAGGTCAAAGTCACCCTTGCCGTGATATCCCATTGAATGATCGCGCTTAGCTAACAGCAATAAGCTATCCATTTGAGCGGGATTATAGGCGTTGATCAGGCTGTGAATTGTCGCGCCGCTATCATTGAGCCAGAAAGCATCTGTATTACAAATGAGCACAGGGTCATCGCCAAGCAGGGGGCGTGCCTTCACGACACCGCCGCCTGTTTCTAGAAGTTCGTTGCGTTCATCTGAAATGAGAATTTCAATATCGGTGCGGTTTTTAAAATGCGTCTCTACTTGGTCTGCGAGGTAGTGCACATTAATGACGGCACGCTCTATGCCTGCGGATATGAGATTATCAAGCGTGTGATCAATCAAACTTTTGCCTGCCACTTTGATGAGCGGTTTAGGGCAAGTATCGGTGAGGGGGCGCATGCGGGTGCCTTTGCCGGCAGCCATCAGCATGGCAGTCTTGATCGTCATGGCCTAATTCCCCCCAGAACTGAGTTCCAATATATGTGGCGCTATTGTTTTAAACACAGCGTGCATTTTTGATAATGCAGGATGTTGCAGATTTTGCGAGAGCAATTTTAGCTGACGCGGTTGGAAATCATTATATTTTGGTTTGCTATCTCGCTTGACGAGGCGCGCAAATACGCCGGCAACCCGCAAAGCATTGAGGGCACCCAAGACAGCCAGCCGCTTATCGAAAACGTCACGGGAACCGCCTGTTTCATCAAGATAAGCAATAATAGCAGCTTCGCTTGCTGTTTTGGTGACATTGCGTCGGGCGTCTTGCAGCAGCATAGCAAAATCCCATTCACCCCATCCCATGACAGCGTCTTGAAAGTCTAACAATCCAACTTGTTTTGCGCCGGTGCGGTCTGGTAACCAGATTAAATTCTCTGCATGATAGTCACGAAGGATCAAAGATCGCGGAAAGGTGAGGGCTTGGGCAATCAAATCATCACGCGCATCATTCCAAGCGCTTCGGTCAGATGCAGATACGCGTGTGTGCGGGTCGTACTGAGGCATCCAATCGACAAATAGGTCTGCGTTTACAGCTAAGGCCAGACGGTCAAAATCGAGGATTGGCCATTGTGTGTCGCCAACGGGTAATGAGGGGGCAACTGGAATTTGGTGCACAATTGCTAGTGCTTTTGCAGCTGCTGCATAAAGGCGAGGTTCGCTTTCGCCTTGCTCAATGACGCGTGCAAAAATGGCATCGCCCATATCTTCAAGCAGGGCAAAGCCGTGTTGCAAATCAAAAGCTAAAACTTGGGGCGCTGATAGCCCAATTGCTTGAAGGTGTGCCGCGACAGCGACAAAAGCTTCAACGCGGCTTGCAGCTAAGCGAGATTGAGCGTTCCACCCCATTGCATTGCGTGTATCTTCATCAGCATCTACGGGGCAAGGCGCGCCTTCTGCCAAAATAGGGGCATCCATAAACATGATATTGGCAGAGCCGTCACGCGGCGTAAGACGTTCATACCGACGCGTTGATGCATCCGCAGCTAGAGGCGTGCGTATGGCATCTCCCAGTCCATTGGCAGAAAGAAAGGCGAGACGTTGCTGTTCGCGGGCTGTATCAGGAGAAGTTTGCAAGACGTTTTATCCAATCTTCGCCATGCCCTGTTAGGGTGGCGCTTCGGCCAGTGGCGTCTAAGTCTAAGGTGATATCAAGGCGGTAGGTGGGCAACTGTTCGCCCATACGGGATGGCCATTCAATGAGAGTGAGACCATCAATTGTTTCATCTAGGCCAAGTTCATCCAGCTCACTTTCATCTTCAATGCGATACATATCAAAATGCCAGATAGGAAATTGCGGGGCATCATAGGTTTGGACGATTGTGAAAGTAGGACTGGGCACATCCATTTGCGCTTCGCTTAAAAGGGTGCGGATGAGTGCGCGTGCAAATGTTGTTTTTCCTGCACCTAAATCTCCATAAAGGGCGATGACATCGCTAACGCGGAGGATGGGGGCAAGTGATTGCGCGAGGGCAAATGTATCTGCTTCGCTTTTGAGTGAGAATTTTTTGCTGTTGGCGTCATCAGGCATTGAGAAGCGACTTTGGTTATATCTAGAAAATAATCAGGTAATCATAGTTAACCTTGATGACAAAGGACGCGCACCGATACAAGCTATTTGAGCGGTTCAATCGTAATGGAAAGCAGTAAAATGCTTTTTGAAAAGAAATGTTGGCATTTGGAAATCTACTGCTTACATCTTGCCTAAGTGGCAACTTCCTAGCAAACAGCTTAGGAAAAGTGATACCGCTTAATGGTATATCATTTAAAGGTGGTATAGGTTAGGCATCTGAAAATTGAGAGAATGAGCATCAATGGCTAAAATTACATTTGTAGAATTTGACGGAACAGAACACTCCGTTGAGGCGAAAAACGGCGCGTCTGTGATGGAAGCTGCAATTCGTGACAGCATTCCGGGCATTGATGCGGATTGTGGCGGTGCATGTGCATGTGCGACATGTCACGTTTATGTCGATAATGCGTTTATGGACAAAGTGGGCAAACCAAACGACATGGAGCAATCCATGCTTGATTTTGCCGAGAATGTTGAGAGTAACTCACGTTTGTCATGCCAGATTACTGTAAAAGATGATTTAGACGGCCTGATCGTGCGTATGCCGGAAAGCCAAGCTTAGGTTTTATCGACTGAAAGTAAGATTAGAAAAAGCAGCTTTCGGGCTGCTTTTTTTGTACTTGTAATCGTTATGTTTTAACGTCTTCGGCAAGATCTTTCGCGAGTTGAGAAATAGCAGGCCCCCAGTTCTTTAGTTGCTCTGGCGAGTAGGTGCGCGTGTTGGGATACCAAGGCATTTGTTTCGTCCCCAGCTGCGTCCATACAGTTTGAGGCCATAGCAGCCAGAAAGGGGTGCCGACTGCGCCTGCAAGGTTGGTTGTGGCGTTCATCGGGCCAACCACAAGATCAAGTGCTTTGCTCAATGCTGAAATATCATCAAGATCTTGTTTGAGATCGATGCCGGGAAGGGTATGAATATCGATCCCAAATTTGTTTTTTGCCATTTCAACATCGGCGTCAGCATCGCCGTATTGAAGTTTAATCCAAGTGATATTGGGGGTTTTAAGGATCGGCTTCCAAGATTCAAATCCTGCAAAGCTGCGCCCGCGTTTAACGTCCATCACACCCGATTTCCACAAAATGCCCGCTTTGCGTCCAGGAGGGAGTTTTTCCAATTCACGCTTCCAATGAGCAACGCGCTCCGGATCTGGCACTAAAAAGCCATCACTCGGCTGTTTGAAAGCTGCGATATCATTGCGAAGATGTTTAAGCGGGCCACCAAGGGGAGCCCAATAATCATACGTGTCAGCTTGTTCTTGCTCTACCACAGCGCGCTTTTGAATGCCGTCAGGTTTCCCAGTTTTATGAGACATTATTTCTGCACGTGGAAAAGAGCGTTTGAATAAGGGAACGAGTCGACGCTCGACGGCGACCCCTAATTGCCCATCTGGCCCTAGAAGTTCTATGACATCATTTAGGACAGACGAGAAGAGAACCTCATCACCTAGCCCTTGTTCACCCACAAGGAGGAGCCTCTTACCCTTAATATCTTGATTTTCCCAAAGGGGCATGGACATCAAAAATTGTGTAAAGTCTGGCGCGTGTTTGTTGTGACGCACTTCGTATTCTTTCCAGCCTTCTTCCAATCTGCCGACAGCCAGAAGGGCATTTGAACGTGCATTCAAACTTGCAACAGCATCAAAGGAGTTTGGCTTATGTAGTTTGAGCGCATCATCGAAATGGATAATTGCTTGTGCAGGGTCTTTGTCGGTGAGGTGGGTAAAGCCCAGATTGTGGTGTGCTTTGGCATTATTGGGATCAAGGCGGACAGCTTCTGAATGAAACTGAATAGCTTCATCTGTCTGCAATTGATAAATTGCGGTTGAGCCAATGGCTGTCCATAATTCGGGTATTTCTGGGTGTTGATAAAGTGCGGCACGCAATAATTCGATAGAATCATCAAGCTGACTCTTATCGCGCAATACGTTTCCTAAATTGTTTTTGGGTTGCCATGAATCAGGCGCAACCTGACCTTCAAGACGGAAAAACTGTTCAGCGACATCAAGCTTATTCATGCGCCACGCCATCAAGCCAACATTGCGGTAGATTTCAGCATTTTGAGGTTCAGCTTGGATTGCTCGATTATAGAGTTGAAGGGCAACATCAAAGCGATCTAATCGGTCCATCGCGATTGCAGCAACATGATTGGCGAGGGAGTCCTTTTCATTAATATCAAGCGCTGCTAGCGCTTCTTTGGCTGCTTCAGCGTATTGTTCTTGTCCAAGAAGTTGAGCAGATTTTCGGCAATGTTTGCGTAGCTTTTTTATCTTGGGGGAGGCTGCATTGATACTGAGACTGCTGGCATCAGAAATGGCTTTGGATGACATGATGTCGCCCACGGCTCCTTCGGGTGAACCACTATTTTTTGCAATCTCGCTCATATTTTTTGCCTTTAAAAACGTCGTGCAACGTCTCCCAATCGTTATAAATGGGGCGCGTTGAAGAGATAGATAGGTTTTGCCAGATTGGTTTTAACAAATTGGAAACCACGGTTTTGCGAATCGCTAAATCAGTCGTTAATAAACGCAGGTTAGTGTGGGAGGTCTAAGGCGAGAAACGCCATAAATTCGAGGCCAGAGAACATGCCACTAAAGCTTTCGTTGAAACCGCAAGAGAAATTCGTCGTGAACGGCGCAGTGCTCCAAAACGGTGATCGTCGGTGCGTTATGCTCTTGCAAAATAAGGCCTCGGTCCTGCGTGAAAAAGATATCATGCAGCCAGAGGACGTGAAAACACCCGCCGCACACATCTACTTCCCTGTGATGTTGATGTACTTGGATGGTGGCGCGCCCGGTGGCCAGCATTATGAGGAATTTGTCCTGCGTATTACTGAATTTATGTCTGCTATCTCCAATGCAGATGTACTAAAAGAATGCGTTTCTCTTTCGCGCGATGTGATGGGTGGCGATTATTACCGCGCGCTAGGGCGTTGCCGTAAATTGATCGCGTACGAAGAGGAAGTTCTGGGTAATGTCAATTCAAGCCTACCAAAAGACAGCCAATAGAACCGCTGACCCACGTGACGTGGAGTTTCGGTTATTTGCTGAGGTGACGCGTGACCTTATGGAAGCGCAAAAAGCTGATAAATTTGCGTTTGGGACAGTTATGGCTGCGCTCGATAAAAACCGTCGCGTCTGGAATGCGATGGCAATGGACTGCGCACAACCGGGCAATAGTTTGCCTGATGAATTACGTGCAGGTATAATTTCGTTGTCGCTTTTTGTGGGACGTCACACATCCGAAGCATCACGCAATCGTGCTGAGATTGAAACTTTGATAGATATTAATCGCAATATCATGCAGGGGCTTGCTGCCGCTAAAGGCCAAGCACAACCTGAAGCAAACGGCTCCACTGCCGCCGCCTAACAAGTGAATAGACATCGTTATGTAGAGCGTGAGACGGGTTGGGGCGCTTTTCATAATGGACGTTATGTATTGTTGAGCCACGCTCCACTACATAGATCAAACTGACTACACAAAAAATTTATTATTAATCAAAACATTGAGATTTTTTGTGTGGGATTTCTGTCGTTAAGTTCAGTTCCTAGTGATCGCTAAATACCTTTTTATTCGACCACGCCCAGTGAGGCGATGTGTATTTAAAAGGGGTTTCCATGACACATTCAATTCGTACACTTGCATGTCTTTTCGCTTCTAGCGCCATGATGACAGGACTTGCTCATGCAGAAAGTGGTTTTTACATTTCTGGAGGTTTGAACTCTACAACTTTGACGCAGGATGTAAGCCGTAATACCGGCTCTAACCAACCAAATGTTGGTCCTGCTGGTGGCGCAAGCGCGACAACAACTGATCAAGATACAGGCGCGAGCGTTTATATCGGCGGTGGGTATCGCTTAGATGTGCTTGAAAATTCTTATATTGAGTTGGAAGCATTTTACGCAGACGAAAATGCAGAAACGCAAAACTTAAACAATGTTTTGGTCAGTGAAGTTGAATTGAAAAACAGCTATGGTGTTGATCTACACCTTGGACAAAAAGTCACTGATACATTCAGCGTGTATGGTTTGGTGGGTGTGACGCAATATGAAGGGGATGCAAACCAATCTTATACTTTTGCACCTCCGGTCACATCCGTTGAATTAGAAGAAACTGCTTTTGTGTATGGTGCGGGTGTAGAACTTGGCTTGAGTAAGCATATCTCAACATTTGGAGAAGTTAGAATTTCCAATGATGTGGAGTTTGACACGCCAGTGGATCAAGGTGGAATTAGAAGCGACAACAATCTTGATTTTACAACAATCCGGACAGGGTTGAAGTTTAAATTCTAGGGTCGAGTACAAGATTTTGAAGAAGCGGCAGACGCAGCGTCTGCCGTTTTTTTATGATTGCAACTGCGTGAGGGCCTGCGCTAATTCTTTGTGTGAGTGGATAATTCTCTTTGCGCCAATCGCGGTGAGTTGGTCTGCTAATTCTGGCCAGACATGGCCGCCGCCGATAAATCCCCATACATTCATATTGGCGGCCATTGCTGCTTTTACACCATTGATACTGTCTTCGATAACAAGGCAATTTTCTGGTTTCGCGCCAATCTGCGTGGCTGCATATAAAAAGACATCGGGGTGAGGTTTGCCGCGGGCGACTTGATCTGCTGAGAACACATTCGGATAGACTAGGTCCGCCAATCCGGTTTGGGTGAGGTTTGTTTTTAAGTGATGGATTTTAGAGGAGGAGGCGACAGCTTTTTTTCCTTTCCAAGCGCGCAAACTTAAATCTGCATCGGGCACAGGCGTGAGGTGGGTTGCAAAATGTGCATCCCGTGCTGCCCACATATCATCAAATAAATTTTTAGGCATTTGGTTTTCATGCTGAGCGAAATAATCACGTCCCATTTGGGCGCGCATTGCAACGCCATCCATGCCAATAAATGCGCGTGCAAAATCCATACGATCATAGAAAAAATTGTGCTGCGCCAAGAAGTTGACCTCAATATCAAGGGCCAGCATTTCTGTGTCGATTAACACGCCATCACAGTCAAATAAAATTGTATCTATCATTTGCTTTCACTTGCGCAGTGGGGGAGGTTTTGTCTCAATTCAAGTGTGCAGATCACACCTCATAAACCGTGTCAAAGCGTGATGTGATTATGACATATTTGTATCGGGTATTGGGCAGTATTTTCACGGCACTGGGTCGAATTTTCCTAGTGGGTAACAACTACCGCAATTTTAGGTATGTATTCACCCTTAAAGCAGGCTGAATACTGATAAAAATTCAATAAAATCAAATTATTATAAATTTACATAAAATTTGATCGATTGGCCCGAAATTTGCTTCTGTACGTGTGAACAAAATGTTCGGTGGCTTATAGCTTCCTCCTTACAGAATGAAAGGGATTTACCCCGATGGCTTCTTTATCGGTAAACACGAACAACGGAGCGATGATCGCTCTACAACAACTTAACAAGACGAATATGTCATTAGCTGAAACTCAGTCACGGATTAACACTGGTTTGAAAGTAGCCGGCGCAAAGGATAATGGTGCGATCTTCGCCATTGCCCAAGGTATGCGTTCGGAAGTTTCTGGTCTTGGTGTTGCCCAGCAGAGTTTGGATCGCGTTCAGTCTACAACTGATGTGGCCCTTTCAGCTGGTGAAGCCATTTCTGACTTGTTGATTGATATGAAAGAAAAAGCGCTTTCTGCAACAGATACGACTCTGTCAGCTGAACAGCGTGCTGCATATAACGAAGACTTTACAGCGCTTCGTAACCAGATTGGAAAGATCGTAGGGAATGCCGAATTTAACGGTGCAAACCTTATCGATGGTTCTGTGACGGATGTTGCAGCCATTGCCAATGCGGATGGTACATCTTCATTGACAGTGTCAGCAGAGAATTTGTCACTTAGTGGAACTATTGTGACAGTTACTGCAACGCAGTCTTTCACGACTGTGACGCAGGCAAGTACTGCAGTTGCTGCAGTTTCTGCTTCTATTCAAAACCTGAATGGTGCTTTGGCACGTTTGGGTACAGCTGCGAAAGCCGTCGAAATACACAATGTATTCGTTGGTAAAATGGCTGATCAATTGACGACAGGTATTGGTAATTTGGTTGATGCTGATTTGGCAAGAGAAAGTGCGGCTCTTCAATCGTTGCAGACGAAGCAACAATTGGGTGTGCAGGCATTGTCGATTGCGAACCAGGCTCCAGCCATCATTAATTCGCTCTTCCAAGGTTAGAAGGCGTTCGGTCTTGGGCGACGTTTTTACGTCGCCCGGACCGCCTCCCTTCTAGGATCAATAGATCTTAGGTTTGAGGCATTGCTCCGTTTGTTTCATGTGCGCAAAAAGCGCGTCTTATGACGAACCCGCCAGATATGAACCAGAAAAGGTTCAGGGCGGTTTTTTTGTGCCTCGTGAAATGAGGCGGGGGTCAAACCGTACAGGTTTTGCCGATGGGAAAGTATTGCCTAGAGAATACTCGGCAAATTTTATGCTAAATTCCTGTAAACTATGAATTTTACCAATAGAATTAAGAATTGAAGGCCCAAAAGCGCGGCGCGTCGTGATTTTTATTAACGATCACAAACTGGCATCTTCTTTGCGTAGAGAATGGCGGAAGCAAAAAGCTTCTGGAAGCAAAAAGCTTCGTACATATTCCTGAAAGGATACGTCAAAATGACGAGCGTAAACACAAACCCAGGTGCAATGATTGCCCTACAACAACTAAACAAAACTAACTCTCAACTTGAGACAACTCAAACACGTATTAATACTGGTTTGGCTGTATCAAGCGCGAAAGATAATGGTGCGATCTTCGCTATTGCTCAAGGCATGCGCGCAGATGTTGCTTCATACGGTGTTGTAAAGCAATCCTTGGATCGCGTTGGTTCAACTGTTGATACTGCTATTGCTGCAGGTGAGGCTGTTTCTGATCTCTTGGTTGAGATGAAAGAAAAAGCTCTTGGTGCAAAAGATGGTACACTGACAACTGCTCAACGTTCAGCATATGACGAAGACTTTAAAGCCCTTCGTGATCAGATCACAACTATTGTTGATAACGCTGAATTCAACGGTGCAAACTTGTTGAAAAACGGTGCGGCAGACATCACAGCATTGGCAAACGCTGATGGTACTAGCACTCTAACTGTTGCTGCTGAAGACTTGTCTTTGACAGGAACAACAATCACATTGACTGCCGGTTCTGATATCTCAACAGTTACAAAAGCTGGCGATGCTATCACTGCTCTTGAAACATCAATCGACAATGTGAACGCTGCCTTGGCACGTTTGGGTACAGGTTCAAAAGCTGTAACAACACACTCAACATTCGTAACGAAACTATCTGACGCTATGGAAGCTGGTATCGGTAACCTTGTTGATGCTGACCTTGCCAAAGAATCTGCAAAACTACAGTCCCTACAAACGAAGCAACAGCTTGGTGTGCAGGCTCTGTCTATTGCGAACCAATCTTCTGGTTTGGCTCTATCTTTCTTCCGATAGGAAGAAAAAGGTTAAATCAAATACTACAAGAACTCCGGCGCGCAATCGCCGGAGTTTTTTTGTGCTCACCGTTTTTTGTAGAAATAAAAGGCAGGCAATTGCCAAGCATGGATCTGGATGGCCCCAGCGGCTAAGGACGGCGATTGCGTGGCGCGAGCAGAAGTGTAACTGGAAGGGGGCAGGCTGAAAGCAGTCATATGCCACATCGCGCTCTTTGAGATATAGTGTGAGTGGTTTTATGAAAAAATCTGCAAACACGTATAAAAATATATTTTAATACAATTATTTAAATAGATTTTTAACCATGTTTTCTGGGCGGATACACGCCGATCTTAATAAATAGCTCTTCAGAATAGGCATTTATTGCCGGATGCTCCACTCGGCAATAAATGCCGCCCGGTAAAAAGTGCAAAAAGCCTCTTTATATAGCATTCATACATTCTTTACGAACAGCTATAAAAACACTTTAAAATCAAGTTTCTTTGACGATTAGTTAACCTTAAATCCGGCACAGGACTTGCGACATACCAAGTAGGCAAAACGCCTCCAGATTAAAATGATCTGGTTTTCATTAACGCCTGAGATCAGGTACGAAAAAGGTATGTCAAAATGACAAGCGTAAACACAAACCACGGTGCTATGGTTGCACTACAACAACTAAACAGTACAACACGTCAACTCGAAACAACTCAATCCCGCATCAACACGGGTTTGGCTGTATCAAGTGCGAAAGATAATGGTGCGATCTTCGCTATTGCCCAAGGCATGCGCGCAGATGTTGCTTCATACGGTGTTGTAAAACAGTCTTTGGACCGTACAGGTTCAACTGTTGATACTGCTATCGCTGCTGGTGAGGCTGTTTCTGATCTCTTGGTTGAGATGAAAGAAAAAGCACTTGGTGCAAAAGACGGTACACTGACAACTGCTCAACGTTCAGCATATGACGAAGACTTTAAAGCTCTTCGTGATCAGATCACAACTATTGTTGATAACGCTGAATTCAACGGTGCAAACTTGTTGAAAAACGGTGCGGCAGACATCACAGCATTGGCAAACGCTGATGGTACTAGCACTCTAACTGTTGCTGCTGAAGACTTGTCTTTGACAGGAACAACAATCACATTGACTGCCGGTTCTGATATCTCAACAGTTACAAAAGCTGGCGATGCTATCACTGCTCTTGAAACATCAATCGACAATGTGAACGCTGCCTTGGCACGTTTGGGTACAGGTTCAAAAGCTGTAACAACACACTCAACATTCGTAACGAAACTATCTGACGCTATGGAAGCTGGTATCGGTAACCTTGTTGATGCTGACCTTGCCAAAGAATCTGCAAAACTACAGTCCCTACAAACGAAGCAACAGCTTGGTGTGCAGGCTCTGTCTATTGCGAACCAATCTTCTGGTTTGGCTCTATCTTTCTTTAGATAAGACAACTCGATATTTCTTCCCGTCCCTAAAGGGGCGGGGAGGACTATCGTTATATAGGATAGTCGGCTGCAATAGTTGCAGTTGGCGGGAGAAAAGGAAATGGGAACAGAATTATCACCACTATCTACCACAACACCTAAACTGGATGTTAGCCGTCCTGATCGCGTATACAATGATGCGTATAAGGATGATAAAAAAATTGCTGACCAAGCGGTAGAAGCACGCCGAAAACAGTTCGTAGAAGAAATTGCACGTCAACATGGCGTTGAGCATGGCAAGTTAGTTATCGAGAAAGATAGTGAAACAGGGCGCTTTGTTCACACTCTTATTGACACTGAGAGCGGCGATATTATTCGTCAATGGCCAGATGTAGACTGGCTGAAAATTGCGAAGCAAACAGGCAGTTCTTCGGGGTTATGGCTCGATAAAACGATTTAATTTATTTAAAATTTGAAGAAATATTTGCATTTTCTCGCGAATGCGAAGGAAGTATTAACGAAAAGCGTTCAATTCTGTAGCCAACGAAAAACTCGGGACAACCCGAACGACCACGTTTGGAGACAGATTATGGTAAACGGCGTATCAAACGCTCAGTCGCTTATAGCGTTGCAAAATCTGAATGCGACGAATAAAAGCCTTGAATCAACTACAGACCGAATTAGCTCGGGTTTGAAAGTTGCGAATGCTAAAGATAATGCGGCTATTTATTCCGTAGCGCAGGGCTTGCGCGGCGAAAACGCTGCCTATGATGTTATTCAAATTAGTTTGAATAGAGCGAAGTCTGTTGGCGACATTGCTATTACTGCTGGTGAAACGGCTTCAGATATTTTAATTCAAATCCGTGAGAAGGCATTGGCTGCCACTCAGGAAATCGACGCGACATCTCGTGCAGCATATCAAGAAGACTTTAATGGACTTGTACTTCAGCTGGAGAAAATAGTAGGGGCTGCCGAATTCGACGGTGTAAACCTATTGAATAATTCTCTACCTGCGGGTTTAGAATTTGTGGCAGATGCCTCGGGTACAAACAAGCTTAACGTGCCGGCTGAAGATTTTACGCTTGGCGGCGCGAATATCACGCTTGATCCACCGACACATGACTTAAGCACGCCTGCAAATGCGCAAGCGACAATGACAGCAATTCAAAACAGCATTACAAACGTCAATGGAGCTTTGGCGCGCCTTGGTGGAGCTTCTCAAAAGATCGACAACCATGCAAATTTTGTAACCCGTCTTCAAGATGTGATTACAGCCGGCGTGGGATCATTGGTTGATGCTGATCTTGGCAAAGAGAGCGCTCTGTTGACTTCGCTTCAAGTAAAACAGCAATTGGGTGTCCAGGCTATGTCTATTGCCAACCAGTCACCTGAGACAGTTCTTTCACTATTTCAAAACTAATTTGAGTTTGAATAAGCTTAACATGTTTCACGGTTAGAGGTCTGGTCTTCCCTAATCGTGCTACTCAAGCCCGAGTCTTTTATTAGGCTCGGGCTTTTTTCTGTATTCATTTGCGATGGCAGTTAACGCATTTTGCATCATAAGCTTGCCATTTTTATCTGCTTTATAGAGAATATATATGCGATGGAGTGGCACTGAATGCAGATTGAGATACTTGATCCAGAAACGGAAGAAGAAATAGCGCAAAGAAAGTTGGACGCTGAAAAAGCACGCAAAGCTTTGCCAAAACTGTTGCGTTTTATTCGTCATATTCCTTTTGCTGAGGACGTTGCAGCATCATATTATTGTGCTTTTGACTCCGAAACGCCAACGCGCGTTCGCGGTGTATTGCTTGGTGCTTTGGCATATTTCGTTGTGCCGACGGATTTAATTCCGGACTTTATTCTAGCTTTGGGTTTTTCTGATGATGCTACCGTTATAGCGATGGCTATGGGTATTGTGAGTGGTCATATTAAGCCACAACACCGCAGAGAAGCGCAGCTTTTGCTTGGGGAATATACAGAACCCAAAAAATAGCACATTCAAAAATGTGCCTTTAGCGTTATTGGGGTTTTGTTTAGACTTGTCGCCTTATATTTGTTACGAATTGTTACAATGTGCAAAAATCTGTGATATTGTAACTAACAACATATTGTTCGATGACGAATGATTATAAATACAGGCAAAGCAATGACCCTTTTTTCGGAAGCTGAAATCAACAATATCGAAAAAATGTGGCGTGGATTATCGATAGATCATCCATGGACGGGATGGGCGACTTTGCCTGAGACTCCTGATGAAGTATGGATATTTCGTAGTCGCGTAAACTGGCGTCGCTTTATATTGCGCAAAACTCCAGATGCGTATGTGCTTGTAGATGATACTAAAAATAGAGAAGAGTATTTTGATCACCTTGAAAGCTTAGCTTTGAAGGTGAATGAAGTACCAGCACTCCCAAACTAAGCTTTAAATACAATTTCCAGATTGCAAAAAAGGCTGAGAAAATATCTCAGCCTTTTTTATGTTTCATTCGAAAAATCTATTTTGGATTACAGTAGTAGTATAGTTTTTCCTGAGATTCAGCGAAGTTTTCTGTTGATGCCAGTAACTGCGTATCACCACGGTGTGGCGCAATAGCCTTCACGAGGGCGATTTGCGATTGTCCCTCTGGATTGATAATATCAACACGTTCGGAATTGCTGATTGCTTTCATCGTGCGCCAGTCAGTTTTAAATACAAAACTTGAATCAGCATCGGATGTATTGCGAGTATACATGCCTAGCAAACTAAAGGCTTCACCATCAGATGTTCTCAATGAGAAGGAAGCGGCTTTGCCAGAGTGCTCATTGGGTTGAACACTGAGGGACCCTGAAAGAGTGCCTGTATCTGTATTGCAATTGAAGATGAGGGGACTGGTATCAGATTCTGATGCATTGGAATCTTGCAGCATCATGTAGGGCGATTCTGGCCAAAGAAGCTCCACAGCGTTCCAGCGAGATGTCGCTGATATATCTTTAAGTGCCGCTGTCGATGTGGTGAGCTTTACTGGCCCTTTTGTTTGCGTGCTCGCAGTGTCATTTGCTGGCGCTGGTTCAGTGGGGGACGTAGTTGAAGCGCAAGCGGTTGCAAGAAGTGCGGCAGATATCAGAAGCGGTAGGCGGAATTTCATGTTGCAGACCTTCAATTGAGAATGTGGGCAAAACAGGATGGAGCTGAGAGCTGCAATTAAGCGGAAGGTTGTGGCAAAATTAGGTATTACGCAAAATTAATGCAGTTGATCAAAGCGGCTGTCGCCGCAAGAAGCGCAATAGTCAATTTAGCTGTTGGATTTAAAAACGCGCTATTTTTAACTATAAATAGCAACAGAAATGCAAAATTATCGCGTTTTGTGATGAATTTATTGGAAGATCGCATGGATAATGTGAATCCGCTCTTGTCACATTAATGTAAGAAAACTATTCGAGTTTCAGTATTTAAAACCGAAGAAGGTTTGACGAGAGTATGAGTATCGAGTCCGAACAGAATGGCAAACCGGTCTGGGCTTTGGCTCTGCATGGAGGTGCAAGCACCGGTCCGTCAAAACATGACGAAGAAACCGAAGCATTCATGGCGCAGCTGCTTAAGAGCGGCGGAGAGATGCTTCAGCAAGGGGCTTCTTCAATTGAAACAGTTAAAGAAATGGTGCGCGGGCTTGAATCGTCCGGCTTGTATTTAGCGGGTAAGGGCGCAGCACCTAACAAAAACGGTGAGTTTGAGCTTGATGCTGCAATTATGGACGGTGAAACACGTCTTGCAGGTTCCGTAGCGGGCCTAAAAGGATTTGAGCACCCCGTAGATGTTGCGGAGCTTGTAATGCTCAAAACACCTCACATTATGCTGGTGGGACAAGGTGCCGCTCAGTTTGCGGGTGAGCAAAAATGCGCCCGCATCGAAAACCCTGATCAGTATTATACACCTGTCAAATATGATTTGTTTGATCAAGATGAGCGAAAGATGACGGGCACTGTTGGTGCTGTAGCATTGGATATTGAGGGCGCGCTTGCTGCTGCAACCTCGACAGGTGGTGCGCCGGATAAAGTGCCGGGCCGCGTTGGTGATTGTCCAATAATTGGTTCGGGCACGTGGGCGGATGAGCGCGTTGCTGTGTCTTGTACGGGAATGGGCGAATACTTTATGCGTGCAAATGCAGCTGCTGATGTGTCCGCACGTATTTGCTATGCGCGCACAAGCCTTGATGTGGCGACACGCGCTGTGTTGGAAAATGTGTTGTTTTTAGGTGGTAAGGGCGGGTTGATAAGTATTGACCGCCTTGGGCGTATCGCAATGCCGTTTATATCTGGATCTATGGCGCGCGGCAGTATCCATTCCAATGGCGAAATGGTGGTCGCGACACTCTAATGAAGGGCTATTTTGGGATAGGGGCGGAGCGTATCTCCAAGCCAATGAATATGGGTGCGCTGATGCGGACGGCCCATGCGTTTGGTGCAAGCTTTGTTTATTCTGTAGATGCAGCTTTGCCGGTACGGTCTGTTTATAGCTCTGACACCTCTAAAGCTATTGAAAATATGCCTTATTACAATTGGGATTCCATTGATGAGATGGCGTTGCCGAGGGGGTGTCAAATTGTTGGGATTGAACTCACAGATGACGCTGTAGAATTGCCCGAATTTAAACACCCGAAAGCGGCTGCCTATATTTTGGGGCCCGAGCTTGGCAATTTAAGTCCACAAATGATGGAGAAATGCCATCATATTGTGAAGATACCTACAAAGTTTTGTATCAACGTGTCTCTTGCTGGCGCGCTCGTTATGTATGATCGCATGGTTAGCATGGGTAAGTATGATTTGCGCCCTATTATGCCCGGCGGTCCTAAAAAATAAGCCTGACACAATAAGACCGTGAATAAAACCAAACATCTTCATGAAATCGCTTTGATTGCCTGAATAGCTGTTCATGTGACTATCTCAACTAAGCAATTGCCATAGAAACATTTTTCTTTTGGATGTAGTGGCAATATTGCGAGACCCGCTCTAAGATGCCGTGAGTGGGTGTATGGAGAAAACCATGAGTAATCGGGTGTGGAACGGTTTGCGTGTTGGACTTATGGCAACGTTGTTAAGCGTTGCCGCTGCGTGTGGGGATGTGAATGCGCCTGCATCGACCAGCCCTAAAGATACCCGAGATAAAATCGAGGGACCGGCAATTGCGGTTCGTGGTGAAAAATCTAGGCGTGCTGAAGTAGAACATTCAAAAGATTTTGAGTTTGTGCGCTATTCCGCAAACACTAAAGGCGAAGCACCAATTGCTTGTCTTGAGTTTTCACACTCATTGAGTTCCAAGACTGATTATTCCGCTTATGTTGAGACTCCTAAAGATATTTCTCTTGCTTTTGATGTTGAAGGTTCTCGCCTTTGTTTAGGGGGATTGAGTTTTTCCGCCGCAACAGACTTGACGCTAAAAGAAGGCTTTCCGGGTTCGGGGCGCGATCGTAAACTTGAGCGCGATGAGAAAATCACAATCGATTTTGGGGATCGTCCAAGTTATGTCGGCTTTAAAGGGGATGGCGTAATCCTACCGCGTATTGATGCGGATGGTGTGGCTATCGAAACTGTAAATGTTGACGCATTGAAGATAGATGTGTCGCGCGTAACGGATCGCGCACTTGTCTTCAAAAGTATCACATCCGGTTTCAATGTTGGCCGTGGTGAATATAGCTGGCAGGGAGGTCAAGATGACCCATATGATGTCGCTGAAAATCTTTGGTCAGGTGAGCTAGATGTTGAAAGCAAAGGCAATACCGCAGCGACTACAGTTTTCTCTTTGGCAAGTGCTGTAAAAAAACTAGAGCCGGGCGCTTATTATATAAAAGTGGAAGAGATCCCGAAAGGATCTTTAGAGGTCGATAATCCGGCTCGAGCTGCCCGTTGGTTGATTGTGACCGACCTTGCGTTGACAGCTTATCACGGTGCGGATGGTCTACAAGTAACAGCACGTTCAATTGATTCTGCGCGTATTGCGCGTGAAGTGCGTCTTGATCTGGTGGCGCGTAGCAATGAAATTTTGAAATCTGAAAAGACAGATCTGTTTGGCCGTGTGAAGTTTTCCGGTGCGTTGTTACGCGGTGAAGATGCACAGCAGCCGCGCATGGTTATGGCATATGATCAAAATGGGGACTTTGCTGTTCTCGATTTAGATCGTGCATCGGTCGATCTATCACAATATCCAGTTGATGGACGTTCGCCTCCAGATGGCAATGATGCATTCCTATACACTGAGCGCGGTATTTATCGTCCAGGCGAGACAGTGTGGATGAACGCACTTATCCGTGATCTAACTGCGCGGTCCGTGTCTGGTAGTAAAGGGTTTATGCGCCTCTATGCCCCCAATGGTGTAGAAGCTGCCAACTGGCGTTTCGAGGGAGGTCTTGAAGCTGGCGGTATAACGCGTTCTTATGCGCTACCCAAAGCTGCTGCGCGAGGAATGTGGCGCATAGATATGGAGCTTGACGGTCAAGGCGTAATCGGTTCCACGCGTATTTCCGTTGAGGACTTTGTACCGCAACGTATTGAACTAAAAGTATCCACTGAGAATGACACGCCGATTGGTAAAGATGAAATCCGTGCCATCAACACAGATGTACGCTTTTTATATGGTGCGCCGGGTGCTGGTCTCACTGTCGAAGGTATGACGCGAGTGGAAGTAGACCCATCGCCGTTCAAAGCATTTACCGGATACTCATTTGGGAAACATGACGAGCAGTTTCGTCAACGTGAATTTGAACTCACGGATGCGACTGCGGATGGTGCAGGACAAGCTGTTCTACGTCTTGATCTTGCAGGAGAGACAATTGAAAGTTCTAAGCCATTGCGCCTTCGCACTGTTGTAAGCGCGATGGAGCCGGGCGGACGTGCCGTGCGTGATGATGTGCGCCTCCCATATCGTCCTAATGATGTGTATGTTGGTGTGTTACCTGAGTTTGACGGCAGCGCTGCACAGGATGAGGCTGCGCGTTTGAAAGTTGTCGCTGTCAAAGCAAACGGCAAACAAATATCGGGCAATGTGAACTGGCGTCTTGTCCGTATTGATTGGGACTATGATTGGTATCGCTCCAATGGTGGGGATTGGAATTGGCGTCGCACACGTAATGTTGTGCCTATACAAGAGGGCAGTTTAGAACTTGCGGCAGATGCACCTGCACAACTAGTTACGCGTCCTCTTGATTGGGGTGATTATGAACTTGTCCTGACCGAAGAGAACTCAGCAGCAACAGCTAGCTATGGTTTTTGGGCAGGTTGGGGCGGCGGTCCTCAAGAGGGAGCTGAAGCGCCAGACCGTGTTCGCATTTCTGCTCCATCGACACCGGTCGAAATTGGTAAAAAAGCAAGCTACACAATTTTGCCGCCTTATCCGGGTGAAGCTGAAATTGTGGTTGCTAACGACAATATCATTGAAACCCGCACAATTACGCTACCCGAAAAAGGCTTGAAGGTAGATTTTAACGTCACTGAAGAGTGGGGTGCAGGTGCATACATTATGGTGAGTGTATTTACACCACGTGACCCTGTTGCACGTCCTCGTCCGCGTCGTGCTGTGGGTGTAGCTTATGCGCCGGTTGATGTTGCTAATCGTACATTCGAAGTTGCGATTAATGTGCCGGAGATCGTCAAGCCACGTCAAAAAATTAGTGTTGAAATCGAAGCAACCGGTGGTCCGCGTGGGGAGTTGGTTTACGCAACACTTGCTGCTGTTGATGAAGGTATTTTGCAGCTTACTAAATTTGATTCGCCAGACCCAACAGATCATTTCTTTGCTAAGCGCCGTTTGGGTGTGATGCTTAAAGATGACTATGGTCGTTTACTTGATCCAAACCAAGGCGCAGCCGCCAAGCCGCGTACAGGTGGGGACCAGATAGGAGGCGCAGGGCTAACAGTCGTGCCGACCAAGTCAGTCGCGCTATACTCAGGCATAGTGCGCATGGGACGCAGTGGCAAAGCAGAGATAGATCTGCAACTACCCGATTTTAACGGTGAACTACGTTTGATGGCCGTGGTGTGGTCTGAAACAGGCATGGGATCAGGTGATTTACCGCTTACAGTGCGCGATGATGTGCCTGCCGAAGTTATCTTACCGCGTTTCCTTGCGCCGGGAGATAATGCGATTGCCACTGTAACTATGGACAATGTCGCGGCAACTCCGGGCAATTATGATGCATCACTTTCCAGTGGCGCGGGCATAGAAATTGCGGATGGAAACGTCACTGCTATGCTCACACGGAATCAGCGTGCTGATATCGCGGCATCTATTTCGGCATCAGTCGAAGGCGTGTCCCGTATAGGTATGCAGCTGACGGGACCCAACAATTTTCAGGTAGAACGAGAATATGGCATTCAAGTGCGGTCTCCATATCTACCTGTTAGCCGGATTGAGCAGATTGTATTGCAACCGGGTGAAAGCTGGACAGCACCAGCTAACGCTTTGAATGGATTGGTGTCTGGCTCATCGAGTTTGATGGTATCGGCGTCAGCTATTCCTATGGATGCTTCAGCTCTGTACAAAAGTTTGAGTGAGTACCCTTATGGCTGTACTGAGCAGACTGTTAGCCGAGCTTTACCTTTGTTATATGCAAGCAACCTTGCAGGCATTGCGGGGCTAGAGCCAGATATTCAAATCAAAACCAAAGTACAAGAGGCTGTTTCTACGATCTTAAACCGTCAAAGTTCTGATGGCTCTATAGGTCTGTGGCGAATGGGTGATGGTCATGCCACGCCTTGGGTTGGAGCGTATGCCGTTGACTTCATCGCACGAGCAAAAGCAGCTGGTTATCTTGTGCCAGATGCAGCGCTTGAAAAAGCGTATGCGTCACTTGCAAAAGTTGCTGCTCAACAAAACCGTTGGAGTTCTGGGTATGATTATGATGTCTACACGTCACGATGGAACTCTGACACTGAAGAGCGTTTAAGCAACCGTTCCGCAGCGTATGCCGCGTATGTCTTGGCACGTGGAGGGAAGATTGAGGCATCTCGTCTTCGTTATTTGCACGATGAAATGCTTAAGAAGACCGAGAGTCCTTTAGCGCGTGCTCAAATCGGTGCCGCACTTCACCTTATTGGAGACAATGCACGGTCTAGTTCTGCATTCAAGTCTGCGGTGGAAAGCTTAGGGTTTGAAAATAGTGGAGATTATTATCAGACATCTCGCCGTGATATTGCTGGTGTGTTGGCACTTGCAGCTGAGAAAGGCGATATCAACTTAGTAATGCAACTTACTGATCGCGTTGTGGATCAGCTGCCAGAACCTGACAGACTGACCACGCAAGAAAAAGCATTCTTGTTGATGGCTGCAAATGGACTGTCTAATGGCTCGAACAAAGTTAAAATGACAGCCAAAGGTAAAGTCATCGAAATGGCAAAACAACGTAGTTATATGTCTCATGAAGATGCGTTTGTTGCGCCTAATACGACTGATGAAGAAAGTACATTACCAAGCTTCACAAATGAAGGTGATGGACCGCTATGGGTGACGAGTATTGCGCGCGGTTCTCCTGTCAAAGCACCTGTAGCAGCGCGTCAAGGGTTGTCTGTGTCTAAGGCTGTTTACAAGATGAATGGCCGCACTGCAGACTTAGGAAATGTGGTGCGTGGCGATCAAATGATTATTGCTTTGAGTGTTACCCCTCAAGACAAGAATACCCACCAATTAATCGTCGCTGACTTATTGCCTGCCGGATTTGAAATTCAAGCTGTACTGACACAAGAAACAGCAGGCCCTTATGGGTTTGTGGGTGATTTAAGTTATCCAGATGTCGCTGAGGCACGTGATGACCGTTATCTTGCGTCTCTTACAGTACGTGAAGGCGAGCGTGCTTTGTTTGCTTATGTAGTACGTGCTGTCACTCCGGGTGATTTTGCGATCCCAGGGGTTGTGGCGGAAGACATGTATAGAGCTGATATATTTGGACGTTCTGATGCTGGACGTGTGCAAATATCTGCGGGTAATTAATTGGGGGCTTCGTCTGCAAAGGGTAATCCTGTAATGTGGATGCAGCGCATAAAGACATTTTTGCCAAGAGCGTTTTATACGCTTTTGGCGGTTGTCAGTCTCATCGGCGTGTTGGATCTCGCATTTCCACCGCCTTTGGCCAAAGCCTTTGAAATTTCTCAGGTTGTGCTTGATCGCAATGGTCAGCCTTTGCGTGCTTTTCCTTTAAAAGATGGACGATGGCGGCTGAAAGCAGACCTTGATAAACTCGACCCTGCGTTTGTCGAAGCGTTGCTGGCATATGAAGATGAGCGGTTTTATTCCCATATTGGTGTTGATTTTCAAGCTATTACACGTGCAAGCCTAAGCTTGGCAAAAGCCGGTCGTGTGGTTTCGGGTGGTTCCACAATCACGATGCAGACAGCGCGTTTGCTCGAACCAAAACAACGCAATCTCAGTGCAAAAATGCAACAAGCCATTCGTGCGCTGCAATTGGAAATGCGCTTGAGTAAGCGAGAGATATTAGAGCTATATCTGACATTAGCTCCCTATGGCGGCAATATAGAAGGAGTGCGTTCCGCAAGTTGGGCCTATCTTGGACGTGAGCCGAATGTATTGACACCGGATGAAATAGCTTTGCTTATAGCTTTACCACAATCACCTGAAGCACGCCGTCCAGATTTACGTCCAGAAGCAGCCATTCGCGCAAGAGAGCGCGTGTTAAAACGCCTTGTAACTAAGCATGTAATCGCTCTGGATCGTGCTGAAGAAGCAGCTCAGACTGCTGCACCGAAGCGTCGTGATTTTCCCAGTTTTGCATGGCAAGCTTCCGAAGAGGCCCGTCGACGTGCGCCGCGCTTACAAGCTGATATTAATACGTTTTTAGATATTCGTTTGCAAACTCGGCTAGAGGAAATGGCTAAAGAGGCCGTGTCTGATTTAGGGGCTAAAACCCAGATTGCTGCTATTGTTGTGGATGTAGATACGCGCAATGTGCTGGCGTCTATTGGTTCTGCGGAACGAGAGCGGGCCGGGGGATGGCTAGATCTGACCAATCGACATAGGTCACCCGGTTCAACTTTAAAGCCTTTTATTTATGCAATGGCGTTTGATGAAGGGCTTGCAGCGCCATCAACTCAAATTTCTGATTTACCTAAGCGATTTAAAACTTATCAACCTGAAAATTTTGATCGCACATTTCGTGGTGATGTTACGATTTCAGAAGCATTGCAGCATTCGCTCAATGTACCGGCCGTCCAGACGTTAGAAGCTATTGGACCGGCGCGCTTTGCGGCGAGTTTGAGCTTCGCGGGGGCTGTTCCCCAATTGCCCCAACGCGCTGATAGTGATGCGGGATTAGCGCTAGCGTTGGGGGGTGTTGGGTTAACTGTGCGCGATATGGCTTTGCTATATGCGGCGCTGGGAGGAGGAGGCGTTGCCAAACCCCTAAATTGGATTGAAGGGGAAGTTGGGTTTGGGGCTGAAGAGGTGGAGACACATACGCGTTTTTTATCTGTTCAAGCGGCGAGCAAAGTCATCAATATTTTGAAGTCTGCACCGACTCCCCAAGGCCGAGTGCCTTCGGTGCTGACTAAAGGAGCGCCGCAAATTGCTTTTAAAACAGGTACTTCTTACGGGTTTCGAGATGCTTGGGCGGCAGGCGTATCCAACGGATTGGCGATCGTCGTATGGG
>CAYGPD010000031.1:0-37916 GCA_964351655.1 uncultured Hyphomonadaceae bacterium | reverse complement strand
TCTACTAGATCATCCGTTCCATCTAAAACATCTTCAACGTCGACCAAATCAACAATGTCATCTAAAATCTCATCTGGTTCTTCGTGTGTATCATCAATCTCGTCCTCTTCATCGATATTTTCGTCAGTCGCATCGCCAGTTTCTTCTGCAACATCTTCATCAGGTTCGATTTCAGTGCTGTCATCTACGATTGGACCATTAGTAGGCGGAATTTCTTCATCTGTTACACCATCCGAGACCACCTCACCTGGGCTCAGCCCGTCTCCAACAGGGTTAGGTGTTTGAACTCCTTCATCGTTGTCATTTGAATCTTGTGAACCTGCGTCATCGCCGGTGTTCTCACTGTCAACTTGAGTGTCACCATCCCCGTCATCAGAAGAGGCTTCATCACGTTTTTCGACATCTCCCTGTTCTTCTTCAGATCCATCTCTCGTATTTATTTGATCGAGAAAACCATTGTAGTCAGGCGCACTTCCTCGCGAGAAAAGAGACACACCTTCAACATTGGACAATTGTGAATTGGAAGCACTCGCTGCACCTACAGTGTTGCTAGAGTACTCTCCACTAAAACCAATGGCATTACTCAGAGCATTTTCCGCGGCAGACAATTGTTCACTGTTTATATTAACAGGGTCTGAGCCATTTGGCGTATCACCAATAGCCTCATTAAACAGTTGCGAATATAATAAATCACCGTCTGTTGCGTTAAATAATAAATCTGGAAACGTAGTTTCAATCTCAAAAGCATCGACTTGGGATGATTGCAGGCTAGCAAAACTCATATTGCCCGAACCCATAATACCTTCTGCAGACCCGTCTACATCTTGAGCACCATATTCATCGGCGTCCAGACGGTGTGTTGGTACTTCAAGCTGAAAACTACTTGTTTCATCCGCTATTTTAAATTCAGCATCAACGTCTTTGCTTTTGTCAAAGGTCTTGTTGTCTACAACCATCACCTGAAATCCAAACTTTTCAAAGTATTGCCCATTTCACCACTTCGCGGTCTTACGGCCAGGATATTAAATTGCTGGTTGTTATTTTGTGAATTAGAAAAGTTAAAATTTTCCTTTCTCAATTAACTATATAATGTCAAATTTCGGCAGCCAGAAATAAACAACAATACAAACTCAGACAAAAACAAGCAAAAATTAAGTAAAAATCACAATTACTAAATAAAATATCGCACTTAGCCCTAGTGTAATTTATTAATTAGAGATTTTTGAATCATTCAATACAAGAAAATAAAATAAAAATATAATTAAAACTAAACGATACTTAAAATTATCAAGTAACAAATAAACAATAGCAACATTTGTTGTAGTTAAAACTACGCGCAAAAAACACGTTATTTTTTCGATTTCAATCAAAAATAATACTAAAGTCTTAGACAAAAATCTGCCAAAAACACGAAACAACTGCAAATTGTCTTCGAAATGGCGGCAATTAATGCAACCCTAGCGGTCAGTCTTCCATAGACAAATGTAAATGACCTGAAAATCTTTCGCTGATATTTCTCAATCTAGCAAAACACCCAGTTCTGAGTATTGAGATACATTAATTTGCAAGCAGATAAAAGTATCGAGAAGATGGGGATGGTGCGCAGTACAAGGTTCGAACTTGTGACCCCTACAATGTCAATGTAGTGCTCTACCACTGAGCTAACCGCGCGCAGGCCTATAGGCCGCATTTAGAACAGCGGTTTCTAGTGGAGTTAAGGCGCATTTGTCAATCACTTCATTTGCTTTTTCATCAATTGCCATCGACGTTTACCGTTTAAGGACTGGACGCATCAATTTGATTTGCGCATAAGCATACCGTTTCTAGTAGCGTGAGGCGATTTTAGCCATGTCCGATGGATCAAACTTTATTGCCGTTGAAAGTTTAAGTCACACCTATCCCAGCAATAGCAAACTCCCCCCCAAATTGGCCTTAGAAGATATCTCTCTATCCATCCCCAAAGGGGCCAGTTTTGGATTGCTTGGACCAAATGGAGCAGGAAAAAGCACTCTCATCTCCCTCCTCACTGGAATGAACAAACACCAATCTGGGGCAATTTTAATCAATGGTTCACCCGTGGACCAATCAGGCCACACACTCAAATCCATGAGCGCTATCGCGCCTCAAGATCTTGCCTTCTATCCACGCTTAACTGTACGTGAAAACCTACTGTTTTTTGCAGGAACATATGCATTAAAAGGTGACATCCAGAGTGAACGTATAGCCTTTGCGGTTGATACTTGTGACCTCACCGACAACATGCAAGCGCGTGCTGAAACGCTTTCAGGTGGATTGAAACGGCGCCTCAACTTAGCTATTGCACTGCTAAATGAGCCCCAAATTTTATATCTAGATGAGCCAACAGTCGGTATAGATGCGCGCTCTCGCCAAACCATATTGAACGCAATTAAACGTATGCATGCAAAGGGATGCACAATCGTCTACACCTCTCATTATATGGAAGAGGTTGAAGCAATTTGCGATCACATAGCAATTATAGATCACGGAAAACTGGTCGCGTTTGACACGATGTCCGCATTCTTAGAAAAAGCGGGGCGTCAAAGCTTAAAGGTCACAATGGCCGCCACAATGCCCTCATATGCCGTGGACGAATTAGCTGCTCGGCGCGCTATACTTATATCACCGAGAGAATTTACTATTGATGCTCTTGGTTCAAGCGCAATGATAGAAGTGATCAAGCTTCTAGCTGAACTTGGCGGCGATATCGAAAAAATTCATTACGGCAAAAGCAAACTAGAAGACGTCTACTTAGACATTCTCAAGCAAAATGAGACGCAACAATAATGACACCTCTATTTGCAGCCATCAGAAAAGAAATAGCCCTTTTAGGGCGTGATAAACACGGCCTTGGCCTCCTCTTTATTCTTCCCATTGTTTTCATTTTAATAATGTCACTTGCACTGCAAGGCTCATTTGAAAGCCGTGGTGGCAAAGGCATTGACGTTGAAATCATAGACGTGGATCAATCAACCGCGTCTCAAGCGCTCGCTGACCGCCTTCGCGCCAATGAGGCTTTCAACATAACTTACACACCCTCAGATACTCTACCGCAAGCACCGCAAAAGCTTTTGGACGGACAGGATTTGGGCTTTCTCCTCACCATACCAAAAGGATTTGACGAACACCTATTAGAAGTCACTTCAGAGCAAGCCGAACTCGGCATCACCGTGTCTTCTAAATCGGATCGGCGCACATCAATCATATTCAATGCCTCCGTAAAGGAAGCCATTGGCCGCATAAAAACCGACACAATGCTTGAAGGCATGGCCGAGGAAGCCGCGGAATATGGCATAGACGAACTTTCAGCCGGTGACTTAGACAGCCCAATAAAAGTCACCTACGCTTATGCTGGAACCACTGAAACGCCCCCCAATGCAGTTCAGCAAAATGTACCCGCATGGCTCGTCTTTTCAATATTTTTCGTTGCCATCCCCTTCTCCAACACCTTTATCAAGGAACGAGATCTTGGCATGCAACGCAGATTGCGCACGACCTTTTTGGGTCCAATCAGTCAGTTTGCAAGCAAGCTTATCCCCTACTTTGTCGTCAACCAAATACAGGTCATCTTGATGCTCGCCGTAGGCGTATTCCTCGTGCCCTTGCTTGGCGGAGAAGCATTGGTCATTCAAGGACATCCGCTTGCATTAATTGCCCTATCTTCAAGTATCAGCTTCGCCGCTTTAGGTTTAGCGCTCTTCATTGCTGTACTTTCCAGAACCACAGAACAAGCCACTATGCTTGCTGGCCTTGGCAATATTTTGCTTGCAGCGATCGGTGGCATCATGGTGCCAAAATTCGTCATGCCAGAAAAAATGCAGGCGCTAGCCGGTCTTTCTCCGATGTCTTGGGGACTGGATGGCTTTCTGGAACTCTTCCTTCAAAATGGAAATATCCATGACATTGCGCCCTATCTTTTGCTCTTGATGGCGTTTGGCTTAATAATGTTATTGCTTTCATGGCTGGTACAATCGCGCCAACGCGCTTAAACGTGCACAAACTATATTTGGGGAATCATCATGACAGAGCTAACAAAAGACAAACTCATGGATGAGCTAAAAGCCATGATCGTTGAAGAGTGTGATACTGAAGTGGAAGCACACGAAATCGATAACGACATGCGCCTTGTCGGTGAAGGCCTCGAACTCGACTCTTTAGATGCGCTTCAAATTTCACTTGCGATCAAGGATAAATATGGCGTGCGCATAGAAGGCGGCCCAGATTCTCGTGAAGCTATGTCGAGTATAAATGCCCTGTCCGACTTCATCCTCAAGGCCAAGCAAGCAGGCTAAGTTTCATGGCATTGCAAGTATATCTTTCAGGCGGCAGCTTGCATACTAGTTTGGGGCTAGGATTAGACGCTCACGCTGCAGCTCTTGCCAACCCAACTCCGGACATGCTTGCACTTCCAGCCAAGATAAAATTACCTATCACTTTGCAAGATGAAGATGCGCCTGAAGCCATCCCTTACCATCTAGCCCACTCCAAACCACTGACTGACATTAGAACACGCTATTTCAGCATATTGGAAAACGTTGTGGGACACGCACTTGAAAGTGCAAACCTCACTCAAGAGCAAAGACAGAGAACAGGTTTATTTCTTGGCACATCATCATCAGATGTTTGCCTGATTGAGCATGATTTTCACGAAAAACTCAAAACAAACCCCAATACTCAACCCTTAGACCTTTATTGCAGCATGGATAACCTTGGCGCACAGCTTCGCCAGACCTTCCACCTCTCTGCTCAAGGCATGTCGATCAACACAGCTTGCACAGCCAGCGCTAATGCGCTGCTTTATGCCGCTGCAGCTTTGCAAACAGGCAGATTAGATCACGCTCTTATCGTTGGCGCTGAAATCCTCAACGTAACGACTGCTTACGGGTTTCAAGGTTTAGAACTCCTGACTCAATCTGCCATGCGCCCTTTCGATGCTCGCCGCGACGGACTTGTACTCGGTGAGGCCGCAAGCACAGTGATCATGACGCGGCAAAAACCTAAAGCGCCGGCCCTGCAATTATGCGGAGGAGCCACTTTAAGCGACGATTATGGAATGTCTGCCGCAAACCCAGACGGCACATCCATTGCCCGAGTGATTACACAAGCCCTTCAACACGCAAACGTGCAGCCGCACCAAATATCAGCCATCAAAGCTCATGGCACAGCAAGCCTGCTCAATGACGAGGGCGAAAGCGCGGGTCTCAAACGCGTGTTTGAAAACATGCCAGATATCACAGCGATAAAGCCCTATATTGGACACACCTTTGGCGCGAGTGGCCTTACTGAACTTCTTATTCTTAATGCCTGCCTGAATGAAGGCTTCTTACCCGGCACACCGGGAATTTCAGAACAACCTTGCGAGAAACTCGGCATCGCCCTTAATCAGTCTGCAAAACAGATCCTAAATCCCAAAATACTGTGTAACCAATTTGGTTTTGGCGGAAATAACACCTCTCTGGTGGTCAGTTATGAATAAACACACCACGCCTTCACCGCTTTACATTACAGCGATCAATAGCTTCGAAACAACATCCCCCGAAGAGATGGACCTGAAGGCCCATATAAAAGATATTTTCGGCAAACAAATCCGCCGTATCGGTCCCTTCATTCAGCTCGCCCTTATAGGCGCTGCTCCAGTGATCAGGCACTCTCCTCTCCCAGAAGCGACAAATGTATATCTCACGTCCGGATCTGGCGATATGGATGTCACGATCGACGTGCTAAATCGCACAGTTCGCGACAAGCTAACCCCAAAACCGCTCTCTTTTATCAATACCGTTTCAAATGCTGCCTGCTATTATTTGACAAAACATTTTGCAATTGGTGGCTCCACAAGCTTCCTCTCCACGCGCGGATTTTCCTTAGAATCTGCATTCTTACAAGCGCTTACAGATGCAAAAGTTTTTAATGTAGAGACAGCTATTGTAGGCAGCGTAGACATACTCACACAAGATGAGACAAGTCATAGGATACGCGTCGGTGCAACGCCAAATGAACCCTTAGCGCAAGGTACGCACTGGTTTAGACTGAACGCAAATGCCCAAACAGCACCCTCAATCGGGCAACTTCACCACGTTTCAATGCATTCTGACAGCGCCGACTTGATAGAAAAAATTAAACCAAATCTCACAGACCGCACATTCTTAGGCTTGGGCAACCGCACCACTATAAGTTCACAAAAGGAACTCAAAGCCCTCAACCTTAAAACTTACACCCCAAATCACCCCTCTAAAGGGCATTATGGTACGAATATGGGGCATACACTCTATAGCTTTCTGGAAGACAATAGCCAGAAGGACACGCAATTATTGCATGTGCAGGAAAATTCTCACGGAGAATTAAGCGCTGTCATCATTAGCAAGAGCTAGACCGCAGTTTTCACGCCCTTCAGCATGGTCCACACGTCCTGCTCTTTAGACGCACACACATCAAGCAAACCATATAACGCATCAGCATCCATAGCCTGACGACCCCGACACATCTTTGTTGCGTTGAGCGCAAAGCGCCGCCACTCATCACCAGCATCTGTCATCGCATCACCCGCCTCAGCCAGTAGCTTCGAGTTTAGCAATTCCGCGCTTTCCTTCAAAAAGGCTGCGTAGATAAATCGAAACCCAGCGCCGCCCGTGCCGATCTCTTCTTGCATACGCACGATATGACCAAGATATTGTTTCAAATACTCTGACTTTGACGGGTTCTTCGCCAATTTCTGAATTTGACGCCCCATATAGCGAATACCCTTCGTACCCACCATTGGCACCATTGGTGCTTTCATAAGTTTGCGGTTACGTTCAATCGCCGCCGGAATTGCCTTTGCATAATCAATATCTTGTGGCGCTTGCAACAGCTGATACATCCGTCCCTTAGGTGCCATTACACCCTTTACAAACCGCGCCTTTTTTAGCGACGCCGCATCCGTGCGTTTAAGTTCAGGAAAAACCGGATCAGACACCACATACGTATCCCCCTCTTTATGGGATACAACAAGATTGTGCGCATTGAAATGAAACCGCATATCTTCAGGCACATAAGGCAACCAATAAATGCTTGTCTGCAACCCGACGGGCTGGCCACGCTCCAAAGCACGATCAAGCGCCGCCATGCCCTCATCAGCGTTCGAGAAAGTCTGCTCATCCCATTGCGCTTTCATCGCGCGCGCAGACCCCTTCATAATACTCCCAGGTAACATGCGATAGGCGATCAGCGGCATGCCCGCCATCTTCACCATGGGCAGATACGCAAAGATCAAACTAGAAGATAGACCAAAGGCCATAGGTTCACTCATGGGCAAACCTGCCGCCGTCACAAGATTAGACACAACGCCGCTCTCGCAATGCGCCGATTGGCGGTGAACAAATTGTGTCATAAAATCAGCTCTCTAAATCAGTCTTTAGCGATGGTTGGGGCAAAGATTTAAGCGTGGCAATATCAATCCCCATTGCTTCGCAATAAGGCTCAAGCTTTGCATCTGGCAATTTGTTAAAAATCGCAGGCTTGAGATGACGCTTGACGCGCCACGCACCATACCCCGTGGATGAAGTCAGCGTTGCCATATCCATTCGCTTATCAAACATATGATACTCTAGTGGCGAGGTCTCCCCCGCAAGTCCACGCGCCAAAGCGACATCACGTTGGGCCTCCAATGCTTCAACTGCCGCAACAGTGGCATAGGTTTCAACTTCCCATCCCGAAGATTCAACGCCGGTATATTTGCCATCATCATCAACAGCATACATAAGCTTACGTTCACCACCATAGGTTCGGGAATTATCCTGCGGAACCTCATCCTTCTTCATGGCGCACGCTCCTTTATAGGCGTTTAAACGACAGTGAACAGCATAAAGGCTGTACTAAAGCGGCCACTTTCCGGCACCCAGCATAATATCTTTTCACCAGATTTCAGTTTACCCGATTTCAGCAGCTCATCCAGCATAATGTAAATGGACGCAGAACCAGTATTGCCTTTTGTCGAAAGGTTAGTGAACCATTTCTCCATAGGTACTTCAAAACCACCCGCCTTCAGCGCATCAAACAAACGCACACGGAAGTAATCTGAAGAATAATGCGGCACAAACCAATCTACATCATCAGGCGTGATATTGTGTTTTTTCGCCACTACAGGCACAGGTTTTTGCGCAGCATACATCATAATGTTGTCATTAAGCAGTTTCACATCCTGCTTCACTGACATCACAGAATCCGCATCGCGCTCTTTAGAAGTCATGCTCGTCCAACCGCGCATTGTTCCATCTTCATTTTTAGAAGCACCCGCATACATGCAGGTTTCCATTTCGCCCGCATAGGAATAAATATCAATCCATTCCATTTTCAGATTGGCTTGCCCCTCACGCGGTGCACTTTCCAACATTAATGCGCCAGCACCATCCGAGAGCATCCAACGGATAAAGTCTTTCTCAAATGCAATCTCTGGGTTTTCTTCCAAAGCTTCCACTTTTGCATCAAGCTCGGCTTCAAAATTATGTGCGGACAATATAGTCGATGCGTTTTCAGAACCGGTAGCAACAGCGCGCTCAGCTTCGCCAGATGCCACAGCCATATATGCATATTTAAGCGAGGTCACACCCGCCAAACACACACCCGCCGTTGCACTCACTTCAATCGGAGGCAATCCCAATTCACCTTGCACCATAACACCGTGATTAGGAAATATCTGATCCGGCATGGATGTTCCACACGCCAGAACTTGCACACCCTTCAACTCAGCTTCCGAGCCTAAACCGCGTATAGCTTCTGCTGCCAATTGCGCATTCGAATGCGTTGGCTTGCCGGTTTCTCGATCAATGGCATAATGGCGAGAGACTATTTTATTGGAACGCAAAATCATTCGACGCGCGCGTGAGGGCCGACCACCCGCCTGCCCGAGAATAGCTTCCATTTCATCATTCGAGACCGCTTCTCCCGGCATAAAAGCCGCACTGCGTGTCACATAGACTGATCTTGTCACTTTACTCTGTCCCTTTTTTAGAGCGCTTCTACTTGCTCATCACCCAATAATTCACGCCCCTCACCCGATGGTCGTGCAAAATAGGCTTTCTGCTTTTCAACCTTTGCTTTGTTGAAACGCTTCAAAATCTTTTTCACGACTGCCAATATAGGCATCACGGTCAAAACGATAAGCGCCAAAAATGTAAAGTAGACAATCAATACAGCTTTTCTTGCAATGGCATCGGGGTTTCCGATTTTGCGCATCAAACCACCCCACAGACGAAAATTGCGCTTGGCAACTTTCTCAGAGGCGATCAAACCTTCTGACACTTTCACTGCACCCAATCCAGAAAGCATAGGTGAAACATCACCTTTCTCACGATTTGGAAGTTGCGCAACGATTGCCTCACCAAAGCGCGATGCTTGCGAAATCTGCTCATCAGTTAAACCCGCAGCAGGAATTCGACCATTGAAATATGGCCCTTTATCTCCCGTCAGCATCCAGATTGGCGTTGAGTAAAATGTATAAGCTGCATGCGCTTCATCCACCACAACAGCATTATCAATCAAATGCCCATCTAAATCATCAATTCGCTCTTTAAGCGCTTCTTGCGCCATCAGCCACATATTCCGACAGCCAATCAGAGTCATGACTGGCTTGCCTTTGATCATTTTGCGGGCAGCTTCAGATTTCAAAAATGATATAATCGGCGGGCAAGGCGATAGAAACCAAGCCTGATACGCAAGTATAATCAAATCAAAATCCGTGTCAGAGTCCACACCTTCCGGTTCAATAGGCGGAGCGTCTTCATAGACACATTCTGGCATTGTATCGAAAAAATTGAAGAAATTCCAAGGAAACGGAAATTCGCGGTGCGTCTTTAATGTGATTTGAGTGACTTCGATTTGAGACGATTCTTTAAGTGGACCCAAGACTGAATCCAATAACCGACTTAATTGACCCGTTTGGGAGAACCCAACCGCCAATACTTTAAGCATCCCCGCAATCCTTCAAATCTACACCCTGAACAAGGCTTATTCGTCGGCTTCAATATGGCCCTATGCAAGCGACAAATAGTAAAATCTGGCTCTCATGTACCATCTTAATATAAATCCCCAACCCCTCCCCCTATGAATTTTGAAGGGATTACGAAGAATTGATGAGAAATCTAGCAAAAGCAAAGGCATTGATACCCACAAACTTACGCTAAATGGAACAAGCCTGAGAAGCAGATATTACCTGATTGGGTTATAGAAACGGGAATACTGTTATTTTTCAATGGCAGGGCTGTTATGTAAAAAACCACAGCTGGCAATATAGGCGCAATGAATTTTAACTTTGATGCACCAACAATTTTCTGCCCTTCAAAACGCAATAATAATTCTTCATGTACACACGCATTTATTAATGCTGCCGGTACAACTGGTGAATTCGGAAAATGGCCCGCAATACAGGGGTGGCTTTGAGGAATGCTGCGCTCAACACTGAAAGTTTCATCTGGCTTTAAAGTAACTGACATTAAAACCAACTTTCTGTTTGGCGGTTATTTCTGCCCCATCATGTGATCACCACCATTTTGACTGCGCCACAAATGATAAAAGAACAGCGCGATATTCACACACAGCACAATCATTGACAATTGAACAATTGCGCCAAGAGACAAATCTGACGAAATTGACGTCAGACACAATAACGGCACCACAATAAAAAAGCTGCCAAAGCCGTTTTTAATTGCATACCAAATTTGCGAGAGGCTGATATCTGATTTAAACATAAAATAAATTTATGGGCGTGCCTGAGTTTAGGCAACTTACATGAGACTTTAGAATGAGTATAATATCGCAGGTCTTGCCCCATGCCGGTGACATGGTTCTCATCGATGAGATTGTCTCCATCACGCAAGAAAACATCGAGTGCTGCACACGCTCTCATTTGCTCGATACAAATCCACTGCGTAATAAATCAGGCCTTCCGATGACAGCCGCACTCGAATATGGAGCGCAAGCTGTTGCCCTACACGGTTTGTTGAATTTACAGAAAAACAAGGCCAAGCCTCAAACCCCAAAACCGACAGCTCGCATAATCGCAGTCAAATCTGCAAGCTGGGGCCAAGATTGGCTACACACAATTGAGCAGCCCTTGATCATCAGGGCTACACGCCTCACTCACCTTGATTCCATAGCCCACTATAGCTTTGAGCTAACAACAAGCACGCACCAGGCAGCGCTATATCAGGCGCAAGTCACAGTCCTACTCAACAACCAAACTTAACTCTCATCAATCGCGTCAAGCAGCAGTTTTAAGTCCGTTGCGTCTTCTAAAAATAGCGTCTCTCTAGCTTCATAATTTCGAGCGCGCGCCAACAGATAATCGTCCCACGTTGCAGTCTCCAAAAACGCAATCAACGCATCAGCACTTGCTTCAGGCAAGACATATCCAAGATTGTGATTTTTAACGTAATTCGCGCTCTCCTGCCCCTCTATCGCTATCGGAACCACACCCAAAGCCCCCCCCTGATACAGCCTGTTGGGTAGCAATAATGGTGAATTTCCATCTGGATCAAAATAATCTGGGCACCAATTGAAATGGGCTGGCCCATAAATCTCTTCTAAGTGATCCGGCGTGCGATATTCACCACCAAATTCAACATTTTCAATTCCCGCAAAAGTCTTCTCAAACAATTCAGGATAGATAGTCTGCTTACCCCGAAGATAAAATTTTACCTTTGATCCCAAACGCTTAGCAGTATCTGCCAATATAGCCATAGACTTCGGACATCGCAATGTACCATGCCAACATACCGTCCAAAGCGTATCATCATCACCCACTTTTTGACGATGCACATTCATTGCTTGAGGGCTTGGCATCTCTCCCATTTGTTCGGATAATAACTTGTTTTCCCACACAAAATGCCGGCCTTTATAGTTTTGGTATTTCTCAAAATATCCCGTCACAAAACCAGGAGATGTCACGACAAGCAAAGAAATTTGACTTAGAATGATCTTCTCAAGTCCACGGAATACTTTCCCCTTTATACCTTTTCCAAAGAAAAATTCTTGGATATCAGGGATGTCGTATACCAATTTAGCTTTGCTACCCGTCAACACTTTGGCCAGCATACCAATAAACATCATGTCGAAATTGCGCGCCATTAGAAATTTTGCTTCACGCAGGTCCTTTTTGTGATTTACAAGTATTTTCAATCCCTTAAGCAGCGCAGGCACCCGCTTTGCATAATTGTTATCTACTGTAATCCCTAGCTCAACATTGTCCCATTCAGGCTGATAATCTGCATTGTTTTTTTCGCGTCTAAAGAAAAAGCCTTTCAGCTGCACTCCCGCGCTTTCCAATGCCATTGTCCGCTTGCGAGCATCCACATGTGTGCAATCGTGACCAAGAAAAATCCCTTTACCGTAAAACACATCTAAATTGTGAGATTCAGGCGTATGGGTGGCATCAGCGGAATGATCGATCATCTATATCTCTCGGCTATTTTTCGGCCTGTTAATGAACCGAATAAAGGGTGGGCGACTGATTTTCGTGATGCAATCGATAAGCCAAACAAGCGAAGACTTTCTAAAAACAACGCGCAAAACACGATATTTCCAATCAATCGCTGCATATAAACTCACCAATTTGTATTAAAACCTATGGAATTCCACTTTTTAGCAACGTGAACGCATCGACATCTTACGTAGCTAGGTTAGATTACAAACAATCAACTAGTCTAAAGAGCAACAAATGTTCTTGCGGGGAGCTATACGTGGAAAATTTAGTTAAACTCATAGAAAATGTGAGTAATTTTATCTGGGGCGGGTCATGGGGAGACCAAGAAATCCTACCAGTCGGATTGCTAGCAGTTCTACTACTGGGAACCGGTCTTTATATGATGGTACGTCTTGGGGGACGTCCACTCATTCGCTTCTTCCCAGCCTTAAAAGAAGTCTGGGCTGGCCGAAAAGGCACTGGTGAAGAAGGTGCAATCACACCTTGGCAAGCTCTTTCAACAGCCCTATCGGGGCAAGTTGGAACAGGAAATCTTGCAGGAGTTGCGACTGCCATCGTGCTAGGTGGACCAGGTGCGATCTTCTGGATGTGGGTTACAGCCATATTCGGTATGGCCCTCGCCTTTTCCGAATCTAGCCTTGCAGTAAAATATCGTGAAGTTGATGAATATGGCCGCATCAATGGTGGCCCGATGTATTACATCAAAAACGGTCTCGGAAAAAAATGGAATTGGCTCGCAATACTATTTTGTATCGGTACGCTGATTTCTGCCATGGCAACTGGTTCTATGATCCAGTCAAACTCAATCCGTGAAGCTGCACAAGAAGTTGCTTCAAGTAGCTTTAACTTTGCGCTTCCTAGCTGGGTTGTCGGTGTTGTTATTGCCGGACTGGTATTCGCTGTTATTATTGGCGGGATCAAATCCATCGGAACGGTTGCTGGACGCGTTGTCCCGATAATGGCAGGCCTTTATGTAGCAATCGCTTTTATTGTTCTAATGATGAACATTACTAAAGTACCTGCTGCATTTGGCGAAATATTCGGCGCAGCCTTTGGACTTCAACAAGCAGCTGGTGGAGCCGCAGGCTACGCCATTATGCAAGCCGTCCGCGCAGGTATCGCGCGCGGTCTTTTCTCTAACGAAGCAGGTCAAGGTTCAGCACCAATAGCTCACGCAGCGGCGCAAACCAAAAACCCTGTATTTCAAGGCGAAATTGCTATGATCGGTGTCTTCATTGATACTATGATTATTTGTACAATGACCGCGCTTGTTATCCTTACTGTTCAAGGTGATTTCCGTAAAAGCCCCGTAATTTCAGTGGCCGATGCGTGTCTTGATGCAGGTCACATTGGCTTGCCAAACCACCCAACTGCCGGACAAAGTTACAGCAAAACGGATATTTTCCCGACAGCAAACCAAATGGACCGGAACGAAAAAATTGTTCAAAATGGTGCGCAGGCTTTATCATTGCTGCAATCATGTCAGGCAAAAGCGCCAACACTGGTGACTCAAGAAGCTTTGGATGCAGTTTACCCTACGATTGTTACCACAATATCTGCTGAAGATTACGCAACATTGCTTGAAGTAAAAAGCAGCAAAACAACCGACGTTGAGCTCCTTACAGCAACTGATGCACGTCTCGCCGAAATAGAGGCAGGCATCAATTCAACAATGACATCTGTAAAACACGCGTGGGAAACGGACGCAAACTCAGCGGCGATTACAACACGCGCTTACATGGCCGCCTTCCCAGGCGGACAATGGGTTGTGCCTATTGCCCTCTTCTTCTTTGCCTTCACCACAATTGTGGGCTGGTCTTATTATGGAGAGCAAGCACTGACATTCCTTGTCGGTGAATGGGCGACACACCCGTTCCGTTTTGCATGGGTTGCTGTGGTGTTTGCAGGCTGTCTTGCAGATCCATCTTCGCTTTGGCTATTAGGTGATATCGCCAATGCATCTATGGCCTTCCCCAACTTGATCGCAATTCTCGCGCTTTCAGGTGTGGTGATCGCTATGCACAAGAAAAACAGCGGTGATGTTGAAGATATAATCAACAAAAACAAACCAGAAGAAGATAAAATCTCCTAATCGGTTGCGTTCGCTTCAATCCAACTAAAAAGGCCGCACATCCTTTTCGATGTGCGGCCTTTTCTTATTTCAGTTGATCTAACTCGGTAGCTTAAACACCTACCCCGCCAATACAGCGAAAATCTTATTTATCGTCCCAATTTAAGCGATTACGTACAGAGTATTGCGATGGACGTTGGAAGCTCGTTTGAGTTGTAAGCGGTGCAACTTGTTGGATAGCTGTTCCAGCATAAGCAACTTCATGCTCAACATTCATCAAATCAGCTTCACTCATAACGCCCTGAATACCGTTATAAGATTGACCACCATGAGCAAGCATTTGATTTGCTGCTTCGCGACCCGTCATAGCTGAAGCTTTTGCATCAAACTCAGCTGCCATACTTTGCGAACGGTTAGACGCTTCTTTAAATTTCGCACCTTCCATCGTTGAATGCGATCCATCACGATGAATAACGCTTCCGTCTTCAATTGGCGCAGTGTGCGGCACTTGTACTGGTGAGTGTGGCATAATTTCTGGTTTATAATAGCGCTGCTCGGGAACAGTATGAACTGGATCAGAGTAAGTTGGACTTGAATAGCTCTGCGCCGGCAAATGGTTTTGCACAGGTGCAGTATACACCGGCTCAGATTGATAAGAATGACCGTATGATTGCTGTTGTACCATGCCACCTGAAAGGCCCAACATACGCAATGTTTCCATTGTCACGAAGCCTTGGTGCGGCAATCCATTGGCAGTTTGGAATTTGCGGACAGCACTCTCAGTTTGTGGACCAATCACACCATCAATCGGCCCCATATAATAACCGCGATCTTTGAGGGCACGTTGTAAATCAGAGATAGAGGATGAATTTGCATTTGTGTCACACAATACTTCAACCCACTCAAAACGTTCGGGAGCGCGCAATACGTTTCGCTCAACTGTATCCATACGCGCTTGGCTCATGCTTGCGCTTGTGCGTGCAGGTGTCAGTAATTCTTGTGTTGGAATTGTTTTAAATTCTGCTGGTGTCGCAATTTCTTCTACACCGCCGCGATCAACAAGCACTTGCTTTTGTACAGTTACATATTCAGCATTTACAGGCACACGCGAAACTTGCTCAGGCTGTACAAGCACACGACGAGAAATAGTGCGTGTTTCTGCTGGGATTTCAACCAAACAGTAGACCTGCCCTGTTTGCTCATCAATCTTGCGATGCGATGACAAGTTAGATCCCGGTTTCCACACTTTACGTGCTTCGCTGATCACAACTGTTTCTGTCACTGTCTCAAATTTTGCAGGTGTAATCACAAGGCGTTCATGGCCAGCTTTCACCATAACCTGCTCAGTCGCTGTTTCATACACGGGCTGACGTACAACATAACGCACGCCTTCATCTTTTACTTTCACTTCAACAGAAGAGGGACCAAATTCTGGTGCAAGTGCAGATAATCGTTCGTAAGCTTCTTCTACGACGACCGTTTCAGGAACTTTTTCGTATTGTGCAGGAATTGCTATCCGCGCAAAACACTGTCCAGCTTGCGCGTCCGGCAAATCACCAACCGGATTGTAGGAGCTGTGCCCGCCCGCATAGGCGCTGCCAGCAAATCCAACGATAATTGCGACAGCAGACAGTAATTTCTTTTTCATTCCAAAACCCCAATACAAAACCGGTTGTGATATTTCACACACAAAGCCAATGCTTTATACACGCAAAACAGCAAGAAAGATGCCACCTTCAACACATGCTTGGCTCTCTCTCATCACATTTGGCTGTATTAAACCTCAATCTGATTGGGATATGACTAACGTTTGGGGAATAAGTTTTTTCGTAAAATTAGTATCTCGACAAGACTTTGCCCAATAGCGACATTTACGCATTTGCAGTATCGTTGCGGACAGGCTATTGCATAGCAACAAAAGATTATTCGGGAGTTACGTATGACCACGCCAAACCTAGAACCACGCCAAAATTGGACTAAGGACGAGATTGCTGCAATTTATGAATTGCCTCTCCCAGACCTTTTCCTAATGGCGCAGCAGGTTCGCAAGGCAAACTGGCCAGAGGGTCGCATGCAAAAATCCCAATTGCTGTCCATCAAAACCGGTGGGTGCGCAGAAAATTGTGGATATTGCTCTCAATCAGCTCACTTCGACACTGGTATTCCGGCATCTAAATTGATGGATGTAGAAGCTGTTGTGGGTGAAGCACGCAAAGCAAAAGCAAGTGGTGCTGACCGTTTTTGTATGGGAGCTGCATGGCGCTCACTTAAAGACCGCGACCTTCCAAAAGTATGTTCTATGATTGAAGCAGTCAAAGCCGAAGGCATGGAAACATGTGTCACGCTAGGCATGCTCAAAGATGGGCAAGCTGAAGCTTTGTCCCAAGCAGGACTGGACTATTATAACCACAATCTGGATACATCCCGCGAATACTATGAAAGCGTAGTCACAACACGCACATATCAGGACCGGATCGATACGCTTGGTAAAGCGCGTAAAGCAGGTCTAAACCTGTGTGTCGGTGGTATTCTTGGCATGGGTGAAGGCCGCTCAGACCGTATCGGTCTTTTACACGAGCTTGCTCAGCTTACACCTCACCCTGAAAGTGTTCCTATCAACATGCTTGTTCCTGTTGAAGGTACACCGCTTGGAGACTCTCTGACTAAATCAAAGCCTCTTGAAATTGTTGAACTTGTCCGCGCAATCGCAACGGCGCGTATCATATTCCCTAAAAGTTGGGTTCGCCTATCAGCGGGCCGTGAGACCATGTCTGCTGAAGGTCAAATGATGTGTATTCTTGCTGGTGCGAACTCAATCTTCGTCGGCAATAAGCTTCTGACCGCAGGAAATCCTGAAATGGACGAAGACGATGCATTATTGATGGCTATGGGCGTTGAGCAAGGCACGATCGCTGATAAACCACCAGCATGCGCGCCATCTGCAATACCTGCAGAATAAAACCCAACTTACTCACTCAATATATAAGAGACCAGTTCAAACCGGACTGGTCTTTTTTTGTGTGAAATTCAATCTGAGTTAAATACAATAACTGATGCCAAGACGACCTGCGTAGTCCCCTTCCCCAATTGTTTATCAACAGCGCGCTGCATACGCGCTCTTAAAATATCAAGGTCTGGTACACTTCCGTCCAGATACGGGCCGTTTGCATATGACGTCACCGCCATACGCATTGCATCCATTATCCGCGGCTTAATCGCATCAACTTGCTTGCGTACTTTCGACTTCTCAACATGCAATCCCGCATCCACCGCCATGAAACCCGCAACTGTAAAACCTGACGTCACAGACGCACGTATTCCAAACAACGGAACATAATCTTTCGATCCTGAGATTTTTTTCGCCGTGGGATCTGGAATATCTGCAGCATCGGTGGAAGCTGGAGCCAAGGCATGCGCCATCGGATTGGCGAATGCCAATAGGAATACAGCGAGAAAAGCGAAACGTGCGTGTGATAATGTCATGATGCTTGTATACACACCTTTGTTTAAGCACTCGTTACAGCGTCAAGGCTAGAATAAGGCAATATTCAGCAGGCATATTACCTTCCTCCCCTTGTAAAGACAGGTGATAAGTCTTTAGTGAGGTACAATATTAAAGATTTGGAATGATTTATGCGTATTGTTTCGCAATAGTCTTCTTGAGGAGTTTAAAAGCATGCAATCTGTGCTGATGTTGATCTACTATGTGTTGGATTTCCTAAAGTTCATCGTTATAGCCCAGGTTATCTTGTCTTGGCTTATTTCATTCGGTGTTGTGAATACGAGCAACCAATTTGTATCTACAATTTGGCGTATGACCCACCAGATTACCGAACCAATTACAAAACCTATCCGCCGCTTCATTCCGAGCTTTGGTGGCTTAGACTTATCTCCTATTATTATCTTCCTGGGTATCTATTTCCTACAAGATCTTATTCTGCGTTATGGGATGCCTATGCTTGCAAATGCGGGCCTTTAATTCCCGCAAATGTCAGCATTCTGGAAAATCAGCGGCGATGATATAGAGATCGTCGTCCGCGCAACTCCGAATGCATCCAAAGATGCTGTTGAACTTCCAGAACAAGACGCAGCGGGACGCACGCACCTAAAAGTACGCGTGCGTGCAATCCCAGATAAGGGAAAAGCGAATAAAGCGGTAGAAAAGCTCCTCGCAACACATTTTAAAATGCCAAAATCACACGTGAGTGTAGTCAAAGGGTCTACGGATCGGTTAAAGACCATTCGTATAAGCGGTGGTGCACACTTATTTGCACAACTTGAACACACTTATGGAGGCGCAAATGGCTGCATCAAGAATTGACGGAAAAGCAATCGCGGCGGATGTCCGCGTCAATGTCGCAAGCGCTGTAAAAGCTCTTCCAAATCAGCCCACACTCGCCGTTATCCTTGTCGGTGAAGATCCCGCTAGTCAGGTCTATGTAAACTCTAAGATCAAACAGACTGAAGAATGCGGCATGCGATCCCTTCACCGCGTCCTACCTGCCAACGCCACGCAGGCTGAAGTCGAAGCCGAAATCGCCGCTTTGAATGCTGATGATGACGTTGATGGAATTTTGCTTCAACTCCCGCTCCCAAAGGGCTTAAACTCTGATGCTGCAATTGAAAAAATCAGCCCTGACAAAGATGTAGACGGGCTTACAGAAGCCTCGGCCGGGCGCCTCGTCCTTGGCAAGCCGGGCCTTCGCCCTTGCACACCTAGCGGCTGCGTTATCCTTGCCAAACGCGCACTTGGAGACGATCTTTCAGGCAAGCATGTCGTCGTGGTTGGGCGCTCCATCCTTGTAGGAAAGCCAGCCGCACTTTTGTTCCTCGCTGAAAACTGCACTGTCACAATCGCACACTCCCGCACAAAAGACCTTGCAGCGGTATGCCGTGAAGCAGACATTCTAGTTCCAGCCGTTGGTCGCCCTGAAATGCTTACAGGCGAATATGTAAAAGCTGGTGCAACAGTCATTGATGTCGGCATCAACCGCATCGACGCCCCAGAACGCGGTGAAGGTAAATCACGTCTTGTCGGTGATGCAGAATTTTCCAGCTGTGAAAGCATCGCGGGATACATCACCCCTGTTCCTGGCGGCGTTGGTCCAATGACAATTGCCTGCCTATTGCAAAACACCGTCCTAGCAGCCTGTGCCCGTCGTGGATGGTCTGTACCAGATATTCTCAACGCATAAGCGTGTCACGTTCAAAATACAGACAGCCCTTCCCTCAAAGCTGGTTCGATACACTCTGGGCCAAACAAGAAGGGCTGTGCGCACTTTGCCAACATGCCATGCCCCAATCGCGTTTTGACACGCCACACGCAAACGTATGGAAAAAGCAGCGCCCTACATTTGATCACATTCATCCCGCGTCCAAAGGCGGCAAAGATGAACTTGCAAACCTTCAAATTGTTCATGCCATTTGTAATAAAGCCAAAGGCGATCAGATTTAACGTGCACGCCGTTTCTTTATTTCCTCTTTCGTTATCAATTTGAAACTGCCATAGTTAATGCGGGGACAGAGCGAGGGATACGCAATGAGAGACGCACTTCGACCAAAATCACTGGAAACACACCTTTTCGGAGAGGGCCGCAAACGCATTCTGGCCCTTGATGGCGGCGGTGTACGCGGAATTCTCACATGCGGTATACTTGAACAAGTCGAAGCTAAATTGGCCAGCCGCCTCCCCGCTGCTCAACGTGAAGACTTTCGTCTCTGCCATTATTTTGATCTCATAGCAGGCACATCCACCGGCGCAATCATGGCAACTCTGCTCGCCCTTGGTTATAAGGTCAGCGAAATCAAAGCACTCTATCGCACTCTCGCCAATGATGTTTTTGGCACGAAAAAACACGGCATTATTGGCATGGTGCCCAAGTTTGATTCCAAAAGACTCACAAAAGTGATCAATGATTGTTTTCGTGATTTTCTAATTTCTAAAGGTGCAGACCCAAATCATTGCCTCGAACTTGGAACAGATTATCTGCAAACAGGTTTAATGATCTGCTCTAAGCGCATCGACAAAGGTAGCCCTTGGATTTTGACCAACAACCCAAAAGCGAAATATTGGGAGTGGAACTCACCGCATTGGCAAGGTTATTATAATGCCAATGGTGGACCTGGTGAAAAATTCATAGCAAACAAACACTATATTTTACAACAAGTTGTGCAAGCTTCAGCTTCAGCACCATTTTTTCTAAGTCCTGTAGAAAAGCAAATATCTCCCGAAGAGAAAGCACTGTTCTTTGATGGCGGTGTCAGCCCTCACAACAATCCTGCAATGCAAGCCTTCCTCGTTGCCACAATGAAATGGCGCGACAACGCAAAACCTTGGCCTACTTGGAAGGGAGAACCTAAATCTCCCTTTGGCTTTGGTTGGAAGACGGGCGCGGATAATATCTCTGTCCTATCCCTTGGTACTGGCGCTTTCCGTCCAACGTTTAATGTCTCAGATTTTAAAGGCAAAATGGCGGGGCTGAAAGCTATTGAAGCCTTGCGCGGCATGATACCTGACACCTCCACAAATGGACTTACATGGCTTCAAGCAATGTCCGATCCTGCCTTCCCCATAAAAATAAATTCCGAACTTGGGGATATGGATGATTTAGGCATCATGAATGACTCTCTTCTCCATTTTCAACGCATTGATGTTGATCTAGATGAGCCTGCCATCCGCGACATATTGGGCGATGACTTATTTGACGGAAATGATTTCCTTGGCGACTTCCCTAAGAAGGGCGTAGACGAAATGATCAAAACCATGCGCGCCCTAGAAAACTCAACAAAAACAAACATGGACCGCCTAGAGACGATTGGTGAGCATGTAGGTCAGTATTGGTTTGGAATGGATAGGCATGGGCGTAGACCCATACCCTCTCGCGGCGATTTAAATGCTGATCCAGCCTCGCTCATATTGCCACATAATTTTGATAGCTAAGTTTTTATTTTTATATTTCGTGAAATTGTGAAATATATCTCCAAAACACCTGTGATGGCCTTGTAAATGGAGATAATTTTATAATTATGCGCTTACCTAAACTTTATAGTTTCAAAATCAGTGTACTGAATGTTTCCTGTTCAGTCCTAACACTAAGCGCAGTCGCCAATGCAGAACCAGATAAAGCCTTCCGCCTCAACAATAATCTACCAGATTATATCAGCGTTTCAGGTGAATCACGTATCAGGTATGAAGCCTTAGATGGCCAATTTCGTGCGGGCGGTACTGGTAGTGACCAATTGCTTCTTGCTCGCACACTTATTCATACGAAAATTGATACTGGCCCCGTAAAATTTGGGTTAGAGCTTCAAGACAGCCGCACCTATTTGGATGATGCAGGAACTCCGAATTCAAGCAGTATCACCAACCCATTAGATATTTTGCAATTTTACGCACAGTTCACAACGCCCGGGCTCTTGGGTGCAGAGTCCAAAATGGATGTAAAATTGGGTCGCCAAACGGTATCAATCGGTGCAAAGCGTCAAATAGACCGCGCATCCTTTGCCAATGTCATCAAAGCATATACCGGTATCCACGCGACTTCTAAAAACAAAGCAGGCGATGAGTTACACCTTCTCTATGTCGTCCCTATCGACCGTAATCCAGCTGATCCCTCCGATTTAGACGACAACAATCTTTCTGGGGATACAGAAGAATGGGAACGCCGTTTTTGGGGTGTACATTATCGCCGTGCAAATGCCTTTCCTGAAATTGCATCCAATCTCACGGCAGAAGCTTTTCTCTACGGCCTGAATGAAGAGGACACCGCTTCCACCCCTACACCCAATCGTCAATTCATCGAACCAGGCTTTCGTCTCGCCAGACAACCCCAAACAGGCCAATGGGATATGGAAATTGAAACGTCTTGGCGCACAGGAACGCATCGCGGCTCTTCTTCCCCTACCGCCACGACAGATTTGGACTTTGACGCACAAACCTTTTTCTCATCAATAGGCTACACATTCAATACGCCTTGGCAGCCCCGCATTGCCGCTCAGTATTTTTACACGTCCGGCGATGAAGACCCAACGGATACCGAATACAATCAATATGAGTATCTTTTTGGTTCTCGTAGAACAGACCTCAATAACACCTCAATCTACGGCCCATTCTCTCCTGCAAACCTCACCGCACTAGGAACACGCATTCAAGTAAAACCCAGTGCGCGTTGGGATGCCCGCCTAACTTACAATGCAGGCTATCTCTCTTCAGACACAGATACTTGGATCGTCGCAAAACAACGTGACATCACGGGTCAATCAGGTGATTTCATCGGTCACACATTTGATAGCAGCATAAGATATTGGGTCGTACCCGATAGTTTGCGCCTTGAAACGGGTGGTTCCATATTCATCAAAGGTGACTTTGCCAAAAATGCCCCGAATGCTTCCAATGAAGATGAGACCTTTTACGGTTACACATCCTTTATTTTCAGCTTTTAGGCATTCCCCACCAAACATTCACTTGTTGTGAACACATATCGCGCTTACATGGAAGCTTGGCGGTTTGCTGCGGCGTTAGTGTAGGGAAGTTATATTCCAGCGACCTTACATTTTCATCAGGGAGCTGGCTCTGACTGGGATCGTGGTCCCGGATATCTGGCACCCACCTAGCTTGCTGGGTCGATGGGAATTTACATACCCCACGGCGACTGTGGCGCCGCCTTTAGTTTTGACGAAAAAAGAAGAGAATGGGATTTCTGTTTTGACATCAGTGAACGCGCAACAAAAAGATCTTCTCCGCGCTCACATGAAAGAAATCCGCGCCGAATCTGCCGCGCGAGATCCTGATGCGTCTGACAAGCTCGCAAAACGCTTTCCAATGAAATTACTCGATCGTTTTGGCCCCATTGTCGCTGGCTATCGCGCCATTGATGATGAACTCGATCCACTCCCTCTTCTCCATCGCCTCCGCAAACAAGGTGCAAAAATAGTACTGCCCCGTGTAGAAAGCTCAGGCGAAATGACTTTTCGTCTCCATGAAAAGCCTGAAGATCTTGTCAAAGGTCCATTCGGTATTTTACAGCCCGCCTCTGACGCGATTGAAATGCGCCCTAAACTCGTCTTAGCGCCTATGCTCGCGTTTGATGCGCGCGGCGCACGCCTTGGGTATGGCAAAGGATATTATGATCGCGCGATCAAGGCCCTGCGCGAAGATGGCCCGTGTTTTTATGTCGGCCTTGGCTATTCGCAGCAACAAGTTGATGCCGTCCCAACCGAAGCGCATGACATCGCGCTAGACTGGGCCGAAACGCCGAACAACTCTGTGCCACTATTTTTAGCCCGCGCAAATCCAAATGCACAAACTCAAAGCGAATAAACACACCGCGCTTGTACAACTTGCATGATAGGTTAAGCTTGTCGCAATAGCGTGGGCCTTTCCCCCGCCTTCAATTTTATGCGTTGGAGAAGCGACATGCACCTCATTAAAACCTCCCTCATAGCTCTTTGTAGCCTCAGCATAATCGCATGCTGTCATCAGGCACCGCAGGAACCTAACGGGATTGGAACAGAGGCATGCCAGATGCAGGTCACAACCGCCTATGCTTGGGTAAACCACATGCCACAACCCATTGTGAAAGACTCAAAAACTCCGCCACGCAACCGCATTATCCATGTTGCAGTAGACCTAAATCCAGAAGCCGGTTATGCGCTGCTCGAACGCAATGATAGCCTCACCACATCTGAAAACCTCACTTTAAACCTCATCAAGGCGAAAGCACCCGTTCAAGCAGAAGTGGGTGCAAAATACTCTGAAGGTTTTGGCAAAACCCCTTATAAAACAGTCTCTATCATGTGCAACGGACTTCAAATTTATAAGATCGAAGAAGTCGCGAAAGTACACTAACCCTCCCTCAATTCGACGTTCCCTATTCACATTCGGTCTACAAACGCGTAAAGCCTCCCTTTTTACGCCCCTTGACCTATGTGGACTTTTTTATGCGTTTAGCCTTTTTCGGAGATGTCGTCGGTAGCTCTGGTCGCCATGCTGTGATTGATAACCTACCCGATCTACGCCGCGATCTAGCGCTAGATTTTGTCGTTGTGAACGGCGAAAATGCAGCAGGTGGTTTCGGTCTCACAGAAAAAATTGCAAACGATTTATTCGACGCCGGCGCAGATTGTATCACCCTCGGAAACCACTCTTGGGACCAACGCGAGATGCTTACCTATATCGAGCGTGAACCTCGCCTGATCCGCCCCTACAACTACCCGCAGAGCATAGAAATCCCCGGTCGTGGTGCGCAATTATACACACTTCCCGATGGCCGCCGTGTGTATGTAGTTCAAATTCATGGCCGCGTCTTTATGGATGGCCTAGACGACCCATTCCAAGGCGTATTACGTGCAATCGAAGCGGCTCCATTAGGCGTAGTCGCCGATGCTGTAATCGTTGAAGTTCATGCCGAAGCTTCCTCCGAAAAAGCCTGCATTGGACACCTCATCGATGGGCAAGCAAGTCTTGTCGTTGGGGCACACACGCACACACCTTCCGCCGACGATCAAATCTATCCGGGCGGCACAGCCTATATGACAGATGCTGGCATGTGCGGCGATTATGACAGTGTTATAGGCATGAAAAAGGAAATCATCATCCAGCGCCAAACGACACGTCTTCCAAGTCCTCGTATGGAGCCTGCCGATGGCGAAGGCACCATGTGCGGCGTCTATGTGGAGACTGATGATGCAACAGGTCTTGCACTCCGTATTGACCCTATCCGAATTGGCGGACGTTTAAAGCAAGCCTATCCTGAATTGTCCTCCACCTAAACGTAATCTATCCACCTGACATCACCAAAGTGGCAATTGTAACTGACGTATAGTCGGGATCGCCGTCACTTTTGCAAACTGGTCGCCCAGAACAATTTCGGCCCGTAAAATAACCTGTGCCGATGCACCAGCATCTTCGCCTGCGTCATGATGTTTAAATCTCAAGCCAAGTCGTTTCTTCAGGCTCGATAATCCATGCCCGCCATTCCCCTTAAATTGAGGCCAAGCGTGCTGGGCAACCTTCACGCTATCTGTCCATTTAAATCGCGGCAAATTAAGAGCATGCCTCTGACACGCCGCATTTATCGCCAACTCATCAAAGCGGCTATGTTGCACCATCGCATACTGTTTTAAGAAAGGCTCAAGACTTGCCCACACAATTGGAAATGCGTTCGCCCTAGCGACTGTGTTAGCATTGATACCATGCAACTTTGTATTGAAGCTCGAAAAAGCGACCTCTGGGTCTACATATGTTGACCATGTATGGATCTGATTATCCCAATCCACACACGCTAAACCAATCTGACAAATGCTCGCCCGGTCGTTATTGGCCGTTTCCACATCCAACGCCACAAACCGATACTCATCCTCAGGCGGACACCTACTCATCTTCATCAACTTCTATTTTGAGAATATCGCGCGCGTTCCATCTCTTCAGCTTCAATCTTTGAAACGCGCCGTTTACCGACCGGATTAAGCGCCGTTGGAACTGACTTTAAGATAGCTAATCCCGCAGGAATTCCGACAATCGTCAGGCACATCAAGACACCTTTTACAATCATAACAATTGCGAGAACGATACCTATAGGCAACCATAAGAGCAGCATTAACCACCCCCAAACACGCCACAATCCATTCTGAGCAATCAATCCACCTACATGCTTGGCTTGCACCATACGGCTACCAAATGGCCAGAAAAGAAATCGTCCCAGTTCAACCAATCCCGTTCCCAATGGAGCCGCAATCACTGTCAAAACAAGCAACATTCCAATCAGCCATACAATAGCTGCGGACACAAACCCAAAGAATGGGAAATACCAAAAAATGTTGCCCAGCAATGCCATTCAAATATTCCCTACTGCCCAGCCATCTGACGGATACTGGCAAGTTGTTCAGGGTAATTTCCACTTGCGTCCAGCAACGCAATTGCATCTTGGAAGTGGGTCGCCGCGACATCGTCCTGGCTTTTTGTCTTAATCAGATTAGCCATCATTACGTGCGCATTCGCAAGCATAATCGGCTTGTGTTCACCTTGATACGCTATTGCAATGTCTAAGTTTTCTTGCGCACTCTCTATCGCATCATCCACTTTATCAAGTCGGAAAAACGCTTCAATTCGCATTTCCAGATCAGCGCTTATCCCTTCATAATCAACGGGTTGGCGCGCCTTTGCAAGTGCAAGACTTTCTCCCGTAGCCTGCAATATCAAATCTGCCGCAGACACAGATTGCCCCACGCGCGCAATCCGGCGCAATGCTTCAATCTGGCTTTCTACATCGCCAATTTCTTCAAATATATCAACGGATTGCCCCATCAGGCTCACAGCCTTCTGCATATCACCTGCATAGGTCTGGTATTCGCCGTGAATACGCAGCATTTTCGCCAAGCACGTATTGTTCTCCGCCGCTACACACCGCTGTTGTGCGTCTTCAATATAAGGCATGGCTGCGTCAACACCGTTCACATTAAACTCAGCTTCCGCCACAGAGCTTAATTCGCGCACCTGCGTTGTTACATCCTGCATATCCTCCGCCACCGCCAACGCCGATTTGTGCAATTCAATCGCTTTAACACCATCTCCCATCGCCCATGCTGTATTCGCTTGAGATCGATATTCTCGCACGATTAAATTACGTGCATTAATTTGCTCAAGAGATAAAATCGCATCCGCGTGAAACGCCAAAGCCTGCTCATATTCGCCGCGATCACGCGCAATAATCGCCAAGTGATTCAGTGCCCCGCCCTCAATCAAACGTGATTGCATCCGCGTACCAAGATCCAATGCCTTACGCGCCATTGCCTCGGCTTCATTCAGCTTGCCTTCATTAGATAGCATCAGGGTCAGGTTTAAATAAGCATTGCCTTTCTCTGTCTCCATGCCTGCGCGATCCATCGCCTCAAGCGATTGCGCAAACCGCGACCGTGCTTCTTCATAATTATTGAGAGACATATGCGCATACCCAATATTACCTAGCGCTGCTGCCTCTCCCTCTGGCAAGCCAAGCTGCTTCGACAGCGCCAAAGCCCGCTCAGAGTAAGCAATGGATTTATCAAAATCGCCCATAGCATGTGAGAGATTGCCCAAATTTACCAGCGCCCGCGCCACTGCACCTTGATCCCGCAATTTTTCAAAAATCGCTTTTGCTTCTGTCAAACCCGCCAGCGCAGTTTCATATTCACCGATCACTACATCAATCAAACCAAAATAACCAAACGCCTTTGCCCGCCACGTCTCGTCGGTTTTGCCCGCGCCTTCCAAAATGGAATTGTATAGAGCCTCAGCCTCCTCCATCCTGCCCATACGTTCGTATAATGGTGCAAGTCCATTTGCAGCATCGGGATTGTTAGGCACCAGACCTAGTGATTTTTGATACGCATCAACAGCTTTGCTCGTATCGCTTGCCGCAAACAACGCGCCCGCTTCGCTATAGCTTTGCGCTGCCGCCGTCACAGCATTTCCAGCCGCCTCCGCCTGACGCGCCGCCACTTCCGCAAGTGACAAAGCAGCCCCTTCAACATTTCCAGCCGCCAGCGCCTCACGGGCCGCAGCTTTCTCTACATCTGACGACCGAAACACCGCATTCACTGCGTCTTTTAATGTCTCAGTACTGCGTGCATCCATATCTTTGCCTGATGCCGCCAGCGCTGCTGCGATTTGCTCAGACACCAGCTTCTCAATACGTGCGTCATCATCCACAAGCAGGTCTTTAATCAAAGACACATTCGCCGCAGCTACACCGGCCATAGCTAAAAACGACACCAAAGCACCGCGTGTAATCCATTTGCGCTTCCAAGGAATAGCCTTCGCCGCACGCCCCTCAACGCGTGCTCTCACAGCTTCCTCAAGCTCTTGATAAGCGTGATGGTCAATATTGCCGCGCCAGCCTATCAAATCCTCGGTGTGCACACGATCAAATGGTTTAGGAACATCACACACCTGCATCCGAATGGGGCACAGCTTCCCACGTACACGCGCATCATCTGCCTCAGACCGCACCCAATCAGACGCAACGGCATTTTCTGTCCAACACACAATAACAGCCTTAGCTTCATGCAGTGCCGCTTCAATCGTCACCTCATAGCTATCGCCGGGCAATAAAGATCGATCCCACCAGACATTAAAACCAGACTTGCCAAGCGCCTCAGCCAGCATCGCTGCTTTATCGCGATCTTTAGAACTATAAGAGATAAAAACGTCGGTTTTTGCCGCCGTAGAATTCGCAACATCTGTGTTTTTGGCGTCTGTCATGGTTTCTGTCCCATATTTAACCTAGAAAACTCCTAGCATTCACAATGAAGTGACGTAAGGGCTTTATCAAGATTATAAGTTTCCCCCTTGAAGCGATTCATGGTCTGGGCTTTCTTAGGCGTTCTGGGCTTTTCTTGGTTAAGCCGTAGAGTATCGCCTAGAATTTGTGAGGAGTTTGCGTGTCCGATAGTCATATTGCAAAAATGGGTCGCTTCTGGTCATTCCTCACAGGTCACGGTGCTAGCCTTGTCGCACTTGCTGGCTTTATCGTTGTCTCCATCATCGCAACAGCAATGGGATTTTCTGACCTGCGCATGGCAAATGCAGGTAAAACGTCCCTGACTCTGGCAGAGGCCGCACCTATTTGGGGCATCACAGTCTTTGTCGTTCTGACAATGGTCGCAGGGCTAAACGCCGCCCTTGGCGTCGGCATGAAACCCGTGCGCGAAACGCCCACCAAGAATGACTTGTTAGAAAACCCTAATGCGACCCCAAAAACCTATAAGCGCCGTATCGCTTTGCGCATTCTTGCTTGTTTCTTCTATCTATTCTTCGCCTTCTGGTCCGTCGGATTTGGATATGGATTCTTCTGGAAAGAGCTTGCGGGCGAAGAATTTACCCGAATCCAATTTTCCGCCGCCATCGAAAAAGTCTCCACTTCAGTAGATGCAGCCAACGAAGCCCTCAGCACAGTTGAAAACTCTGTCATCGGTGCTGCAATGACAGCACGAGAACGCGCCGATATTGAAGCAAGTGTCGGTGGCACATGCTCCAACCGCCCCAACTCTAAAGAAGGTGACGGCCCCCTCACACGCGCTCGTTTTGCTTTCGCAGATCGCGCTAGAGCATTACGCGATGATGTATCCGATCGCTGGATTGGCCGCCTCACAGATGATCGCACTATTTTACAACACCGCATCACAGCGCTCGCCACAAACAATGTTCCCTCCGGCGTAACAAATACAGACGAAGCCGCCCTCCTGCAAAAGCTTGCAATAGCACCGCGCCTAACTTCATTGGAAAGAGAGCGCGTCTTTACCCAAGTTTTTGATGATGCCCGCGCTTTCACAGCCAAGGCCAATGCTTTGCGCGCCTCTAATGCGCCCCTGTTTGCAGAGCGCCTTGAAACACTTGCCGGCGGTGTCGGCCCTGATCCACAAAACCCAAACCGCGCAGACCCTTCCCGCGCAAACGATCCATCTTATTGTTGGGATACAGTTCTTACTGAAAAGCTGCGGGCATCCGCCCAATCTCTTCGGTCTTTAGATGATATGGATGCGCCAGAATTTGAGTTCACGGAAGGCCCCAAAGCGACACGCGCCGCATTCTTCAACCTCGCAAAAGCCATCTCCCCCCCTTGGGGGGCAAATGCCGACAAAAATGTAAATTTTGGCGAAAAGGAATTCATCGCTCTATTTGCCAGTATCGCGGTAGACCTTGGCATCATGTTCCTTACGCTCATCCGCGCTATGATGGAAAGCAAAGGCAAGAAACGTATCGCTCGCCGCCCTCAAGTCATGCGTCTTGCCGATATTCAGGAAGCCAACAGAGAAGCTGACCACGGACCTAAGTCCTCATAGCAAGCCTTCAAAGCGATTTACTGGCCTTTCCCTTAAAACGGCCCAGCTTCTTATTTTGCTCTTTCTTGAATACATAATTTTTGGTGAGAACCGGAACAAACACCTCTCCCTGAACATGGTTGGCAGAAGCTTGATTTTTGCCTTGCAAGAACACGCCATGGCCACGAGGTTGATCATCCATCCATGCCCCCACCCATGTCAGCACATCATCATAGCCCACACCAAAACCCGCGCGCTCGCCGCGAATAAACTGCCCGCTATAGGTTTGCTGCCTACCGTTTACATCTTGGCTCAACATCCCAAACCCATGCGCATCAACGCCGTCAGTCTCACCTTCATACAGAATGTTCTCAACAAATTCAGTCTTCTTCCACCTGATCCGCCCCCAACACACACCTGATGTATTTGGCTTGGTGTGAGAGAAAGACTTTCCAAGCTCTTCACGTGCATTCTGCGCCGCTTCAATTCCACGTCGTTCTGAATAACGCGCAGAGATAAACGCTTGTCCCGCTTCATCCGTGTAATCTTCGGCATCCACAAGCCGCTGAAACTCAGTGCCTGCTTTGCGAGCAAATGTTAGAGTGTAGCGCTCCATGCGTGCTTCATCAGCTTGCTTGATACTTTCCTCTAACTCGACGAAATCTATATTGAGAGAATCCTCCCCCTCTTCAAAGATTTCCTTTGCCCGAAATGGCAAGCTCGGCATTCCAATCTGCCGCCCAATCACGCGCAGCAATGTTTTCCACTCATCTTCCAGCCCAGACATAGTGGCCGTCGTTATTCGGAACACGCCTTTGGCAACCTGCTTTGGCGGATCATTATCAAGTACCACATAGTGCGAACCATCCGTGGTCGCGGGGTCCATAATCATAAATGTCTCAGAACGTGAGCCGAGCAAAATCAAATCTGGCGGGAAATGGATTGAACTTTCATCAATCTCTTCAGTACGCACCTCAAAGCGTTTGAGCCAATTGAGAAACTCTGCCGTTAATTCAGGATCAGTTTCATCACACATATATGTAAGCGGACGGGCCGTGGACATAAAATCACCTGTTTGAATTCTACTGACGAGATAAGGGCATTAACCTTGTTTGAAATTTACGCGCAAACCAGCACATAGCGCTAGCCCTCAATTGCGAAAACTCAGCCTCTTTGCCAATACGCCCTACATTCCGGCAATGGGCGTGTCATTTTTCAGGGCTTTTGCTGTCGCATCCAGCTCACCTTCCGTCTCAACAGAATCTCGCGGTGCATTTTTCTGATACCCATATTTACGCAACAAACCTCGAAACTGATTATAGCTCAAACCTAAATGCGACGCCGTGCGCTTTTGATGGCCGTCACACGCCGCGAATGCATCATCAATCAGTCTCTGCTCAAAGGCGGCGGTTTGCTTTTCAAAGTCAATTGGCGCATTTGGGCTATGATGCTCAAGCGCCTCCCCCAGATAATCAACCTTATCCACATGGCGCGGCTTATCCTGCGATGCACCACCCTTATTGCGGACCAACTCATCGCCTAATTCAGATGCAGGCCGAAACCCAGACACAAATGGATCAAGCGCATCCATATTCAAATTAATCGGCAAATCCATCTCATGCGTCGCTCGCGTTGCCAGATCACGATAAACCGCGCGCTCCGCAGCATTTTTCAATTCCCGCACATTCCCCGGCCAGTCATAAGCCTTAAACGCGGCTATCGCACCGCGTGAAAACCCAGGGAAAACATGCCCAATTTCACGCGCCATTCTTTGCCCAAAATATTCAGCAAGGTCTGCAATATCTTCTCCCCGCGCACGTAAGGGCGCAAGCGTGATGACATCAAAGGCCAGCCTGTCCAGCAAGTCAGCACGAAACCGCCCATCTTCAGCACGAGAAGGCAAATCCACATTTGTCGCCCCCACCACGCGCACATCACAATGGCGCACATCCTCACCACCAAGGCGCTGAAACTCACCATACTCAATCACGCGCAATAGCTTTTCCTGCACCTCCATGCTCGCCGTCGCGATCTCATCAAGGAAAAGCGTACCCTTATCTGCTTGCTCAAACCGACCTAAGCGCCGCTTTGTTGCGCCCGTAAACGCGCCCTGCTCATGCCCGAACAATTCAGAATCGAGCAAATCATCCGAAAGCGCCGCACAATTGACCTTCACAAAAGGCCCATCCCAGCGCTTTGAGAGAAAGTGCACGCGCTCAGCTATCAATTCCTTACCCGTCCCGCGCTCACCCACAACAAGCAAAGGCCGATCTATTGGTGCCGCTATCGACACACGCTCAAGACTTTCCAACCAAGCGGGGGATTGTCCAATTAATTCTGGTGCGGATCCTATCATAATATTCAAAATATACACTAAATGTATAAATTGTACATTTATAAAATGCATTATTTATACATTAAATTTAGTCACCTACCCTGTGTTAAATTAAAATATATAATAAATACAACGCTATATAAAATTAATTCAAAACTGGCACGCTGTTTGCAAAGTAGTTGGCATACACGGCGATAAGGGGCCGCCAACAATGGAGAATAAACGCATGTACGACTCAACAGATCACACAAAGACCTCAACCGAGGACACACTTAAGCGGTTGGGCAACTGGCTTAAGTCTCGCCCAATTGAAAACTGGGGTTTCTTCGTAGCAGGCGTGATCATTGCGCGCATTCTCTTTTAATCTCTTACCCTAAAGGATACCGAAAATGGGAATTTTTTCTCGCTTTGGAGACATTATAAACTCAAACCTCAACGCCATGCTAGACAAGGCTGAGGACCCTGAGAAAATCGCACGTCTTATCATTCAAGAAATGGAAGACACACTTGTAGAAGTTCGCACTGCCGCAGCCCGCACAATGGCAGACAAAAAAGAACTTCAACGTGAAATGCGTGAACTTCAAACTGTCCGTGACGACTGGTCAGCAAAAGCTGAACTCGCAATCGAAAAAGACCGTGAAGACCTTGCTCGTGGCGCACTTGCCGCAAAGCAACGCGCAGAACGCGAAATCGAAAGCCGTAAATCAGCCCTTGCCGCAGTCGATGATGCAGCAGCTAAACGCCAAGAGGACCTTGGTAAGCTTCAAGCCAAACTTGAAGAAGCAAAAACAAAGCATCGCGCTTTGATGGTCCGCCGCCAAGCTGCAGAAGAACGCATCAAAGTTCGCTCACGTATTGACGATTCAAAAGTTGAAGATGCCCTCCACCGCTACGCAGCTGTAGAGCGCAAAGTCGACGAATTGGAAGCTTACGCTGATACATACGACATCAAGAGCAAAACGTTAGAAAGCGAATTTGAAGAGCTTGCAGTCAACGAGAGTGTCGAAATGGAACTCAAGGCTCTTAAAGCCCGTAAGAAATCTGGATCGGACACCTAATGGACGAAGAAATCCTCATCCCGATTATCGCAATCTTGTCGATATTCGTCATCTTCCCCGGCATGTGCATGCATTATTTCACAATGTGGCGCTCCAATAAGGGTCTCTCTGCTGATGATGAGAGAATGCTGGAAGATTTATGGCGCTCCGCCCGCACAATGGAGCGCCGCATAGAAACCATAGAGCGCCTTATCGAACCAGAGGGGCGTCCAGACGCCACCTCAAACCGCCGCCCGGACCCATTCCGCGATCCAGGCAGAGATTACGATAACTAAGCGCCACGACAGAACAAGGAACAGCAAAATGGACGAGTATTCAAACTACAAAAATCCGAAGAGATTTTACCGCCCGTCAAACGACCGCATTATTGGTGGTGTATGTTCAGGCATTGCAGAGCGTATGGGATGGGACCCGCTTCTTGTCCGTATCGCCGCGGTAGTCTCCATGGTCACAGGTGTTTTATCTGGCGTGGTTTTCGTTGGATACATCATCACATGGATGGTCACACCCAAGCGTCGCACAATGCACAACATGACCAAGGACGAAGAGTCTTTTTGGCAGGGCGTATCTGACCGCCCGAAAGTTACATTATCCAACATCAGATACAAATTCATGGATCTTGAAGATCGGATGCAGGGCATCGAAAAAGCCGTCACATCGGATGAATGGCGCCTTCGCAAACAATTTCGAGATTTAGAGCAAAGTTAACATGTATCCAACTGCCTTACCGGACCCAACAGGAATAACAGTCCGGTAATGCAGAAGGAGGGAGAGGGACACTACCAATGGCACTTTTATTTTCAACACGTATTATCGCTGCCGCAGGGCTTTTAGCCGCCGGATTAATCGGCATCACAACAGCCGCCAAAACAGGCGAAGTCAGCGTTCGCACTGCGGGCATAGAAGTTAAATTCGCACACAGCGAAACCGACAACAGCCCAGCATTGAGCATCAATCACCAGCAATGCCCGCCTACTTGCCCCTTCCTCGACATCAACTGGAAAAAGTATCAAGATACCGCCACATCTACGGCGCTAAGTATTTTAAGCTAAAATCGACAATGCAGAACGTTATTTTGAAGAGGGAATGGATATGAATAGTGGGCAAATAATGGTTGTCTGTATTGTAGCACTCGTCATGGCTGCAAAAACCATCGAAGCAATTGCAGGAAGCCACCACAAGAAAAAGCACTTCAAGCGTAGTGATGCATCTAATGCAAAGCGCGATGAAATCTTGACGAAAATGAACAAGCAACTTGACCGCATCACCTCTCGTCTCGCCGCACTTGAAACGATCGTGACAAGTGAAGACCGCGAATTACAACGCGAATTTAGAGATCTTCGCTCCGATGCAGCTTCTGTCCGCAAATCTGTTGATGCAGAACGCAATTAATTAAAGGAAAAATATCATGGACGTATTTGTTTTTGTTTTAATTATTGTTGCAATCGGATGCGGAACAGGCGTTGTCACCTCCTATTTCGAGAGCAAAACCAAGACCGCAAATAAAATTAGCAAAGAGCAATTTGAAGAAATCGTTGGGAAGCTAGATAAAACCATTGCCCGCGTGGAGACACTTGAGCGCTTGGCCCTCGATAGCGACCAAGATCTCAAACGAGAATTCCGCAACCTTTAGAGCGATTCCCTCACCTCTATCCCTCTGATATATTGGAAGAACTCATGGACCTTTTTACATTCATCACAATCATAACCATCGCCAGCCTTATATTCGTGGCGTACATCATTAACAAAGAGGCAGCGACGAAGAGAGCTATCGTGCAATCTGAGCAAGGCGATAATTCCGAGCAAATTGAAGTCATTATGTCAAAACTCGATAATGTCCTCAAACGAGTTGAGACACTTGAACGCCTCGCAACAGATGAAGATCATCACCTTCAACGTCGCTTTGATCAAATGTCAAAAAAACCAGATTACGCCTAAGATATTTGATGACACACACCTGAACACCATCTCCCCAGATGAAACCAGCCTACCCCTCGTCCCTTTTCGGTTTTTCACGCTTCAATTGACGCATAAAAAACCGCGCCGGTGCAATGAGTTCTCGACTGTCAGCCCCAGTCGGAACTGGACCCCCAAATGCATCGGCGACCAATATCTGCGCCAGAAATGGTGCCCATGTCAGCCCGCGCGACCCTAATCCCCCCGCCGCATACACCCCCTGCTGATAGAGAGCCTTGAGTGTTGCACCCTCTGCAATTTTCAAGGCTCTTCCCGTTCTTAAATCCTCGCCATAATGGGCGCGATAGGCCTCAAATTCTGGCAACCGGCCCGCAAAAGGCAATTGGTCAGACGTTGCCGCACGCACCGCTGTCGCAGATTCCACAGCATCCATCATCGTTGCCGTTTTCAATTCAGGTGCAAGCATATCCAATGCACGCATATTTTCTTCGCGCGATGCCAAACTCACATCCGGCGCTTCTCCCTCGCTATCCTGATAGGTCGCACCAAACACAATCTTTCCATTGGCACCTACAACATAATGCCCTTTGGAGCGCGCAAAATCCTCGCCTGCATATGGCGCACATTCCAATTGTCCGCCGCGCCCGCGCACAAGTAAACCATCCCCGCCAAATAGGTGATTTACCCCCATGCCCGCCGCTATGATGACAATATCAGCTTTATATTCAAAGGCCTGCCCATCACGCTCGCCTTGCACACTTGTTTGCGCACCCTCACCCCCGCTAATTGAAGTGACATCAGCTCCCCAAACAATATTCGCATCCTCAAGTAATTTAGCGCGTACATCCACAGGCGATACCGCCATTGAGCCGCGATAGATTAATCCCGCCTGCCCCTCATCATCTTCCAACATGCCTAAAAGATCTGCATCCAATGGCGGATCATCCTTTATCCGCGCATGGCGCATTATTTCTTCGGCAGAATTTGAAAAATGCACAGTATCAACAGGCCACGTACCAACACCCAATCGCGCATAAAATCCAATGGCTGACACATAAGCATCAATCAATAATCTAGCTTGCGCCGTATCTGCACCATCTAAACGCGGCGCAACCAATCCCAGCGGGTTAGCGCTTGCGCCCGCATTTATATCTCTCCCTTTATCCAGCACCGTCACATCGCAGCCACGCGCATGGAATGCTTGCCCTATGCACGCTCCCATAATACCAGCCCCGATAACAATCACGCTCCTAGGACACTCATTCACGGTCCGCAGCAGCAATGGGTCTGAATATACATCAGCTTTACTCACTGTAGGATAAATTGCCTGCATTCTTTCGCGTTTTGTGCCAAATCCAGGCTGTTTTGACACCTCAAAACCACCCGCTGCCAACCCCCTACGCACATGCCCGGCCACAGTATATGTGCCCACAACACAATTAGGTGCGGAATGATTGGCAATCTGTTGCATAACTTCAGCTGACCACATGTCAGGGTTCTTCGCTGGAGAGAAGCCATCGAGAAACCATGCATCAGCCTTGAAGCAGGCTTGTTGCAGACCACAACCAACCTCATCCTGTATAAGGGTCAGGGACATACCAGAGCCTAAGCAGACGCGCTGCACACCCCTAGCACGGCGGGGCCAGACACCTAGCAAAATCTCCTTTTCTGCCGCCAATTCCGGCCAAGCAGACAACGCCGCTTGCGCATCCTCACGCCGCATTAAACGCCCTTCAAAACTCACCACATCTAGCTGCGCATTTGGGTTCGGGCGATGCATTTTCCACAGCTGCATTAACGCCGCGATATTTAGCCCTGTACCAAAGCCCAATTCTCCAACTGTGAAGGTATTTTTCTTCCCCTTTATCCCCTCGCCCATAGCCTCCCAGCGTTGCGGGAGACCACACGCACGAAAGAAAACTTCTCGCGTTTCTTCCAACCCGTTATGAATGCTGAAATACACATCATCATTGATCTGATCGCGTGGCACGCCATCATTGCCCCACTCAAGATCAGGACGGGGCGGCAAGCGCATTTGGGACGGGATAATATCTTTGCTCATAACACAAACAAATACGCCGCCTCACCCTTGCTGGCGAGACGGCGCATATAAAAAACTATTTAAATTGATGAAATTAGACTTGAGGCGCTGCGTTTAGTGCTTCCTCTAATTGCGCAAAGCTTGGCTGACATGAAGTCGGGATAGATCCGCGTCCAAGTTCAACTGAAATCTGTGCAGCATTTCCATGAAGGTGAGATACAAGC
>CAYGPD010000030.1:8942-38899 GCA_964351655.1 uncultured Hyphomonadaceae bacterium | reverse complement strand
TGATTTCCAAAGTCGACCACTTGGTCGAAGTGATTGAAGGTTAGACCCAAGCGCCACGCAACTAAAAGCGCTTGGCGACTGGTTCGAGGATAAGATAATGAAACTCAACGAACTTTCCGACAATTTGGGCGCTACGGCTGACCGTATGCGCGTTGGACGTGGTGTCGGTTCCGGTAAAGGTAAAACTGCTGGTCGCGGTGTGAAGGGTCAAAAGGCCCGTTCAGGTGTTGCCATCAAAGGTTTTGAAGGTGGGCAAATGCCTATCCACATGCGTATGCCGAAGCGTGGTTTTAATAACCCGAACGCTAAGAAATATGCTTGGGTAAATGTTGGTCGTATTGAAAAAGCGATCACAGAAGGCAAGCTTGATGCAAAATCACCTATTGATGAAGCAGCATTACTAGCTTCTGGCGTTATTCGTCGTGCAAAAGATGGCATCCGCCTTCTTGCAAAAGGCGAAATAAGCTCCAAATTAGAGATCGTAGTTACTGGTGCTTCAAAAGCAGCTATTGAGGCTGTTGAGAAGGCTGGCGGCTCAGTCAAAGTTACAGCGCCTGAAAAAAGCGCTGAATAAGACTGTCTCATACTTTGCGAGTCGCGTAGGGTATAGATTAGTGTAACTGCATTGTGTCAGCTTCGTTCCGCGTAGCTGGCATTTTGCTGCTTTTAGGGGAGCGAGCATTTTATGGCTTCAGCCGCTGAACAACTCGCAAAGAATATCAATCTTTCTACCTTCGGTAAGGCGAAAGAATTGCAGCAGCGTATACTGTTTACTTTGGGTGCGCTCATAGTTTACCGTTTGGGAACGCATATCCCGATACCCGGTATAGATCCGACAAATTTGGCTGCTGCATTTGGCAATCAATCTGGTGGCATATTGGGGATGATGAACGTCTTCTCAGGCGGTGCTATTGAGAATATGGCGATTTTCGCGCTTAATGTAATGCCGTACATTTCTGCTTCGATCATAATGCAACTTGCCACGACTGCGGTTCCATCTTTGGAGCGGCTTAAAAAAGAGGGTGAGTCTGGTCGAAAGCAAATAAATCAATATACCCGTTATGGGACGGTGTTGCTTGCAATAGCCCAAGCCTATGGAATTGCCGCGTCTCTGAGTGCTATTGATCCAAATACCGGTGGATCTGTTGCATTGAATCCTGGCTGGTACTTTATGACTTCGACAGTGGTTACCTTAGTTGGTGGTACTGTTTTCTTGATGTGGTTAGGTGAACAAGTCACTGCACGTGGAGTAGGGAATGGTATTTCTCTAATTATCTTCGCAGGTATTGTTGCTATTATGCCGAAAACTATCTGGAACGCGTTAGTTTTGACACGTGAAGGTACTATGAATTTTATGGTATTGATCGCTATTGCAGTAATTAGTATCGCAATGGTTTTGTTCATCGTTTTCGTAGAACGTTCTCAGCGACGGTTGCTGATACAATACCCCAAGCGCCAGCAAGGTAATCGAATGATGGGTGGTGAAAGTTCTTTCCTACCTATGAAGTTGAATACAGCAGGTGTGATACCTCCAATATTCGCGACTTCCTTGTTGATTCTTCCGACAACAGCAGCTGGTATGATGGCTGCAGGTCAGGGAGCTGGGGGAGGCGGAGCAGCATCAGATATGTTGAGATCTGTTGTTGCTACAGTAGGGCCCGGACAACCTTTGTTTGTGGTACTATATGGATTGCTTGTAGTTTTCTTCTGTTTTTTCTACACATCCATAGTGTTTAATCCAGAAGAGACGGCAGATAATCTTAGAAAACATGGCGGTTTTATTCCTGGGTATCGCCCTGGGAAACGTACCGCGGATTATTTGGACTATGTGCTAAGTCGCTTGACCGTGATTGGTGCTTTGTATTTGACGATTGTATGTTTGTTACCAGAAATCCTAAAAATGAATTTTAAGTCCATACCTTTTTATATTGGTGGGACGTCGATTCTTATTGTGGTTTCTGTGACGATGGATACAGTTTCCCAGATTCAATCTCACCTAATTGCCCATCAATATGAGGGTATGATTAAAAGATCACGGCTCGGGGGTCGGAAAAAATGAACTTAATACTTTTTGGACCGCCAGCTGCGGGTAAGGGTACGCAAGCGAAGAAGCTTGTTGCTGAACGCAACTTTATACAACTTTCAACTGGGGATATGCTGCGTGCAGCACGGTCTTCTGGTTCCGAGTTGGGTCAGAAAGTATCAGGGATTATGGATTCAGGAGGCCTTGTGTCTGATGAAATCGTAATTGCACTCATTAACGAGCAGTTGGACTTAAATCCTGATGCTGCTGGTTTTATCTTTGATGGGTTTCCAAGAACTGTTCCGCAAGCTGAAGCTTTGGATGATTTGTTGGAAACACGTCAGACTCAAGTTGATCATGTGATTCGCTTGAAAGTAGACGATGACGCTTTGATGAACCGAATCATCAAACGTTTTAAAGAAGAGGGACGTTCAGACGACAATCCGGAAAGTTTCCGAAAACGTTTGGACGCCTATAATGCGCAAACTGCACCTTTGTTACCGATTTATGCGGAGCAAGGTAAGCTAACCGAAGTCGATGGAATGCAATCAATTGAGGTTGTAGCCCATGAAATCGACAAGGTTTTGGGTGCATAAGCACGAAACACGTAAAGAAGCCGCTTTTTGGTTCAATATTTAGTTGACGCCAGAGTATCACAGCATATAAGTGACGGCTTCCGCGACGAAGAGACGGTCTGAATGCAGTATCGATATACTGTGTGAGGATCATTTGTCGTCTATCGCCGTGAAACAGTTTAATGAATGGAGGGGCAGTGTGGCCCGTATTGCAGGTGTCAACATACCCACTAATAAGCGCGTCACGATAGCGCTGCGCTACATTCACGGCATTGGTCCGGCGAAAGCGCAGGAGATCTGTGATAAAGTGGGAATTACGGCTGAACGCCGTGTAAACGATTTGTCTGACGCAGAAGTCATTCAAGTTCGTGAAGCTATCGATGCAGACTATGTGGTGGAGGGTGACCTTCGCCGTGAAGTTTCAATGAACATTAAGCGATTGATGGATCTAGGTTGCTACCGTGGTTTGCGCCACCGTCGTGGTCTTCCGGTCCGTGGTCAACGCACTCACACCAATGCGCGTACGCGCAAAGGTCCAGCGAAAGCAATCGCTGGTAAGAAGAAATAGACCGGATACATTAGAATGGCTCGCGAACAAACACGTGTAAAGAAAAGCGCGCGTAAGAACATCTCTTCAGGTGTTGCTCACGTAAACTCAAGCTTTAACAACACAATGATCACAATTACAGATGCGCAAGGAAATGCTATTTCTTGGTCATCAGCTGGTCACATGGGTTTTAAAGGATCTCGTAAATCCACTCCTTATGCTGCACAGGTTGCTGCTGAGGATGCTGGTCGTAAGGCACAAGAACACGGTCTGAAAACATTAGAAGTGCAAGTGCGCGGTCCAGGATCTGGTCGTGAGTCAGCTCTTCGTGCGCTTCAGTCTATTGGTCTTACAATTACGACTATCCACGATATTACAGCCATTCCGCACAATGGTTGTCGCCCACCTAAACGTCGTCGCGTATAATCTAGCCGATTAAACGCTTCGTCATCGTTCTTTTTGAACAACACTTATAAACGCAATTTCTAAGGTGATCGCCTCATGAATATGGCTCAGGTCAACGACAAAAACTGGAAAGAGCTTATCCGTCCATCCCGTCCGGTGGTGGAGCACGATTTTGATGCGCGTCGTAAAGCGAGCTTGATCGTAGAGCCGCTAGAGCGTGGTTTTGGAACAACTCTTGGTTCGTCTTTGCGCCGCATTCTTTTGTCTTCTTTGCAAGGCGCGGCTATCACTGGCGTTCAAATTGATGGTGTTGTTCACGAATTTTCGTCAATACCTGGCGTTCGTGAAGACGTAACTGACATCGTGCTGAACTTGAAGCGTATTGCTATCAGCATGGTATCTGAAACTTCTAAGCGTATGACTTTGACAGCGTCTGGCCCTGGTGTCGTGACTGCAGGTCAAATCGAATTGCCTGGTGATATGAGTATTTTGAACCCAGACCACGTCATTTGTACGTTGGACGAGGGCGCAAACATTCGTATGGAATTTACGGTTGCTGCTGGTAAAGGGTATGTACCTGCTGACCGTAACCGTCCTGATGATGCTCCACTTGGATTTATTCCAGTAGATGCTATCTTCTCTCCTGTGGAGCGCGTTGGCTTTAAAGTTGACGACACACGTGAAGGTCAGGTTCTTGACTACGATAAATTGACATTGACTGTTGAAACAGACGGTTCAGTGACACCAGAAGATGCTGTGGCTTATGCTGCACGTATCTTGCAAGATCAACTTCAACTGCTTATCAACTTTGATGAGCCAGTGCTTGAGCAAGAAGCTGAACAAGAGCCAGATCTTGGCTTTAACCCAGTTCTTCTTAAGAAAGTCGACGAGTTGGAATTGTCTGTTCGTTCTGCAAACTGTTTGCGTAACGACAACATTGTATACATCGGTGATCTCATCCAGAAGTCCGAAGCAGAAATGCTACGTACGCCAAACTTTGGACGTAAATCACTAAACGAAATCAAAGAGGTCTTGGCGTCTATGGGGCTTCACCTTGGTATGGATGTACCATCGTGGCCACCAGAAAACATCGAAGACTTAGCTAAAAAATACGAAGATTAAGATAGAGGAGCGGTCTTTTGACCGTATAAGAAGCCATGCGTCACGGAATTGCGCACCGCAAGCTAAACCGCACGTCGGAGCACCGTAAGGCCATGTTCGCAAACATGGCTGCTTCCCTTGTGCAACACGAGCAGATCTCAACAACGCTTCCAAAAGCAAAAGAACTTCGTTCTTTCGTAGATAAGCTAGTTACATTGAGCAAAAAGGGTGACCTTGCTGCACGTCGTCAAGCCATCTCTAAGATGCGTGACAAAGACCAAGTTCAAAAGCTTTTTGATGTTCTTGCAGAGCGTTACAAAGACCGTAATGGTGGTTACACTCGTGTGCTTAAAGCTGGTTACCGTTATGGTGACAACGCACCTATGGCTGTTATCGAGCTTGTGGACCGCGATGTAGAGGCAAAAGGTAAAGTGGACCGTGAGCGCGTTGAAGCTGAAGCTGCAATGAGCCTAGAAGACTAAACCTAGTTTTCAATATAACATCTAGAAGCGCCGCCTTACCAAAGTGTAGGGCGGCGCTTTTTTGTTTGAAAAGAATTGAAATTACATCAACAACATACATATCACTGTAAAATCGTTATAAATTTGGCATGGTTTGCCCTAAATGCGCCGTGTTTTTCAGGGATGTGAAGATATGATAGAAACACGTTTCAAAAGAATGGCTTGTGGTGCGATGGCAGCTGTTAGCGTCGCGCTGCTAGGGGTATCTGCATGTTCTGCGCAGGTAAGTGAACAACACACACAAAGAGTGGTGCCGTCGTCGCAGGCAGATCTGACAATGTCATTTTCTCCCTTGGTTAAACAAGCTGCGCCAGCAGTTGTGAACGTATTTACCACAAAAGTTGTGAAGCAGAGTACATCTCCATACGCAAATGACCCATTTTTCAGGAGATTTTTCGGCGATCAAATGGGAGGTGTTCCAAAAGAACGCGTAGAATCATCCTTGGGATCCGGCGTAATTGTTGGTAGCGATGGTGTTATCGTTACAAACAATCATGTAATTGAAGGAGCTGATGAGTTTAAAGTCGTTTTGTCAGACCGTAGAGAATATGAAGCGGTGCTTTTGATAGCTGATGCACGTACTGATTTGGCAGTATTGAAAATAGATACGGGGGGTGAAGCGCTTCCTACTCTGGAAATTACTGGAACACGTGATGTTGAGGTTGGGGATCTAGTCTTAGCAATCGGGAACCCGTTTGGAGTGGGGCAAACGGTGACAACGGGTATTATCTCAGCTCAAGCGCGCACAGACGTTGGCGTGTCCGATTATGCTTTTTTCCTGCAAACAGATGCAGCAATTAACCCTGGAAACTCAGGTGGTGCGCTTGTGGATTCTCATGGAAGATTAGTTGGGGTGAATACCGCGATATTCTCCCGATCTGGCGGATCCAATGGGATTGGTTTCGCTATCCCATCCGAAATGGTAAAGCGAGTTGTCGATGCTGCGGTGAATGATGGTCAAATTATTCGTCCATGGCTTGGACTAAAAGGCCAGTCGGTGAATGCAGAAATTGCTAAATCTATGAATTTAGAGCGTCCTATGGGGGTTCTAATCACAGAAATATACCCTGATGGTCCAGTGGAGAAGGCAGGGTTAAAGCGCGGTGATTTGGTGACGCAAATTGATGGACGTGAAGTGTTCGATGAGCGAGGATTGAAATTTCTAGCAGCGACATTGGCACCGGGTGAAAAAGTAACCTTGGACTACATGCGGTCAGGAAAGCTTAAATCTGTGAAGGTTACGTTGTCTCCACCGCCCGGAGCTACGAAAGCAGAAATGGCTCTAATTGAGGGGGAAACACCGTTTTCAGGAGCTGAAGTTGCTGACTTATCTCCAGCGTTAGCGGATGAGTTGGGAAGAGACCCATTTGCATCAGGTGTGCTGGTAAATAGAATTTTAAGCCGGTCTTTGGCATCTAGATTTGGTTTGCGTCCAGGAGATATGGTGCGCGAAGTTAATGGTAAAGTGATAAAGACATCTAAAGAACTTCTTGATTCTATTGAAGGAAAAGGCGGTCGTGGCTCAACATGGGCCATAACGATTGAACGAAATGGTCGCCGTATTTCTTCAAATGTTCGCATGTAGATAAGTAAGCCCCATAAATGGGGCTTACTTTTATGTGGTGGCGGGATTAGAAGAATATAATGACTGATTTATTCTCTGCTGCTGGATTAGATAAAAACGCACCTCAACCTCTTGCAGATAGATTGAGGCCACGAAATATATTGGACGTAATCGGGCAAGACCATCTTGTGGGTAGCGACGGCCCAATTGGCCGAATGCTTGCGAATAAACGTCTCGCGAGCATGATTTTGTGGGGACCGCCCGGAGTGGGCAAAACGACTATCGCGCAATTGCTTGCAGAAGATGCAGGATTAGCCTTTGATCCAATTTCTGCAATTTTTTCAGGCGTTAAGGATTTGCGGGCCGCGTTTGATCGTGCGGAATCAAGGCGTTCTACGGGTAAGGGAACACTTTTATTTGTAGATGAAATACATCGCTTTAACCGTGCGCAGCAGGATGGTTTTTTACCCTTTGTGGAGCGCGGCGTTGTTACACTCGTTGGTGCAACAACAGAAAACCCAAGTTTTGAACTTAACTCTGCGCTGTTGTCGCGTTGTCAGGTTATGGTGCTGAAAAGGTTAGATGAATTTGCACTTGAAAGCCTTTTGAAGCGCGTTGAAAAGGAAACTAATTCGCCTTTGCCGCTACAGACTGACGCCAGGTCTGCTTTGATCAATATGGCTGATGGGGATGGGCGCTATCTTTTGAACCTTGCCGAAGAGGTCACGTCCTTGGGTGACGTGGCTCCCTTGAGCGTTGAAAACTTAGCGAAAATTCTACAAAAACGTGCACCTTCTTACGATAAAGATCGCGATGAGCATTATAATATGGCGTCTGCTCTACACAAATCCGTACGCGGGTCTGATCCTGATGCTGCTTTGTATTGGTTTTGCCGTATGCTGGAAGGCGGCGAAGATCCGCTCTATTTAGCGCGCCGTATTGTGAGGATGGCCTCGGAGGAGGTTGGACTTGCTGATCCAAGCGCTCTGATGGTGGCTGGAGAGGCGGCGAGGACTTATGAGCGGCTTGGGTCGCCAGAGGGGGAGTTGGCGCTAGCGCACGCTTTGGTGCACATCACGACTGCGCCCAAATCAAATGCGGTTTACGCAGCTTATAAACTTGCACGTAAGGCAGCGGCGCAAACGGGTTCGTTGATGCCGCCTAAGCATATACTCAACGCTCCTACGACGATGATGAAAAATCTTGGCTATAATCAAGGCTATAAGTATGATCACGACGAGGTAGGGTCATTCTCAGGTCAAAATTATTTTCCAGATGGCATGGAGCGTCCTTCTTTTTATCAGCCGGAAGGTCGAGGCAGAGAAGCGACCATTCGTGAGAGAATGGACTATTGGGCCAAGCGTCGTGCAGAGATTGCCCGCAAAAACGACTAGCCTGCTAGGTTTGCGCTAGGGGTGTTCTGGAGATGTGCTTGTTGGCAGTTAGGTGTGAGCTTGGCGTTTGATGCGCATGTGGCATGTATCTGCAACAGTGCTGGTACCATTCTGGTGCTTTTCAGTCAGGAAAACTGCACTAGAAATGCGTAAATGACAGCAAGATGGGGCGTCTCGCCGTCATTTGCTTAGGCGAAAATTAGCTGACCACCATAATGCGCCAAGTGTCGATCAAACGTTGACCTACAGCTTTGTTCATGTCGTTTGGACGGTCGGTGTTGAATGTCCACCCAGGACCATTATAGCCAATGCGTTTGCACATGGCCAAGAATGCGACAGGGTCATCTAATAGATTTAGGTTCCGAATAATTTCAAAACCAAGTTGATCACGGATTGGGGTGAGAGCCATTCGGATTTTGCGGATCGTACCCGGAGAAAATGGCTCCATTGGTGTTGGGTTTGTGGCTGGCATTTTTAAAACTCTACTGGCAGTTACAGGGGATATACGTTTCCATAATTGGATAAGGCGATGTCCCAAGCAATTTTGCTGGGCGAGCATCCTGATTGCGTTTTCGCTGATGTTGCCGTATGTGCGTTCGCGTTGGATAGCGCTGGTGACAGGAAACCCATGTGCAGCCGCTAGCCGAACAAATGCTGCGGGATCCAATAACACGGTAGGTGCTTTTAGAATCGCAGCATCAAAAGAAAACAGAATTGCGCGCAAGCAATATGCGTCACGCTTATGCGTTTCTGTTAGATCAAATTTAGGTAGCTGAAGTTTTGGTTGTGTTGAACGATTACGCCGTTCGGATACAACCACTGAAAATACGCTACGCTTACTCTGTTCGTCCATTTGCTTGTAACCTTTATCAAGCATTAGATAGAACAGCCCCACAAACAGCATGAACAATGATTCGTGTATTGACAATGCTTTTTTACGTTAAGAACTAAGGTAATTTCATGGAAAACAACAGTAATGACGAGAAACCATGGAAAAAAGGCGACTTTTCCAAAAAGTTAATAAAACCTTACCAAGTAAATAACGAAGATAGAGACTATATGGACGATCTTCTTCTGGGTATGGACGATTCTATACTAGCGTTTAACAAGCCCAGTGGTTTGGCTTGTCAAACAAGAAGCCCTGCTGATCGTACTTTTGATGCTTTGTTAGAAGTGTATGTAAAGCGCAATGGAAAGCGCCCGCGTTTATTGCACCGTTTGGATATGCTGACCTCAGGCGTAATTATTGCTGCGCGGACAAAACCTGCAACAGTGTTTATGTCCAAAGCTTTTGAAGAGCGTAGCGTTTATAAATCTTATCTTGCTATTGTGCGTGGTCCTGCATTTGAAGAAAATGAAGGCGTGATTGATGCACACCTTCAGCGCTATCAGAAAGAGCCAAATTTGGCATTGATGCGTGTCGCTGCACCCGAAGATGAGGGCGCACAAGAAGCGCGCACACGATATCTCGTGCTGGCGAGCCATGAAGATTATCATTTTATATTGCTGACACCAGAAACAGGACGCACGCATCAATTGCGCGTGCATTTGGAGCATATAGGGCGACCAATTCTTGCCGATCCATACTATGGCGTCGCGCAATTAGAAGATGGTTTTCAAGCACCGCGTCTAATGTTGCATGCCTATAGATTATTGACGCCACACCCAGAGGGCGGCGAGATTGATATTATCGCAGATACTCCAGATGATATGCGTGAATGTCTTGCACAATTATCTCTTGAAGAGGGACTACTGGCATTGAAAGAGAAAACAGGCTAAGAGGCCAGCCATGCAGAACATTTTACTTGTTGCTATGGGCGGCGCTATCGGCGCGACGGCTCGCTATCTCCTTTCGGGGTTTGCATTGCGCACATTAGGGCCGGGCATGCCGTGGGGGACATTTAGCGCGAATATTCTCGGATCGTTTTTGCTAGGCATCCTTGTGGGGTGGCTCGCATTTAAAGGCGATGCGGGGACGCATTGGAAAATGTTACTGGGAACTGGGATGATGGGTGGTTTTACGACATTCTCCACCTTCAGCCTAGAAACTGTGATGATGATAGAACGTAAAGCATATAGCCAAGCAGCGTTATATGCATTTGGAAGTTTGGCGCTCGGGGTGGTCGCCATGTTTGTTGGCTTGATGATCGCCCGAAAGGTGTTTGCACTATGAATTGGAACCAAGGACAGGTCTTACAGATTCCTGTATCTGAATCAGAAGATGACGTACGGTTGGACCGTTGGTTAAAGCGCCGTTTTCCGGGGCTGACACAGGGGCAGGTCGAAAAACTACTACGCAAGGGCGAAGTGCGAGTTGATGGTGCGCGCGCTAAATCCAATACACGGCTTCAAGCAGGTCAAAGTGTGCGTATACCGCCTATGCCATCAACAGAAGGCGGCAAGAAGCACGCAGAGAAAGATGACGAACCTTACGTATCTCCTCGCGATGCTGAATTGATTAAGTCATTCATTCTGTATGAAGATGAAGACGTATATGTGCTGAATAAGCCTTCAGGACTTGCAGTGCAGGGCGGAACGAAGACTTTGCGCCACGTAGATGGAATGGCAGCAGCTTTAACGCGTCCGGGACAAGATAAGCCAAAGCTAGTGCACCGCCTTGATAAAGATACGTCCGGTTTGCTTGTGCTTGCAAAGACAGCAGCGTCCGCAGCGGAAATGAGCGCACACTTTCGGTCGCGGTCTTTGGATAAGATTTACTGGGCTGTGATTATTGGTGTGCCGAACCCAACTGAAGGGGAGCTGCGCGGCTGGATGAATAAATCCACGGGCGCAGATAAAGAGCTGATGACTGCGGGTGTGCACGGCCAAAAAGGTGCTGTGTTTGCGGTGACAGATTTTAAAGTTGTTGCAAATGCAGGGCAGCGTGCATCTTGGGTCGCGCTAAAACCATCTACAGGGCGAAAGCACCAATTGCGTTATCACATGTCTGAAATTGGCCACGCGATTATTGGCGACAATAAATACACATGTGACCGTGAAACACCAACGGGTGTGGGTGGTGGTTTGCATCTACATGCGCGTGCACTGCGTTTGCCACGTCGTCATGGGCCAGACGTTGAGATAGTGGCACCTTTGCCTGATCACATGGAAAAAACATTTGATTTGTTTGGTTTCCATCCATCAGAAGCGGGCAATCCATTTGAAACAATTACACCTGTAGGACGCCGTCGCTAAAGCGGACGGGCACTGAGGAGAATTTTATGTCACTGAAATTAGCCGTGTGGGACCTTGATGGAACCATCGTGGATAGTCGTGAAATCATTCAAGGCGCGATGGTTTCCGCTTTTACGAAATGGGGCATCAAAGCACCTGACTATGATCAAACACGTCAAATCGTTGGGCTAACGCTGGCTACAGCGATTGAAAACCTCGTGCCGGACGCGGAGCCTGCTCTCATCGCCAATCTCACAGAAGACTATAAGAAGAGCTTTATCGCTTTGCGCCAAGCGCCCGATTATAAAGAACCACTATATGACGGCTCAATTCAGTTGTTGAATGATATGGTTGCCGATGGGTGGCTGATGGGCGTGGCAACAGGAAAATCTCGCCAAGGGCTGAGCCATATTTTGGATATGCATGATTTGGAGAAGTTCTTCGACACGCATTGGTGTGCTGATGATGGACCGGGTAAACCGCATCCGCATATGGTGCAGAAGAATATGGATCAGCTTGGATGCTTTGCCGAGCAGACCGTAATGATTGGGGACGCAATTTTCGATATGCAAATGGCGCGTGCAGCGAATGTGCATGCCTTGGGTGTGTCTTGGGGATTTGGTAAAGCTGATGAACTAGCTGCTGCGGGCGCGCATGCTGTCGTGCATGATTATAACGAGCTACGCCAATCCTTGTTTGAATTTGGCGCAAAGGTGACGTCATGAGTGATTTTGGAAACGCTGGGCAGCGTTTGAAGAAATTTTACAAGAAAGTCGCTGTAGAAAAGCTCGAGCAGGGTGGTTGGACGATATTGCTTGATGGGCGTCAGCTTAAGACACCCGCGAAGAAAGCGCTTGATTTGCCGACTGAAGAACTTGCGGGTGCTGTTGCGGCCGAATGGGCCGATCAGGTAGATTATATTGATGTGGCAACTATGCATATTTCGCGGCTGGTGAATGTTGCTATAGACCGCACACCTTTGGCGCGTGAAGAAATGGCGCTGGAAGTGGCGCGGTATGCGGAAACGGATCTGGTGTCACATTTGGCGGAAGGTCCGGCGAGCCTACGCGAACGCCAAGCGGAAGGGTGGACGCCAATACGCGATTGGGCCGCCCAAAAGCTGAACGTATTCTTGCTGCCTGTTGAAGGCGTGATGGCAAGCCCTCAGCCCACAACATCGCTTGAAGCAGCGCGCGCGCATGCAGCGGGTCTCGATGATATGCGCCTTACAGGATTAAATTTCGGGCTTGGATTGTTTGGTTCTGCCGTTTTAGCTTTGGCTGTTGAGCAGGGGCGCTTAATGGCGGAAGAAGCGTTTGATCTCTCGCGTATTGATGAGATATTTCAGGCTGAACAATGGGGTGAGGATGAAGAGGCGATGGCGCGAACGGCGTATAATCGTCACCAAGCATTAGGATTGGGTGTCTTTTTTGCGACGCTAGAAAGCTGAAAATAAGGCGACAATCACAAGCGCGTGATAATATCTAAGTTATTGTAGTTGCAAACGTTTACATGACGGTGCTTGAATGCGTTGTTCATATTGGGTTGGGTTTGTAAGGCGCACTCTGGATATATGAATACACATATATCTTTTCTAAAATGGGCGTCCGTCGCTGCGATAGCAGCGTCCACGCTCTTCGTAGCTCCCGCAGCTCTTGCTGATGTGTCCGTTAAAACGCAGATATCTAAACAGCATTTTGGTGGCAGCCGGCATAATGATAGTGGCCGCGCTGTAACTGTTTTGCGCGAATGTGGATCAAGCGGGTATCGTCAAAATACTTGTCACTTTGATGTAGGGTTTCCTATTGCGGATGCGCGTGTGCATGATCGCAAGTCTAAGGGAAGTTGTGATCGCGGAGATGAATGGGGTATTCGCGGAAATTCCATGTGGATTAAAGATGGATGTCGCGCGATTTTTGAGCTTTCCAGTGTGCGTTTCCCTGAAAATTACGACCGCGTGTATGACAATGACCGATATAATAATGGGCATGGGAATTATAATGGTGGATATGGCCAGCACAATCAGCATGGCGGGTATCAGCAGATAAGCCATTACCAAGAACGCGAGGCGATTGGTAGTTGTGCGCGCGAAGCAAGCCAGCAGGCTTACAGGTACAATGCTTACTCCGCTCAATATACCCAGCAGCCGCGTGTTGAAGTTGGGCGTCATGGTAGCCTGCGTGTCACTGGAGCTGTGCGTGTGCATAGTCCTGATGGATTTCGCAATCGAAATACCGAATGTACGCTGGGCCGTGATGGTCGCGTAGATCAATTTAGTTTTGGTCGATAATTACTATATGCTGCATAAGCGAAGAGTGCGACGCAGCATATGACAAAGTGCCGCGACCTATAAATATCGGTTTTGCGGCATTTTTGTTTAAAGAATATATCATTTAAGTGGTTTGGAGGGAATTCGTCACTTGCCAGATAGGGCTTCTGCCTTCTATTTAGGTAGGAGATAACGATACATAATAAGTACGGGGCAATTGATGAGCAGCGATATCTTAGAACGGCTCGCGGAAAAGCGTGAACAAGCAAGACTTGGTGGCGGGCAAGCTAGAATCGATAAGCAACACGAAAAAGGCAAGCTGACCGCACGTGAAAGAATCGAAATTCTTCTGGATGAAGGTTCATTTGAAGAGTGGGACATGTTCGTCGAGCACCGCTGTAGCGACTTTGGTATGGCTGATAAACGTATTCCTGGGGACGGTGTTGTTACCGGCTGGGGTACGATTGATGGACGTCCGGTCTATGTGTTCTCAAAAGACTTCACTGTATTTGGTGGATCACTTTCCAAAGCGCATGCAGAGAAAATCATCAAAGTTCAACAAGCAGCGGTGCGTAATGGTGCCCCTGTGATTGGTTTGTTTGATGCGGGTGGTGCGCGTATCCAAGAAGGTGTTGATTCGCTTGCTGGATATGCTGAAATCTTCCTTGAAAACGTAATGGCTTCAGGTGTTGTGCCTCAGATTTCTGTGATCATGGGGCCATGTGCGGGGGGGGATGTGTATTCTCCTGCCATCACTGATTTCATCTTCATGGTCAAAGATACATCCTACATGTATGTGACGGGTCCAGACGTTGTGAAATCTGTGACGAATGAAACTGTGTCTCACGAAGAATTGGGCGGAGCATCTGTCCACGCTGTGAAATCTGGTGTTGTGGATGGCGCATTTGACAATGATGTAGAAGCTTTAACGCAAATTCGCCGATTGGTGAATTTCCTACCGGGCTCTCAAGCACACAAGCCACCTAAGCGTCCGACTTTTGATACAATTGATCGCATGGAAGAGAGCCTAGACACGCTAATCCCAGCTAACCCGAACATGCCTTATGATATGCGCGAATTGATCTTAAAAGTTGCGGATGAAGGTGACTTCTTTGAGGTTAGCCCAGACTTTGGGAAAAACATCCTGTGTGGTTTTGGCCGCATAGAGGGATCACCGGTTGGATTTGTTGCAAATCAGCCCATGACGCTTGCAGGTGTTCTTGATATTGATGCGTCACGTAAAGCAGCGCGCTTTGTGCGTTTCTGTGATTGTTTCAATATTCCAGTGATTACATTTGTCGATGTGCCGGGCTTTATGCCGGGAACCAAGCAAGAATATGGTGGCTTGATCAAGCATGGTGCGAAACTATTGTTTGCTTATGCTGAAGCTACTGTACCAAAAGTCACGGTAATCACACGTAAAGCCTATGGTGGAGCGTATGATGTGATGAGCTCTAAGCATATTCGTGGGGACGTGAACTATGCATGGCCAAATGCTGAAATTGCTGTGATGGGTGCGAAGGGAGCTGCGGAGATTATCTATCGTGCAGACCGTGATAACCCTGAGAAAATGGCTGAGCACACCAAGGAATATGAAGATCGTTTTGCCAACCCATTTGTTGCAGCGGGGAAGGGATACATTGATGATGTGATCCAGCCACACAATACGCGCTTTAGAATTGCACGATCATTGCGTCAGCTGCGTCATAAAGATGTGAAAAACCCAACTAAAAAGCACGACAATATTCCGCTATAAGGTCCAACAGACCAATAAGCTGTAATAAAGCCCGCTATCATCTGATCGCGGGCTTTTCTTGTCTCTAATCATTGCTTGAAGCAATGATTGGCTCTGATAGTGTTTCGGAAACGACGTCTTCTTTTTCTTCATGTTCAGCGATAAATTCCTTCATGAAGCGTCGTATTTCACGCGAGGCGCTCGTGTCCAGCTCATCACAAAGTTCCACAAACAGATCGCGTTCATCCTTGTTGACCCGAAGTACCAACTGGCTGTCTTTTTTATTCTTTTTGTGCTTCTTTTTGGAAGGAGACATAACCCGATACTCTCATCATACTGATTTAACGTATGACAAAGTATATACATATTTGAGGTTTCAGCAACCCATATGACGGACCGCACGCGTTTAAATAAAGCAAAATCAATATGTTTGGGTTGTAAACAGACCTGATTTAAATCAAGACGCGTGACGTTTTTTGCTTCCAAACCAAAATTGTTTTGTATTCCATTTTTTGAGAAGCTTCTTGTCATTGGGTGCATCTAGCGCATGACGCGGGATGTGGACATCATTCATTATTGGTTGCAGTCCGCGGATAAGGTCTTCCTCCACGCGGCGGCGTTCATCTTCGGTTTTGAAGCGCGCGATATGACGTTCAGTCGCGCCCAATTGCCACCATGCACGGCCCCATTTTTCGTGCCCAATTAGGCGACCGCTCAAGCTGGCTGCTTTGCCAACATAAAGGGGTGTAAGCCAGAAGACGAATGAGCGGCGAACAAATATGTATATGCCGGGTTGGGAAGGCAAACCTTTGTCGGTCAAAGTTATGTTGAACCAGTATTTCTTGCCTGTTTCACCACGCCAGCGATGCAATCCGAAAATAAACATGTACGCAACCCGATCCTAACGCTTCGCTATAAGAAGCAGATAACTGCGTAGCTTTTGCTGTTTTTGGTTAATGAGTCGTTAACGAATTGTGGCATGGGGGTGATCAATTAAAGATATGATTGCGACTCCAGTTTTGAAATTAAAGAGGAGTGCAGACAGCGAGGTTCTCATTGAAGACAAGCCGCATCTTTTTTGAAGTAGTTTGTAAGGAAAAAAACATGAGATTTCGTGTCACCGCCTGTGTTGGATAGTCGCACTATCTTCCCAAGGACTTGATTGTATTTCGGAAGGGTAAAGGTTATGACTTATAAAAAATAACGGATTAATCCGAGGTATTACGGGGCACGTGTAACTTATGTTTTCTAAAATTTTGATTGCAAACCGCGGAGAGATTGCTTGCCGTGTCATTAAGACATGTAGACGGCTTGGGATTAAAACAGTCGTTGTGTATTCAGAAGCAGACGCAGGATCATTAGCAGTAGAGCTTGCAGACGAGGCTGTTTTTATCGGTGGTTCTGCATCGGCAGATAGCTATCTGGTGCAAGATAAAATTATTGCTGCAGTTAAACAAACGGGTGCTCAAGCTGTTCACCCTGGATTTGGGTTCCTATCTGAGAATGCAGAGTTTGCCCGCCGTCTTGAAAAAGAGAAAATTGCATTCATCGGTCCAAACCCTGTTGCGATTGAAGCTATGGGTGACAAAATCACTTCCAAGAAATTCGCTGCTGAAGCCGGTGTAAGCACAGTGCCTGGGCATATGGGATTGATTGAAGACGCTGAAGAGGCGGTTAAAATCTCCCAAAGTGTTGGTTATCCTGTGATGATCAAGGCATCTGCTGGCGGCGGTGGTAAGGGGATGCGTATTGCTTGGAATGATGAGGAAGCCCGTGAAGGTTTCCGCGATTCCAAAGCTGAGGCGAAAGGCTCATTTGGTGATGACCGTATCTTTATAGAAAAATTTATCACTGAGCCACGCCATATCGAAATTCAAGTTTTAGGTGATAAGCACGGCCATTGTATTCACCTGAATGAGCGTGAATGTTCTATTCAGCGCCGTAACCAAAAAGTGGTGGAAGAAGCGCCTTCACCCTTCATTGACGCGAAAACACGTGCGGCAATGGGGAAGCAATCTATCGCACTTGCTAAAGCAGTGAATTATGACTCAGCTGGTACAGTGGAGTTCATCGTCGATAAAGACAAGAATTTCTACTTCCTAGAAATGAACACGCGTTTGCAGGTGGAGCATCCTGTGACTGAGATGACAACTGGTATCGATCTCGTCGAGCAAATGCTGCTTGTCGCCTATGGTGAAAAACTAGCGCATCAGCAAAATGATATTGGCATTAAAGGTTGGGCTGTTGAAACCCGCATTTACGCTGAAGATCCATACCGCAATTTCTTGCCTTCAATTGGGCGTTTGAAACGTTGCAAATTCCCAGCGGAAGGTAAGCTAGGCAAAGGCGAAGTGCGTATTGATACCGGTGTGCGTGAAGGCGATGAAATTTCGATGTTTTATGACCCGATGATCGCCAAACTGATTACGCACGGTAAAACCCGTAGCGATGCTATTGATGTTCATGAAATGGCATTAGACCGTCTTCACATTGAAGGTATTCAAGATAACTCACCATTTTTGCAGGCCGTGATTGCGCAAGACCGCTTCAAAAGTGGAAAGCTGACAACAAACTATATTCCGGATGAGTTTCCAGACGGCTTTAGCGGTGTTGACCCATCTAAAGAGCAACAAGTATTGCTTGCATCCGTGGCAACATACATTCACTCCATTTTCGTAAAGCGTGCTAACCAGATCACGGGACAAATGGACCCTGAGCGTGGTGTTCGCAATGATTGGGTTGTGATGATTGACCGCAAACCTCACCCTGTAAAAATTGCATTTGGTGACGGTGAAGCAGAGATCACATTTAAAGGTAAGAAAACACCTATCAGCATATCGACTGCCTGGAAGCCGGGTATGGGAATTATGGACGGCACTATCGAAAATGCGCCGTTTGCTGTGCGTATTGAAGATACAACGGGAGGCTATGTGCTGCGTCATCGCGGCGTGAAGGCGAAAGTATTGGTGCTCTCGCCAAAAACAGCAGAGCTTTATGCGAAGCTTCCTGAAAAAGAAGCGCCAGACATGTCTAAGCTTATACTTAGTCCTATGCCGGGGCTTGTGGTGTCTATTGCTGTTGAAGTTGGGCAGGCTGTAAAAGCCGGAGAAGCGGTGTGTGTGGTGGAAGCCATGAAGATGCAGAACATCATCCGTGCGGAAGCTGACGGGATTGTGCAAGCAGTGAATGCAGCTGCTGGAGATTCTGTTGCAGCGGATGCTGTGCTTGTCGAGTTTGAGTAGCGTTAGCGCTATGCGGGAGGAGGGGCGTTTTTCGTCTCTCCAAACAGCATTTCAAATTGACCTCTCAAAATACTGTCAACTTCAGAGAGTGATACCGGATAGCCAAGGTCGGCGAGGCTGGTGACACCCAATCCTTCTTGTGCGATTCCGCAGGGTACGATTCCGTTAAAGTGATCTAGGTCTGGGTCTACATTCAAGCTTATGCCGTGGAATGAAACCCATTTACGAAGACGCACGCCAATTGCTGCGATCTTATCTTCATGCGTAGGGCCGCCGGACACTGTGCGGTCTACCCACACGCCCACACGCCCATCGCGGCGCTCTCCACGGATGTTGAGTGCGTCCAGTGTGCCAATCACCCATTCCTCTAACCCGTTGACAAAGGCGCGAACATCGCGGCCGCGTTTGCCGACATTGAGCATGACATAGGCCACGCGCTGGCCGGGGCCATGATAGGTGAATTGCCCGCCACGTCCTGCATCCATTACAGGAAAGCGGTTTGGATCGGTAAGGTCGTCCTTCTTTGCACTCGTGCCAGCGGTGTAGATTGGGGGGTGTTCGAGCAACCAAACAAGTTCAGGAGCTTCACCGGTCGATATTGCAGCGACACGTGCTTCCATGGCTGCAATAGCTGTTTGGTAGTCCACTAGGTTTTCTGAAATAGCCCATCCAATTTTTGAGATGTTCTTGTCGTGATAGTCTGAACTAATTGGCATGGGCATCGAATATATTAACTCCTTACTCACCTAGTTAGGTCATTTTCCAAGTCTAGGTTTACCATTCAGAAATGGGGTTTGTTTCTTGTCGTCGCAAATGGATTACGTTGAAATTGAGATTACAGTGCTTTTAGGGCGCTCCAAAATCCCTATGCAACAATTATTGCGTATGGGACGTGGTGCTGTGATTCCATTGGATGCAAGCGAATACGACGAAGTATGGATTCTTGCAAATAATCACCCGATTGCACGTGGTGAACTTGTGATTGATGGCGAACGTGTGTCTGTATCAATTACTGGTGCTGCCCAGGTGGAAGACTACTACGCAACAGAGCAGTAGCTGACCAAGAGTTAATTACAGACAGGTGGTGTGCAGATGGCGGGCAGGCGGCAAGCTGTCGGGTAGCAACAGCTATGCGGCAGCCTACCAAAGAGCAGCATTCTGCAGTTTTTTTTAAAATTTTACGACAAATCAAAAAAATAATTCGTTATGGTGAATTTTCGGGGTTCACATGCGCGCATCTATCTGTATATGTCGCTCCTCGTTTCGGTTTGCGGCCGTGGCGGAATTGGTAGACGCGCAGCGTTGAGGTCGCTGTGGGGTAACACCCGTGGAAGTTCGAGTCTTCTCGGCCGCACCAAACTACTTCTGTAACTCTTTGTATAATTAGGATTTTTGAATCTAAATTTTATACGATACCATGAAAAATACCATGAATTTGGAACCTCTGGCATTTGTAGTCGGGGGTCGAACGTGACCTAAAATGCTTGACTTTTAGGTTCATTTCTGCTATAGTTTCGAAATTCGAACGTGATAAGTTCTTACATAAACCGATAACTATAATAATAAATGAGGTTTTCAATGATTAAAGTTATAACACAATTCCATCTGAACATTGCATCTATTGCCATATGTGATCACGGGTATTCAGAATACTTTTGATTTTTTCGATAGAGTTTAGCGACTGTAAATTCAAATCAACTGCAGAACATACTGTGAAGTGCCTCAATTCTTACAATTGAAGTATGAGTTGTCGTGGCTTTTTGAGTTTAAAAAATGGGTACTGTCGTGCCCACACATCCAAGCCCCGCAAGAAGGGCGATCCCATAAATATAATAAGAAATAGGGAATAATAAATGAATGAACAAAATGACTATGATGGTAAAGCCATTCCTGCCATCAATAAAAGATTGAGCGACTTTACACTGCAAGATGGCCTTGAAGACGCAATCCTACCTTCGACATCGCGTGAAACCTTACCAGGCATTTCTATAGAAAGCAGGGAGGTTCGTAATGGGTAGCAATCTAGACACTTACTCCTCAACCATTTCGAGGTACAGGACGAAGCAAGCTTATTTGGAGTGGTTTAATGAACTTAACCCTCAGTTTGCTTTCACAGGGACAGCCTTACAATCAATTCCCATACCTGATGGACTCCATGAGGCCTTAAATGTTGAACGACTAAGGGAAAATGTTCAGCATTTCATCAAAAACCTGAGCCGGAAACTATATGGCTGTAGAGCAGTCAAGGATGGGAATTGGGTCAAGTACACCGGATCTATAGAAGGCGATCAGGGTGATGCTTTGACATGTAGTCAGCGTTTACATGTACATTTGAGTATCGAGATTGATCAAAGCATCTGCCGAGTGCCTCTGGATGAGGTAAGCGAGATTATGCAGGAGAGTTGGCAAGATACAAAATGGGGCCGAGAGATTACCCAAACCGAAGAGATTCATAACCAGGCAGGGTGGGATAGATATTGCCTCAAACATTTTGATTTAGAGGACACCTCTCGCATTCTCATAAATATACCTAAAAATTGAAACAGTAGACGTATAGTCCAATAACTCGGTAAGAAGAGGTAATAGGCCCGAATATCCGAAATTGAGACGTTAATTTGAATGCAATGGGAGCAATATTATGTTCCCATTGCGAAGCTATGGAGAAACAGGATTTAGATTTTGTCTGGTGAGTTTCTCTTGTTAAGTATTAATATGATTCATAGATGAATAATTCAATCAAATCATATGATATCATGCTGATATACGCCAAAGGCGTGTGAACGCAGTTCACTAGTAGAATCCAATAGATATCAATTGTCTTCATGAAGCATCTATAGACCCATCGTTCAATAGTGATCTATAAGATCATCTCTATGAAATGGATTATATAACTTAGATGGTGGATATCAGAATCTTCTTTATATTCTCTACAATCCTAAGGGTTCTAAACATCCCCATAAGGCACCTATGAGATGCATAATGACTTATCTATTAATCACAAGGATATAGGAATATCTACTAAATCTAATGATCATATTGATCTAAATGTTATCTGGTTCTTCTAGTAAATATCTAAAAATCGTATGGATCTATATCAGATACTTCCACATATGAATTCCATCAATTTGCTATCAAAGCAAAGATTCCAAATCCCATTAGAAGCATAACAATCATTGAGACCATCACCCATGTTTTACTAGGTGTTTTAGATCCATAATCTTCTGATTTTTCATACCCTGTCATTAGATTACATCAGACTCTAATCATTTGCATTTTGATGACCGTTAAAGATCATTGCAGAAAGACCAAATGCAATCATGATGAACCCAATATAAAGTGCGATATCTATTGTAGTAATCATAACTATTACGTCCCCTGTAAGAATGATGGGACTTCATAACACATCTTGGGGCTGATGTTAATATTTGATTAACCTTTTGTGGTAGTCCTCTATAGAAGTCATATTATGATCCAGGGGGGATGGATAATGAAGTTGGAAGGTATACACACTACTGCTTTGATGTGGTTTGCTAATCAGCAAGGAAATTTAATACCTGCTCCAGGAAAGTTGGAAGATTCAGACCTATTCCTGGCACAGACAGCAAAAGCCATTCATGTGCCAAGAGGGTGGTCACATGCCTTATCTATCAAGAGCCTTCCTGATGGTCCTTATGATGATGGTGACCTTGAAATAGATAAGACAGGTCGATGGTCTTTACGGTACCATCAAGAGGAACAAAAAGATAAAGACCCGGAAAGATTACCTACTCACAAGGGCCTCAAACAATGTCTGACTGATGGTGTCCCTGTATCGGTTCTCATAAGACGACAGAACAAGCCTCAGAAGACCCTGTATGAGGTTATTGGCCTTGGAAGAGTAGTTCCTATGAGAAAGTCCTTACTTCGTCATAGAGGGGCCTGTGGAGGCCTTTTCTAATAATGTTGTTGATACACTACCAAAGAACGTTTCTGAACCACAGGAACAAGCCTCACAACGATATGCCTTGGTACGTCTCACGCAAGGCCAACCTGCATTTCGATCCGCATTGATGTTGGTATACAAAAGCAAATGCGCAATATCAGGATGTGATGTTACTCAAGTGCTAGAGGCCGCACACATCACTCAATATGCAAATGGCGGTTTAAACACTCCAAGCAACGGGATTTTGCTAAGAGCAGACCTGCATACCTTGTTCGATCTAGATCTCATTATGATCTGTCCTGATACTTTGTCTGTTCGCTTTGATCAGAGTTTAGAAAAGTCAGAGTATTGGACCTTTAATAGTCAGAAGTTGGCTATACCAAAAAGTCCTGAACATACGCCTGATGTAGCGGCTCTGAGAGGAAGATGGTATGAATAGGCATGGTTCTAGTTTTTAGGCATTTTTTCGCCAAAAGTAGACAGCTTCGTAAATAAAGAAAATCGAAAAATTAACTTTTTGAATGCTTCTCAACAATCACTGCTCAAACAAGCAAATATTAACTGTCCGTAAACAACATTTGGATTGAAAGGCTAATGGGAATTACTTTTTGAGAGGGCTGGAGCTACTTGATATGTTGAAGCTATTTGATCACCTGTCTATGTCACAAAAATTGACGACACTTGTCGTTGGAACGGGTGCAATTGTAGGCGGCACATTGGGTGTATTTAATTATAATGATGCAAAACAAACCCTTATCAGCAATGTAGACAACAGCCTTAGGCTGATCGCTCACGAACGAAAAATGACATTAGAGCGTTATCTCGGTTCCATTGAGCAAGATTTACGGACAGTTTCATCCAACCCATATACCACGAACGCTGTTCTGGATTTTACATCTGCTTGGAATGAGCTTGGTGGAAACCAAAAAAGCATACTCCAGGATATTTATATTAATGATAATCCACACCCTCTAGGCCAAAAAGAAAATCTGGATGCGGGAAATGATGGCTCTCTTTATTCTGAAGTTCACGGCGAATATCACAACTGGTTCCGTCAATTCCTCAGAGATCGTGGATATTACGATATCTTCTTATTCTCCAACGAGGGTGACCTCATTTATTCAGTGTTTAAAGAATTGGACTACGCAACCAATCTGAATACAGGCGAATATAAAGAAACAGACCTCGGAAACGCCTTTAGAGCGGTTAAATCCAAAGCAGCTGGGTCAATCTCATTCTTTGATTTTGCTCCTTACGCACCTAGTCACGGGGCTCCAGCCAGCTTCATGTCAACCCCCATTCCAGATGGTAATGGGGGTTCCGCTGGAGTACTCGTATTCCAAATGCCCATAGACAATCTTAATGCATCAGTTAGCAATCTGAATGGTCTTGGAGACACAGGACAATCTTATGTTATTGGTACTGACGCAGTCATGCGGACAGATGCACCTCGCTCAAAAGAAAGCACGCTGCTTAAACAAAAAGTACCAGCAGAATTTCTGACAGAAACCGAACAGGCTGTCCACGTCACAAACTATTTGGGCAAAGACGTTTATGCGGGTGTTTCTCAGTTAGAATTTCATGGTGTTAAATGGGAAGTCATTACCGAAAGAGAAAAAGCTGAAGTCCTTAAACCTGCCGTAGATATGAGAAATCAGGCTATTATGATCTCCACAATGATGATCATATTAACCAGCCTTATTGGTTACCTGCTGTCACGTCGTATAACCAAGCCTATTAAGTCTCTAACGGACGCAACGAATGAAATCGCTGGTGGTAAGCACGAATTACAGGTCCCAGGCATCTCACGCAAAGATGAACTTGGCGGGTTGGCAGAAGCGGTCGAGTTTTTCCGTAAGGAAATGATCCAAAACGAAGAACGTGCGCACCAAGAACATCTTTCTGCAAAACAACGTGAGGAAGAATCCGAAGCCCGCATGGCCTATATGGATCAAATTACAAAAGAATTTGAAAAAGAAGTCCAATCTTCACTCAACACAATGTCCATCGCTATGGATAACCTAGATCAAAGTTCTGGGACGATGTCTGACGTATCAACCAACACACAGGAACGCCTGTCTGATGTTGCTAGAGCCTCTGGGTCTGCATCAGCAAGCGTTGAGAATGTAGCCGCCGCCGCAGAGCAGCTTTCAGCATCTATCAACGAAATTGGAAGCCGTATTACACATTCAGACCAAGCAACATCTCAGGCTGCTGAACGTGCTGAAGCCATGCAATCTCATGTTTCCAGCCTTGAAACCGCAACAACATCTATCGGTGAAGTTGTTGAATTAATTACGAATATTGCATCTCAAACCAACCTCCTCGCACTTAACGCAACAATTGAGGCCGCGCGTGCAGGTGAAATGGGTAAAGGTTTTGCCGTGGTTGCTTCTGAAGTTAAAAACCTTGCTAGCCAGACAGCCAAGGCAACAGAAGATATTCAAAAACAAGTGTCTGGTATTCAATCTGTTACTGGTGAAACAGTTAGTGGTATACGAGAAATTCTGGACGTTATCCGCGAATTGGAAGTCTCTTCTGCTGAAATCGCAGATTCAATTTCACAACAAGCTTCTGCTACAGGTGAAATCTCGTCTTCAGTACAGCACGCATCATTTGGTGTGAGAGAAGTTGATCGCAATATCTCAACAGTGAACTCCGCTGCTCAAGAAGCGGGAGCAGCTGCAGAGCGCGTTAAAAACTCTTCTGAAACAATGACTGAACAATCTATTGTTCTGCGTGAACGGATTGAATCTTTCATAGAAAGCATGCGCGACTCTGCGTAAAATAACTACTCTAACACAATTAGGATGGGGGGGCTGTTTGTCACCGTTGGGTCATTCCCATGCCCCATGAACAGGCTATTTCTCGCAAAAATGACAACATAGCTTTTCTGTTAATGGGGCAATTTAGGTCCAGTTCCTGCCTATATGGGCAAGAATATCCTAGATCCTTATTTCTTCTCAACAAACTTTAGCAATGCATCCAATTGTGCTTTCGCCAACACGAGGGCGTCTTCATCTAAACGATCGACAAGTTGCTGAATTTCTTGAGCCAACCGTTGTTCTGCTGGTGTACGTTTGTCTGATACTGAAGTGTTCTTGAAAATCGAGTTTGGATTAATTTCTAGTTCCTGACATAAACAGATTAAAGTCTCTATCGACGGAATCGCATTGCCTCGCTCGACATTACTAAGGCTTTCAGGAGTGCGCTTAATACGTCCAGCGAGTTCTTCCTGAGTTAGGCCTTTGGCCTTACGGGCCGCTCTTACAATTGCAGCGATATGATTCTTAAGTTCTGTTTCCATAACTTATGGTCAACCTTAATTTCAAGGCTTTCCACGAAGTCTAATTTATATTTTGACTTAAACCCAATCCTCACTTAAAGTTTGCATCGGTATTTTGTAAAAATTAGAAGTAAGGTTGGGGTATATGAATTGGGTTATCGGATTTGTTATAATCGCATTGGTAGTTATGTTTTTGCGCAATGCACCTGTGGTCGGTCCTCTGATATTCAAACCACTTTTTGATGTTATGTGGTTTGTGATTGCTATTGGAGTTCTCGGGGGAGTGGCATGGTTTGCCTATTTGGTTGTGCCTGATGATCAGATCCCGGATGAAATTCATGATATCGCTGATGGCATTGGTGAAAAAATGAATGAAGGGTTCAACAACACAGATGCACTCCCTTTAGAGGGGGACAACTAATGTTATTTGAAAATGCTGACATCCTCGAGACCAAATTGGCTGCCGATGGAACAAAGATCGAAATCCTATCAATCAAATCATTGTCTGGATCTTCAAATATTGGTCTTGCACGTGATCTCTTCTTTGCAAAGGAAGTCGACCTTTCATTGAAGATGGTCCGGATCACCTTGGATGGCTCCTCAATTAGACTGGAGCCGGGTTCTCTTTATTACATGTATGGTAATCTAGAAATTGTCGCATCAAGCGGTGGAGGTATCCTCAAAGGCCTTTCTCGCAAAATGCTTTCTGGAGAAACCTTCCTTGTGAATGAAATTCGCGGGAGTGGCGTGATCCTACTCGAACCCACATTCGGGCATTTTTTACTGCATGATATCAATCCAGATGAGCAGGGCATCATAGTTGATAAGGGTACATTCTTTGGGGGCACTAAGGGATTGTCGGTCTCGGCGGTTCTTCAAAAGAACATCTCCGCAGCAATGCTAGGAGGTGAGGGCTTCATCCAAACATCGATTCATGGAAATGGAATTGCCGTGTTGTTTTCTCCAGTTCCGTTCAATGAATTGGAGAAAGTGAACCTAGATAACAGTCGTCTTTCGGTGGATGGAAACTTTGCCTTGGTGCGAAGTGCAAATATTAAATTCTCGGTCAAGAAAAGTAGTAAGAGTTGGGTTGCCACAAGTGTATCAGGAGAAGGTATGCTTCAGACCTTTGAAGGAACTGGAACTGTCTGGTTAGCACCGACACAAGGTGTCTATAAACGCCTTCAAACGCCTCAAGGGATTATGGAGATGTCACTACCTCCAGGCGCTCTTGGTATTGGTGAGATGCAGAAGGTTGATTGAGTTGGCGGGTCTAAAAAGCAGGAGCTGTTCCTAAATGGACAGTGATGGAATAATACACTGAAACACAACTGGTTGAGGTCAATCTAACTCAAGTTCAGAATTTTCAGATTGACAATGTTCCTATTTTGTTCTTTTTGAGGTCTCGCTGTTTATGTGAGCCTTCAAATGCGCAAACCCACGACAATTGAACACTTATATTTGGACTTTGACGGGTTCTTTGCCTCGGTGATGCAACAGGTTTATCCCAACCTGAGAGGCAAACCTATCGGTGTTATTCCATTTGAAACGGATAAGGCGCAATCAACCTCAGTTATTGCTTGCTCTAAAGAGGCTAAAGCGTATGGCGTGAAAAACGTCATGAGAGTGGTTGATGCACAGAAGATCTGTCCGGAGATTGTGCTTGTGCCTCAAAGACCTGATCTTTACCGCCGCGCACATAATGCTTTGCTTAATGAAATTGCATGTGAAATCCCAATAGATGTCATCAAATCCATAGATGAGATTGCATGTCGTTTAGGGGCGGCGGACATTGTTGATCCACAAGCTTTGTCTGATCGGATCAAGGATAGAATTGCTAGAAATATAGGACCTTACATCACTTGTTCTATTGGATTTGCAAGTAACCGTATGCTGGCCAAAATTTCGTGCAAAATGGATAAACCAAATGGAACAACCATCTGGCGTCCAGAAGATATGCCAACACCTATGCTGAAGTTAGAGTTTGACGATATTCCCGGTATTGGACTGCGGATGCAGAAACGTCTGTGGAAGGCAGGTATAGGAGACATTCCAACACTGCTAGCAACCCAGCCAAAGCAACTGCGAGCACTCTGGAGAAGCGTTACCGGTGAACGTATGTGGTATGCACTGCATGGCTATGATCTCCACGCTATGCCTACGCAGAGAAGCATGTATGGACATGGCCGTGTCTTACCTCCTGAAAGTCGAACTATATCTAAAGCGGCTGAGTGTTCTCGTATGTTGCTCTTGAAGGCTGCTAGACGCATGAGACGAGACGGTTTCTATGCGCGGTATTTGTCATTGTGGTTGCAATTGGGGAAGGGACGAGGGTGGTCTTCCGGAATGACATTGGGAAGTATCAATGATGATCATTCGATTACTGTAGCACTCAAAGAACTATGGCTACGTGCAAAATCACAACTTCAACCTAAAACCTATCTCTTACAGGTCCATGTTGCTCTGGGTGATCTCACGTCCGCTCAATACAGACAATTAGATCTACTAAAAAATGATGATGCTAATTGTCAGAAGTGGGAGAGACTTACATTCACGATAGATAATCTGAATCAAAAATTTGGAAAAAGGGTGGTGTCACTTGGACACTGGTCACCGGCAGGACAGTTTGCTGGTGGGAAGATTGCTTTTACGCGGATACCGGACGCGGAGGACTTCTATTGAGTTGGTTACATGATGTCAGTTTAAGAGATCTTGATGAAGATCAGGTGTTGGAGGCTACTTGCATCAAGTGTCTCCATGTATGGAAGCAAACTCCGACGCAATTATTGCTCAAAGTCGTGCATAGGGATGTGAGGCTAGATGAGGTCGCCAGCAATCTAGCGTGTCCATGCCAAGGGTGCAGAAGTGTGGGTGTTCGGCTCTCACTTATTTCAAATTACAACACGAGCGGTTTTGTTGGAGGAATGCCTTAAGTGAGGTGATGTTTAGATTTACAAAACTACCAGTTCGTATTCTAATGAAAACATATACGACAGGCATTTGATCTCAGATTGCAAGCCTTGGGATGTTCCCTAAATTGCTAAAGCGAGCGTCTCATGAACACACATCTATATTTTTCACAATTTATCACTCTTCAAATGCAGGGGACCGGCTTATCTAAAGTCTCCACTGTGAAGGCGATGGGATATTCAAATATTGCCAAAGGTCTGAGGAGGCTGGATGCGCTTTTGCAGAATGACCTCAGTCTGGCGATAGCTTTGAGAAGTATAATTGCAACCGCTTTTAGTATTTCTGAAACAGAGGTGCAGGATGCAATCCGTGAGAGCATACGTTTAAAAAGGCAAACGGATTGGCAGGAATATGTGGAACGCTTCAAACCGCATGCCATTGTAAAGACTGAATATAACCGACCGCAACAGATTACGATAGCAGGTTTAGTCGGAGCCTCTAAATTTAAGACTATTTCTTTAGTTGAGGAGAGTTCTCCCATTACTTTCGTAGAGCAGGTTTTAAAGGTCCTGCCTGAAGGTGTTCCAACCTTTGGGCGCATCGTTGGATTCTATATAAATTATGCACCAGAGAGATGTGTCGAGTTCAATATACTCGGAGAGCCAGTTGCTATGGATGATGAGGCCATCCAAGTCGGCCGGGTTACCATCAAAGCATAGTGGATAAATGAGATTAAAAAGGCAGACTCTTTAACAGTTCCGGGATTTTGGGAGTTTTGCCTGACAACGTTTCTTTAAATTGAAGTTGGATAACACTATTATCAATAAGGTCTGGAACGACAACATTTGACTTTGGCTGGGCATAGCGCTCCATAATGTGATATCTGAAACCTATTCATCAGGCAGAAGTCGGCCTGTTGTGGGCATTGGGAGGGGGATGATTGATGAAGTATATTTTGGGTTTATTCATAACTTTAGCGGGCGGTTGGTATATCCTCACAAACCATTCAGCAACTCAAACAAAATACAAATGCGAAGGGGCGTTCTCGTCACACCTTGGCGGCGAAGACAAAGAAGATTTAAGTTTGTCCTTCATTCATGAAAAATACCATCCTTGGGTTCATTTATGGAGTGAATCTGACGGAAATTTTTGGATTGAATCCGAAATATGGACGGATTACGTCCCTAAACTCCGAGAAGATGAAAAGACAATTCAGGCGTGGAAAGGTGAGGACTTTATGGGAAGCTTTTAAAAGTTACGAAAACAACTATCGATTTCGCACTATGGCG
>CAYGPD010000030.1:0-8932 GCA_964351655.1 uncultured Hyphomonadaceae bacterium | reverse complement strand
ACTGTGAGGTCACCAAATAAGTCCTACTCTAAACTTCCAAATGGCTACTTCTGGCGAGAAATGACCGTACGCAAGACATCGCTGTTGATGGCGTGAATGGTGATAATATCAAACTTGCCATTCAAAATTTTATAGACGATGTAAAAATCACACTTAAGGAGCTTTACGAAAAGCAATCTAAGTATGAGGCCATCATTAATTCGATACGAATGACGCTCTAATATACGGATGGGGAACAACCTTAATCAGTTTGCTCCTTTCCTTCCTTGGTGCTGCAGCCTGCTCTCTCAAAGATCCTGAAGAGGCCAAGGCCGCTAATAGGATACCAGAGAGATTAGGCAATATCTTATCTGTTGTTGATAGGCTCAACGTAAAATTCGGTATCGCCGCCTAAGTCAAAGCCCTCGCTTAAATAGTGGGGGCTTTTTCTTTTCCTCAACTTTATATATGATACCCGCTCATTTAGCTGGTTGGGGAATCATAATGGATAAAGAGCTTCGTAGTGATCCGCTTAAGTGGGCGGATAGTGTTGAGCCTCAGTTATTTTCCTTCAATTTTTTAGTTTTAGAAACAGTTTCTAGATCAGTTCGTAGAGATTTAATTTCTAAGCCTCCTAAATCACACTTAGATGCTATTCCTAGCGAAACCATTGTGTTTACGGCTATTCAAGACGGCCAACACATTCGGCATGCAGGAAAGAAGCTGTCACGAAAAACTCCTATCCATGTTTGCTTCCAATCAGTTACGAAAAGCGACTGGGAGGAGCCTGTAAGCGTTTGGTTGCTAAAACACTTTACAAAAGGTTTTTTCATCAGAATGGAAATCAAACTAGATGACGAGATTTTTAACTCCTTACAATTTCTAAACAATGATACGGACATCGGCTTAAAACTATTTGCAAACCTAGCTGTTGGTGCAAAATCCTCCTTTCCAGACAACCAAGAAAACGTACCTTTTTTTGGCAATGAATTTGACGCCCCTAACACCTTCCATGGAGCTAAAGTCTTAGGCCTGACGGATGGTGAATTGTACAATTTATGGACACACAAGCGACTGGAAACAGGCAAATGAGCAAAGAAGCGAAGAGACAAGAACTTCTCGACAAAATTAGAATCGATCCTGAAGCTTGGCTTGCATCTATTGAAAAGCACAGAAGAGTGAATTTCATAGCAACAGCGATAGAGCTAATCTTAGTTTTCATTGCAGCGCTTTTTATTATCGCTATGGCTTTGGCTCCTTTTTCCAAGTCTGATGAGATCTATTCTAAAGTTGAGGTGAATAAACTGCTAGAAAAGCAACGCTACCAAGTAGAACAAAGCATTCAACATTTCGCTATATGTGACAATGAGAACACCAAAGTTACAAATCCAAATTCTAAACTAGATTGCGCAAAAATTGCTTTTCCCAAAGAAACCTATTGAGCGCCGGATAAAGCTGACATTAATTCCATTCTATCTTGTGGGCTGAACATCTCGCCATAGTTCATTCTAAAGTTTCTTTCCCATGCCATTTGGTCAGCCGCTGTTTGCGGATTGGCTTCATACAATGATTTGGCCATATCTCTTGTATATTCGTTTCTGCGTCTCATAATGTAAAGCATCGCGTCATTGGCTTCGGGTGACATGTTGATATTTGGTGGAAAGTATGGGGACGAACGATACCAACGGACGCAAAAGCGGTCATTGCAACGAACCTTGAAACCAAGGTAACTTTACGGCAACACAAATTGTCAGAGGTTCAAATGCCATTTCCACGAGAAATATTCGATCGTCTAGGGTATTACGTTTATCGCTTGATTGATCCTCGCTCTGGTCAAACATTTTATGTTGGAAAAGGTCGAGGCAACAGAGTTTTTGCACACGCCGCAGAAGGTCTTGCCAATATAGATGATCGAGATGAAAATGATGATGATTTTTCGCTCAAATTATTCCAAATACAGAGTATCATCAATGCTGGATTCGAGGTGCAGCACATCGTGCATCGACACGGTCTTACACAAGATGAGGCGCTTGAAGTTGAAGCTGCATTGATGGACGCATACGACGGATTGACGAACATTGCGGGCGGGCGCGGCTCATCTGAGCGAGGCGCGCGCCATGCACGGCAAATCACAGAAATGTACGCTGCAGAAAATACAGTCTTTTCACACTCTGTGATCGCGATTTCTGTTCGACGTTCATCCGAATACCAATCGTGGTATAAGGCAGCCAGAGGGTGCTGGAAAATAAGTCGCAATAGAGCCGATGCCGTTGATTATGTGCTTGCTGAATCTGACGGAATTGTTGGTGAAGTGTTTGAGGTAGAACGCTGGGTCGAAGCAATACCAAAGTATTGTGATTGGCTAGAAACGGCTATCCCCGGTAGATCAGCGTTTCTTGGGAGTGTTGCTTCGCAAGAAATACGCGATATTTACCTACGTACGCGCCTTCCAACTAGGGGAAAAGGTGCTGCGAATCCTATTCGATACTTCAGTAACTAGGGCTGTTCTGCGCTTAGGCGACATCGGGCGCAAAACCAGACATAACGATTTCGGGGCTATCCGGCTCGAACTGGCGATTTCCAGACACCTCCCAATCTCAAACTAAAAGGGCTGCGCTTTACACGCAACCCAGTGAGAGGCATCTGGGTTGGGGGGGCGATACCTCTCGTATGCATTGTACTTCTAATTGAGTTTCTCGAAAAGAGGGAATTGGCATGGCACAATGCGAAAAGTGATCCTGCCTAGCGTTTCATACTAACGCTGGGAGTTATTCAATGAATAGCAAGGACGCATTGGCGGCACGCATCGCCGTTCTAGAAAATTACGTAGTTGTATTGGCAGGAATACTATCCGTTCGAGAGGGAAGACCTGTTGAGGAAGCAACACATATCTATCATGCTGCCCATGATATTGCTGTGAAACGCTATCAAAGTGCTCAACCGGGACCTGAAAGGGATGTTGCGGAATTAGCCTTAAAGGCAACTCATGTGAACTTTGAGCGTATCCAGAGCTTTCTGGTAGGAGAACCTGAATAGTTATTTGAAGAAGGGGGCTGCATATCGTTTTGTAGCCTCCATGATTATTAGCAAAAAACGCTAAACCTTAGTTGCCGCTGATACCATATTGATTAGCATCAAAATTATCATGGATGCCATTATTGTTATCATCTTGGTCTATGTAATTGGCGATTCCATCACTATCCGAGTCGCGATTTCTTAGTTCAAATTGATTGTTGCTGTAAAATTCGGAAATGGAAAGTGAACTAGTAGAATTTCTAGGGCCGTAATTATTAGCTTTGCTAGAGTCTGGAGCTGAACGATAATGTGACTCTACATAGGTGCCATTAGAACGATAAAAACCTTCTACATAGACATCTTGAGCGTACCCTGTGCCAAGTGTTTCGAGGCAGGCAATCAAGATAGTTGCAATAAACGTTTTCATTAACATGTTTCACTTTTAGTTTGATGAGGTTGCTAATACAGAAAGTGTAATGGTCGGTCTTTTATAACGTATCATCAAATACCGGATTGTTCGATCTATCAAATGTTCCTTTTTTTCTTAGATGGCCTTCGACTCTCATGGATGCACCATCAATTGCTCTAAGTACTTTTCTTTGATCTGTATTCTGTTTCAGTAAATTGAGAAGCCGAATAACTTCGTTTAAATTGGAAGTTTCGTTTCTCTTGATTACTATGTCAGCCATCCTCACTATCGCCGCAGCTTTTGTATATTGAAAATCATCGGGGTTGGATATACCCGCGATGTCAGCGAGAAATTCTATGGATTTTTGGGCATCTTCATTAGAACCGTTTATTGCTAGAATTCCCCAAAATTCAATTATCTTTAGTTTAAACTGCTCTAGTCCCGTGCGGTGTCGGGTATTAAGTAAAATTGCTCTTAATGCCTCTACAGAGATATCTGTATTCAACGGGTTTTCTAGGTAGTTTTCGATTAGTTTTGATTGAATTCTGTAAAGGTCAGATTCACCTCTATTCTGCTCTGCCATCAATTCTAACAGTTCGATTGGTGATTTTAGATCAAAATCTGGCCGTTGATGTTCTATAGCAGAAACAAAAGCTCTCACTTTAACATTTGATGATTTATGAAGTTCCTGAAGTCTTTCAATATTGTATCTTCTAAAGTCTATAAGGTCAGGGTTTTTAAGTTTAGTTAGGTCAAAAATTTGTTTGTCTGCGACTTCACCTGAAGTGTTTTTATCCGGTTTGGGTGAATTGGGGCGTTGAACTTCTGAAATAGCTTTTCTGACCTCAACGCGCTCCACAAATGCGTCCAATCTGTCTATTAGTCCTTTTCTATAGAGGTTTTTTCTGTCCAATCCTGCATTATACAGTCTCTTTTGCTGACGGTTCCTGCTTGAGATGCTTATGGCTTGTATTAGTGCAGCGATTAGAACTAGGTCGACAGTTACTCGTGACAAAAAAACTAGGTGCCTGGACATTGGATCGTCCATAGAAATCATAGAGTTTTTGCTATTTTGTCCGACCTGATAAATTTCGGCCCAGTCTACTATGGGTACTGCTTTCGCAAGTTCTATTCCAAAGAAACCTAGCCAAGCCAAGAATGAATGCTGCTGGTTTTCAGAAACATGGAAAAGACCGTCGGGGGAGTAGTATGGTGCGTGATGCATTTGATACATAATGATTGGCATCAAGCCGAATACAAATATGAAACCCAAAAGGGTCTCGTCTCTAAAATCTTCTCTAAGCTCAGTCTTGTAAGGAGCATTTCTGTTAAAGTTTGTAAGCGCAGCTAAGGCTCGATCCTCTTCTACCCAACTCCAAAGGCGAGAAACGGAAATAGCTAGTGTTAGTGCTAATATTGAGGGAATGAGACCTAAGGGTGATGGCAGGAACCAACCAAGTACCGATAAGCAAGTTAGAATAGAAGATAGAAAGATGTATCTGGACCAGATATTTCTATGCTCCATTCCAGCCATTCCGGAGCCAACTTTGACAAGTACGCTATCAATAGCATTATAAAATAATGCCAAAATGCGTGTGCGAGCCGACAACCACTTCAGAGTTCTTCCTAGCCATCTAATAAGTGGAAGTTGAGAAAGCGGTTCCAAAAATACTACAATAGCAAAAATACCCACAACGAAGCCGCTTAGACCGACGCCGTATAGTGGTTGCAGTTGAAAAGTTCCTCCCCATTTAGCAGCAATAACCGCAAGAGCAGAAAGAGAAAATACCACGACTGTCGCGAACAAAGCTCCGATTGCTTCTGCATTTTCACTTTCAACTGAGACTAAATTCTTGTTCGAATCATTTTTTTCATGAATCTGTATCTTCGCTTTTGCTCGGTATCCAGAAAAAATCACAGCATTAACTGCTAGAGGTGCAAGCGACGTAAAAATTCCTAAAAGGATGTAGAAACTAAGTTCGAAAGCACTTGGAGGTATCCAGGGTATGAAATATAAATCTTTGGAAGTATTCAGGTAGACAACAATGCTGGTAAGCGTACTTAGAAGAATGACGCACATCGTTGGAAGAAGCAATTTAGGGCCGTGCTGAAAGTTGTCTTCACTATCTCTAGCTAGCAACAATCCCAAAATTAAACTTACTGAAAAGAGGGTGGCTAACCCTAAACGAATATATATCCCGTCTAATATCTTTTGAGGGGAGAAGTAAAAAAATGTGGTTCCAGCTATAAACAGTATAAATGTGTACAGTGAAGTAATTACATATGGCAATTGTCTGTCGGAGGTAAATTGGAAACTTGAAGAGGCGGACGTTCCCGTCCTCGCGCGATAATGTCCGTCTGCCATATACTGTTCCCCCGAGCAGTTTAGTTTCTTGTTTCGGAAAATGTCAGACAGAATGTTGGTTTAGTAAAGGAAAAAACTGATTATGTTTAAACCTATCACAAGACTATAGTTCTATGGCTGATTTGTAATTGTCTATCATATATATTCAATACCATTTATATGATAGGTTTATCATAAGACTAGTTTTATGATAGGAAATGCTGTGAAATACATTTATGCTCGAACATCTACTCAACATCAAAATGTGGATCAGCAAGCAGAACATCTATTGAGAAGTCATTCAGATGCAAAAGTTCTGAAAGAGCAGGAGAGTGGTCGTTCTTTGGACAGACCTGTTTTCAATGAGTTGAAAAATCTTCTGGTCAAAGGAGATTTTGTTGTCGTCCTTTCGGTAAGTCGATTGGGACGTAACACAGAAGAAGTTTTGTCCTTCATTAGAGACATGCGCGAAAAAGGTGTCAAAGTCATAGTGGATGATCTTGGCAATTTGGATGTGACGAGTTCAACGGGAAAGCTTGTTTTAACTACTTTGGCGGCGGTTGCTGAAATGCAGCGCGAAGAGATACTTGATAAACAGCGTATCGGGATTGAACGCGCAAAAGCTGAAGGCAAATACAAAGGCAAGCAAGCATCTCCGGAGACGTTAAGTAAGTGCAAGGAAGCTGTAAAGTACTTGGAGGCAGGGTTGTCTAAGGAGAAAGCTGCCAAAGCCGCTGAAGTAGGTGTTGCTACGTTATATCGGTTTCTTAAAGAGAAAGTTTGAGCATTGGTCTGTTTCAACCAAAAGCGGACATTTGGGACTAAGTAAAAAATGAACGCTAAGTAGGACTACATTCATCAATTTTCAGCCAAATAGGTTCTTGATCCCGTTTCATGAGCGAGTATTTAGAAAGGTCTAAACCTGAACCAGATAAACTTTGGCTAATTTTCTTTAGATAAGTTTCCACAGGCACATTATCTTGTTTTTTCTTAACTCCGAGAATAGCAACAGCACGCTGCATTTTTTGTGGTTTCTCTTCGCTATCTACTTCAGGTCCTTCATGGTGGCCAATAGACAATCCATACACTTGAGTTCCTAGATCCTTCCTAAAAGTGTTCAAGGCTCCACATAGGAAAGCAGCTCTTTCATACGAAATATCAGAAGGTAACCAAGTAGAATTCGATGCCAGTCCAATTCCTACGAGTATGTCATACTCTTGAAACTTTTTCTGGAGTGAACTCGACTTATTTATTTCTGTAAGAATGTTAACTCCCCGTCCATTCCACCTCGAAAAAGAATTATTGCTGTCATAGTTCCAAATTGCTGAATTTTCAAAAACATGAAAAACAAGAATTGCTTTTTGGTTTCCATACAAGTCATCCACTTCCGTTCGATATTCACTGACTTCCAGCTCTCCAACAGTGGCCGTTGTTTTGCCTTGGAGAAGCCGTGAATTGGTTGAAAGATTTGATACTCTAAGCTGGGAATAACCAGCGACCTCTAAAGCGGATACTCGGGATTTAGTTATTTTCTCTCCAAGTCGCTGTCGTCGCTGTTCTTTTTCAATGGCTTCTAATTTTATTCGAGTTTCTTCAGCTTCTTTTTTTGCTTTGTCTTCGGCTAACAGTTGTAGCTTTTTATCTGCACGTTCATCATCGATTGTTTTAGTGTATGCGGCAAAATCGTCTTTTATTGATTTGATCAGATATTGAGTTCCACCAACTAACAAAATAGATCCAAGTATCAAGAATACCAGTAGAGTTTTAAGTTTGAAGGGAAATTCAAAATTGGGGTATTCTATTGGATTGCCGAACAACAGTCTTACGGGTGATCCTTCGACAAATACTTGCAGTATGATTAAGCACGCTGCTAATAAAATAGCTAACCAGAAATCAAAAATTTTTCGTCCCCCCAGCACTTTCAACCCAACACCTTTGGTCCAAACAATTGTATTGGGATTGATGCTAGCTCCGATAGCCTGAAGGCGCAATCTCAAGTGAACCCTTGAGGAAGCAAATCCCGTTCATCTCTCCATTTATGGCCATAAATACCTTATTAAACAGGCAATCTTTCGCCAGAAACAGACATTGAGAAAACCATTTTAAGTTGCCTAAAAAGTTTTGTGACGGTACCAACAGATATACTTATAGCAAAGTTGGAACTGATGATGAAAACGCTATGTTTAGCATTATTGATGCTGTCGCTTGGTGCATGTGCCATTACTAACGAAACTACATTACTTATCGGCAAAAAAAGAGAAGCAACTCTTCCAGAAAATGTAGTGATTTACACCGTGACACCTGAAAAATATCAAGAAATAGCAATTGTAACGGCTGATGCAGCTCATGATTTTATGAGTAAACAAGCACTACTTGATATAGCAGTTCAAAAACTTAAAGAAGAGGCAGCAAAAGTTGGTGCAAACGGTATTCTTCTTGAAAATGTTGGAAATTTTAATGTCGGTGCATCGGGGCTGATGTTAGTACCGAACTCCAATAGTTCTAGTGTAGCAATAGCAACTACCAATACTCGATCAGGAAAACAAATATCTGGCAAAGCCATATTTGTATATAAATAGGCAGGTATATGTTTGGAAAGAAGAAAAAAAGATACGTCGAGTTAATGACGATGTTCTTAATGTACTATCCGAATGGATGGTCTCAAGCCAAAAAAGACTTTCCAATTCTTCTTGAAGTAACAAAACTATCGTACTTCAAAAATCAATCAGCAGAAGAAAGCGCGATATCGTCTCTTGTTGGGGTGTTTCAAGGAGAAATTGACAAGCTTTCTGACAATGAAAGAACATCATACTGGAAAGAATTAAACGCAGTTGACTGGGACAATGCGTTTCACGAATTCACAGAATTCCTGCAACATCGAAATACAAAGCCACTAGCAGATTTACCTCAATTTTGTCGCACATTAGGGGGCTTCTATTTTTCGGTACTGGTTCAGGCAACGCTTAACAAAATAGATCAGCCTCGTTTTACAAGGTTTATGTTAGAAGTTGACTCTGCATTCAAACGTAAAAGTATTCACTATTACACAAGTGGTTCTTACGAAACTTGCTTCGGAACGATTGAACTCCAATAAAAATTTAAGTCATGTGTCCATTTAGGGTCACTTCAGCTGACGTGACATTGCCAAAGTGGTCCAAAATTAGTGTTAGTATTCTGGCGGATTT
>CAYGPD010000029.1:0-41491 GCA_964351655.1 uncultured Hyphomonadaceae bacterium | reverse complement strand
GAATAGTTTAGCTTTTTAAACTTGTCGAGTTTTGTAAACAATCAGCAATGTTTGAGGTGTGAAAAGAAAAAGGCAGCCTTTCGACTGCCCTTTAAAGCTACATTTCCATAACGTGCCATGGGAGGCCGGATGGGCCAAGGCGTTCGAGGAATGGGTCTGGGTCGTTTTGTTCCATGTTCCAAACACCCGGCTCGCGCCATTTGCCAGTTGCGATCATTTCCGCACCCACAACTGCGGGCACGCCTGTTGTGTAAGAGATTGCTTGTGCTCCAACTTCTTTATATGTCTCTTCGTGGTCACATATATTGTAGATGAAGCTTGAGCGTGGTTTGCCATCTTTCGTGCCTTTTACAAGGCAACCGATTGATGTTTTGCCTTTGTAATTTGGCGCAAGGCTGGCTGGGTCTGGCAAGAGTTTCTGCAAGAACTGAATCGGCACGATTTGTTGACCGTTAAACTCAACAGGATCAATGCGCATAATGCCGATATTTTGCATCACTTCGAGATGTTTTAAGTAGCTCTCACCAAACGTCATCCAGAAACGAATGCGTTTTAGACCTTTGATGTTCTGGCAAAGCGATTCCATTTCTTCGTGGTAGAGAAGAAATGCTTTACGTGTTCCAACGCCGGGGAAATCAAAATCCATTGATTGCTCTAATGGCTCTGTTTCAATCCATTCGCCATTTTCCCAGTAACGACCATTTGCTGTGATTTCGCGTAGGTTGATTTCTGGGTTGAAGTTTGTTGCGAACGGGTGGCCGTGGTCGCCGCCATTACAGTCAAGAATGTCGATTGTGTCGATTGTGTCGAACAAGTGCTTTTGCGCGTGGGCACAAAACATGTTTGTGACGCCGGGGTCAAAACCAGACCCTAGAAGAGCGGTGAGGCCAGCTTCTTTGAAGCGGTCTTGCATTGCCCATTGTTCTTTGTATTCAAATTTCGCTGTATCTGGGTGTTCGTAGTTCGCTGTGTCGAGATAGTGGACACCAGCCTGCAAGCAGGCTTCCATCAGCGTGAGATCTTGATATGGCAAGGCCACATTCACGAGCAGATCAGGGCCAAAGCTCTTGATGAGCGCAACGGTAGCAGCCACGTCGTCAGCATCAACAGAAGCTGTTTGAATTGTTACACCAATTTTTGCTTTTACATCTGCTGCAATCACATCGCATTTGGAAAGCGTGCGGCTTGCAAGCATGATTTCAGTGAAGACGGGGCTTTGTGCCAGCTTGTGAGCGACAACAGTACCAACGCCGCCAGCACCAATCATGAGAACTTTTGTCATGTGGTTAGACCTTCTGTTCTGGGAGTGTTTTGTGAAATAAAATGACGCGACTATGCGCAGTCTTAGCAGTAAAAAGCCCTGAACCGAAAGGGTTTCGGTTCAGGATTTTATCTTTTTATGCTTGTCTTTGTGGCAAGAAAATAACGTTGTTTTCGTAACGAAGTGCTTGTTCTTCTTGTGTTTCGTACATTGTTTGGCTGATGCTATCACGTACACGGTATGTTTGAGTGTCCCCAAAACCGTTAAAACGCGTAGACATTGCAACGCCGTAAGCGCCCATCATGCCAAATTCGATGTAGTCACCTTCTTTAATGTCTGAAGGTAGCTCAAAGCTGCCATCAAGCACATCAATAGAATCGCAAGTTGGTCCGTAAATCGTGAACGATTTTTGTAGGGCGCTTGTTTTGCCTGATGCGCGGTGCACTTCCATAGGGAAGGGCCATTTGCAGTGGGCAGCGTCAAACAAGTTTCCGTAGGCACCATCATTTAGGTAGACTTTGCCATCTTGCACGAGTTCAACTTTAGCAACAATAGATGTTGAGTCCGCAACCAATGCACGGCCCGGCTCACACCAAAGGTCTGCGTTGTATAGAACTGGCATTTCTTCAAAAACTTGAGAAATAACATCAACATAAGATTGAAGTTCAGGAGGGTGCATGCCTGGGTATAGAGCAGGAAAGCCACCTCCGACGTCAACAATATCTACTGTTACCGCAGCTTGCAGAATTGTGTTAGATACAGCATCCATTGCCACACGGTAAGCGCGTGGGTCCATGCATTGCGAACCAACGTGGAAGCTTACACCAAGCTCGTCAGCGTGCGCACGGCCTGCTTGAAGCAGGGCGACAGCTTTCTCACCTGAGCATCCAAACTTGCCTGAAAGCGGCATTGTCGCACCATCGTTTGAAACAGCCATACGGACGATCAAAGTGAGGTCTTTTGCGTAGTCTGTTGCTTCCAGAATTTTTTGTAATTCTGCTTCGCAGTCCATAGAGAAGATTTTCACACCATAGTCAAAGTATGCACGCTCAATTGCGTGCCGGCTTTTGATTGGGTGCATAAATGCAAGAACAGCGTCATCAAAACGATCAGCAACAAGTTTGATTTCTTCGAGTGAAGCTACATCAAACCAGCGCATGCCAGCACTATACATAGCATCTAGCGCCCAAACAGAAGGGTTTGCTTTTACAGCGTAAAGCACATCGCCGGGAAAGTTGTTCTGGAACCAGGACGCAGCAGTGGCCACACGCTCCGGTCGCACACAGGCAACTGGAGTCTCAGGGCATAATACGCGGACTAGGTCCAGAGGTGTTTGGAATGTGATCATTACACAGTCCCCTCTGATTAAATTGTAAACCCAATCCGGCGTTAGTACGGGCTTTCGTCTCGTTAAGTCTGCCCCTCAACCCGCACACGTCATCCAAACCCCGATTAGGGAAGTTCAGACGCCACGTGGAATCAGGGCGGCAGAGCCTCGAGCCGATGTCCGCCGGAAACACGCAGATAAAGTGAAAAAGCGTCGATGTAAATAAAAAAATGACTCAAAAAGCAAAAAAAACGCAAAATTCGTATTTGTTTTGTATATACGAATGTCGTCGAACTATATTGGAAAGTTCCGCATGCGGAACAATCGTGACCGTGACAGTATGTGAATTATTTCGTATTCAGAGTCGTAGAGAGTTGATTTAGCTCTGAACGGGAGGCTTTTTTCGGCGACGCAGGCTTTTGAAGCGTTTCCAGAAGCGTTTTCTTTCTGGGACAGGAAGCGGTTCCAGATTGTCGATAAACTGTTCCGCACAAGCTTTCCATGAAAATGCCTGTGCATGTTTGTGTGCAACGTCTCGATCAAGGTCAAGACATTCAAGACACGCTTTTGCAAGATCATCATTGATTGCGCCCGCATTGGTGCCGGGGATGAGGTCTTTCGGGCCAGGAACATTAAAGCCGGCGACCGGAGTGCCAGCAGCCATCGCTTCTAGGATGACCAGTCCAAATGTGTCAGTTAAGCTTGGAAAACAGAAGACGTCAGCATTGGCAAAGTAACTCCCAAGTTCATCTCCAAATTTTGATCCGGGAAAAACAGCGTCGGGATACTTTTTCATAAGTTCTTCGCGTGCTGGACCATCGCCAACAACGACTTTTGTGCCCGGCAGATCAAGCTTTAGGAAAGCCTCAATGTTCTTTTCTACGGCGATCCGACCAACATTTAAGAAAATGGGACCAGCTAAATTTTGATATGGGCCGCGATCCTCTTGTCTCTTGCTTGGGTGAAAAATATCAGTATCAACTCCGCGTGACCAAGCGGCGATGTTATTAAAACCGCGTGCTGTTAATTCTTCCATCATCGAAACTGTCGCGACCATAACGCGACCAGAATAACGATGAAATTGCCGCACATATTTGTAACCAGCCCACAATGGGATAGGGAGACGTGCATTCACATATTCTGGGAAGCGCGTATGATATGAAGATGTAAATGGCATTTTGTGTTTGAGGCAGATGCTGCGTGCTGCCCAACCTAAGGGGCCCTCAGTTGCAATGTGCACAGCGTCAGGTTCAAATTCTAATAAGCGTTCTTCGATTTGGGGTTTTGCCCCGAAAGCCAATTTAATTTCAGGGTAGGTTGGCAGAGGTATCGTTTTGAAGCCATCATTGGGAGAAATGATATCCCATTCATGTCCCATTGCCTCACATTCGGCTGAAACACGCTTCATTGTGCGCACGACGCCGTTTACTTGAGGTTCCCAAGCGTCGGTAACTAACATGATGCGCATAGGGAATCCTCTTTGTAGTTCTGCTTCGTTCAGTCTCACTGCATACTTTGTATGATATCAATTTGTCCACGTCTTACTTAAAATTCATAGAAAGTTCGCAAAAGCTTTATTTGCAGCCGTCGTCATAGAGTTGACACATGCAAGCGTGAAGAATGCTGTTTCAATATATCTCTAAGGGGGATTTTATATGTTTGATGTCGAAAAAATTCTGAAACAGCTTCAAGAAAAAGCGTCACAAGTCGCTGAGAGTGTAGATGTTGATCAGAGTGTTCAAAGTGCCAAGGATATTGCGAAAAAAGTCCAGACAAAGATAGAGACAGACGAAAACGCGCGAAATGCTGCTATCGGTGGAGGCGCGTTGCTCGCGCTTTTAATGGCATCGCGTGGCGGCCGTAAGCTTGTTGGGAATGTTGCTAAAACCGGTGCTGTAGCAGCTATGGGAGCTGTGGCTTGGAATGCTTGGCAAAACCGTAGTCAGGCTGATTCTGTTTCTGAAGAGGCTTCTGCTGAGTCATATGGTTTCGCGGGGGATGATGGAGCCGATCCAGCATTTTCAATAGCTATCGTCGAATCAATGGCTGCTGCCGCTCATGCGGATGGTCAATTGGACACAGACGAAGAAGATGCAATTCGTTCTGCATTGAAAGATGGTGGGCTTAATAAATCGGTACTGGATGAAACGGTGAGCCGTAGTGATGTGCTTGATCGAATTTCAAAGGCAGCTGTTACACCCAATCACGCCATTCAGCTCTTTGCTGCTGCCTGTGTTGGTGCGTGTGATGTGTCTGAGAAGGAGAGTGATTTTCTCAAGGAACTTGCCGATAAATTGGAGATTGATCCTCGTGTGGCGTTGCGGGTGAGACGTGAGTTAAACGTTTAAGGGTGGTTCTTTTTAGAGTTTAATTGAGATGGGCGGACACTATATATAGTGCCCGCCCTTTTTTATTTTTGGTGTGCTTTCGTAGAAAATTAAAGTGTATCTGTGGATAAGGTGTGGAAAACCTGTGGAAGTCTTTTGGGGCTGCTGTGATAAAAAAATAATGAACAATTTTTATGCAGCTAACGATACTTGCGCCCGTTTCTAGATAAATCGCCTAGTTACAGGTGATTGGATGATTATAGTTAACAAAGAATTGGTTTGTATGGGGACTTTTCCACTGAAAGTTTGGCTTGTGACGTAAGAAAGTGTTGACGTCTCATTAACCCTTGAGCCACTATATATTGGGTCAGCTGGTGTGTTTGCCACCATATGTTTGGTTGGTTGATATTATTCTGATATTCCGAAATTACCGTGGAGCCTGGGTTACATGTCTGTAGAAAACGCTGCGATTTCAAATCAAGAAGATCAAAAAGCTGGTAGAGGTAAGCCTCAAAAAACAGCTGAATTGCGCGTTGTGCGTCAGGTTCAGATTGATGAGAGCCGCGATGAGCTGCTCACGGAATTCGGTAAGAAGACGTTGACAGATCGCTATGTCTTGCCTGGCGAAAGCTATCAAGAAATGTTCGCGCGCGTTGCGGAGGCATATGCTGATGATACGGACCATGCGCAACGTATCTATGACTACATGTCGCGTTTATGGTTCATGCCTGCAACACCCGTTCTTTCAAATGGTGGTGCTAGCCGTGGCTTGCCGATTTCGTGTTTCCTAAATGATGTGAACGATTCTCTTGATGGTATTGTTGAGACTTGGAATGAGAATGTTTGGCTCGCGTCTAACGGTGGCGGCATTGGTACATATTGGGGGAATGTGCGTTCTATCGGTGAAACGATTGGTAATGCGGGTAAAACATCTGGTATTATTCCGTTTATTCGCGTGATGGACTCGCTGACACTTGCAATCTCTCAAGGGTCTTTGCGCCGTGGTTCTGCAGCATGTTATCTGGATGTGCACCACCCAGAAATTGAAGAATTCCTAGAGATCCGTAAGCCTTCAGGGGACTTTAACCGTAAGTCTTTGAACTTGCACCATGGTTTGAATATTTCTGATGCCTTTATGGAAGCTGTGAAGAATGATGCTGAGTTTGGCTTGATCAGCCCTAAAACAGGGGAAGAGGTCAAGAAAATCAACGCACGTAAATTGTGGCAAAAAATTCTGGAAGTCCGTATTCAAACGGGTGAGCCATACTTAATATTCTCAGATACAGTGAACAATGCGATGCCTGCGCACCAGCGTCAGTTGGGTATGAAGGTTAAGCAGTCCAACTTGTGTTCAGAAATTATGCTCCACACAGGTTTGGACCATTTAGGCAATGATCGCACTGCTGTATGTTGTCTATCTTCGTTGAATGCAGAAAAATTCCTTGAATGGAAGAGTGATGAGAACATCATTGAAGATGTATTCCGTTTTCTTGATAACGTACTTCAGGACTTTATTGATCGTGCACCACCGGAAATGGCACGTGCTGTTTATTCCGCAACACGTGAGCGTTCCGTTGGCCTTGGTTTGATGGGTATGCACTCATTCTTGCAGTCGTTGAATGTGCCGATGGAATCTGCGACAGCGAAAAGCTGGAATAATATGATTTTCAAACACATTCGTCGCGGTGCAGATGCTGCATCTGTAAAGTTGGCTAAAGAGCGTGGGCCATGCCCTGATGCAGAAGAGTGTGGTGTTATGGCCCGCTTTACGCATAAAATGGCTGTTGCACCAACTGCATCTATTTCAATTATTTGTGGTGGTACATCTGCAGGTATCGAGCCAATTCCAGCAAATGTTTACACGCACAAAACTCTGTCTGGTTCGTTTACTGTTAAAAATCCACACTTAGAAAAATTGCTCGAGAGTAAGGGTAAAAACACACCTGGAATTTGGTCTAATATTCTTGAAGCAGAGGGGTCTGTTCAGGGGTTGGATTTCCTTGATGAGCACGAGAAGGCGACGTTTAGAACAGCATTTGAGATTGACCAGCGTTGGTTGATTGAGCTTGCTGCTGATCGCACGCCTTATATATGTCAGGCACAGTCGCTCAACTTGTTCTTGCCGTCAGATATTCAGAAATGGGATCTGCACATGTTGCACTGGAGTGCGTGGGAAAAGGGATTGAAGTCTCTATACTATTGTCGTTCCAAATCAGTACAACGTGCAGCATTTGCTGGTTCAGAAGAGAAGAAAGAGGTGGCTGGAATGATAACGCCTCAAACAGATTATGATGAGTGTCTTGCCTGCCAGTAGGAATCAACAAGACAAGAATCAAGATTAATTAAAGAAAAACGCGCAACTTTTTGGAGTTTGGCGCGTTTTTTGTATCTGAATGTTAGGAAGAAATTTTGTCTTTCTGCAGCATTGTTTTGATTTGTATGCTTTTTTTGTATTTTCGGTAAAAAAAGCTATTAATAAAGATGGTGTTATTTTTCTACGTGTTGTTATATTATCGGTAATAGTGGGTGTGATATTCTTACCATAGTGGTAGTTTGTCGCAGGGAACAAATAGGATGTTAGCAATGGTGGTAAGTTTATTTGCCGCATTTTCATGTGTAGGGTGTGTTTCGTCTGAAATGGCGACGGACATTACACGCCCAGTCGTACAGCCTGGGCCTATTCAATATATTGCTCCTTCATCTCCCTTAAAAATTGTGAACCAGCAGATTGCGCGTGAATTAAATGCAAATTCCCAGCGTAGTTTTGATCCTTCAAATTGGGCCGTCGGCGATGGTTTGCTTCGTTACAAATCTTCGTTGGACTTATCTCCTGAAAGCCTAAAGAAAGCCTCGCGTGAGACCTATCAAGGTGAGTGGGAATTTAATGCTCCTCTAGATAAAGCGGGTTTTAACCTTGATCTTTCTGTTACGCCGCATGCGCGTATAGAAAAAGTGGCTGGCCACGAATCTCGTAGTGCTGGTGCAGAAGTGCGGCTTGGTCAGATCGCTGACCGTTTGGATCAGCGAGGCGAAAAAGTAAAAGTTGATAGCTGGTATATGTTTGTTGGAACTGACAATGAGGCTTTGTGCTGGGATGTTGGGGACAAAGGTGCGAAATTTGATGGGGTTGCGCTTCGTGACCAAGTAACCGTCGGAGATTGGCAGGCCGGTGTTGCTTTTCATAAAGCAGGTGGCGAGCTATCCGTTGGAGTAATGCGCCGAGAGACGCGGTTTGAACAGTTTAAAACAGTGAATGATATCGCTGCTGTCTCATTTACAATGCGTCGCTAATACCGCTTCTTTTATTTCCTATAACTACTATCAGCCTAATATGGACTGCTTTAGCTCGTGGTTTTATTAAATTGAAACCGCAAAAAAATAATTTTGAGCTATGGAGATAACTCTCCAATATATTCCACAGAAAATTTAAGATTATTGACGCTGTACCTATTTGGTTAGTGTGCTTTGGATTGATATAGATCGTCTGTAGCGAAAACTTTGAGAAGCTATTGAAGATATAGTGAAAATCTTCTGTTTGATTCTATCTGCCATTAGTTTAAGGTTAATAGAACGTTAAAAATTCATTTAAGCTTCGCTGACTTATGCCCAAGAAAGCACAAAATGTTGCTTTTAAAATGAGTGCAACTACTACATATTGTGTTGGTAACGAGTCGAATTCATATCCATATAGCAGCGCCGCACATTTAAGCAGGTTATAATTATGTCCAAGCTAATCATCCCAGAAAAACCCGGTCTTCTGACTCCATCTTTGTCATACAAGCCGTTTCGTTATCCGTGGGCTTATGATTTTTGGAAGATCCAGCAGCAAGTGCATTGGGTACCTGAAGAGGTGCCTTTGGGGGAAGATTGTAAGGATTGGGCTGGCAAGCTGAATGATAAAGAGCGCAATCTGCTGACGCAGATTTTTCGTTTCTTTACGCAATCCGATGTGGAAGTTGGTGCCAACTACATGGAAAACTATATGCCGCTGTTTAAGCCGGTAGAAGTTCGGATGATGTTGGCTGCTTTTTCCAACATGGAAACAGTTCATATTGCGGCTTATGCTTTGTTGCTTGAGACAATTGGTATGCCTGATTCTGAGTTTTCTGCGTTTATGGAATACGAAGAAATGGCTGCAAAGCATGATTATCTCGGTAAATTTGGTGTGGATACGGAGGCGGATATCCTTACATCAATGGCTGTCTTTGGTGGCTTTACTGAGGGGCTACAATTGTTTGCGTCATTTGCGATGCTTATGAACTTCCCGCGTTTCAATAAAATGAAGGGAATGGGACAAATCGTATCTTGGTCTGTGCGGGATGAGAGTTTGCACTGTGAGGGCATGATGACCATGTTCCACACTTATGCGGAAGAAACGGGTGCGCTAACCAAAACCGTGAAAGACGATATTGCTGATTGCTGTCAGACCGTTGTGAAGCTGGAAGACAAATTCATCGATCTCGCGTTTGAAGCTGGTGAAGTTGAGGGCATGGAGCCTGCTGATATTAAAAATTACATTCGTTATATTGCTGACTGGCGGATGAAGCAGCTGAAACTTCCAACAATTTATGGCGTTGAAGAGCACCCAATTCCTTGGTTAACTGAAATACTCAACGGTGTTGAGCACGCAAACTTCTTTGAAGCACGTGCGACAGAATACTCCAAAGGTGCAACCGCGGGTGAATGGCATGGAGATGCGGGTGTGTGGTCTAAGTTTGACATGAGCATCGCGTCAAAATCTGAAAGTGAGCCTGTTTAGAACCGATCTCAAACTTTTCTCTCTGGAGGGCGTGCATATAAAATGCATCCGCTTTTGAGAAGAAGATTGAATTGAGGGGGCTGCGAAGCTAAGCCTAACGAAGCGATATTACATTGTCTTCGTTGGGTAAAATTTTTGATGGCACACGCAAAATACGGGCGTATTAGCAAGCATGACTGGCTGATAGGTTGTGGGATAACTTTGATAGCTGTCGGTGTTATGCTGTGGCGGCTGGGATTTCCTGATGCCTTAGTGTTTGATGAGACACATTACGTGCCTGCGGGACGCGATTTTTTTTCATCCGGTCAATGGACGAACAATTCACACCCACCATTTGCGAAATGGATAATTGGGTTAAGTAGTTATATTTCCAGTGATTCTTCGTTTGGTTGGCGACTTCCGGGAGCGGTTTTGGGCGCGCTATGTGTCACGTCCGTCTATGCGGGAATGCGACTCTTTGGGTTTAAATTGATTGTCGCCGGCTTTGCGGCCTTGCTTACAATTCTCAATCAAACCCTGCTTGTGCAGGCGCAGACAGCCATGTTGGACGTGTATGCTTTAGGCCTGTTCATGCTCAGCACACTGGCTGCTATATGGTCTGGTAAGCGCGTGCGTACCCGTAGAGGGGCGAGTGCTGGCTTGGTGGTGTCAGGGATCTTGCTGGGGTTGGCAACTGCCTCGAAATGGTCTGCCGGAATTGATATGTTTTTGGTATGGGGCGGCATATTAATATGGCGTTTTACTGAAAGTAGTCCGAAGGGAATTTTCTTTCCGAGATTTTTCTCGAGTGGATTTGCTGGCTGGAACCAATTTTCACTTTTGGGTGCTGCTTTGCGCCAAGGTGTACCAGCGCTAGCGGTTTATCTTCTCACATTCGTGCCCTTTTTATATATGGAAGGTGATTGGTCACTGGTTACATTGCATCAAAACATGTTTGCTGATGTCGCGGGCAATCTGAAGCCTCACCCATATGCAAGTGATTGGTGGGAATGGCCGATAATGCTGGAGCCGATATGGTATTATTTTGAAAAGGGTGATGATGGATTCACCCATGCCATATTTCTGATAGGTAATCCCGCAATTTATTGGGCAGGTTTACCGCCAATGTTAGCGTGTTTGGGGTATGGGGTAACCCGCAAAGATGGCGCATTGCTGGCGATTTCAGGGGCATATATGGGATTTTGGTTGATCTATGCGGTGTTGCCGCGTGATCTAATGTTTTCCTACTATTACGAACCTGCTGCTATAATGCTCGGCATGGGGATTGCTGCTTTCGTGGCGCGGTTTGTGCGGCGTGAGATGCAGCTCATTGTGATGAGTGTGTGGGGAGGTGTCGCGCTTGGCTTCTTCGTATTCTTTTATCCGGTGCTCACAGCTATGCCATTTGAAGGCGAAGAATGGTTGCGGTGGCGGTGGTTCTCGATCTGGTCTTAGGGCCTGAATAGAAGCATTTTTTCAGAGTTAAAGTGCTTTTATAGTAGAATAAAATAATCGAGCTTTGATTAGTGGGCAATGTCCTCTAGTTTTAGAGACAAGTTGTAACAAAGAAATGGAGCTTATAAATATGACGCCTGTTGAAGTAGTCGATCGTATTAGTGAATTGTATGATGCTTCGGTTGCGTCGCTTCAAAGTGCGTTACATGAGTTCATTGCAAAAGGTGTGAGACCTGATGTTGAATGGCGTAATGATCGTCGTTTTGCCTACCCATATCTGAAGGTTATCTATCAACCAGACGGTCCTCCGCCTGTTGTGTCACGCTCTTTTGCAAAACTTTCCGAGCCGGGTATTTACACCACAACAATTACGCAGCCGCATTTCTTTCGTGCTTATTTGATCTCGCAGCTATCTATGATCGCTAAAGATCATGATGTGACTTTTGAATGCGGACGCTCAAATGAGGATATTCCATATCCTTATGTGCTGGATGGTGCTGAAGGTGTGGATGCAGAAGTGTTGTCCCCAGCGGAGTTTGCTGCTCATTTTCCAACACCAATGTTGTCTCATATCGGCGATGAAATTGTTGATGGTACACCGTGGTTAGAAGGGGAAGAAAAGCCGCTTGCGCTATTTGATGCGGGGCGGGTGGATTTCTCGTTGAAACGATTGGCCCACTATACAGGGACGCCGGTTGAAAGCTTTCAGCGCTATATTCTGTTTACCAACTATCATCGCTATGTTGACGCGTTTGTTGAATGGGCAGGTGAAGAAATTAAAAACCCAGATACTGCCTATAATAAACTGGTTGGACCGGGCGGTGTTGTTGTCGATAAGGACACAGAAAACCCCGTTAAGTTGGTTTCGGATGGTGCATGGCGACGGTTTCAAATGCCCGCCTATCACATTTTAGGGCCAGACAATGCATCGGGAATAACGCTGGTTAATATTGGTGTTGGACCATCTAATGCAAAGACGATTACGGATCATCTTGCTGTGTTGCGACCAGAGTGTTGGATTATGGTGGGCCATTGCGGTGGTTTGCGCCAGTCACAGCGCATAGGGGATTATGTGCTGGGGCATGCGTATCTGCGCGATGATCATGTGCTTGATCATGTTTTGCCTGCGGATATTCCTGTGCCGCCAATTGCAGAGATACAGCTTGCATTGTCTGAATCTGCTGAGAATGTAACGGGGGATACACCGGAAGCGTTGAAGAAGCGATTGCGGACGGGAACTGTGTTTACAACGGATGATCGTAACTGGGAATTGCGTTATTCTGAAAGCGCAAAGCGTATCAATCAATCGCGAGCGATTGCTGTGGATATGGAAAGTGCCACGATTGCTGCCAATGGATATCGGATGCGCGTGCCATATGGCACACTATTATGCGTGTCGGATAAACCTATGCATGGCGAGCTAAAGCTGCCAGGCGCTGCGAACCGCTTTTACGAGCGCGCGATTGGCGAGCATATTCGCATAGGGATTGATACGCTGGAGAGATTGGCGAGCGGGGATGCAAAATTGCATTCGCGCAAATTGCGCGCGTTTGATGAGCCGCCCTTTAGATAAAGAAATAGCCCAGCCAAGGCGTGATCTTGGGCTGGGCTATCTTTTGAAACAGTTATTTAGTTTGTTGCTGTTGAGTATTGCTGTGTCGGCAATGGTGCAGCTTGTGCTGAACAACATTTGACTTGCATCTCAAGGACGCGAGAATTGAAGCGACATGATTTATTGTTGATTTCGCGAAGGAAAGACAGGCCGCCTGCGCGTGTTGTGTAGCGTGTTTGTGTACAGCTCATAAGCGTTTGATCTGGTCCACATGTGCCTGTGTCTGATTTTTGGATTGTACGTGTTTCACATGCTAGTTGTGCTTCACGTGCAAGAGCAGCTGATGCCATTGAGCGCGCTGAGCGTGCATCTTCTTTTGCTTGTTGAGAAAGCGAAACGGCTTGCTGTGCTAGAGTGCGGGCTTCGCTGACGCTTAGGTTTGTTTCTGAGAGTGAACGTTTCGTGCCATCTAGTTCGAGACTTACCTGACAAATGCTTTCGTTTGCCTTTGAGGCATCGCGGCAATAATCGGCGACGCGCATATCGCTGGGGAGGGATTGGCAAGCTGTCGCAAATAATGCTGTTGCAACCGCGCTGATTACCAGTTTCAAATTCATTTCATCACCTTTGGTCTTTTATAGATTTGCTCGACTATCACGTCCGCATGATAAGAAGGTCAATTCAGCTCGCCCAATTGGGGAATTACGATGCTGTAATAAAGAACCTGTAGATCACACAGAACGATTTTTAATTGAGGCAAAGCAATAATGGTGCCGTTGCGGTGGGTTTAACTGTTACAATACTTTAACTGTAGGAAGCGATGCATTCTTTGACTTTGCCGTCACTATTAAAAATGAAGGTTTCAGCAACATCCTGGCCCTGATGATTCTCAAAGAATAGGGTGATGCTGTCAGATGAAACAAAGATTTTCTGCACATCGAAAAACAGACTGCGTGCATCTTCTATGGCGGCATTCCAATATTCAACGAGCGCCTTTTTGCCTGTCAGTGAAGGGCCATCATGCTCGATTATTGTTTTGAGCTTTGGAGAATGGTAGATGATGTCGTCCGCATAGTGATTTGCGACAGCTTCTATGTCTCTATCATTCCAAGCCTGCACCCAGCTACGTGCGAAGGTTTCGGCGATATCTCTCGTTAGCATTGGAAAATCCTTGAGTCTTCTTGGCGGGGTAAGCGGTGGGTTAGGCGGAATGAATCAATCTGCGAACATTGATAACTAGCAAGCAGATGGGTCAAGTCTCAAAAATTAGGCTTTGAGTTAAAATAACACGTTGAAGTTGTATTAACGATGTGTTTATATTTTTACGTGCTGTGACGTTTGGGCATATTGGTAAAAATTGCACGCAAGCGTTGACTGACAAAACGTGTCTGCGGAGATAATAAGATGCAATGCTTAATCTAGCCTGCCGATTATTGCGTGCGAATAAGTTGTAATAGGAGCATGTAAATGCCTGATAGTTCTAATATAATTGGGCCTGAAATTGGTGCGGCACGTGGCAATGAAGACATTATGTCAGCTGTGGAGCGTGGCCGTTTCAATACGCGCGGTGTTGTAGCTGGACCTGACCAAGTTGATATGAATAAGGTCAATTTGCTGCACCCAGAGTTGTGGCGCAGTCAGAAATGCTTCGAGTATTTTCAATGGTTGCGTGATAATTCTCCAATCCATTACACAGAAGACTCTCCTGAAGGCCCGTTTTGGTCAATTACTCGCTTTGACGATATTGTTGCGGTTGATAAGGACCATGAGCGTTTTTCTTCAGACTCCAAATATGGTGGGATCACAGTCGTTGATTTGAATGAGGGCTTTAAGCTGCCCATGTTTATTGCGATGGACCGTCCAGAGCACACGAAATATCGCAAAGCTGTGCAGCCTGTACTTGATTCTGAGAGCCTGAAAAATTTCGAACACCTCATACGCAAGCGCACAATTGAAACGCTTGATAGTTTACCAGTTTATGAGCCGTTTGACTGGGTGGATAAAGTCTCTGTTGAATTGACGACGATGATGCTGGCGACCTTGTTTGATTTTCCACAAGAAGAGCGCCGCAAACTATCGCGTTGGTCCGATGTCGCTACGGGTAAGTATAACAAAGAGATCTGCCCAGGCGGTGAAGCACAGTGGCAAGCGGAGCTTACCGAGTGTTTGATGAAATTCATGACGCTTTGGCAAGAGCGCGGGAATCGCGATGAGCCAGGCCATGATTTACTCTCTGCCTTAGCGCATAATGCGGCAACGAAAAATATGACGCCTCAGGAGTTGCTGGGTAATCTTATTCTGCTGATTGTGGGAGGGAATGATTCAACGCGTAACACAATGACAGGTTCGGTGTATGCTTGGAATAAATACCCTAAAGAATTTGAGAAAGTAAAAGCAGATCGCGGCCTCGTACCGAATATGGCGGCAGAAGCGATACGCTGGCAGACATCGCTTGCATATATGCGTCGCACAGCTGTTGAAGATGTGGAGATGCACGGCAAGACTATCCGCAAAGGCGACAAAGTGTTGATGTGGTATGTCTCTGGTAATCGTGATGAGCGCGCGATTGAGCGTCCAGATGACTTTTGGATTGGGCGTCCGAATGTGCGTCGCCACCTTTCATTCGGGTTTGGGATCCACCGCTGTGTGGGCAATCGTTTGGCTGAAATGCAGATGAGGATTCTCTGGGAAGAGATACTTAATCGCTTCAACTTTATTGAAGTGCTTGAAGAGCCTGAGCGTATGCCAAACTCCTTTGTGCGCGGATATAAGAGTTTGAACGTTATTTTGCATCCGCTTTGAGACTGCTAAAATAAAGCGCTCCCTACGGGATATAGGTCATTGGGGTGCAATCATTACTTTACGTGATTTCTTTCCCACTCTAACCATGTGTTGCACATGTGCAGGGCGGGAGAGAAGATAATGCATGATCGTATTAAGCCGTTTAAAGGCGTAACTAATTTTCGTGACTTTGGTGGGTATGGCACGGCGGACGGGCGACGTGTGAAGACTGGTAAGCTCTTTCGTACGGCAGCTTTGCATGAAGCACATGAAGATGACTTTGCCTTACTCAATGGATTGGGCATTGATTTTCAAGTTGATTTGCGTCGCCAGTCTGAGCGTGTATCTGAACCCAATATTTGGGGCCCGCATGAAGTTCATACATTCAATGATTTAGGCGCGTATAAAGCATCGCACTTAGAGTTTCTCGATAAAGGGAATCTGACGGGCCAAGATGCACATAATTTTATGACAGCGTATTATGCGGAGGCTCCTTGGGTGGAAGCACATGTCTGCTTGTATACACGATGGTTCCGGCGATTGGCTGAAACGCAAGGGGCTGGCTTGATTAACTGTGCTGCGGGTAAGGATCGTACGGGGATTGGGTGCGCGCTAACTTTGTCGCTCTTGGGTGTTCCTGAAGATCTGATTTTAGAAGATTATATGCTGACGAATGACACAATTGATTTGGATCAGCGCTTGCCGCATGTGCGCGCAAAATGGGAAAAACGGCTTCGACTAAAATTGGATGATGAGGCGTTATATCCGTTTCTTGGTGTAAAAGGTGAATACTTACAGAGTGCGATGAGTGCTATTCAAGAAAAGCATGGGTCGTTGGCTAATTATACAAGAGATATACTGGCAGTAGATGATGCGCTAATAGAGGCATTACAGTCCAAATTGCTCGAATAGAGTCGTTTGGCTAAATTCCTTTTGCGGTGACATATTTGAGTTCTTCCAGCGCACATATTTGTATTGAATACCCTTATGGTGATCCGGTGGAGGTGTTTGAGCCTTTGCGGGATATTCCGTTTGCTATGCTTATGCATGGCAAAGGAAAAAGGTGGAGCTATATATGCGCCTATCCTTTGGAAACGCTTGTTTTTTCAGGACCTGAGCAAAGCGACCCTCTTGCGAGTATCGAGAATAATTTAGGGCAATTACAATTTGAAAGACCTGCCGGGGCGCCGCCTTTTTGTGGAGGGTGGGCAGGGCTATTAAGCTATGAATTTGGCAAAAGCATTTTACCAAAATTGGAAGAGGGACCAGAGCGTTCCGCATGGCCTGACTTAGCGTTTGGCCTTTATAATCAAGTGCTAGCTTTTGATCACGAAGAGAAAAAAGCCTATTTATACCATTGGAATTGGAAAGCATCACAAGACGGCTGCATAGAGGCGGAGGCAGCGGTAAGTGTGGGCGCTGGTGACCTGTTGGAGGCCCTGCGGTCCTCGTCTACTATTGGTGTATGGCAGGGGAGTTTGTGTGCTGGGATGCCCGTGCCGCGAGAGAGTGTGCAGGGATATGAGCAGAAGATTGCGCGGACGGTGGAATATGTTTTTGCCGGAGATTGTTTTCAGGCAAATATATCGCAAGCCTTCGATTTCAACTTGGAGACCGGCGCGCATCCCTTTCATCTGATAAAGAGATTGAATGACAGGAGCGCTGCTCCCTTCTCATCCTATTTTCGGTTGGATGGTTTGGTGCTCGCATCCAATTCGCCTGAGCGCTTTTTGAAAACACGTCTTGATATTGATGGCGAGCTTTACGTTTCAACCAAACCAATTAAAGGCACGCGTCCTCGCGGGAAGACACCGGAAGAAGATGTTGAGCTGGCAACGCAATTATTGGCATCTGAAAAAGATCGTGCTGAAAATCTGATGATTGTTGATTTAATGCGTAATGATTTGGCGCGTGTGAGTGTGGCGGGATCAGTTAAGGTTCCTAAATTGAACGCGCTGGAGAGTTTTGCCAATGTGCATCATCTTGTATCGACGGTGACTGCACGACTGCAAAAGGGCAAAGGGCCGGTCGATTTGTTGCGTGCAGCCTTTCCGGGAGGGTCTATCACTGGCGCGCCGAAAATACGCGCCATGCAGATTATTGCTGAATTGGAAGATGCAGCGCGCGGGCCTTATTGTGGATCGCTGGTCTGGATTACGCCCGATGGCTGTATGGATTCATCTATTCTTATCCGCTCGACTGCCTTTCAAGATACGCCTGAAGGCTGGAAAGGTGAGTTTCGTGTGGGAGGCGGTATTGTTGCGGATTCTATTCCTACCAATGAATATCAGGAAACGATTGATAAGGGCCAAGCGCTTGTAAATGCTTTGATGTGGGATCGCGTCGGCGAGGAGGGCAAAGATGATTGACCGTATTTGGATGAATGGCGAATGGATGGATGCGGGTAACGCGCATATTTCGCCGCAAGATCGCGGTTTTTTGCTGGGCGATACCTGTTTTGAGACTTTGCGATTTGGTGACGGTGTTATTCAGGGGAAGGCAGCGCATATCAAATTGCTTCGCAAATCAATGACAGTTCTTGAAATGCATGGCGGTCCTGATGATGCAGATATTTATACAGCGCTAGAAGAGGCTGAAGCGGCGCTAAACAAAAGCGGCGCAATAGAAGCGAGTGTGCGAATAACATTTAGTCGCGGGCAGGGACGAGGGGCTGTTGTGCTCGGAGAGCCTATGCTTGTTATACAGATGAGTAAGTTGGAAGCGGGGCGACCCTATGCGCCATTAAAGCTCATCACTAGCCCTATTCGCAGAAATGAAACGTCTCCTTTAGCGCGTATCAAAGCGGGATGTTATGGAGATCATCTTGCAGCGCTGAGACATGCGCAAAGGGCGGGCGGCAATGAGGCCTTGATGCTGAATATGCAAGGCAATGTTGCGGGGTTGGCAATGGGTAATATAGCGATTTTCAAACGCGACGTGTTGATAACACCCCATAGTGAGGATGGGGTGCGCGTTGGGTTTATGCGAAGCAAGATATTGAAAAAGGCACGTAGTGAGGGGCTGCAAATAGAAGAGCGCTCAATTCAGCCTGATGAATTGGCAGAGGCTGATATTTACGTGGTTGGATTAAATAGCCTGTGGGGTGTGCGCCCTGTGATGTCCATTGATGGAAAAGACATTCATTCAATAAACGCGAGTCACGCGTTTAAAAATTACGTTGATTAGCAATTGCCGGGGTCTGAAGTTGAGCCCACCCATATCACTTTTTCAGACTGACGCGGGCGTAAGTAAAAGGTCTGTTTGAGTGTTGATGTCGAAGGAATAACATACTGAAAAGGTGTGTCGTATTTGTATTCAACTTCTGCAAAAATGACTGAACCTGATGTTGGCATGACGCCTTTGTCGACAGTAAGTTTCTTGCCTGAATTATAGGCTGTTTCACCGCCACGTGCTTGGCTCCACTCAACGACTGTATTTCCTGTTTTAGAGTCTTCGACAATGCTGGAAACGCGTAGCTTGACGAGGTTGGAGTCTGAAGGGCGAATGATGCGGCTTGATGCATAAAAAATATCTTCAATTTCGCAATAATTCACTTCATTTGTACGCGCAACAAGGTCTGCAATTGTGCTTGATGTGGCTGTGACGCGCCGGTCTGCTTCCACTAATAGCGATACTTCAATCGTGCCAAAATAAAGAACGGCAAGTAAAGGCAGGATGAGTGCAAATTCTAACGCAGCCACGCCATCTTTGTTTTGCCAAAAGCGGTGTAGTAAAATCTTATTCATTAGAATGGCTCGTTTCTAAAAACAGCCGTGGAATGAAGCAAGCGCTTGCTATCACTCATGTTTTTTAGTCCTGATGACAATACGGGAGTTACGAGACTCCATTCATAATAGACTTGTACAAGAACGATCTCGCTTGGACCGCCGGGATTGTACTGAAAATTGTCATCCAACGTTCCATCGGGTTTGAGTGGAAGTTTATCACCGGCATTTGAGGAGACAAAGTCATCATAGCGCCTAACATCAATATGGAGGCGTTTATCACAAGCAAGTAAATCAAATAGGTTTCCACACACAAGCGCTCTAAAATCGCTTTCCAACCCGGCGCGTTCTTGGATTTGTCCTGTTCTGATCTGGCGAGATGCTTGAGTGACACCGTAATCGAGTGTCGTTGTCATCAAGAAAATAAGAGCTATTTCAATCAAGCCAAAAATTAGAATAAAGAAAGGGGCTGCAATAAGTGCAAATTCGACCATGACCGCACCTTCTTTGTTTCTCGTAAAAGAGCGGACAAAGGCATTTGCACGATGTTTCCATCGCGGAGTGTTGTGCGTGTGTTTCGTCGCTGTGGTCATTTATATGACACCTTGGAATTGCAAAATCATCTGTTGCTATATCAAAAAATTATGAAGCAATTCCTTTAATGAGGTGTGGAATTTATGCGTTATTCCATCTAGTTGAGGAATTGAGAGTATCTTCTGGTGTGCTCTTGTTTACATGCCTGTTTTTATAGGGCGGCACTTGTCGCTACATGCGTATGTATTGGTGTCTTGTCCACGCGCGATAGTAAGAGAGCCCGTGTCACTTCTTTCAGACACAAGCAGTTGGCTGGTGTGGATTGTGCGACCAATGGAATCTAGAACAATTAAGTTGGTTGTCCCAAATGTAAGTCCAGTTAGGAGGAGTGTGTGGTTGTCGTGAACTGCAACTGTTGCGACTTCTGGATTACCGATAATGATACTGCCCATAGGCTTTCCAAGGTGTAGCAACTGAGTCTGGTCGATGAAGACATCAATTTTTTGTTCGGAAGCTGGTGCTTCAGCTTGAACTGAGAGGCTGGCTGCGCCGAGTATTGTGGCTGCTGCGGCAAATTTGAAAAAACTGAACGCCATAAAAGAACTCCTAATTATCGCTCCGGATCGCGATTATGCTTGAAAATAATCTTAAAACTTGAATCAAAGACTAAGAAAACGCGCGGTGTAGGTGTTGGGCGTGTGTTTTCTATCCTGAACCTATGCTCAGAAGCTAAGCCCAGAACCAAAATTTTGGAGAGGGGGAGGTGGGTTGAGTGAGTAGATACGCGCGCATGTATGCGTGTATACGCGCGCGGAGACTAAAATTTACCTGCTGTAGATTAGGGTAAACCAAAGGTTACAATATTGGGGCATGATTTCATGGTAAACAAGTAATTACCTATTTACCAGACAAGTTTTTGCTTACTTAAACTTCGATTTCATCAATCTATTCTATACATAACTCATCCACCGCCGAGAAGACTTCAAAATAAGGGGTGGGAATTTTAAATAGCCATGCAAATGAAATGCGGAGAATACAAAATGAAAAACCTAATGAAAAAATTCTTTAAAGATCAATCTGGTGCAACTGCAATCGAGTACGGCCTAATCGCTGCTCTTATCTCTGTTGCAATCATCGGTGGTGTATCTACTGTTGGTACAAAAACTTCTTCTACATTCAACAAAGTTTCTGAGAAACTTGTTTAATAGTAAAGAGTTATATTAGCTTAATTGCTAGCATAATAGCCGTCGAAAGAGTTCGACGGCTTTTTTGCATTTAATGTTTGAATTATACTGTTGTATTACTATGCGTGATAACAAGTAACTATAAATTCACCATCTAAGTTTAAGCCTTTGCTCATGTGTTGGTCTTTGGACCAGTAGGGGAAGTGAGAGGGCGCATGTTTACCATTGTATTTGCGTGTATTTTTTTTGGCTTGCTGGTTTATGCGGCAGCTTATGATGTGCTCGAGCGCATAATTCCAAACTGGGTCTCCATTGTAATGGCGTTGGCTTTTCTTCCAGCGGCTTACTTTGCGCAGCTCACACTACATGAATTTGGCTGGCATTTATTGGTTGGCCTCGTCGCTTTTGTAGCAGGTGTTGCATTATTTTATTTAAAAGTATGGGGTGGTGGTGATGCAAAGCTTGTGGCGGCGGCATCGCTATGGATGGGGGTGCCGGCGGGAATGACTTTTTTAGCCGCTTTTGCAATTGCAGGCGGAATAGTCGCGATCCCGTTAATTATTGTTCGTCGCATGAAAATTGAACCTAAAAGCGAGCGGCTCTCAAAAATTTTAGATGTTAAAAAAGTGCCTTACGGCGTGGCCATTGCTGCGGGCGGTTTCTGGGCGGCTCCCAAATCATTGATTTTGATGGATGCTTGGAGTGCGATTTCTGTCGCGAATTAACGATAAGTTTAGGACATGCGTGAAATTGTAGCGCAACAAATCAAGGTCCAGCGGACTTTAGGAGAAGTAAATGCCAGTCATGCGTCTTATAATTCTACTTGTTGCGGCAGGTGCTGCGATAGCAGCGGCGTTTCTTGTTAATGGAATGCAGGGGTCATCTGCTCCAGCTGTTATGCCAATCCAAACAAGTGCTTTAACTGGGCTTGGTGAGCAAAGAGAAGAGATACCCGTCCTCAAAGTCTTAGTGGCAGCCGCAGATTTGAAAGTTGGTACGTTTGTACGCGAAGGCCAGTTGAGTTGGGAAAGTTGGCCTGAAGAGGCAAATACAGTTTCTTTCTTTACGGATGAAGTGAACCCTGATGCGCTTGAGGCCATGCAGGGTGCAGTCATTCGCACGAATATGATGGCGGGTGAGCCGCTTACACGGGAAAAAGTCGTTCATCCTGGGGAAGCTGGCTTTATGTCAGCTGTTTTAACGCCAGGTATGCGCGCTGTGAGTGTGGAGATTACGGCTGAAACAGCTGCGGGTGGTTTTATCTTTCCAAACGATCATGTCGACGTGTTTCTTACATTTGAAGTGGAAGTGACGAAGCCTGAAGGTGTGGTTGAAGAGACAGCGATTGATACAATTTTGAACAATGTACGCGTGCTTGCGATCGATGGGTATTATTTGCCAGTTGATGGCGATGCTGGCGAAGCGGTTGTTGGACACCGTGCGACACTAGAATTGAGCAAACAAGACGCGATGGTTTTGATGGCAGCACAAGAACGTGGTGATTTATCACTTGTTCTACGGTCTGTGAGTGAGCTGAGCGGACCTTCAGGTGCGACCGCGAGCGGATTGGCTATGGCATCGCGACGGGGTGGTGGTTCAGATGGCGTGCGCGTATTTCAACGCGGTGTAAGTGCTGCGCCTATGAGTGCGCCAGCTGGTGTTGTTCAACGAAATACTGGTGCTGCTGGCTCTATGGGGCAGGGCTTAAATCAACCAAATATGGGTATGCAGGGCGCGCCTGATCCTTCGTATGATGGCGAAGGGGCCTAGAAAGGGCTGTGGGAATGAAAAATATGTTTAAGAAAATTCTGGTATCTGCATGTGTCGCCGCTCTTTTGAGTGGTGGTTCAGCGTTGGGGCAAGTAAAACGCGCCAGTGGTGAAAGTCAAACTATCAAGGTTAAGGTCTCCGAACCTGGTCAAAGTGCGACCTCACGTTCTCTTAATATCGCTCAAAACAAAACAGCTGTTTTAGAGTTTGAAGAAGACGTAGACGATATCTTGGTTGCAAATCCAGAAATCGCAGATGTACTCGCGCGCTCTAAACGCCGTATAGCTGTGCTTGCTAAGGGTAAGGGTGAAAGCAGCATTATCTTTATGAATGCACGCGGCGAAGAAATCCTTGCGCTTGATGTGATTGTCGCTGGTCAAGGTGTCAGTGAATTGCAAGCATTGATTGAGCAATATGTACCTCGCTCAGCAATTAAGGCTGAGTTTGTGAACGGCGCTATTGTGTTAGCAGGTAAGGCTCCGAGCCTTTCTGATGCGGATATGGCAATTCAGTTGGCACAACAATTTGTTGTTGATGATAGCCCTGTGATCAATATGGTTTCGATTGAAGGTAAAGATCAGGTCCTTCTAAAAGTGCGCATTGTTGAGATGCAGCGTTCGGTCATCAAGCAATTGGGTGTGAATCTAACGGGTACTCTTAACGTGGGAGAACTTGCGTCTCAAACTGTGGGAGCCGTAGCGAGCGCCGCCGCACCTTGGGATCAGTCTGTGCAAGTGGGAACTTCAAACGCTTTTGGTATCGCAGGGTCTGCGCTTGGGGGACTGAACGTCGCGCCAAGTTATAATAACTATGTTGGCAGCAACCTTCAAAGTTCTGCTGGCTTTTCTGTCGATATGTTGGAACGCATTGGTTTGGTCCGTACTTTGGCTGAACCAAATCTGACCGCATTGTCTGGTGAGAGCGCTAAGTTTCTTGCAGGTGGTGAATTTCCGGTCCCGTCTGAAGTGGATAGTGATGGACAAGTTGTCCTCGAATTCAAACCTTTTGGTGTGGGGCTTGGCTTTACACCAGTTGTATTGTCCGAGAGCCGCATTTCTATGCGGATTTCTACAGAAGTTTCTGAGATGACGTCGCAAGGTGGATACCAAATTGGTGGTGAGACCTATGTGAATGCGAATGGTACAACAGTCACCGCTCCTTCTGTGGTTATTCCAGCACTAAAAGTACGCCGCGCCGATACAACTGTTGAGATGCCATCTGGTGGTTCGTTGGTCATTGCCGGTCTAATTCAAGAACAAACGCGTCAGGCTATGGACAAAGTTCCGGGAGTTGGAAACATACCAATTCTAGGCACACTCTTTCGTTCGCGTGATTTCCAGAACGAAGAGACCGAGATGGTTGTTATCGTGACACCATATCTGGTAGATCCAACCGACCCTAAAATGCTTCGTTCACCAGATGATGGGCTAGTCCCGACACGTGATGCTAAAGCGATATTCTTCGGAAAAATGAATGAAATCTACGCAGTAGCTGGCGCAGATGTTGAACCAGAATTAGGCACAAATGGTGCCGGATTCATCTTCGATTGATACAAGGAGCGAATATGAGCAACTGGAAAACACTCGCGCTTCTTGGCGCTTCGATCATTGCGGTTTCAGCGTGCAGTCAAAGCGCTGAATCATTCAGTGTGGCTGATGGAAAGCATAGAGAGATCGAAGTTAAAGAAGAAACGCATTATCTTGAACTTGCGGGGCTTGGCCAAGGTTATCTAAATCAAGATGATCGTCGCCGTGTAGAAAGCTTTGCTGTCGCATTTGATAAAGACGGTTATGGGCCAATCGTTGTAAGTGCGCCTGAGGGGTCGCAAGAAGCGCTAAGAATTGTGGCGTCTATCCGCTCTATTCTGTCTCAACAAGGTATTTTGCCTGACCGTATTTCTGTGGGTGGATATACTCCGGCAGCGAGTGAAACAGGTGCGCCACTTGTTCTTGCCTTTAAAACATATGAGGCCCATGTGCCGGGGTGTTCGACTGTAAACGAGCACGATTGGACCGATCTAAGGTCTAACGCATCACTGCCGAGCTTTGGGTGTGCTGTGAATGAAAATATTGCGATGATGGTCGCGAAACCAGGGGATTTGCTTGGTCAGCGGGAAATTGGTCCTGGGGATTCATCTCGTCAACTTACTGTTTATGAAAAATATCGCCTCGGCGAGAGTACTGCCTCATCGCAGGAAGCCGATGGCGGCAGCACACAACAATAGACTAGAATTTTAGGAGGGCTCACATGACAGGTCCCAATGACACGCTCGATGATGAAACCTATGAATCCCTAATTGAAGAGTTAGGGTTGGACTTGGACATTGATGAGCCTATCGGTGAATATGGAAACACCGAAACAGTTGCCTCCCAAACTACGTCTTTTGATGAAGGATTTGGGGAAACGTCTGAGGATGGAAATTTGCCACACGACAATGGCATTCAGATTTCCGCAGATCTGCTGGCTGAGCTGCAAAGTGTTATTGGCGGAAGTGCAAGCCAAGCATCAGAATTCAATGAAGATGCAACATATTCAGAAGACCCGATGCACGTCGGCGGTGAAATGGATCTTGCTGGCGCACTTATGGGCAAAGATGCCTCGCGTGATGAATTTGCATCGAAGAACTTGGAAAAAGATGACCTAAGCGACAGCTACGAAGTAGATTCAGAAGCAGAAGAAGATGACGAATATACTTCTATATTTGATAATCTGGATCTCACAGAAGAAGATCTGACCGGAGCATCTGCGAGCGCTGGATATACCCAAGAAGAATATTCTACAAATTATGATGATGAAGACGATGCTGATGAATGGGCAACCAGCACACCGTCCCGTGAACCAGTGAGTGGTTCCGATAATATTGACGACATACTTTCAAGCGCGCTTTCTAAAGAATTTGTGCCGCCGATCAAAAACGGTGAGTTTGCAGATCGGTTTGCGACGAAATCAGATGACGCTTTTGATGAAGATATAGATATTGGTGAGGATCTTTCGGAAGATTTGGAGCCAGAGGTGCCACCAAAGCAAGCTCGGACTGAAATGTTTGAGCGGCCTCAATTGAAGAAGGAACGCGAATTTAAACCTGAGTTTGAGCGTTCTGAAGAAATTCTAGATTTTGATCTTGATGATTTTGCGGATGATGTTGCTCACACGGCTGCACAAAAAGTGAGTGCGCCATCATTGCAACGAGAAGCAATAAGCAAAGCAATTGCAGAGCCTGTCATAGAAGCGTCTGAATATGTGGCCGCAGCTTCTGGTGTGCTTGCACTACAGGATGATGAAGAAGTTGATTTCACCATTACGCACAATGAAGGCGGCGACCGTGTTATCCCACGTATAAGCATTCATGCGTTTTGTCAGACGCAATTGTGTCAGCAGATGCTGAACAAATCTATGCAAGATCGCCGCATGGTGAATGTGACTGCTAACATTCAAGATGGCGGTGTGCCTGCGGCTATCAACTACTATCAGGAAAATGAACTACCTCACATGATTATTGTGGAGTCTGTTTCTGCTTCCGGACGCTTGCTTGCAGAATTAGATGAGCTTGCGCAATTGTGTGACGAAGGAGTGAAAGTAGTTGTCATAGGGGCTGCTAACGATATTCGACTTTACCGTGAGTTGATGCGCCGTGGAGTTTCTGAATATATCGTCCCGCCGCTTGAAACTGTTCAGCTTATTCGCGCAATTTCCAGTCAGTTTGCAGACCCAGAACAGCCATTTGTTGGTAAAACGCTCGCTGTAACAGGCGTGAAGGGTGGTGTTGGATCTTCAACAATAGCGCACAATTTGGCATGGACACTTGCAGAGCGCTTGCAATTGGGAACAACACTTGTCGATCTGGATTTGAACTTTGGAACGACGGGGTTGGATTTCAACAATGAATCAAACCAAACGATAGCAGATGCTTTGCTTGCGCCGGAGCGTTTCGATGAAGCGGTGATGAGCCGTTTGATTACGCAGGCGACTGATAATCTTTCATTGTTTACTGCGCCAGCAAGTCTGGATCGTACTTATGATATGGATGAAGAGACATACTCAACAGTTCTAGACAAAGTTCGTTCAAGTGTTCCGTATGTCGTCCTTGATTTGCCGCATATTTGGACTGATTGGTTTAAAAGTACAGTCGTGTCTGCTGACGAAATCGTTGTTGTGGTGCAGCCAGACCTTGCTTCACTTCGCAATGGTAAAAACCTTGTCGATTTCTTGAAAGCAGCTAGACCAAACGACAGTAAACCAAGGCTTGTCATCAACCAAGTTGGTGTGCCGAAGCGACCTGAAATTCCAGTAAAGGATTTTGCGCAAGCTATTGGTTTGGAGCCTGATCTTGTGTTGCCGTTTGATCCACAATTGTTTGGAACAGCCGCAAATAACGGTCAAATGATTGCGGATATCGCTGAAGATTCAAAATGTTCTCAAGGTATTGATTATCTTGCGTCTTTGTTGACCGGACGAGAAATTAAAACAGAGCGTAGTTCATTGTTGAACAAATTGTTCAAGCGATAGGGGCGGTATATGTTTGGTAAAAAACCAACTTCTTTTGGAAGCGGAGCGGCGGTATCACGCGGACCTGCTTCTTCCCCAGTCGATGACGGTTCTGTTGTGCTTGATCCGCCGCCTCAGGCAAAAGCGCCTGCAAAGCCTGCAGCGCCCAAAGAAGTGGCACCAAGCAAACCGCAAGCAAAAGCAGCGCCTGTGATGAACAAGGCTCCCGTGGCAAAAGTGCGGGAAGAAAAGCCCAAAGTTAAACAGGTTATTGAAGAGCGTTCCGAGTCTTACTATCTTGTAAAAACTGAGATTTTTAACGCACTTATTGATACGATTGACCTCTCACAGCTTGCGCAACTTGATCAAGAGAGCGCGCGTGAAGAGATACGCGATATTGTAATTGAGATTATCTCTATCAAGAATGTTGTGATGTCTTTGGCGGAGCAAGAAACGCTCCTTGAGGATATTTGTAACGACGTACTTGGTTATGGTCCGCTAGAGCCATTGCTCGCACGAGATGATATCGCGGATATCATGGTCAATGGTGCAAACTGTACCTATATCGAGGTTAACGGTAAGATTGAACGTACGAATGTGCGTTTCCGCGATAACGGCCAGTTGATGAATATCTGTCAACGGATCGTGTCACAGGTTGGCCGCCGCGTGGACGAATCTAGTCCAATATGTGATGCGCGTCTTGCTGATGGTTCGCGTGTGAACGTAATTGCGCCGCCGCTTGCGATTGATGGTCCAACACTCACTATTCGTAAGTTTAGAAAAGACAAGCTGACGATTCAAAATCTTGTTGAGTTTGGTGCGATCTCACCTGCGGGTGCAGAGATATTGCGTATTATCGGGACATCTCGCTGCAACGTATTGATCTCCGGTGGTACGGGTTCTGGGAAGACAACTCTTCTAAACTGTTTGACGGCCTTTATTGAGCCGGGCGAGCGCGTGATTACGTGTGAAGATGCTGCGGAACTTCAATTGCAGCAGCCCCACGTTGTGCGCCTAGAGACACGCCCTCCAAATATTGAGGGACAAGGTAAGGTGACAATGACCGACCTTGTAAAGAACTGTCTGCGTATGCGTCCTGACCGCATTATCGTGGGTGAGGTGCGTGGACCAGAAGCATTTGACTTGTTGCAAGCGATGAACACAGGTCACGATGGTTCAATGGGTACACTACACGCGAACACGCCACGTGAAGGTCTATCGCGTGTGGAATCCATGATCACTATGGGTGGTTTCGCGCTTCCGCAAAGAACGATCCGCGAAATGATTGTGGGGTCAATTGATGTTGTTATTCAGGCGACACGTCTGCGCGATGGATCGAGAAAGATTGTATCTATTTCAGAGGTTATGGGTCTAGAGGGCGATGTGATCGTGACTCAAGATGTGCTGCGTTATGAAATTGACGGCGAAGACGCAAATGGAAAATTGATTGGTCGCCACCGCGGAACAGGGGTAGGGCGTCCACGTTTCTGGGAACGTGCGAAATACTACAATTTGGAAGGCGAGCTTGGCCTCGCGCTAGATCAGTTGGAGACAGCCTGATGGATCAATCTATGATCGTCTATCTCATTGCTGGATTGGCTTTTATAAGTGTGGTTGGGTTAGGTTTCGCTTTTACATCGGGCGGGGCAACCCAGTCCCAGCAAAAGCGCTTTAAACAAGTGGCAGTTGGTGCTTCCTCCAATGGCAGCAAGCGGAATGCCGCAACAGACTCGAATGCTCTGCGACGTAAGCAGATGGCAGATTCGATGAAGACTCTGCGAGACCGTGAAGAGAAGCGACGTAAAGATACACGCGGAAAAACAATCAAAGATAAAATTGCTCAAGCTGGATGGTCGATAACACCAGCTATGTTTTGGGTTGGTTCAATCTTGTTTGGTTTGGCTGCTGCTGGGGCAGCATGGGTTATGGGGCAAACATATCTTGTTGTTGCAGGTGCTGGTTTTGCTGGAGCGCTTGGAGTGCCACGCTGGATTATTGGGATGGGAATTGCGAAACGGCGTAAGAAATTTACGATGCAATTTTCAGACGGTATCGATGTTATTGTTCGCGGTATAAAAACGGGTCTTCCGTTGATTGAATGTCTTCGGATTATCGCTTCTGAATCGCCTGCACCGCTGGGATCTGAGTTCACACGTGTCATTGACTCCATTCAGATGGGGTCGACAGTTCCTCAATCTCTTGACCGCCTCTATCGTAGAATGCCGTTACCTGAGGTGAACTTCTTCAACATCGTTATTGGTATTCAGCAGCAGACGGGTGGTAACTTGTCTGAAGCGCTTGGCAACCTTTCGGGAGTTTTGAGGGGACGTAAATTGCTGGCTGAGAAAGTGAAAGCACTGTCTTCTGAGGCTAAAGCGTCCGCTATGATTATTGGGTCGTTGCCGATAGCTGTGATGTTGCTCGTATACTTTACATCACCTGATTATATTACACTTCTGTTTGTCCACCCTACAGGGCATTTCCTTTTGCTAATTGCAGCAGGTCTTATGGGGACAGGGATTTTTGTCATGAAACAGATGATGAAATTGGATGTTTAGCTTGAAGCCGATAAATAATGGTTGGTCACAATGATTGAAACAGTAACAGATCCAGGGTTTCTAGCTGCGCTATTGGCAGGTCTGGCTTGTTTTGCAACGATCTTAACGATCGCTGCGCCAGCACTTAAAGGTAACAATCTAGATACGCGGTTGAAATCTGTTTCAAACCGCCGTGAAGAATTGCGCCGTAAGAGTCGTGAGCAATTGTCTCAAAAAGGTCTTCGTCGAACTGATGAAGGGATGATGAAGCGTATTGTGGATAAGCTCGATCTTCAATCTGCCCTAAAAGATGACAACCTCGAAAAATCTCTTATTCAGGCGGGTTTGCGCGGGCCTAGACCAATTTCAGCCTTTTACTTTGCGCGGTTTGCTTTGCCGTTTACAATGGGACTGGCAACCTTTTTATATCTGCATTTTGTAAATGACTTTGATTTGAATACACAGCTTCAGATCGGTGCTGTTATGTTTGGTGCTGCAGCGGGTTTCTATGCGCCAAACATGTATCTTACGAATAGAGCTGATAAGCGTAGAGCTTCAATCGTTAAAGCATTTCCAGACAGTCTGGATATGATGTTGATTTGTGTTGAGGCGGGTATGTCGATTGAGCTTGCTTTTGCGCGGGTCGGAGAAGAAATAGGAACAGCTTCTGTTGAACTTGCTGAAGAGCTAGGACTAACAACTGCTGAGTTATCATATCTTCAAGAACGGCGTCAGGCTTATTTGAACCTTGCGGACCGTACAAACCACCCAGGGATCAAGTCTGTTGCGACTGCGCTAGTGCAGGCTGAGAAATATGGTACGCCTATGGGTGCAGCGCTGCGCTCTATGGCGAAAGAGAACAGAGAGCTGCGTGTGTTGGCAGCTGAAAAAAAGGCAGCGGCGCTTCCAGCAAAATTGACCGTTCCAATGATTGTGTTCTTCCTGCCTGTACTGTTTTTGGTAATTGGTGGTCCGGCTTACATTCAGATTAAGGGACAAGAAGGACAAGCGGGAACCGAGGCAAGTCCGATGGGTGAAGCTGTGAAGTAAACGTTTTGTCGTGGCTATTTTATTCAGTCCGTTGACACGAAATTAAATAATAAAAAGCCTAACCATTGAAAGGTGGTTAGGCTTTTTATTGTTGTCTGTATTTTGATAGAAACCGGCTTATAGAAATTACTTATCTTGCGATTTACGTAAATCATTCCAGCTACGGGATGGCGGTGTCAGAAGCTTGCGGTAATAGTCCGAATTTGCTTGTACCATGTGGGGCGGAAGATCTATAGCAGACATCGCTTCAGCTTCGTCAAATTTGCCTTGCACGCCGAGTATAAGTGCGAGGTTCATGCGAACACGTGGATCAACAAATTCGTTCTTTTCAATAGCATACCGTAGCTTTTCTTCTGCCTTGGCGGGTTTGCCTTCCAAAGCAAGCGAAAGCGCATAATTTGCAAGAACGACGGCATTGTCAGGTGAAATTGCTAAAGCGCGCGAATAGCGAAGTTGTGCTTTGGCATGATCACCCATTTGATCCAGCGCAATGCCGTATAAGGAATACAATGTCCAATCTTCAGATGTGGGTTTCGCATTGTAGAGCGCGGAGGTTGCCCGGTCGGGTTGTCCTGAGTCCATGTGCGCTTTTGCAAGCGTTTTGGAAAGTTCAACGTCACCAGGGTGTATAGCCAAAGCTTGGGTTGCGACATCTATCGCACGATCCGAACTGCCAATAGCACGAAGCACTTTTGAAAATTCATTTGCCGCTTCGTAATCTGTTGGGTTGAGATCAAATTGGTCACCCCAGAATTTGGCCTGTGTGATCATGTCGTGGTTTTTGATAGCTTCACGCTCTTCTTTCGATGCAGAAAGAATTTGCTTTTCGTTTGCTACTGCATTCATCATTTCCTCCTCCTTGCTTGTCGGAGGTTTGGTACATGCTGATGCTAATAAAAGTGCTGTGCTTGAAAGCAGGATGAATCGCGTTAAAGAATTTGTCGCCATGACATGGTCCCTTGGTGTTGGTATAAGGGCATTGATATAGTTTTCAGGCGAACTATGTATCTTTCCCGTCAAAGATTAGTTAACGCTTCCCTACATTCATTCTTTCAATTTGGAATAGTTTATGACTTCCGTATTTACTTCTTCTGCCAAATCTGTCGTCCGTTTACATATATTGACGACACAAACTTACACATCTTGGTTGGAGGGGCAGGAAGCTCGTTTCTCAACGTTGGCAAAAGCAATGGGATTTAAGGGACAAACGGGAAAAAGTCTTATTGTTTCTAATGCTTCGGGTGAGATTGAAGATGTCGCGTTTGGGCTTGGTGGTGATGAAGACATAAATAGTCTTGCAATCGCCTCTGCGAGCTTGCCTGAAGGAAATTATAAGCTTGCAACGCTTCCTGAAGGTGTCGACAAAACCAACGTGTATGCAGCGTGGGCGGATGGTGCGTATCGATTTACGCGCTATAAAGACGACAAGGGTACACCGCCTAAATTAGTTATCGGTGATAAAGTCGCACTTAAATCAGCCCAGATTGAAGAAGCATCAATCAAGATCGCACGCGATATGATCAATACGCCTGCAGAAGATATGGGACCAACTCAAATTGGCGAAACTGTTGAGGCGCTTGCAAAAGAATTTGGTGCAGAGGTCAAACAAGTTATCGGTGATGATCTGCTGACAGAAAACTACCCAATGGTGCACGCGGTTGGCCGTGCGGCTGTGGATGCACCGCGCTATATTGAACTTAGCTGGGGTGATAAAAAAGCACCGCATATAGCGCTTGTGGGCAAAGGTGTATCGTTTGATACAGGTGGCTTGAATATTAAAACTGGCGGCTATATGCGCCATATGAAAAAAGACATGGGTGGCGCAGCGCATGTGATTGGTCTTGCGCGTATGATTATGGCGACCAAGTTGAATGTCTATTTGACGCTACATGTGCCGACAGTTGAAAATGCGATTGGCGCTGGTGCTTTCCGTCCGGGTGATATTTTGAAGAGCCGCAAGGGCTTAAGCGTTGAGATCGACAATACAGACGCTGAAGGGCGTCTCATATTGGGAGACGCATTGACACGGGCGAGTGAATTGAAGCCTGAGTTATTAATAGATTTCGCAACGCTGACTGGTGCAGCTCGTGTGGCTATGGGAGCTGAAGTTGCGCCTTTCTTTACGACAGATGATGCCATTGCAAGCGATGTGTATCAAAGCGGTGTGGAAAAGGCGGATCCGATTTGGCGTTTGCCTTTGTGGAAGCCTTACCTTGCCATGATGAAAAGCCCCGTAGCTGACCTTGTAAATGGCGCGTCTAGTCCGTTTGCTGGGACGATTACAGCAGCGCTATTCTTGCAAGAGTTTGTCGATGTAAAATCGTGGGTACACTTTGATGTGTGGGGCTGGCGCAATGCGCAATATGGTCGTCCAGAAGGCGGCGCAACTTTTGGGTTGCGGGCTGTAATGAGCTATCTGACGCAAAAATATAGCTAAAAGTCATTGGGTCTATTGATTCGCGAATCGAATTAGGTGATTCTTCCATGACGTTTTCGTGTCATGGGAGAGTTTGCGCAATGGAGATGGATCGAACAGCAGCACTTCAGTTATGGAGAGATGTTCTTGCGCAATCTGTACGATCTGAGGCACCTGATTTATCCGCGCGTCAAATGGCAATTTTGTTGGCTGTGTATTTGACACCGCCACCACATACTGTTCGCGGATTGGCACTAAATCTTAATCTGGGTAAGCCGGCAGTCACTCGAGCTTTGGATACATTGTCTAGCTACAATCTTTTGAAGCGCCGTAAAGACCCGGAAGATTTGCGCAATGTGCTTGTGCAAAGGACAGTCGCAGGGGCTGTTTTTCTGACTGAGTTTGGTGACAGTGTCGTAAATGCTGCCACTCATGTGGATGCGAAACTTCCTGTCGCGACACGTAGCGCCGCCTAATTATATATTTCCTTTTTAAATAAACTCAGATCAAATGAACTTACTCATTTTGCTGTGGTAGGCTCTAAATCTTTGCGAGAGAAATCTATGTCAATGGAAAAACTCAACCCGCGTCTACATCCATTTCGTGAAGATCTCGCAGCATCTTACCTGAAAGGGCGTGTAGATGCGCAGCGTTATAGCGCAGGGCAAGCATGGCAGGTGCAGGCACCGATCACGGGCCTATATCGTACCCCGCAGGACGATAGCGCGTTGGATACACAAGCGCAGCAGGGGGAGATCTTTACCGTATATGATGTGCAGGGCGGGTGGTCTTGGGGGCAGCTTGAAAGTGATAAGTATGTGGGATGGATACGTTCCACTGACCTGTCTTCTAGAATAGAAGAAACTACACACAAAGTATCGGTGTTGCGTACAATCGTGTTTTCAAAAGCAGATCTCAAAACAACGCCAATTGCGATGTTGAGTTTGAATGCTAAAGTTTCAATAATTGAACAAGAGGGGGATTATTCTCTTTTAAAATCAGGTGGTTGGGTTTTTTCAAGTCATGTGAGCGACAGAGACGAATTTCAGACAGACTATGTGTCGGTGGCAGAGAAATTTCTCAATGCTCCCTATCTGTGGGGCGGTAAAGATAGTTTTGGGTTGGATTGTTCTGGGCTAGTGCAGTCGTCTATGGCCGCTGCAGGCTTTAGTGTGCCCCGTGATGCGAGTATGCAAGAAGAGGCTATCGGAACTGCGCTGGATATCAAAACGGCGCTCACTGGGCTTCAGAGAGGTGATCTCATATTCTGGCCAGGGCATGTGGGGATTATGCAAGATGCAGTTTGTCTGCTTCATGCAAATGCACACCACATGATGTGCGCAAGTGAGCCTGTAGTCGAAGCTATTGAAAGAATTGGGCAAAAAGAAACGGCCGTTCGAACAATCAAACGGCCGTCTCAATTGTTTGGTTATTAGAAATTCGACCTAACGACCGTTAACCCGTACATCAATACGACGATTTTGCGCACGGCCTTCTTCAGTGTCGTTTGAAGCAACAGGGTGCTGTGGTCCATAACCTTCTGGGTCCAAACGGTCTGCAGCAATTCCGTCAGCGACGAGCGCTGCAACAACTGCTTCTGCCCGTGCTTGAGAGATTGCAGTGTTTACGTCTTCTGGGCCAGTATTGTCAGTGTATCCACCAATTTTCAACGAGACGTTTGGGTTCGCGTTTAGAATTTGTGCAATGTTATCAAGCTGAGCAGCAGATTTATCCATATCCAACTCGGCAGAACCTGTGTTGAATGTCAGACGGTCAAATGAATACCAGCATGCGGCTTCTTTACATGGTTCTGCACCAGATTCGATGAAGGCAAGAAGTTTTGCTTCAACACCATTTGCAGCTCCTGTAAGCTCAACGCCGCCTACATTTGCTTTAAAGCCATCCACGACAGAAGCTGCAGCTTCTTCTACTGTTTCAACAGCGTGCTCTGCTTCGCCTTCAACGGCATGAGTTGCATCATCAGCAGCGCTGTCTACCTCGTGTCCTACGTCAGTAGTTGCATCGTGAGAGTCATCAACAACGTCATGTGCTTCAGCATGTTCTGCATCGCCCGTTGGCTCAATAAGTGCTTCAGGAGGAAGCGGAGCCGGAAGAGGCGCAGGAGAAGCTGAGAGTGTGCGCAAATAAGCGATCACATTCATGCGGTCTGCTTCTTTGTTGAGACCTGCAAAGTTCATTGCAGTACCGGAAGCGTATTTTTTTGGATTACTTAAGAAACCATCAAGCGCTTCATAATCCCAGACACCACCCAGTTCGGTTAGAGCTGAAGAATATGCAAAGCCGCCATGTGTTGCTTTGGTGCGCATCACGACATCGTAAAGGCCAGGGCCCGTACCGTTTGCACCGCCAGCTTCGAATTTGTGACAGCTTACACAAGCTGCTACTTTTTTCTCGCCTTTTTCTATATCTGCTTCCGCAAGAAGTACGCCGTAATCCGTTGGCGGCACCCATGCTGGTTCGCCACCATGTCCATCAGAGGAGATATCGGCGACCTCAACGAGGTAGCCGGGTTCTTCCGGTGCCTCTTTGCTAAAGAAAGCGTCGCTGGTCGCGTTCAATCCAAGAATTGCTAAACCCGTGGAGAGTGCAGCAGCCATAATTTTGTTAAAGCCCAAGTCGCTCATGAAACGCCCTTGCAGTTTGGTTCATATATTTTGATTTGCGCGGGCCTTTTGCCACGCTATTGCTTGATCTGCAACATAGCGGCACTTGTATGAATTTGGACCTACTTTTAGAAGCGGCGAACCGTCGCACTCTAATTAAGCGAGTTTAGAGGCTTATAAGTGAGGTTTGACCCTATCGAAAGAGACCCTGATGACTAAACGAATTGCATACCAAGGTGAGCCCGGCGCCAATTCTCATATAGCATGTGCACAAGCGCGACCAGACTTTGAACCATTGCCGTGTAAGACGTTTGAAGACGTGTTTAGTGCAGTGATACAAGGGGATGCAGACGAAGCGATGATCCCAGTTGAGAATTCTATTGCCGGTCGAGTTGCTGATATTCATCATCTTTTACCCGATTCAGGACTGCATATTAACGCGGAGCATTTTTTGCCGATCCGCTTTTTTCTCATGGCGCGCAAGGGTGCCAAGCTGGAGCAGATAAAGCGGGCGCGGTCTCATATTATGGGACTTGGTCAATGCAGAAATTTTTTGAGAAAGCATGAAATTGACGCTGTTACAGCAGCCGATACAGCGGGTGCAGCCCGAGAAGTTTCCGAATCAGTTGACGAAAATTTAGCTGCAATTGCTCCTGAATTAGCTGCGGAGGTGTATGGTTTAGACATCCTTGCGTCCAATATTGAAGATCATGCCCACAATACCACACGGTTTGTGTTGATGGCGAAAGAGCCCAAAGTCCTAGAGCGTAAATCAGAAGATGAGAGCTTTATTACTGCTTTTGTTTTTAAAGTGCGCAACGTGCCCGCAGCCCTTTATAAGGTGATGGGTGGGTTTGCGACAAACAATGTGAACATGACCAAACTTGAAAGTTATTTGAGTGAAGGCTCATTCACTGCGACATTGTTTTATGCGGAAGTTGAGGGCCACCCTGATGACCGCAATGTGCAGTTGGCACTAGAAGAGATGAGTTTCTTTTCTACGCGTTTGGATATTTTGGGCGTTTTCAAAGCGCATGCTTATCGCAAGAGCGGTGTACACGAAGAATAGTCAAAGCCAGATATGACTCGCGAAAATGTGAGTAGTGAGTGATTGAGAACGTCTTTAGTCTTGCCTTTAAATCCAATTACAAGACTAAAGGCTGTTCCATGCGTAAAATTATTCCCGTTTTTTTCTTAGCATTAGTATCAGTAGCGACCGCGCCTGCGTACGCAGATAAGGCTCCTATTTATACAAAATCATTCAATAACTTAGGTGCAGGTGGTTATGATGTTGTGTCTTATTTTAAGGACGGTTCGCCTGTGAAAGGCGATAAAACATATACGGCAGAATATATGGGGGCTGATTTCATATTTGCGTCGCAAGCCAATCTCGACACATTTAAAGCAAACCCTGAAGGGTATGTTCCTCAATATGGCGGTTATTGTGCATGGGCTATGGCCGACGGTAAATTTTTCAAAGGTGATCCAAAACAATGGACGGTTTTGGATGGCAAACTCTACCTAAATTATAGTGATAAAATTCAAGCCAAGTGGAAAGCTGATCCTGAAGGTTTTATCCAATCAGCAGATGCCAAATGGCCTGATATTTTAAACCGCTAGTTTTTCCAATTATCTGCTTCAAGCCACGCTTTTAGTACATGGTGTGCGATAGCAATATTTGCAGGTGCTGTGATGGTTGGATGCGTTCCATCTAGCACTTGCTGCGCTTCGGCGCGATCAAACCAACGTGCTGTTTCCAGTTCGTTTTTGTCTACTACAAGGGTTTCATTCTCAACTTCCATGATCATGCCGATCATAAGATTTGTTGGAAAGGGCCAAGGTTGTCCACAAAGATACTCGATCCGGCCCGTTGCTTTTACACCGGCTTCTTCAAAAAGTTCACGCGCGCCAGCTTGCTCGATGGTTTCGCCAGGTTCCACAAAGCCAGCTAAGCAGGAATACATGCCCTCAGCCCAATGCGCTTGTCGTCCCATTAGGCATTTGTCACCTTTTACTGCCAACATGATCGCAACAGGGTCTATACGTGGAAAATGTTCCGCTTCGCAGGAAGGGCAGGTTCGTTTCCAGCCAGCTTCGGTAATGTGAGTCGCATGTCCACAATTTGCACAGAAGGAATGGCGTCTATGCCAGTTGAAAATTGCTGCGCTTGTGGCGGCAAATTGGGCATCTTCTGGGCTTATACCGCCTGCTATGGCGCGAACATCGCCTAAGACATGCTGAGAGAGTGCAGAATTCTCCAACTCAAATTCAACAGGAAGATTTATAGAAAATCTAACTATGCCTTTGTCTTCACTTAGAAAAATTGATTGGGATGGTTCATGTGTTGGAAGCTGATCTGATGTTAGCCAAGCGATAAGGCGTGGAGTTTGTGATATTGGTTGGCCGGGAATAACGTCCTCAATTGATGCTCCATTATCCTCGCATAATACTTTGCCCTTATACATTAGCATAAACAATGAAGTGGGTTTTAACTTAGCAGCTTTTAGCCAATCTGTGTCTGTGCGGTGGTGCGCAGCACGTTCAAAGGGGGCGCTTGCAAAAGGGATGGGTGGTTTTAGGGACATATGTGACAGATTTTCTAAAAACGTTGTGATTTAAATGGTCGCTACTCTTGCTAAATGGGGCAAGCATTGCGATATAACAACCCGAAGCTGGTGGCGGACGAGCCGCTCGCGAACTCGGTCAGGTCCGGAAGGAAGCAGCCGCAACGAGTTTCGTTCGGGTCGTCGCCAGTTTCACCTTATTTTCCATACAATTATATCCACTGGATAAATACGCCATTTCTATTGTGAGAAATGACGTGCCTCTTCTATTTTGACCATTGTTAGATTTTGTCGACGTTTTTGTTGAAGTTGCGGACAGAGCGTTGGAAATGCATCAGACCATAGAGGGCAAAAGCCCCGACCCCGAATGCGAGCCACAAACCACCAAATCCTAAACATACCCCAGCGACTTCGCCTATATCGCCCTCTATAAGTGCGTATGTTATGCCTGCAGCCCATAGGAGCGCATATAATGCAAGGCTTGATTTGGCGTATTCTTTTGCGGCTTCTTTCATGCGTAGATTGCGCATGTAATAGCGGATAGGGAAGACGAGTGCGCCGACAGCAGCTAGGCTGACGGCAATCATTGCGGTCAATTCGGTAAGCTCAGGAATATCAGTTAAATCAATGCGGTCTATGCCGCCCCCCGTTTCTTCGATGACGAAATATGCGATTGGAAGCATAAAGACGAAATCAATAAGTTTGAAGGGAAGGAAATTGCGGTATTTCTTCTTTTTCGCACCTCGTTTTACGGCGGCAGCTGATTTATTATTTGCATCTTTCTGTAATTTTTTCTCAGCAGCAAGAATAGCTGCTTCTTCGCGTTTGAGTGCGGCGCGTCTTGCTTTTAAATCATTGGGATCAATAGGTTTCTTAGCAATTGGGACAGGTTGGGGCGGTACTTGCGGAGCTGTTGTTAATTCCGGGAGTGCATCAATCGTGCTTGGTGCCTGCATGGGGTCTGTAGAGGTTGTAACTGTGTCCTGAATGCTCTCTGGTATGGGGGAGGTATTGGTCTCTACAGGAGCTGGTACGGGGGTGCCTGATAGACCATCCGGTGTGGCTTCTGCAAGACTGGTCAATCGGTCTGCAAGTTCATTTATTTTGTTTTCAGGGTGAGGGTGAATCTGAATCCAATTACGCGCAGCCATCTCATAGAGGAAATGGCCTTTGGGTTTTGTGTCTTCGATGAGGACGGGGATAACATCTTTATCCATATCATCTGCGAGAGCGAGTTCTTTCTTGAGTTGCTTGGAGGCGTTACATTCTTCTGAGAAAAGAATGACGAGCATATCAGAATCGATGAGGTTCTCGACGATTGCATCTCGCCAATCTACGCCACCGTCTATTTTTTGATCCCACCAGACGCCGACACCACGAGCTTCAAGTGCAGCAACAAGTGTGCGTGCTAATTCTTGATCGGCGCGCCGATAACTTAGAAAAATATCGTAGCCCATGGTCTTCCCCTCACAAAATCCCAGTGCAAACTATTCTTACTTAAGGTTAACCCTAGCATTTTATCGGGAGGGGTGAAGCTTTTTTTGAGAATCGGTTTTTGTGCGTGATGGCGCGTTTTTCCTGTCACTGCCTATAGGCACCACGCAAAAGGAGCGCTAAGTTCCGCGCATGAACGATTCAACAGACGGCATGCACGACGAAGGGCTAGACCCTAACACTTCTTCAATGTTTGGAGATGACTCCCCCAATGAGGGAGGCGGCGGTGCGTATCAAGTGCTGGCGCGTAAATATCGTCCGACGACATTCGATGATATGGTTGGGCAGGAAGCCATGGTGCGCACGCTCACCAATGCGTTCAAAACTGGGCGTATCGCTCACGCCTTTATGCTAACAGGTGTGAGGGGGGTCGGAAAAACGACAACAGCACGATTGTTGGCGCGTGCCTTAAATTATGTTTCCGATAGTGTGGATGGTCCTAGCATTCATTTACATCCGCCCGGACGTCATTGTCAGGCGATTATGGAAAGCCGCCATCCTGATGTTCTGGAATTGGATGCTGCATCGCGGACGGGTGTCGCTGATATGCGTGAATTGCTCGATGGTGTACGTTATTCGCCGGTGAATGCGCGCTATAAAGTTTATATCATAGATGAGGTGCACATGCTCTCAACAGCAGCTTTTAATGCGCTGTTGAAAACCCTTGAAGAGCCACCACCACATGTGAAATTTATTTTCGCAACGACTGAAATTCGCAAAGTGCCTGTGACCGTGTTGTCGCGCTGTCAGCGTTTCAATCTTGCACGTCTGACGACTGAAGCGCTTGCAGCACATCTAGGGCGCATTTGTAAGCATGAAGGCGCGAAAGTGTCTCCCGAAGGTCTGGCGCTAATAGCGCGTGCTGCTGAAGGGTCTGCTCGGGATGCGCTATCTGTTCTGGACCAAGCCATTGTGCAGGCAACTGATGCAGAAGTGAGCGAAGAAGCTGTGCGTGATATGCTTGGCTTGGCGGATCGCACACGTGTATTTGATTTGCTGCAAGCTGCGGTAAATGGTGAGCATAAAAAAGCCCTGGAAGAAACAACCTCACAATTGCAAGAGGGCGCTGAGGCGCAGGTGTTGATCAAAGACTTGTTGGATGCGATGGCAGAAATCGCGCGAGCACAGGCTTTGGGGGAAGCGTATAGTTTTGCTGGTCCAGCTGAGTGGACGCAGCGCACGAAAGCTTTGGCAGCAGGCATGAGCAATGCACAATCTGCACGCTATTGGAAACTATTGTTGCAGGGGTTTGAAGATTGCGCACGTGCGCCTGATCCGGATGTCGCTGCGGAGATGGTTGTGTTGCGTTTAGCTGCTGCTGCAGCATTGCCGTCACCTGAAGAAGCTGCGCGCATGTTACAAGGGGGCGGTGGCCCTCATGGGGGCGGATCATCTGGTGGAAATGCTCCGTCGGGGAGTGGTGGTTCAAATGGTGGTGCGCAATGTTATCAGGTCGGCGGCGGTGGTGGAACACATGCGCATGCGCGAGCGGCGCATGTTGTGGCGCGTGCTGTTCCGCAAAATATGGCTGAAGCGGCACCTGGGCCTGTTTTAAATAGCCTTAATCAAATTTGTGCCGCATTGCAGGCTGATAAACAAATCCAAATTCTTTATGATGTGGAGCATTATGTGCGGCCGGCCGAAATTAGATATGGCTATTTCACATA
>CAYGPD010000028.1:0-43290 GCA_964351655.1 uncultured Hyphomonadaceae bacterium | reverse complement strand
CCCTCCGCCCCCTCCACCGCCAGTCGCGGGCTTAATGTACAGCAAACACACATCGGCAGAAATGGCGATGGCGTCTCCTGCTCCCATGCCAACACACCTTCCAGAAGTCGACCGAGACCGATATGAAGATGTAGAAATTAATCCAGTCAAACTCGCGTCCGAAGACCCTGTCTCAACATTCTCAATCGATGTAGACACGGCGTCATATTCAAATGTGCGTTCCTTTTTAAATGATGGAAATTTGCCTCCAAAGGATTCCGTGCGCCTTGAAGAGCTGATCAATTATTTTGATTACGAATATCTTCTTCCTGAATCTAAAGAAGTCCCATTCTCAACACAGGTGAACATTGTCCCTTCCCCTTGGGCTGACGGCAAGCAGCTCATGCATGTTGGTATTAAAGGCTATGATATTGAACGCGCGGAACAACCACCTCTAAACCTGACCCTACTCGTCGATGTATCAGGCTCTATGAATCACGAGGACAAACTACCGCTTGCCAAGAAAGCACTCAAACTCCTCATAGATAAAATGGATGATGACGACCACATCTCACTTGTCGTTTATGCTGGGGCGGCCGGTACAGTTTTAGAACCGACAAAAGGTAGCGAGAAATCTAAAATTTATGCAGCGCTCGATAATCTTGCGGCTGGTGGCTCCACAGCAGGTGGCGAAGGCTTGCGTCTAGCCTATTCGCTTGCGGAGCAAAATTACAATAAAGACGGCGTTAACCGCGTGATGTTGCTCACGGATGGTGATTTTAACGTGGGCGTGACGTCCGATGAACGTCTGGAAGATTTTGTCTCCCGCAAACGCGATAGCGGTGTCTATCTTTCCGTGTTGGGATTTGGACGCGGCAATTATAATGATGCGATGATGCAAAAAATTGCGCAGGCTGGAAACGGCATGGCATCATACATCGACACGTTAAATGAAGCGCGCAAAGTGCTGAATGATGATTTATCTGGCTCGATGTTCACCATCGCGAATGATGTAAAAATCCAGATGGAATTTAACCCAGCCCACATTCATGAATACCGCCTCATTGGATATGAAACACGTATGCTTAACCGTGAAGACTTCAACAATGATAAAGTCGATGCGGGCGATATCGGTGCTGGCCACACCGTGACAGCTATTTATGAAGTTACACCTGTTGGTTCTAAAGCTGCTCTGATTGATGATACGCGCTATGGCGACGACACCAAAACAACAAAGCACTCTGATGAAATGGGATATTTAAAGCTTCGCTATAAAACGCCAGGCTCTGACACATCCAAGCTCATAGATATGCCAATCATTGCCAAATCCATGACGAGCAGCTTGGAGGAAGCCCCAGCTTATGTGCGCTTTGCCACAGCTGTTGCTGGTTTTGGACAATTGCTACGACAAGACCCCTATCTCTTAAACGGTTTTGATTATGATAGCGTCATCTCACTCGCCAATGGCGCAAAGCAAGCGGATGAATTTGGCTATCGTGCTGAATTTATACAATTAGCGCGTGCTGCTAAAACGGCCGCAGCCCAAGAAACTCTCAACACTGGACATAAGGGCGGCGATACGCACTAAGCTCTCAAAACACCCCCTCTAAAAGCAAGGCACCCGCAGCGTGGGCGAAACGCTGCGGGTGCTTTCTATATACAGACACCTGAATAGGCGGTGGGTATTCTCGGGTGATGGGGCGAAAAAATACGCCGCACCATTCATATACGCAACATGAGGGGGAATGGGCTTCCTCAAGATGTTGCAATCTGCATACAGAAACCTAAATCAGTTAGAGATATAATTTCTGTTGTATATTACAGACGCCCAAACTGCATATTTTACGCAGCAAGCGGCCAAACGATACGTGCGCTCTCTGACCCTGTTTCATATGCTGGCTCGGCTGCATCACATACTGGATTAAGACCCGCTTTGAGATCCTTCATTTCCAATTGGCGTATATCTCTGTCTTTTTCTAGGCGGATATACATGTGTGTCGCACCATAACGTTGTGCTTCACGCCAACGCCAAATTGCACCGATGTCTTCAGCCTTACCCAATTGCTCAACAAGCTTAATGACGCGACCGTCTGCAGCTGTAAAAATAACTATTCCAGCAAGACTCAACCACGTTTCGTCACGTAGTTTAATTGGCTCAAATTTAAAAGATTTACCTGTGGCACCGCAAAAGTTGACTGATTGAAACATGTTCTCTCTCCGTTCTGATACAGTCTTTATATTCCGTTTTTGTTCTTGTTCAAGCCCCTTTTGTTCTCATCTTATTAACTGTAAATTTACAGTTTGAGGACTCCAAGGCCTGTGGGGATCTGACAAATTTAGAATAGTTCAACAGATTCAACGCCTACAGAACAAACGGCCCAGAATCGAATTTGTTCCAAATTTAAAATTCAAACTGAATCTTTTTTCGAAATACGGAACAAAAAGAACAAAACAAGACCCTGCCCATCCCATAGATTTTAAAAAATCAATTTTTTGTCGCATTGGAACACAGCAGAATCGCTTTCTAAAACCAGCGTTCAGATCTCAAAACACGTCATCATTCTTGCAAACATCCTGCGACACCCCGCCATGCGTCAAAGCGCCATCTATTCCACATTTTTTAAATGGCTATATATCCACATACAAAATATGGATTAAAGCTTGTGCCGACACAGTTCTAATCCGCAACTCCCAAATTGAATAAAGGGGAATGGTATGAACCGCACTTTGAAATCACTCACAGCAGCTTCTTTGATAATGATGGGCACATCACCAGCATTCGCGGACACTGCCGCCTCCTCTGATAATCCTTGGATGATGCGTGCGCGCGTCATAAATGTCATCCCAGACGAAAGCGGCTCCCTCTCCACAGGCGGCACATCTCTTGTCGGCGACGTAGACATTGAAACCAGCATTGTCCCCGAACTCGATATTTCTTATTTCCTGAATGAGAAAATTGCGTTCGAGCTTATCCTCGGCGTTACACCACACGATGTCAGCACCAAAGGCTTGGAAGTCCCTGTTGTGGGTGCATTAGGCTCTGTTGATCTAGGAGATGTTTGGCTGCTACCGCCAACGCTAACAGCGCAATATCACTTCACACAGTTTGGCTCCTTTAAGCCCTATATTGGTGCAGGCGTGAACTACACACTCTTCTTCAATGAAGATGAAGGCAGTGTCGCAGACTCTATTGATTATGACCCAAGCTTTGGCCCCGCCCTTCAGGCTGGATTTGACTATGACCTTGATGGTGAAAAAGGTGGCTGGGCAATCAATGTTGATGTCAAGAAAGTCTGGATCAATACAGATGTTACAGTCGATCTCACTTCCGCACTAGGCACAGCCCTTGGCGCGCAATCGGTAATCGTGGATGCAGATGTCGATATTGATCCAGTCATTTTAGGCGTTGGTATGGGCTATAAATTCTAGCCTCTGCACTTACTTCACTTCAGTTTCTCATTCATGCGCCCTAGCGTGAAGGACCTGACTTGGCGCTAACTCTCCTCACATTTTAGGGTTAGCGCCATTTTTTTACCCAAACACACGAATTCAAACTTGTAGTTCCCGTGGGAAAAGCCGAAACTACATTTATGATAAAGACTCACCTCTCCTGCTCTAGCAGCAGTACAAAAGATGCACTGGCTGAAGCAGAGCGCATAAGCGTTGCCAATGGTGTGCGCCTAACGCCCCTCCGCCGCCGCGTCCTTGAATTATTGCTGCAATCAGAAATGCCCGCCAAAGCGTATGACTTGCTACAGCATCTGACTTCCGATGCCTCACCCGCAAAGCCACCAACCGTGTACCGCGCGCTAGATTTTCTTCTGCAACAAGGTTTGGCACACAAAATTGAAAGCCTAAACGCCTTTGTGGCATGCGGGCATCGCGGTCATGGTCATGCCGCCGTCTTTCTTATTTGCGAAACATGCCAGAACGCTCAAGAAATGCACGCTGAGAACACACTCTCAATGCTGAAAGCGGAAACAGACAAAATGGATTTTTCATTTTCAAATGCCGTTATCGAAGTGCATGGCCAATGCGCTGATTGCAAAAAAGCAGCCTAAGCTTAAACTCTCGGGCTTACACAGAAGAATCAGACCATAAACAAAAGGGGTTCCACATGATTGAAGTTTACCGCGGGACTCCAAACTCTTGGGAATGCGATGAAATGGGCCACATGAATGTGCGCTTCTATATTTCAAAGCTCATCGAAGGTTTAGGTTTTTTCTGTTTCCGAGCAGGTATGCCACATGCTTTTCGTCCCAATGCTCCCTCCACAGTTGAATTGAAAGACCTGCACATCCGCTTTGTAAAAGAGGCCCATGCAGGCGCACCTATTTTTATGCGCGGCGGCGTTGTCGAAGTTAAAGAAAGCTCTGCACTCATTTATATGCAGCTAGACCATTTGGATGGTGCCCCCTGTGCCGTCTTCCGCTTCTGGATTGACCACATAGATATTCACACCCGCAAACCCTTCTTATGGTCTCCTAAAACACTCGCAGCATTTGAAACTATTCCTGCGGATATGCCCGAAAAACTTGCGCCGCGTTCTCTGCCATTTGACACAGCGCCAAACCCCGCCCCAACAGTTGATGCAGCCAAAGAAATCGGTGCATTGCAAATCGGTGCGGGCCTTGTCATGCCAGACCATTGCGACGTTTTTGGAAATATGAAAACGGAATTTTTTATTGGCCGTATTTCAGATTCCACACCTCACTTCATAGACGCTGAAGGCACCGGCCTCTCTCGCAGCCCCAAGGCAAACGCCACAGGCCCCCGCATAGGTACGGCAGCCCTTGAATATCGCTTTGTTTTTCACACAAACCCTACATCAGGCGATGTTTTCCAACTCTTTGCAGGTGCTGGCGACTTTTCAGAAAAAACATTCAGCCTCTATTATTGGTTGATGGACCCCTACCGCAATACAGCCTTTGCAACAGCGCAAGCCACCCTCATCCAATTTGATCTGGATGCACGCAAAGCGATAACGCCACCAGCAGGCGCTTTTGAAGCAATGGAAAAAGTCATTCCACGCGGTATGTGGCTTTAGGGTCTTTTTTCGTATCGCGTGTTTGTAACTCTCACACGCGATACAGGATAGCTCTGTGGCGAATTAGCAGACTAATAAATCTGACCAATAGATGTATTTATAGTGCGTTTTACCGCACCCAGATAATCTGTTCCGTCATTTAGTCCCGCAGCGGTCTCGATCAGTATTCTAATCGCATCGCGCAACACGTAAGGCCGTTCCATCGGCAAGAAATGCGTAGTACCAGGTACACGGGTTACAGCTGCATCGGCACGTACAGAATGAATGCGCTCATCAATATCTGAAGGACTAAGGGAGTTCTTTTCGGCTTGAAGAAATATGAATGGGTATCTTTGCTTTTTCATCGAGCGAATAGCCGACCATGGGCGGTTCTTGTGCGCTCTAAAGCTTGCAGCTTCCCATTCAACATCACAGGCAAGGTGAACGGCAACACCATTCGCAGTTACCAAACCATCGCTAAGATAATCAAGTAAGAACGGCATACGCCAAGTCGCGAAGGCACCTCTTCCTTTTAATTTTTCTTCGGCCGCTTCAATATTCTCAAACTCAATTTGTCTTTTTAGGCTACCTTTAGCCTGCGCGGCACCCGCAGATAAAAGCGCCTTTCCAACCGGAATATGTGCCAACATATAAGATTGGGGCACCATTATAGCCGCATCGGCCAGCACAATCCCTTTAACAAGATCGGGGCGCTTACCTGCCACAAGCAGCGCAATCGTTGCCCCCATAGAGTGCCCCGACAGCACAAGCCCTTCAGGTGCAATCTTTTCAATCACCGCAATCACGTCATCACGATAAATATTCCAGCTATTGAGTTTCTTGGCATCCGTCTCAAGTGTAGAGCGTCCATGGCCACGCAAATCAATTGCAGCCACATGCCACATTTTCCCCAAGGGTTCCAAAATAGATTGATACGTCATGGCGTTAAAGCCATTCGCATGCAAAAATAGGGCTTGCACAGGCTGCGTTGGCTCGCCAAAGGAAATCCCGGCGATCTCACCGGAATCTAAGTCTACTCGAAATCTACGTAGCAAGAGAAGCTAGCCTCCAAATACTCTTTTTAAGAGTTTTGTTGTCTGTTTAACCGGATCATTGCGTATCTCTTTCTCTTCCTGAGCAAGATAATAAAACAATCCATCAAGCGCACCATCAACCGCATGGGTCACCAATTCATTTCTCACAGTTGAGACCATATCGGAAGGTAAATATCGCCCCACAACGGTTTCAGCCTGCTCTAATGCACCAACCTGCCCCATCGCAGCCACCACATATGGCTTAAATTCTGTTCGCAGTTGGTCTTGAGTTTTACTTTTTAGAAATTCAGTCGCTGCCATATCACCGCCGTTAAAAATGGACATAGCGTCATCGATCGTCATTGATGTGACAGCGGATACAAAGAGTTTTTTCGCTTTCGGAGCTGCTTCTTCAGCGGCGCGGTTCATCTTTAATTCAAGATCATTTAATGATCCATCCATTCCCACTCGGCCTAAAGATGTTTGAATTTTTGCCAGTTGATCAGGAAGCCTAATTTTGATGCTCTCATCAAGGAAATATCCGTTCGGCGAAGATACATTATCAACAACGCGCTGCGTTCCAACCGTCAATGCTTCTTTGAGACCCGCACTTACTTCCTCAGTCGTCACCGGCCCTACAGCTTCAGATACACCACCAAGTATGCGTGCAAAATCTTGATTTCCATCCGTGACACAGCCTGTATTCGCAATGCTGAAGATCGCTGCAAAAACGGTCAAAGTTTTCTTCATCTCAATTCCCCTTAACAGCTTCTAATGCACGCATGTTTAAATGCCGATCTTCTGCCTTACATTTACCCTATAGATGTTGCCACCGAATACAACGCTGCAAAACCTTTCTCATGTAAATCCTTACGAAAATGCAAACACCAATTCTGGCAAAATATTTCAATAAAAGCGGACGCTCACTTTGTCCAGATATTCGCGTCATTGGAGAATTACACTTTGCCTTAATTCTCTCCCGTTAAATTCGGCAAATGAAAAACAGTCTAGCTCATATCTCAATGGCCGCATTCACCTGTTCTGCATTTTGTTTGGCACTCAGCGTGTCTCAAATTGCACATAGCCAAACGCCACTTAGCCAACAGATATCACAAACACAGCATGCCAATGTGCAAGATATTGTCTTCCAAGCATCCGGCCATGATTTACACATTTTGATAAAGCTAGATGTTCAGCCAATGATCGCATCCGCCGCCCTCACCCCAGACGGTATTGTTGTATCGATCAAAGACATCCATCTTAAAAATAAAGATATAGATCCGCCTACAAAACCCTATTTGACCCGCGCCCAAATAAAGTCTGGCCAGTCTAGTCAGATCATATTTTCAACAATCAGCCTCTCCAGCGTTGAAACGAAGATTTACCGCGATGCGATTTTGGTATCCGCACGCACAATTGACGCGCTTCCAGTGCTCGCACCGCGCGCACCACCATCAATTCCCCAACAGCCAGCAGACGTGCCAAAACCTGCGCCCAACCTCTCACCATCCACAAGCCTAGCGCAACACTTCCAGCTCGACAGGAGCGCATGTGATCAGGCACAGCAGATTCTTCTAGATGACCCTTGGAATTTAGATATTATGGCCGATCATGCCCTCTGTTTGGTGTCGGATAACAAATTGGATGCTGCCGAAAATACAATCGCACAGCTCGAAAGCTTTATGCCAAACAATTGGAAATCCGTTCTCGCACGTGGTGAAATTTATCGGCGAAATGGTGACGATAGTCAGGCTCACATTAAATATGCCTACGCTTTGCAATATGTTGAAAACAAAGAAGATAAGCAAAATTTAGAAGCTTGGATCTCTCAAAATTCGTAAATTGTATTGAGACAGATACATCCCTCTCCGGCGCGTAACAGTGTTGAAGGGGGACATCAATACTGCGCAAAAACGCGCCGAAGAAAGTGTATACCGTGTGCAGCACATGAACGGACGGGGGGGAAATCCTAAACGCTTAGGTTAGTTTTGGGACAAGAAACCCTAAGCAAGTCACTGCACATTTTCACACTACTCCAAACATTGATCACGCATCTACCCAAGATAGATCACAAAAACGAGAGCCAATGGAAAAGCCACAAAAAAACGGCTCTCCACGTGCGTAGAAAGCCGTCAATTCTTGAAGAGTTTTAGTTATTAATCGCCTGAATTTAAGCGACTTTTACTTTTTCTACTGCTTCACCTGCACCCAAGAAGTCACCAATGTGACCCACGCCTTCGTAGCCTAATTCCGTTCTCGCAAAACTTGCGATAGTTGGCATAAGCTTTGAAATTTGTTCATTGCCCAATCCCACATTTTGTAAATCACGCACCATCTGAAACGCCACTGCAGAACGTCCACCTGGTGTCTGCTCGATCAAACGCGCGATAATTCCAGTTGCCGCGCCGACTTCAACACCTGATGTTGCTGAAAGTGTACGGGCACCGGGGATACTTTCGAAAACTAAAGCTGCAAATTGAGACCCTTGACGGTCTGCAGCATTTAAAACAACACCAAGAGCCGAGCGTGCCATGTCAGTAGTGATCTCAATTTCACTGGCGATGATGTTCACGAATTTCTTCAACATTTTCAGCTCTCCGGCATTTATCACTTAGAAGCTCCGTCATCCTCTAAAAGAAGAACCAACCGCTTCCGATCTGTTAAAACCGATATTGAGCTTTGGGAGTTAACAAAAAACGAATCGCTTTCAAATTCCGCAAAATTTCGCTGAAAAATTTTCTCAAATAATAACAAAGCATTAAGCTAGGTAAAATGGTTCACATCGCTAGGAAATTATTGCCTACTTGCAGGAAAAACATGCCGCCTAAAGCTCAAATCTAGTTAACAAAAACCAAAGATAATCAGCTAAATTTAATAGCCCTCAACACACGTACTTTTTTCTTCGCTGAATACTCCCCGTTTCTCACAAGCTTTAAGTTTGCGGTTCACACCCAGCATATATTGCATGTGCATGCCCTTTAAGTCTGGCCCACATTTGGTCACCAAAAGAAAAATGCCACCATTCTGTCGGGTTATTGGCAAACCCCATTGCATCCATCACCCAATATAGAAGCCGTCGATTAGCTTGAGCTTCCATATCAGACATGGATTCAACATGTGAGCGTTCAAACCAATCTGTATGTGCGTTCTCTGTGAGGTCATCAAATATGCCGCCCATATACAAAGGCTGCTGAGTATCGACATATCTTAAAGTTAAATCTGTCGCACCACCCGTTGAATGCGGCGAAGGCGAATCCTTCCCTTCACTCGGCGGCGACCAATAGCGCTCCACCTCTTCCATAAGATCTTCTTCAGCGATATCGGGGCGATTATCTCGCAGCCATTGCGGAAACCATACGCCGTGAAAATGACGCTGAATAGCTTGTGGACGCCAACCGTCAAACACATAGAACTCAATTCCTTGAGCGCTCAATTGTGTATTGGCTTCCTGCAAAAGTGCAGCAACATTCTCACGCAAATATAATTGCTCAATCGCACCAGGCACTTTTTGAAAATATGGAGGGTTGGACGGTGTGAAATAATGGTTTGCCCCAGCAATGCCAAGTTCGCGCACATCTATCATAGCCTCAGCATTCGCTTTGCCATCAAAATCTATCGACACCTGCGTGCGGTAGCCCTGCTTTAAGTCATTAACAGGCCCAAATGCGGGAATTGAGCGCGCCTTAAGCGCCTGCACATCTATCTCTACCATACCGATCTTTCTCGCATTTCATCCAAGGGCCAGTTTACGCTAGATATAGCCACGTAAGTTCAGTCATCAATCACATGAATCTCATAGCCCGCAATTGGGAAATGGCAAATCACACCTCCCGTATCATCAGTTTCACGGCCAATGATGATTTGCTCAGGTGAAAGCGCCAATAACTCCCCCACGACTGACACATTCCCATAGTCAATTGGCGTCACCTCTACAAAATCACCCAATTGCAAGCCCGGCAGCATTAGCGTCGTCACATAAGGAAGCTCGGCAAATGTATCAAATGCATGATCAAGCGCTTCTTGCTCATCCGATTCCTCATTTACGCCGTGACCTATTGCATGCATGCGCTCCATCCAGTCACACACATTCACATACGGATATAATAAAGACGCATTTAGAGGACTCTGTGCGAGCGACCAAAGACAGTGATACACAGAAAAATCTGCAACACATGGTTCATCGCCAAACAAGAATGGCGTCTCTATGGATGTATTCATCTGCGAAAGATAAGTCGTCAACGATGATAGCGCCGCTTCTGGGCTTAGCTTCAACTTTGAAGACCCCTTAAACAACTCAGCACGATCCTTTTTAAATGCAGATGCCTTGCCTGGACTAATACGCTCAATTGTATCCGCTATCGCCTCTGGCCGCATATTCAAAGTGCGGCACACGTCTATCAGCTGACTATCAGCCCATTCAGACACACGATCTGCAACAAACCCATGCGCAAACAATGTCTCATCAAATGCATGTTCTGCCAAAGTGCGCACAATGAGAGTGGTGTCACAATATATGTTGGAATCAATCTGCAATACGGGTGTACGCCGATACCCACCCGTCAAAAGATCAAGGTTTGGGCGTGGGGCAATTGGTTCAATAACCACAGATTGCCACTCAAGTTGCAGATACCCCAAAACAAGCCGCACCTTCTCTGCGAAAGAGGATGCCGGATAATGATGAAGAAATATGGCCATGCCCATCCCTTCGTGCCGAGTGTCCCAAGTCAGCTCTTGTTAAAACCATTCAAATTGAGAAACGATTCTCACCCACAAATGGATGCTGCACATAAATTAAACAAAGGTCTAGCTCTGTGTATCTACACTTCAAAAAAATGGAACTTCCAGCTCAGTTTAACATTTGATTATAATGCTGCCACAATAGCGCGAGATATATACAAGTAACACAAGCGGGAAACCGCAAAGCAGAGGGCAAATATTATGAAATTTCTAAATTTCTTCTTTCGGGAAGGCTCATCCATTATGTTTTCGCTGTACCTGACAGTGTTTGCATTGACAGATATTGTTATCATCAATCTTGGCACAGGCGCTGCGGGCATGTTCATGGTCGCCATTATATGCCTGATTTATCTGTCCCTTCAAAGCGGCATGGCTGCATATTCCAATGTCGGAAATGACCGCCCTATATTTGATTTCTTCTTCTCTCTCGCCCCGCTCTTCACCCTACTCATGATCGCGGTGCTCTCAATGGTAAAAGCTACAGAGCTGACCACATTTGAATCTTTATCTATGTGGCTCGCTTTAGTCATTACGCTGATAGATGTGATCTTCAACACACAGGTCATATTTAAAATGAACCGCCTAGCGACAGACATGGTCCAAATGCGCTAAGGGGGAAGAATACTTTCCTCCCTTTCCAAACTTTAGAAGATATTCGGGCATAGCTATGATTTCCAAAACCACAATTGCCGCCCTCTGTGCAATGGCAGTCTGCTTGTCCGCGTGTTACGACGATGACGATGGTGCCCCCTCGGAAACGCCCAAAGCGTTCCAGACCACACTTGATGCCCAGCCCGTTTCCAACGAAACCTCACAAACCTCGATCAATCGTGATGATTCAGGACGCCCAACATCACACGCTCTATTGGGAAAACAGATACCAGCATTTTCAGCCAAGCTCTCTTCAGGTGGCCAGATCACACAAGCAGACCTTAAAGGCCGCTGGACCATCATCAACTTCTGGGGCTTGTTTTGTCATGACAGCCTAAATGATGCTGCCTATGCAAACGCCCTTAAAACAGCATTAGAACAAGACCCTGATGTGGGTTATCTGTCATTCCACACAGCCCCGCAAGATTACAAAACAAGCACCAACAAAACGAAAATATTCGGCAAATGGGGGTCTGTTGATGCCTTCTTTAAAGATAAGGGCTATAGCGAATACCCTGTTGCGCTTGATCCAGACGCCACTATTCGAGACGCCTTTAAAATAATCTGGACCCCCACATATCTCATCGTTGGGCCAGACCTTACTGTTGAAGCTTTCCGTACAGACCTTTCACTAGACAATCCCAATGGCATCAAAGATGTCGTGCGCCAAATCCACGAAGTCCGCAAAAGCAAATCAGATCATACAAACCTAACACCCGCCACCAAACACGCGATAAGTTCGGCACCTGCCTCCACAATTTCGAGTGTTGGCGTTGCAGGATTAGCAGATCAAACCCCTTTTGACCTGTGGGCTATCAAACAAGCTTTTGATGGATACGAGGTTTTCACAGGCAAATCGGGCAAATCACCCACTTTTGAAGTTCACAGCACAGATGGCCTTGTCATGCGCATCAAAGCCGATGAAACGGGAGATTGGGTTGGAGCTGCTATCGCAACAGCGCGGGAATTTAAAGGCCCGCTGGGAGAAACAATTGGTGTCTCTCTCCTTGGCGAAATCCCAAAAGATATTTTGGGGGAATGTCAGCTAGGCGAAGACACATATGCAGATTCCCTATTTTGCCGTGCTGACAGTATTTCTCGTTTTGTACGTGTTTTTCGACTTCCAGAATATTACGACTACACTCAGGGCATGCCGCCTGAAGACATTATGAACGCTTCTCAACTCATCGAGATGCGTTTCTTACCGCCTAATCGCGCAATTTAGCTTTCAGTTCGAATAGGTTGGATGAATAATTGATCCGGTCGCTGATCTTTCTGCGACTGGAAATTTACCTGCCCGATCTGCGCATTTTCTCCGTTGGAAAACTGCGCCGTATATGTTCCAAATATACGATCCCAAATCGATAAGAAAAAACCGTAATTGGTGTCACTCTCGTTTTGCAAAATTGAGTGATGCACCCGATGCATTGCTGGCGTCACGATAAACGGTCGCAACACAGAATCCAACCAATCTGGCAGTTTCACATTTGCGTGATTAAACAAAGCACTCGCATTCAAGACGATCTGAAACCACAAAACAGCCTCAACGCTCGCCCCTAGCAGAATTACAACAGCCACCTTCCAGCCAAGGGACAGAGCGATTTCAGCAGGATGAAACCTTAGAGCCGTCGACACGTCGACATCGGGGTCTGTGTGGTGGACGCGATGCAAACGCCATAAAAAACCTATCTTATGCGTTGCTACATGCTGGGCCCATATCGTTAAATCCAACGCCAGAAAACTCAACACAAAAACACCCCAAGCAGGAAAGCTAGAGAATTGATTTAAAATACCAAAATCATTGTTCTTTGCCCACACCGCTATAACTGCCAAACCCAATGGCAAAATTAATTTTGCGAAAAAGCCTCCAAGAAAAAGCAACGCAAACGCACCACTCCAGCGCTGCATACGTTTCAAGTTCCGTGTCCGGTCAGGCACCACAGTTTCAAGAATTGCAAACGTAATAAATACGCCTAAAAAACTGCCAAATCGGATAAAAGCTTCATAATTTTCCATTGTGCAAACTTAGGCAGTTTCATTTCATTCCACAATCAGGCTTTTAGCTTTGGCAAGTTTGCGCAATGTTGGCGCTATGAAAATGTCTGATTCTCTTTTTCCTCAGAATGACCTTCCCCGCGTGCTGGAATTTTTCGCAGGCGGCGGCTTTGCCCTTAAAGGTTTAGAGGACAGTTTCCACTGCGTTTTTGCCAATGACAATGATCCGTTAAAAGCACGTGTCTACGGCCAAAATTTTGGATCAATAGGCTTTGATACCAGCGATGTCTGGGCGCTATCTCCTAATAAAGTGCCTGATGCAGAATTAGCGTGGGCTTCATTCCCATGTCAGGACATTTCCATTGCAGGCTATCGCAAAGGCTTAAACGCACCACGCTCAAGTGCTTTTTGGGGGTTTTGGCGTTTGATTGAGGCTATGAATGATGAAGAGCGCGCGCCCAACACATTAGCGCTAGAGAATGTTGCAGGACTTATCTCCTCCCGCCGTGGACGTGATTTCATCGCAGTCGTGGAAACGCTCGCAGATGCAGGATATCGCGTGGGTGCCATGGTGATTGATGCAGCTCTTTTCAGTCCGCAATCCCGTCAAAGATTGTTCATCATCGCCCACAAGGGACGTATCCCCGACGGTTTGGAAAGTAATCACCCTGATCCCTTATACCATCCTGAAAACTTACAAAAAGTCGTCGCACGCATGGACCCCACATCCCGCCTCGCATGGACATGGTGGAAGCTTCCCAAACCAGACGAGCGCACAGTCATGCTCGAAGATGTCCTCGATAGAAAAGTGCCTCAAGCGCAATGGCGTTCTGAAGAGGCCACACAAAAACTCATCGACCAAATGTCACCCGCCCACCGCGCAAAATTTGATGCTGCTCTCAAGCAAAAAACATGGCGTGCAGGAGCCGTCTACCGCCGCATCCGTGTTGAAGAAGGCAGTAAAATTCAACGCGCCGAAATTCGTTATGATGGATTAGCGGGATGTTTGCGCACTCCCGCTGGGGGATCATCCAAACAATTATTGATGATAACCCACAATGGCAAAGCAAGACTTCGTGCGCTAAATGCACGTGAAGCAGGTAGACTGATGGGATTGAGTGACGATTACATCCTCCCTGAAAAAGAAACACCAGCTTTGCAAGTAATTGGTGATGCCGTCAGCGTCCCCGTTGTAAAATGGCTGTCGGATAATTTGTTATCTCCCCTCACAAACCCCATATCTTGAAACGTATCACGTCATAAAAATCACATTTTTTCTTACTAATTGTCGATTGGCCCTGTTCATGCATGTATTTAGTTGCCCGAATGCAGCGCTAATTTGAATTCTTGGTCCATTTGACCAAATTGACGTCTTTCGGCATACGCTTAACACGCTTATACCAGTTTCAAACGACTCCATTTAAGAGATTACCTTGACCATGCTTCACATCTCGACACAAAAACTCATCGAGAAACTTCTAGAACGCACCCAAAATGGTACAATCGACTGGAAAGAACGCGTTCCAGACGGTGTCATTTTGGAAACTGAAGGCTATGTGGTCGAGCTTATTCGTGACCCACTAAACGTGCGCCTTTCCCAAACAAATGGACGCGTGCTCGAAGATGTATCACGTGAAGATTTAGAAGCGACAAAAAACGCTGACGGACGTGATTTTGCTGATATCGTTATAGAGCTAACGCGTGAGGCTGACCGCTTTGCACGCGGCACGGAACAGGCCATTGCGTCCATTCTCGATGCCGTTGAATCGAGCACAAAGCCAGTTCTAAAATCTCGACCTGCATTTTTAGGTCAACCCAAAGAAGACACTTCTAAATCAGCACCGATTCTAAATCCAAAACCGAACGCAGCAAACACTGAACCAAAATTGGGATCAGTGAGCCAAACTTACAATATTGACCCCTACACTTCTGAAGGCATGAGCGCGGCGGTCGGTAAAATGGTTGCCGAAATCAACGGAGACCCTGCAGGTGATGAACTGGACTCTCTCAGCACTGAAGAAGAGATCGAGCAGGCCACATCCAGCGTAACAGCAGAAGCCGAACAGCCCACAAGCGCGCCCGTCGCAGAAGCTCCACAGGATCCCTCTATTGAATTAGAGACAACACCTGCCGACGAGGATATTTTAGACGAAACACGCCTTGATGAGGTGGAGCCGCATGTGGCTGATGAGCTAGAAGTCGAAGACGAAATTCCAGAATTTAAAACCCATATTGTAGCCCCACGGCCAACGCTTCCAGTTACGCCAGCAGTCGAAACCATTGTTGTTTCTGAAGACCTAAACGCAGAAGAAAACTCACCGGAAACTTCTGAAGAACCAACTGAATTTGTTGAAGAAATCTCAACTCCCGAAGACCAAGAAGCGCTTCCAGAGCGTCCTGAAATGCCTGACCTGAGTGAACTTGAAACATCTCTACCTGAAAATGATATAGAGCCAGTTCAAGCGAGTATTCCAGACCTTGCATCTGAGGACCCTATTCTAGAAGCAAAAGAAGATACCATCGCGCCGCCGCCGCCTCTAAGTCTTGACTCAGAATTGCCTGAACTTCCTGATGACAGCATGTTGGACAATCTTCCAGAAGACATTGAAATTCCTGAAATTATTCCAGAAACAAAACCTGAAACACCTGCCCCTGTTATGGACCAAGGTGACGTTCTTGAACCAGTTACACCGCCACCTGCCGCGTCAGAACCTGCACCTGAAAAAGTAGCGACGAGTGCACCCTTAGGCTTTAGTTTCCGCAATAAAGTAACAGCAACCGGTTTCACAATTGGCGGCAATATCGGCACGCTAATTTCAGGTGTTCCAGACGACATCCGTCAACGCGCAGATGACCACGAACGTATGGTTAGACTTCAGCGTGAAAAAGCCGAAGCAGAAGCACGTGCTGCAAAAGCAAAGAAGGCTGCTGAAGAGGCAACGAATGCACGCAAATCTTCAATCGGGTTCAAATCTTGGTCATAAAGACAAAGACGTACCGCATTGAAAGTATATAATTTTATTTATCTACACCCGTTATGGTCGACAATTACGTGGCAGCAAATAGCCCGTCAATTGATTGTCGACCAACACAGCTTCAGCCTTTAAACATGCACGCGGAGGAGGCCCACTTTCCACGCGCAAGAAGCGACCTGAAACATTCATCCAGTCTTTCTTTTTTGAACCCTCAAGTGGCTCTATAGATTCAACGCCGCCTGTATCTCTTGCAACACAAATATACTCGTTGCGTTTTGCAGTCTCCAATACAAATGCCGTCAGTCCATCACTACGCGGCTGCATAGCTGTAACGAGCGCTTTACGAGATGCGCCCTCGCCTTCCGCTTCCAACGCCTGCATGCAGTAATCTGTTTCTATTGCATAAATTCCAATTTCTTTTGTCCAATTGGAATTTTCAGCTTCTTCGGCGACAGCTTCTGAATCGACAGATTGCGTCGCACCGCGATACACACACCCTTGATAGGTCACATCTTCATGCACAACTGAAATTTCACCGCGCACTTGTTCATTTACTTGCGCATTCTCACAATTTCCTGGCGTGATTGAGACAGTCATAGCATCCAAGGAAAAAACATCAGCACCACCAACTTTGGCCGGAATTGGCACTTCTGCTTCGATTTCTGGCAATCCCAAGCGTTGAAAGATAAACCAACCATCATTCAATTCTAGACGCCAAAACGGTTCCTGACCCGCTGCATAAAATGGCGGTTTGATACCCCACTCTGAGACATCAAGTTCAATACGACTATCTTCTGGTGCAACGAGTTCATACTGCTCAGGTATCACATATTGGGGTGCATCTGACTGGGTCTGCCCGTCGTCTCCTGCCGCATCTTTGTCTTGATCTGCTCCCTGCCCACAGGAAGCCAAAACGAAGGCGAGTGGTAGTAGTATTCCAACTGCATGTGGCCATTTTTTAAGCATGCGTGTCATGAATAGATCCTGTCCCCGTAAATTCGCTGCGCATTGTATTAACCAACAACCCTCGAAGGTAAATGACTAATTCCCAATAAGAGCACATAGGGCTAAACAAAGCTGAATTTATGCACTAGAAATAGCAGCGTCACGTTGAAAATGAATATAAACTCAAGGTCTATTCATTAAATATCCCGATTACAGAATCAATCTAGAGTTCTCTAACTATGCAAGACCGCTTTGTTCAAGAAACATTGAATGCTCTATGTTAATGCGCGATTGCCAATGCAGGCCCATGATCAGCACGCAATAAACTGCGACTAACTCCGCCAAAGATCATTTCTTCAACCCGGGAATGTCCAAAAGCACCGGCAACCAATATGCCGGCCCCCTCATCTTTAGACAGCTTTAAAAGCCCGTCCGCAATACTACCAGAAAACTGACGAACAGTGGTCGGCCGCCCTCTCACCTCAAGCCATTCTCGAATACGGTCGCTACTCTCCGGCGCATACTTATCTTCTAAATCGAGCTTGTCGCAATTTTGAGCGATAACAACACGATCCGCACTACAAATAACGCGCTCGTGTAAAGCTACAGCACGCGCAGCTTCTGGGCTTCCATCCCACGCAATAACAATCGTTGAAAGGTTGGGGTCTTTATCCGTCCCCGCAATAATCACAGGCTGGCGTTTAGACATAAGCGTATGCTCAAACGCAACACCATATGGGCCGGACGTGCGCCCGCAATCATGAGGAAATACCAGTCCAGCGGACAATAATGCAGCGCCTGCAAATTCTTGTTCTGGGAGACCAACTATGTGCCGCACCGACCTCATTGCTGGCTCAATATGTTCACGCGTGCATATTGCATTAAATCCAGCTTCGAGCTTCTCGCGTGTATTCTTTTGTGCATCTTGAATACTGCTCATTACAACACCGCTATTGGGCATATAAAGTCCAATTCCAGATCCCGTCATCAGCAATGATCCTGTTGGATCAGGCATAGCAGTTAAGCCTTGAATTTTTGTCTTTAATCGCTGCGATAGTCGGCACGCTAAAACATTAGCTTCTTCCATGAAGTCCGCGCCTTCAGTCAAAGTCACAAATACACTCATCTCGCACCTCCAAATTTAATTAAATATCTATCGCCCTTAAAACCCCTATTTTATTATGGATTATTGCATACCCTGTCCAAAATGCACAGTCATATGTGAGAGACACACAGCTAATTACGCGCTCCATTAACAAAAAGAGGCCGAGTAACACTAACGTTGCTCGGCCTCTTTCGATCCATGAAGCTAAAATAAATCTAGCTAATGATTAATTGTTTACTTTCCAGCAGGCGGGAAACGCTCATAGAAAGTTTGGCCTTTTTCCGCCATCTCACGCAGCATTGCACCTGGACGGAAACGATCACCATACGCTTCAGCAAGACGGTCAGCTTCTTCGACAAAAGCTTTGATGCCCCATTTCAAATCGATATAGGATACCGCACCACCCGAATAAGGCGCAAAGCCCCACGCGAGGATTGACCCGACATCACCATCACGCGCATCCGTGATCACACCTTCTTCAAAACAGCGTGCCACTTCAATACTTTGACGCACAAGCAAACGTTTTATCAATTCTTCGCGCATTGCAGGCGGACATTCAGAAACCGTAACCTCTGCGTGGTCTGCTAAACCCTTCCAAATTTCAGATGGCTTTCCGTTGTCATCATAGTCATAGAAGCCTTTACCAGCCTTGCGACCAACCCGTGCTTTGTCTTCAACCATCCAAGCCATAAGAACACCAAGCGGATCGTCATTGTAATCCTTGCCTTCAGCTTCGGCCATTTGGCGACCAATTTTCAGTGCTGTATCAAGACCAACACTATCAGACACTTCCAATGGTCCCATTGGCATGCCTGATTGGCGTCCTACATTTTCAATAATGGCTGGAGCAATGCCTTCATTCAGCATTGTCAAACCTTCATGTGTGTAGGTGCTAAAGCAGCGTGAAGTGTAGAACCCACGGAAATCATTGACCGCAACAGGTGTCTTCTTAATTTTTAAGACATAGTCAATCGCTTTAGCAAGCGTCTCTTGAGTGGTTTTCTCACCCATGATGATCTCAACAAGCCCCATGCGCTCCACCGGTGAGAAGAAGTGAATACCGATAAAGTTTTCTGGGCGTGCTGACGCTTCTGCAAGACCTGTGATTGGCAATGTGGAAGTGTTTGAACCCATCACTGCAATATCAGCAATTTGCGCTTCACATTTAGCTGTAACTTCGGCTTTAATCTTCGGGTTTTCAAAGACAGCCTCAATCACAAGATCAGCACCTTTTAGCGCATCATAATCCGTTGTTGGTGTGATCAAGGAGAGCAAAGCTTCACCTTTTTCAGCTGTCATGCGGCCACGCTTAACAGCTTTATCAACGATTTTTTGTGAGTATTCTTTACCGCGATCTGCAGATGCTTGCTCCACATCCAAAAGCACAGTTTCAATGCCCGCCGCTGCTTGCACATAAGCAATCCCTGCACCCATAAGACCTGCACCCACAACACCGACTTTCTTAATCTCGTATTGTGGTATGCCCTCTGGACGCGAAGCCCCTTTAGACAGATCCTGAAGGGATTGGAACAATGTCCGCACCATGCCTTGAGCTTCTGGAGTCGCAACTGTTTTCGCAAAATACCGGCTCTCGATTTTTAGAGCAGTATCAAACGGAACTTGCAGCCCTTCATACACACAAGAGAGGATATTTTTCTGCGCTGGGTAATTGCCGTAAGTTTCCTTTACCAGCATTGCATTCCCAACAGTCAGAGCTTGTGTTGCACCTGCTTGTCTGTTTGGCACGCCACCTGGCACTCTAAACTTGTCGTCATCCCAAGGCGCTTTAGCTTTTGGATTTGCAAGCACCCATTCAGACGCTTTTTCAACGAGTTCCGCACTTGGCGCAGTCGCATGGACAATACCCAGCCCCAATGCATCTTTAGCTGCCATAGACTTGCCTTGTAGCAAGTAAGGTGCTGCTGCTTGAATACCTGTCAAACGCGTAAAACGCTGCGTTCCACCAGCCCCTGGCAACAAACCAATCTTCGCTTCAGGAAGTGCAAGTTTTAGTTTTGGGTTATCATCAGCTACAATTCGGTAGTGACAAGAAAGCGCCAATTCCAAACCGCCGCCCATTGCAAGACCATTAATGGCAATTGCCACTGGCTTACCGCACGTTTCTAGCTCGCGGAACACACGGTTGAGTGTGAAGGCTTGGTTGAAAACAGCTTCATAGTCTTCAGGTGTTTTTGCTTTATTTGCGAGGTAAAGCAGTGTCTGCATTTCACCAAGATCAGCTCCAGCACAAAAACCAGAATCCTTACCCGATGTAATTACAAGACCTTTGACAGCCTCATTTTCAGCCGTTTCTTTTGTGATCGCTTGAATGTCAGCAATCGCCTCTTTTGTCAGCGTGTTCATAGAACGCTCTGGCACGTCAAACTTTGCTACCGCAACGCCATTTGCACCAATCTCATAGGAGAATGTTGTGAGTTTCATGTGTCAGTCTCCCTTAAACGCGCTCAATAACGGTCGCAGTACCCATTCCGGCACCAATACATAGAGTGATCAAAGCTGTCTCTTTGTCAGAACGCTCTAGCTCATCAACCATTGTTCCAAGGATCATCGCACCGGTTGCACCCAATGGGTGTCCCATAGCAATCGCGCCACCATTCACGTTCATTTTATCGTGTGGAATATCGAAATGCTGCATCATACGCAGAACAACTGCTGCAAACGCTTCATTCAGCTCGATCAGATCAATGTCTTTAATGTCCATTTTCAGCTTACCAAGAAGCTTCTCAGTGACATCCACAGGACCCGTCAACATGATTGTCGGTTCAGAACCAATCGAACAGAAGCCTTTCATGCGTGCGCGAGGTTTAAGCCCCATACGCTCACCCATTTCCTTCGTACCGATCAAAACAGCACCCGCACCATCCACAATACCCGATGAGTTACCGGCGTGGTGAACATGGTTCATTTTTTCAATTTCTGGGTAACGCTGAAGTGCAACAGCATCAAACCCAAGCTCACCCATCATAGTGAAACTAGCGTTCAATCCTGCGAGAGATTGCATATCCGTCCCCGGACGCATGTGCTCATCATGTGCAAGCAAAATGCCGCCCATTTGATCCCTCACAGGAATAATGGACTTCTTAAAACGTCCCTCTTCCCAAGATTTTGCAGCACGCTTTTGGCTTTCAACAGCGTAAGCATCACAATCATCGCGAGAGAAACCGTATTTAGTCGCGATGATGTCTGCTGAAATACCTTGAGGTACAAAGCGAGATTTTATCGCCGCAGACGGATCGACCGGCCATGCACCACCATTTGATCCCATTGGCACGCGTGACATTGCCTCAACACCGCCACCAATAGCCATTTCAGCTTCACCTGTCATCACCTTGGCGGCAGCCATATTACATGACTCAAGACCGGATGCACAGAAACGGTCAATTTGAACACCCGCAACTTTTTCATCATATCCGGCATTCAAAACCGCGATACGCGCGATATCAGATCCTTGCTCACCCACAGGTGCAACACATCCAAAAATCGCATCATCAATCTTGGATGTATCTAGGTTATTGCGGTCGCGCAGCGCTTCAAGCACTTGCGTCGCAAGCGATAGCGATGTGGTTTCATGCAAGGAACCATTCGCTTTTCCTTTTCCGCGCGGCGTTCTTACCGCATCAAAAATATATGCATCTGGCATTCTTGTTCTCTCCCGTGCGCGGCAGCTCACCTGCCGCTATTATAGAAGTCTAAAAAGAGTAGACGTTATTGATATAAGGTGTCCGATTAGAATTGCGATTCCTCAAGAAGGAAGAGCGGTTCAGCACCTGTTTTTACTTTTGCCAGATGCGCCGCAACGTCAGGCAACATGCGTGTCACGAAATAACGACCTGTCGCTAATTTTTCTGTGTAGAAACCGTCGCCAGAGTCTTTCTTAGCAAGCGCAACTTTCGCCATACGTGCCCACATGTAAGCAAATGTCGTATATCCAAAAATGTGCAGATAATCGTGTGACGCAGCAGCAGCATTATCTGGGTTGGTCATGCCATTCTGCATTAGCCACATTGTCGCTTCTTGAAGCTGGGCTTTAGTCGCCTTCAAGCCATCAACATATAGCTTCATGTCTTCGCTATCGTTTTCAGCAATGAATGCATCCAATTCAGCATTAAACGACATAATCGCGCGACCACCTTTGGCCCCAAGCTTACGACCCACAAGGTCTAGGGCTTGCACACCATTTGTACCCTCATAAATAAGTGCGATACGGCAATCGCGAACAAATTGTTCCATACCCCATTCTTTTGTGAAACCAGAACCACCGTGAATTTGCTGCGCATCAATACAGCCTTGTAGACCTTTATCGGTCAAAAACGCTTTTACGATTGGCGTAAGCAAGCCCATGTAATCGCCAGCTTTTTCACGTGTCGCCTCATCTTCCGAACGGTGCTCAAGGTCGTTTTGAAGCATGGTCCAATATGCAAATGCGCGAGCACCTTCATTAAAGGCTTTTTGGTCCATCAACATGCGGCGTACATCTGGATGCACGATCACAGGGTCAGCTGGTTTATCTGGCGCTTTAGGTCCAGAAACAGAGCGACTTTGCAAACGGTCTTTAGCAAAATCAACAGCGTTCTGATATGAAATTTCAGATTGCGCCAAACCTTGCAAACCAACGCCCAGACGTGCAGCGTTCATCATCACAAACATTGTACGCATGCCTTTGTTTGGCTCGCCTACAAGATATCCCGTTGCACCATCATAATTCATCACACATGTCGCGTTTCCGTGGATACCCATTTTCTCTTCTAGGCCACCACAGCCACACGCATTGCGTTCACCTGGATTGCCATCTGCATCCAAAATGAATTTTGGCACGATAAACAGCGACACACCTTTAATACCTTCAGGCGCGCCTTCAATTTTAGCCAAAACAAGGTGAATGATATTGTCTGTAAAGTCGTTCTCACCACCGGAAATCCAGATCTTTTGACCTGAAATTTTGTATGTACCGTCAGCTTGTGGAACAGCTTTAGTTTTCATCATTCCTAGATCAGTACCACAGTGAGGCTCAGTCAGGTTCATTGTACCTGCCCACTCACCCGATACCATCTTAGGTAGATACATTTCTTTCTGTTCTTGAGATCCACCCGCTTCAATAGCAGAAGCTGCACCGTGAGTAAGACCCGGATACATAGCAAACGCCATGTTCGCAGATGACATCATCTCGCTGACAGCTACATCCAACACGTGTGGCAAACCTTGACCACCAAATTCAGGGTTGGCGGAAAGCGTTGTCCAGCCACCTTCTGTCATGGCTTTATAAGCTTCAGGGAAGCCATCAGGTGTCTTCACGCTTCCATCGCTATGGCGCACAACACCTTGGTTGTCTCCAACAACATTCAACGGGTGAAGCACTTCTTTTGTAAATTTAGCACCTTCATTCAAGATGGCATCCACGAGGTCTTCCGACAAATCAGAAAAGCCTGACAGATTGTTGTAAGAGTGAATGTCCAAGACTTCATTTAGAATGAAGCGCATGTCGCGCACGGGAGCATCATAACGAGGCATATTGTCACCTGCTTTTAGAGAAAACGTGTTTAAGATTCAAAATTTTAGAACGATATTGGAATTTATTCTGCTGCATCAGCAGCGGTATTCACTGAACTCGTTTTACGGATCGGCGTGTCATCATTGCTTGGCTTGGCCAAGTGATTTTCAATGAGCCCGATATTCTCGTTGATCTGCGCAATTGCGCCATCAATATCTTCGCGTTGTTTTTGAAGTTTCGTCACTTGATCACGGAAACGCTCAAGCATCAACTCCATCTGAACGCGCGGTCCTTCTAAATTATACACATCAAGAAGTTCACGAATTTCAGAGAGCGAAAGCCCAATATTTTTCCCCTGCAAAATCAATTGCAAGCGACCACGATCTTTATACGAATAAACGCGGTGCATACCATTCCGAGTAGGATGCAATAAGTCTTTATCTTCATAGAAGCGCAGTGCACGCGGCGTGACACCAAACTCTTTAGCGAGTTCACCAATGCTGTAAGAACGCATGTTTTCTCCCGTCTTTGCCTGATATTTATATTGGCTTATTTGCAACCACCTATACCTGACCATTACGTGAACGTCAAGTTAAATTTGAGACCTCACAATTCATTACTTGCATCCCGTTTACACATTCAACCTGCTAAAATTTACCAATTGTGAAGAAAACACTGAAAATTCTGCCTATTGGAGCTTTCTATTAACCCCCCTTTAAGACAGAACACGGCATTCATTGATTTGAATATAATTTGCCAGAGTAAATTAACTCGGCGTTAGTAAAACGAGACTGGAGCCAAGGATGGGGAATGCACCTTGGAGCGTTAAAGGGATAGACCCGAAAGCCCGTGCAAAAGCGCGTGAGCACGCTCAACGAGATGGCATAACTCTTGGAAGTTATCTAAACCGCCTTCTACTAGAAGACAGTGGTGATTCTGACGTGGATCAACCTTATTCTCCCCTCAACCCAATCATGCGCGGTGAAGCTGGTGCCGAGCGCGTCTCTGAAGTTGCTGATACGCTCGAAGAAATTGCCCGCCGTATGAATGCAGGCGAAAACCGCTCCACACAAGCATTGGCTGGTGTGGATCAGTCTATGCTGACTCTCCTAAACCGTCTTGAATCTACTGAGCGTGCGCAAGCTGGTATGTCGAGCCGTTTCGACGGCGCACTCAATGATATGCGCACAACGCACGCCTCCCTAGAAGAGCGCCTAGATTCACTGGGACGCAAAGACAATTCCCGCCGCATGCTTGATGCGATGCGCGCGCTAGAAGGTGCGCTTACAAAACTCGCCAAACAAGTTCACGACACGCAAGATCAAGTTACCAATGATCAAGATACATTACGCAATGATGTCGAACGTGGCGTCTCCAACCTGTCCAAAGAGGTAGACAATATCTCTCGTCGCGTGGATGATTCAGTATCAGATGCCACAAAGCGTATGGGGCGCGAATTTACAGATCGCTTAGGCTCTATGGAGAGCCGCCTCAACGAAACTACACGCAAACAAGACGAAAGCCTTTCCCGCATTGATCGCGTCGAACGTAATGCTGATGAACGCCTTCGTGATGTATTGAGCCGCACTGAGAATGCTCTTGATGTGGCGCGTGCTCAATCTCGCAAAACAGATGAACGCTTTACCTCGCTTGAGGACCGCCTCATCAATACCCATCGAACAGCAGAGAAAGCTCTTAAATCATCTCAATCGTCATTCAATGACCTACGCGATAATTTAAAATCATTCGCCTCTCACACAGATGCCAAGCTTGAAGAAGCGCTAAATACCGCCGACACAGCAATGTCGATAGCACAGCGCCAAGCCACAGAAACATCAGAAGAGATCAATCAGCGCAACAGAGAGCTAGCAGACAAACTGTTTGGAAGCATCAGCGATGTAGAAGAGCGCATTTCATCTGCACAACAAAACGTCACTTCAATGTTCGCGAAAGTGTCAGATGTCAGCAGTCGCGTCGACAAAGCCGAACAAACACACAAATCTTCAGAAGATGCACTCGCCACTCTTCAAGCAGCTATGGAGCGTATCAATGATCGCCTTTCAGCAGCTGAAGAAAGCAAAGCAAATGCAATATCCAATCTCGAAAAATCTTATTCTTCGCTAGACGAACGTCTTGATGAAGTTCAAGAAAAAGTTGGAGAGACATCGAATTTAAGAAGTGAATTTGAAGAAAAGCTATCTGAAATCGCAGATAATTTTTCTAAATCCATTGAAGAAACACGCGCCCGCACAGAGCAATTGGCGACATCCAATGATGCAGAGCCTGGCGCACTTCAAACACTTCAACAGCAGATGGAAAGCGTTCAAGCAGATATTGCTGCCGCTGAAGACCGTCAACTGCAAGCTGTCGAGCTCATCACAAATCAATTTGAGCGCCTATCCGAAGCATTAGATGAGCGCCTTCGCGACATCGAAAACCGCACTTCAGATGACGGCACCGCCTCCGATCTTCGCGCTGAGCTCGACCGCGTAACTGAAACTATAAATACCCGCCTGCAATCCATTGAGAGCGGAAAAGCTTCCAGCATGGGGCCACTTGCTGATCAAATTGGTAAGATCGCAGCACATGTCGAAGAGCGACTAAACGAGACAAACGAAAAAATTGAAGAAAATCAACGTCGCAGTGCCGAAGCGATTGAGCAAGTTGGCGAACACGTTGCCCGTGCAACAGAACGTCTACAAGCACGCAATGAAGACGCTTTTGAAAACATCTATGACAAAATAGATGAAGTCTCTCAAGAAACACGTACACATGTGTCTTCTGCTATGGAAGATATCGAGCGCCGCTTAAAAGAAGCACGCGAAGAATCTGCACGTATCGTCTCGCCTGTGCAAAACACGGTCTCTTCTCTCGCACAACGCATCGATAAAATGTCGTCAACATCTGAAGACGATGATGAGTTTGATGCAGGCGTAGCACCGCCCCCTCTTCCACTACCAAAAAACAAAACATCAGACGTCTCTTTAGACGGGTTTGATTCATTCATCGACGATGAAGACTTGATGGAAGACGAAGACGATTCAGAAATATTATCCGATTTTGAAGATGATACAGACAATTCAATCAGCATTTTCGATGATAGCCTTGAAGAAGAAATCAGCGCGCCACCTATCTTTGAAGACGAGTACATTACATCTGCACAAGAAGATAATGCCTCAACATTAAAAGACGAAGACATTGCAGATCTTGCATATAATGCACGTAAAGAATTTGCAGCTGAACTCGCAGAACAGCGCGCTGAACTTGAAGCGGAAGCTGAATTATTCCGTCAAAATGACGATGCAATCGATGAATTTTCAAATGAAAACGCCTATGCATCACCTGCAAGTAAATTTGTAGACTCAGATACAGACGCATTCACGTCGTCATTAGAACTCGAATATGAAGCAGACCTTCCTCCAGAAAGCGCTGCATATCACATGCGTTCGGATAGAGGTCTTGACGATGATCCATATGGTCGCGCAAGCAACAATTCATCAGACTTTCTAAATGATGCTCGTCGCGCTGCAAAAGAGCGTGGCGCTGATAATCGAGCAACTATTTCTGGCAATGACGATCGCAAAAACAGCAAACTTCCGATGGTTGCAGCGGGTGTGCTGGCAGCAGCAGTTGTCGGCGGCACCGGCATGATGGCGATGCGTGGAAAGCAAGTAAACACAGATGACGCTTTCACCGTTACGCCCCCAAAATTTAATCCAGACGCAATCAATGCAGGCTCATCTAATGAAGATGAAGATACATTGTTTGACGCCAAAGAAGAAGCTTTTGAATCTCAAGCCACATCAATGACAACAGGTGAGTTTGAAGACGAAACAGATGTTGCCATTGATGAACAACTCTTGTTTCCAGAAGATGCTAAAATTCTAACATCAGAAAATATTCGTGAAGCTGCACTCGCAGAAGCACCCGCGATTACCGCTCCATCAAAGCGCGTATCTCCACTCGATGCTTTCGCGTCTAATCGCACGACACCATCCGCTCAAACTCCGCCTCCAGTCACCGTCACACTAGAAACGGCTGCAGAAAACGGTTCGCCAATTGCGCTTCACGAATTGGCAATCAAACAATTGGCTGCTGGTGAGAAAAAAGTTGCAGCAGAAACAATGCGTAAAGCTGCCGATCAAGGGTTAGCTGCTGCTCAATACCGTATGGGAAAACTTTACGAACGCGGCGAAGGTGTCCCCCGTTCGATTAAAGAAAGCCGCAAATGGACACAGCTTTCAGCAGAAAACGGCAATGTAAAAGCGATGCATGATCTGGCTGTTTTTTACGCTGAAGGTGAAGGCGGAGAACAATCATTCATAGGTGGCGTCGAGTGGTTTACACGCGCTGCCGAGCATGGATTGATCGACAGCCAATACAATCTAGGTGTTCTCTATGAACAAGGTTTGGGCGTGACTGCCGATCCGGCTAAAGCGGCATATTGGTTTGAAATTGCGGGACGTAATGGAGATGCTGACGGCTCACGTCGTGCGCGTGACATTCTGAAAAATCTTCCGTCGTCTGAAGCACGTAGCATTACAAGCAAGGTTGATAACTTCGTACCTCGCGCTGTAAATGGTGTCGCAAATGGACGTTTTGGAGCACAAGCTTGGAACGCGCCTGTTAAAGCACAGATATCTGAAGCTCAACGCCTTCTCTCTCGCATAAACGGCACACAGCTCAGTGCTGATGGAATTATGGGTCCACAAACACGTGAAGCGATTCGTTCGTTTGAAATGCAGAATGGCTTCGAACCCACAGGCGAAATTTCAGATTCATTGCTTCAACAATTGCGGTCTGCCGCTTCAAGCGCAATTTAGAGCCCGTTTCAGCGAACGTATGTGATTGATAAGAGACGGAATAATTTATTTTGCCTCTTATCGTTTCTATGGGAAGACTTTTCCTTAGATATTGATAGTTTTATCCAGTAATAGTGGTTGCAATATTTTGTTTGCACCCCCATGGAAGCTGATATGCAAATACACTTACCCATTGCCGAAATAGCTGTTGATCCTCTCGTGATCATTGCCATTGGAGCGGGTGTTGGGTTTGTGTCGGGCTTGTTCGGTGTGGGAGGTGGCTTCCTGCTTACCCCCCTCTTGATGTTTGCTGGCGTTCCGGCCGTTGTCGCCGTATCTACGCAAGCCAACCAAGTTCTCGCCACATCAATTGCAGGTGCCTCGGCTCACTGGAAAAACCGCGCCGTGGATGTCCGCATGGGCCTCTATATGATGTCGGGCGGGCTTGTCGGCTCCGGACTGGGAGTGTGGGTTTTCAAACTCTTGAAGTCGGCAGGCAATATAGATGAAGTCATCGCAATCTCATATGTCCTCTTTCTAGGTATCGTTGGCGGATTAATGTTTTGGGAGAGTATTGGTCCCGCGCTCGGCAAGAATGGCGAAGGCAATAAAGATCCCAAACGGCGTAGCGCCATGCGCAAATGGACACGCGCGCTGCCTTTCAAACGCCGTTTCCCGCGATCAGGGCTTTATATCAGTATGATTCCGCCAATCCTGATTGGATTCTTTGTTGGCTTCCTCGCAGCTGTACTTGGCGTCGGCGGCGGGTTTATTCTCGCACCAGCTATGGTGTATCTATTGGGCGTGCCAACACGTGTTATGGTCGGCACATCTTTATTCCAAATCATTTTCCTAACTGCTTTCGTAACCTTCCTACAGGCAGCTGTGAACCAAACAGTGGATATTGTGCTCGCAATTGTATTGATGTCTGGCGGCGTAATCGGCGCACGTTTAGGGGCTGCAACGGGACAATATCTAAATGCAGCCCAGCTGCGCTTCCTCCTCGCGCTGGTTGTGTTGGCGATGGGCGGAAAAATAGCCTATGATCTTTTCTTTGGGACAAGTGCAGAATTCACATTGGAGCTACTCAAATGAGTGTCTCTTCTAATATTCGCCGATCACTTCGTTCATTTATCGTGGGCTGCATCGCCTCTTTATCGACAAGCTTTGTGCTGGTATCTGATGCTCAACAACCACGCACACCACGTCTTGCCGCTGCCCTCTCAGAACCTCAAATCAGTGTAGACGTAGATTTCTCTGGAACACGCATTACGCTCTTTGCAGTATCGGATGAGTGGGACAACCCAAATGTAGCTTTTGCTGTCGCACTCGTTGGCCCACATCGCGCCTACACAGTCGTACACCACCTGCAAAAGAGCAAAGAACGCTTTCAATTTGTATCCGCACCAGCTGTACTCGCCGTTGCGACAGAAACACAATTGCGCGAGGAAGGCTCGCAGGAAGCCTTAGTCATTGCCGGCGTACACCCGCGCTACAGCGCTATGCCTGCCGCTGAAGATATAAAAGATCCTAAGCTTGCCATTTGGCGCAAAGCTTTTGCTGACCTTAAAACCAAAAATGGATTGTTTAGTTCGCACGACGACGGACTCGTGCGCCTCGATGGCGGCCTCATACGTGCAGACATAGACCTACCCGCCGCAGCACCTCCGGGCGAATATGATGTGCGAATATTATTGTTTGAGGATGGCGTTTTATTAGCAGAGGCTGATGCCCCGCTAACACTTTCACGTGATGGTATAGAGCACACCCTATTTGAGCTTTCTAACGAACACCCCATTTTCTACGGCTTCCTCGCTGTATTGCTCGGCTGCTCCGTTGGTGTCGCGGGTGCGATGATGGGCGGACGCCGTTAAGTCTGCCCTTTACGCTACCCTAAACGGTTCGATGGTCGCGCAAGTGTCAGGATAGATTCCCCAATCTTGCCACCCACTTTGGGAAACATCGCAATCACGCCTTCTTCATCAAGGCTAAATAATTCCCCACCAACGCGCATTATCGGCTCACCTTTGGGCAATACGTCAAAATTGCTGATATTATCGACAAGCAAACCATCATCTTCGTGCGATTTAATCACGACATCATAAAGCTCATAGCATTCAAATCCGCCATCAACTTTTGGGATCTCTCCGCTAATCATACCCAAACCCACAAGTGCGCCCCGTATGGCAGATACCCCATTATCTATACAATCTGGCGCATCATGCTGACCACACTCAACCGTGCACGCATAACCACCAGCATTGCGCATATATTCTGTCATTCCCACACTCTTTTCGAGCGCAGGATAAGGATCATCTGTCTTCCCAATCGACGCGTTAAAATCTGCCAATGCGCGATTGTATGAACCTAGCCAACCATGCAGAACGCGCTTAATCCCCACAGACGCTCCAAAAGCTGTTTCTGCTTCCTCATGAGCAAAAGGTTCAAGCCCGTCTTGATTATCCTTTGGTCCCAAAAGCGCAAATGCACCTTCGCCCTTGCGAAAGCTATGGAGGTCCAACAACACATCATGATCAGCAAGTAAGGCGCGCACGTCTGGCACAATCTTATGCTCGCTAAGCTCACCCAATGCCTCAACGCCCATACAGCGGTTAAGGTCCACATCCACAAAACGTGTGTTTTGTGCACGCGCAGCTTCGTTCACAACAGGTACGAGCGTTACACGTCCTTTTTTCAGGACACGATCCCATCCCTCAAGAAATGCGCCTATTGCATCTGGTCCGGCGCGTTCATCCCCATGCACAGCCCCCGTAATCACTAAGGCTGGCCCCGCAACACCAGAATCAAATACATATTTTTCCATGAGAAGCCCGCCCTGAATTTACGCGTTCGCGCATCATTCCTCGATGCTTGAACATTGGGCGGGACGTTATTTTCTCAACGCAAAAAAAGCAATGCTCCCACGTCTATTGCGACGACGTGACAAAACGCGTTATTTCTTCAGCAAACGCCTCGGGTTGATCCAGCATCACATAATGGCGCGCATCCTCGATCATCCGTAAATCCACGCCTTTTAGGTTGGCATAATTCATTTGATAAACGCCCGCGACCGCAGCCTTGGGAAAGCCTGCACTTTCGTCAAATGCATACACCACTGTTGCAGGAATTTTGATATTTGACACTTCCTTACGAAGATCCTGTGTCAGCACATCATACATAATATTGGCAACGGCCGCCCGATCAGATGTTACTGTCCATTCAGCGGTTAGAGCTGCATGCTCTGCCGATTTAGACAGACGCTTCATCGCAGCAATCTGGCTTTCTTCAAATTCAGCGTCCGTTTGCGCCAACATCTCATCGCGCGCTTTTTCCGCCGCAGGCACCATATTCTTCTCTGTTGCCATAGGATTTATAAGCACAGAAAAGAAAGGCAGCACATCAACACTCATGATTTTAGAAACGGCATCTTCATGAGACAACGCCACCATGAGCGCCACAATACCGCCCATTGAATGACCTATTAGTATAGGGTCATCCATTTGCTCGGCATAAGCAGCCACTTCAGCAGCCAGCGCAGATAAAGCCCCCGGCTCTGCATTCGCACCCGCTTGGGAGCCTGCAAACCCATTTACGTGCAAAACATGCACTTCAAAATCATTTTCCAATTGATCACGTGTCGCATTCCACACCTCAGGAGAGGATGCGAGGCCGGGAAGCAATATAATTTGCGGCTTATATTCAGAGGATTGTTCAGCGATTTCGCCGTAAACATGAGCTTGGAAGCGCGTAGGGACAAATTTATCAACCATACCCGCTTGGCCATTCATTTCTTCTGCTTCCTCCGAAACCATTGTGTCCGGAGGCGATGTTTTTTCATCAGAAGGTGAACAAGCTGCAAGCCCTAAACTCATTAAGAGGGCTATACCCGTGTAAGCAAGTTTATGTGAAATATTCCAAGCCATGAAACCCTCTCCCTATTATAATATAGGGAGATTGACGCATCATTTTGAAAAATTCAACACTTGTTTAATTTAGATAGGACGTGCATTTCCAAATGCAGCCAAAACATATCCAAGAATGTCACTGAAAGTCTGCTTAGACTTTGTAACTGTTGGTTCAATATTGGCCTCAACAGATGATTTCACATTTGTTGGAATAAATGCTGTCAGGTAAAAGCCGCCCAATGGAAAAGACATTGTCTCTTGTGCTTGGTTGTTTTCAATCTGGCTCATAATCACTTCCCTATTCATTCCCTCGCAAAATCTTTGCTTGCTTGGGTGTATCTTTGGCGCTTCAACTCTGCGCTCCAGAAAAGATATACCTTAACTCAAGGAATGCGAAAACAGATAATTCATCAAGACTGATATGCACAATGGTATATCTTTAGTGGATTTAATCAGCCATATTTTTGTCTATTTTATATTGTCATTTATCGAATATCGAGAATACTATCTTTCACCCATAGTACCCAAAAGTGAGCTTCATATGTTTTCCCCACGCGCGAGCTTTTTATCTATTCTCCTTCCGGCCTTTGGATTGGCAATGCCGCTAAGCGCGAAAGCAGACCCCACTTGGCCGCAACTGTTTAAAGAAGCCGCTTTGCCTAAAAGTGACGCGACACCTGCCAAAGTCAGTTACCAGTCTGAAATTATTCAAGTGGATGATCAGGAATGGGGAAAGTTAGTTTATCAAATAGAAAACTCTGCTGAAACAGGCATCAAGTTAAGTATCGAAACCTTCCCGACCGAAGGCGACCAAGCTGATATAGAAGAAGAATTAAACGAAGACCAAGACGGCGAAATTTGGTGCGATGATTACAATGAAATTATCGGCGGCCCTGTCGAATTAGTCTCAGAAACAGATTCAGAAGCGATCTTTAGCTTTAATGCGAATGCTAATTCCACCAGTGATAAAAATCAAAAAAAGATACTTGAAAAAACGCGTATCACTGTAAATATTGATAAGGCTCTCAAAGAAATTACTAAGTTTAATTATACACTTACAGAACCTGTAAAGCCGATGATGGTTGCGAAAGTGAATAGCTTTGAACTCCAAGGTACATGCTTATCACACCCCAATGGTCGTCCAATCGTCACCCAAATTGCCACTCAGATGTCTGGTCAGGCTATGGGAAAATCCTTTGGTCAAAACTCGCTGCAAACCTTCAGCAATTTCATAATCTCTGAACAATAAACACGCCCCGTGAGACATGAATATTTAACACGGTAAATTGCGCGTAAACCTTTCAGAAAAGAAATAGCGCCATTGTAAAACGCTAACTTGGCTTCTACGTGTCCTCATCAAAAGGCCAAGCATACATTATACAAGGAAGACGTTTATGCGCCGCCCGCTTCTCTGGTCGTCTATTTTTGCAATTTCAACTGTCGGTATGTCGGCTTATGCCGTAAGCCCTCCGACAAATAATGGCAGTAACCATACGACACCGGAGCAACATGCAGCGCCCGCTGGAGTATCCAAACCTCACAGCACGACGCATTGGGATTATTCTGGTCCGCGAGGCCCAGAGCATTGGGGCGATAAAGATAGCGCCAACGCAGCTTGTCAGCACGGAACTCAACAATCCCCTATCGACATAAACTCAACGACTCCCGCCTTCGCATCAGCGCCACAAATTGACTGGAAATCTATTTCAAATGCAGACGTCCTCAACACCGGTCATACCCTACAATTAAATGTACAAAATGCCGGCGGTATTGTGTTGGACGGCGTCGCGTACGAATTATTGCAACTTCACTTTCACACCCCTTCTGAGCACACGATTAATGGTCGTCACTTCCCTATGGAAGGACACTTTGTGCACAAAGCGAGCAATGGCGCACTAGCCGTAATCGGTGTGATGTTTGCTGAAGGGGCCAACAATGCAGAGCTGGATCCTATGTGGTGGTCGGCCCCGCTTTCTCCAGGCAAGGCATCTGTCGCTTTCAATTTAGATCTTGAAGACCTTCTCCCCATAAACCGCGCCGCTTTTCGGTATGAAGGCTCGCTCACGACACCGCCTTGCACCGAGATAGTGAGCTGGACAGTCCTCCAAACACCTCTTAGCGTTTCTAAAACACAAATAGCCGCATTCCGTGCTTTGATCGGTGACAATGCGCGTCCTACGCAACCACTTTACCGTCGCTATGTTTTAGAGACACCTTAAACTCAAAACAAACTCCCTTACCCATCCAGCGTAGAATGAAGCTAGCTCTCATTTTCTAAGATACGAAAATAGGCATTTTGCAAAAAGCTTTGCGCTTAACAGCTGAATCTTGTTGGGTTTAAAATAAAAATTGCGTAGAAAGGTCCAAGCTGGTCAAATAAAAGGCCATTATGAAAGGGCTATTGCCACCCAATAGGTAGGATCCGTTGGAATTGGTAGTGGGTGATGGACTGGGAGCCGCACATGAAGATTACATCCATTTTGCTAGCAGGAATTGCGAGCTTAACCTTAATTGGTTGTGATGCATTGATGATGCCTGAAGGCACACCGCCTCCTCCACCCGATCAACCTGTACCCCCTCCTCTTGATGGTGACTTTGAAGAATTCCCAGCATTGCCTGAAGAGGTTTTCCCGCCAGCCGGTGAAGCACTTGAAACCTCACAAATCTATACTGACCTTGCCGCGATAAATGCCATTGCATGTGCAGCCGTTGGTTCCTCTTCACCAACCCAAACCATAGCCCAGGTCGCCAATGCTATGGCACCTGAAGCCTCGATCAATGACACAACATCAAGTCGTGTTGTTCAGCCGTCAGTGGTTGGCTCTGTTGGCGGCGCGCTGGCACTTTCGGCTATTCGTGCTGATTTCCCTGGAATAGTAAAATTAGAACCACGCAAAATCCTTTCTGAATCGAGTTATTCAAGCGGACATTGTGGCGCGACGCGTATTTCCAACAACTGGTTTGTTACAGCTGCCCACTGCCTTGATGAAAGCTATGACGTGACCGTTCTAAAAGTGGGTCACGAAAAACTAGATGGTCCCGTCGTTCGCGAAGTTGAGGCAGATTGGTCCGCATGTCATGCCGCTTATGGTGGACAAGAAGGCGGACTGGCAAATGATGTCGCACTTGTTCATGTCACAGATGAAACTGCTGAAAGTTTAATCGACATTCCTATTGCAACACTCCTATCAAGCGAAGATGCACTTACCCCCCTTACAACACCTCATGCCAGCATGGCAGGCTGGGGGCTGACATCTCCGGGAGGCAATCTCTCGACAACACTTCTGGGCACAATGGTTGATGTAAAAGCAGTTGGTCCCGCAGTTATAAAAGTCGCCTCTATAGAAGGCAAAGGACCATGCATAGGTGATTCCGGCGGCCCTCTCTTTGTAACAGGAGAACAAGGCTTACCCGTGCTTTGGGGCGTGCTTTCAGGAGTTGAAAAAGGCGCTAACGAAGCGTGTTCAGGTGATTATCTCGCGCGCTACACAAATCTGCAGGGATACACAAAATGGCTCAACAATGTGATGGGAGCCTGTTCTGCGAACCCAACATTATGCCAAAAGCCTGTTGACCCGTCATAAGATCGGCTTTCCCCGGAGACTTTTTCGTTTTTCATAAAAACATCAAAACCTTTGGAACAATTCTATCGCAGAATGCGTATACCTACACAGCGACATGATTCTAAAATGGCGCACCGTCTGCACGACTAATTTTTACTCGATTAAAACTTTGAAGGAGACCCCCCCGTGGAATTCAATGCCGTAGAGATTTGGGAACAATATCAGACACCAATACTAAGCTTCGCCTTCAAAGCACTCGGCGCTCTTTTTGTTTTAATCATAGGTCTACGCGTATCAGGTTGGCTTTCTGGGCTTGTTCGCAAACAATCACTCAAACGCCCCAATATTGACGACACACTCGGGAATTTCTTCGCATCTCTCGTTCAATGGGCAATTTCCGCTGCCGTCTTCATTGCTGCTCTTCAAGTCTTTGGGGTTCAGGCCACATCATTGGTCGCAGTTCTTGGTGCACTCACGCTTGCAATTGGTTTGTCATTGCAAGGCGCACTCGGAAACATTGCATCCGGCGTCATGATAATGCTTTTCCGTCCCTACAGATTAGGTGATTTCATCAACACTGCAGGCGTATCGGGCACAGTGCGAGACATCAATTTATTTCAAACTGTTCTTGCAACACCTGATAACGTAAAAATCATGGTGCCAAATGCACAAGCTATTGATGGCGCAATTACCAACTTTTCCGGCTTTGATACCCGCCGTGTCGATATAACGCTTTCAATCGATTATGGTGACAATATGGACAAAGCCATTGCAATCATAAGAGAGGTTATTGAAGCTGATAGCCGCGTGTTAAGTTTGCCAGATAAGCCTTTTGTCAAAGTCGTTGCGTTGAATGCTAGCTCGGTCGATATTGCCACACGCTCGTGGGTTCAGCGTCCTGACTATTGGGACGTAAAATTCGAATTGACCAAAAAGCTAAAAGAAGCCTTTGATGCAAATGGCATTACAATTCCTTATCCACACACAACTATCGAACAGAAAAAAGTCAAATCCTAAACCTGTTGGCAAATGCAAATGTAGAGAAATTCTTGAAATATGAAAAAAACTACATTTCGCTGGCCTAAAATACGTGTTGATTGGGAGGATACACCTCCTCCCAATCCCGCACCTACACTTCCTCCCCCAGCCCCCTCCGCTATTGAGCCTGACGCGCCTTCCGAGCGAGAGAGCAACACTGCCCATCATCAACCAGCCGCCAAAACGCCGCCCGTCCAAACAATAAAGAAACGTTCAGCTTTGGACTATTTACTCGGCACAAACCGCCCTCCCAAACCGCCGCGTTCTCTCACCGCCCGATTGTTCGGATTGCGTATAGGACAGTTCCTAAACCTTTTTTTATGGTCGGTTGTTATTGGCGGAGCGATGAAGTTAACTAATTTCAATCCCCTCAAACCACAATTCAATGCAAGTGAAACTGCTGGAAATGTCTGGCAGCAAGGCTGGTCCGCATTCGCTTGGATTGTTCAAACCAGCTGGAAACCAGCACTTACAGGGGCGATGATAGTATTGCCTATATGGTTTGCTTGGCGTTTGATTTCGCTCCCCTTCAGGCGCTAATCGTAAACAATGTCTTAAAAGCAATCATGAGATTCAAATGTCTTTGAATAACAGCTTTAAACCTTAATCACATAGATTAACCATCTTATTGTAACTAATGGGTTGGTTGGACCATATGAATATTCAAGATGTTCGAAGAAAGCGACGCTATGATCCCCGAGATCTACGGTCGGTGGTTGCTGGGGAGAACCGTTTCAACAGAAACCTTATGCTCGAAATCATGCGTACGCTTGGTGCCCTTCAAGTTGAAGGTGCCAAATGTGAACATTCCCTCTTCCGCGTTATGGATGAACAACGCTGCAACGCGCTATTTATTGAATGGTCCGATACGGATGAGTTGGACGTCTTAGAGATGGTCAAGAAAGTGCGCCGATTGCACGATGATAATTTGCGCCGCGTACCCATTATTGCAATTTCCTCTCAACTCACCAAAGAAATGGTTATCGCCGGACGCAATGCAGGTGTGGATGAATTCCTGCGTCGCCCTTGTTCACCAAGCGATGTGGAAAAACGTCTGCGTATGGTGATTGAAACTCCGCGCCCATTCGTAGATTCGCCCGTATATATCGGCCCATGCCGTAGACGCAGTAATCCCGCTGACTATCACGGACCGCGTCGCCGCGACCGCGATGGTGCATCTCAAATCAAAGAGATTTCGGATGCTGAGCGTCAACTCGTCAACAAAAAAGCACCTATGTCAGTGGCCTTAGCACGCGTCAAAATGGCATGTACGCTTTTATCCTCAGATCACACTGGCGGAGCACCTGATCGAGTACGTGCAGCACTCGCAAAGGCGAGCCAAACAGCACGACAAGAAAATGATGTGGCGTTCTTGCGAACCTTGCAATCTTTTGAAGCTTTTATGGAGGTGATCATCCACTCTCCACAAAATTCTGGCGATGCTCGCTTCGTCCTCAATACGGGTATCACTACCCTAGAACAATTACTTGTCCTTCCTCGGGAATACGACAGCGCACGCGAAACAGTTGCGAATGCATTTTCAGATGCTATTCAGCGACGTATGGCAGCTTAAATATGACAACACCGTCTTCTCAGAAACGATCCTTATCTATGGCGGATACCGACAAGCTTAAAGTGCTTGTCGTAGACCCTAATGCGTATATGCGCGGGATTGTGGCCGATGCATTGCGCCGTCTGAGTGTAGGTGAATTAAGCACAACATCTTCCACCGATGAAGCAAACGATATTTGCTTGAGTTTTCGGCCCAATATCGTCATCACAGACTGGGAAGCCGGACGGGTATCAGGCTTGGAATTTACGCGATCTATACGTCGAAGTGAAAAAAACATTCCACGCGATATTCCCGTAATCCTTCTGGCTTCAACTGTCGCGCACGACCAGCTGATGGCGGCACGCCAAGCTGGAATCAACGAATTTTTGCTTAAACCAGTTTCTGTGCGCGCACTCAAATCTCGCATCGAAGAAGTGGTTATCCGTCCACGAAAGTTCATCGACAGCCGTCACTATATTGGCCCTTGTCGCCGCAGAAAAGCAGATCCTGAATTTGAAGGACCATGGCGTCGCCTAACTGACGAGCCACCTATTCAAGAAGAAGAAAACACCAATCCGGTGCAATTGGATAAATTGCGCGCAATCGTCGGACAATTATCAGGTTTTGCAAAACGTAACTCTGATGATCCTCGTGAAATTGTACGTGGCTTATATCGTCTTCTAACCCATTATGCAGATGAAATTGATCAGATCGGGGATCGAACAGTATCTGATGTATGGCGCTCAGCTCAAAGATATATAGAAGGTGTCGGTATGACGCCTCACTATGACGCGAGTGTTATTCTACGTCACTTTGAAGCAGTTGCAGCTGTCACTGAAATTTCCACAGGTGATGTTATACAGCGTCAAGCACTCGTCAAAGATTTGAACCGACTTGTGACTAAAAAAATTCACTCCATCGCTTCAGATGTACGCGGTGTTGCGCGGGGTTAATCTAAGATTAGCCCTTCTCATTACCGCACACGGATAGGTTTTTGTTTAGCCTCAGAAACATTCTCAACGACTCCGATCGCTGCGCGTAATAAAATGAGAACCAAAATGCCGAGCATTGGGTCGCCAAGTTTTGCCATCGTAAACGCACCGACAAAAATCCCGATATGCAACAAAACGATCCGTCCATAGGGCGCAAACATTTCATCACCTATGTCCGCCTTGATATGCTCACCATTGCGAACGAACTGCACGACATGCTGATAAAATTCCCATATGAATTTCGCCCCCAAAATAACGCACAACCCGACTAATCCCATCGCGTTAATGGCGTCCATCCCAGCACTATCTCCAAGTCTGGAATAAGAACCCAATATATTTGAATACCTCCCCACATCACCAAAAAATGAGAGCAAAGCTGCACCATGACCCAGACAAAAACCGCCATAGTGAATGGTGAAAAAACTTGCCATAAATAATGCCGCCAAGACACTTGGGATATTCCCCTTACCGACCCCAGCCAACAAAATTCGCATCAAGGTAATGACGCCAATGACCACGTTTTCTAGCCAATAAAGCAATACAAGCTCAAATGCGCCCCACCCCATAGTCAGCACAGCAATGAGTGGTAAAAGATCAACGACAAACCCCGCCATGATCACCGGCGATTGCAAGGCACGTTGCCAATATGCAAGTTCAAACACGGCTAATCTCCCCTTCACACGCCTCCCGCAAAGCGCCCCGCTTGGTTAAGTGCAAAATGTAACCGCAAACGCGCACAACCAGCAATCTTCAATCTAAACAAAAAGGGAGGCTCAGCAATCTGAACCTCCCTCTTCTAACGTCTATATCTACGCTCTTAGGCGAGAGTCTGTTTAGTTAATCAAACCAAGGCTCTTACCTATGACATGGAAGATTTCATGTTCTTCCATCACACCGGACACCAAATTTGCCCCAGGTCCGCTCGCAAGTAGCGCAACATCTTCACCCGCGTGCGTTTCAGATGCCATAGGGATAACTGCTTGCTGCACATAGTCTTTTTGCGTTGTGTCTTGCGAGTTTAAATCACTACGCGCACATGTTCCTTCTGCTTCGCCATCGCCTTCACCGCACACAGCACCAGGACCATTTGCATATCCAAGAGTTGTATATGGTTTGCCGTCAGCACCTGTATTTGGCGTGAACCCGTAAGATGACAGTCCCAAAATTGGATTGTTACGCTGAGAATATCCAGAAATCGTCATAGTGTGAGAGTGGTCAGCAGTCACCAAAATCAATGTATCTTCAGCAGATGTCATTTCCAAAGCTTTTGCGATGGCATCATCTAAAGCTGCCACATCACCAAGTGCACGTGCCGCATTTCCTGCATGGTGGGCGTGATCCACACGTCCGCCCTCAACCATCAAAACATACCCTTTGTCACTTTGACTTAGGCGTGTAATCGCTGCAGCTGTCATTTCCGCTATACTTGGTTCGCCAGCTTTATCTTCGCTACGATCCAGATCATATTGCATGTGGGAAGGTTCAAATAGCCCCATCACACGTTTAGACGATGCAAAGTCAACAGCTTCAAATCCAGCTTTATCATACACAAATGTATGCGCGTCAGATTTAGCAGACCATTCTTCGATCAAGTTGCGACCGTCTGTCCGACGACCACCTTTTGTTGGGTATTCAGGGTCCGATACGTCTGCAGGCAATAAGTGCTGACGTCCACCGCCAAGCACAACTTCAAACCCATCGCCATGATCCCATTCGATCAATTGGCGCGCAATATCAGGACAATCACCGCCCTCAACCTCTGTGTTATCTTCCCAGTCACGAGAGGCAGATTTAGAATATGTGGCAGCCGGTGTCGCGTGAGTAATGCGCGCCGTAGACACAATCCCTGTTGCAAGTCCCTGATCTTCTGCCAATTCCCAAATTGTATCGGTTCTCGCACCTTCTACAGATGCACAATTGGCAAATTTAGCTTCCTGCGTGATACCCAATGTACGAGAAGGCACTTTGACACCCGCTGTCATAGCTGTCGCAGTAGCCGCAGAATCCGCGATTTGTGAATCGTGAGAATATGTTTTCGACAATGCAGAATATGGCAATGAATCCATCGCCAAATGATAACTTTCACCATCTACGTTTTTGCGTTGCCCTGCATAAATGCGGCCTGCTGTGATTGTTGAAATCCCCATGCCATCGCCGACAAATAAGATAACATTTTTCGCAGGCTTGGTGTCACGTTCTGCAAGCTTCTTGTCGATAGATGCAGCCGCGCTCACATAATAAGAATCTGTTGCCTGAACAGGCGTCACAGCATCACGCTCACCAAAAGACGCAATGCTTGGGTCAGTCATATGGGTACACGCTGATAGGCCAAACAAGGCCGTTGCGCTCGCGAGTGCGGACAAACGGATAGATTTTAACAAGAGGTATCTCCGGTGGGGATTTGATAATGTGGGTTTGATTCTGACCCTATTAAAGTTTTGCGTCAGTTTCATAGCAAAATCGACTGTATGTGACACTTAATATCAATTTTCCTAGAACGCACAGTTCACCTGCCCAATCTTTCTTCTGCAAACACACAATATTTGCGCGATTGCCGTTCGCGTCATCTTACATTTGCTGCAATTTAAGCATATATTTTATCCACGCCCTGCAATCACGTAAGTGCAGACTGTCTGGCGGTGTCTTCAAGCGATTGAGACAAAGAAATAACACGCCATGTCTGGAACCTAGACAGCCAGACAAGAGCGATCCCTCACGCCGTAAAAGCTCAAAGTATTGATCTCGAAAATACGGTACGCGCCTGAAATTGTTATCAAAACACTCTTTCAACCTGCAAGGAAATCCCACATGTCTAAACACCAAAAATCAAACAAAGAAATCCGAAAACCAAAAGCTGCCAAACCCAAGACAAACGCGTCTGCATCGCCAGCACCAATTGGAAAAATTTTGGGTATCCCCACAAAAAAGCAATAACACCTTCACTAAATATCCCGTACAGCGCCCCTCGTATGTACGGGATATTTAGGTCTTATCCTTTTGGAAATTCAGCTCTCATCAACGCCCAACTTTTTACACCTTTTCAGGGGTATCTTTTTTGAGCGTGTGACATTGCCCGCCAAATCTGTCCCTATGCACACAACGTCTACTTAAAGGCGCTTGCTTTGAAAGAACTCTATGGCCGAACAATTTAGACGCCACCGCCAAGCTTGGACAAATGATGAAATCCAAAAGCTGCACACCTACGCCGCCAAAGGCATGAGCCTGCAAGCAATTGGCAAAGCGCTCACCCGCAGCGAAGAATCCATTAAAGACCGCGCAAAGCAAGACAAACTCAAAATATCCAAACTTCGCTAAAAAAGCGCCCCTGTCTGCGATAAGCAGACGGTCTCTGATAAGTGCGCAGCCTCATCGTATCGCTGCGCCTACAGCACAAAGTGCCGGATAACGTAAAACTTATCCCCCTCCTGAAAACCTCGTGCATACTACATCCATCACACCTCATGGGGCGGCTCGCGACCGAT
>CAYGPD010000027.1:0-44675 GCA_964351655.1 uncultured Hyphomonadaceae bacterium | reverse complement strand
AGATATGGCTATTTCACATATGCGCCGGCACCGGGAATTCCGGCTAACTTTCAAATGCGTTTGAAAGCATGGCTGGAAGATAAAACGGGCGTAGAATGGAATGTGGACATCGGGGCCTCCAATCGGGAAAGCCTTGAAGAAATACGTGTGCGGCAAGAAAAAGAGCGTATTGCTGAAGTGTCAGCAATTCCGCGTATTGCTGATGCATTGAGGATTTTGCCGGGGGCGAAAATTGTGAAGATTGAAAAAATAGACACTGACCCCGATGGAAATGTTGTGCGATTGGACTTTAACCGTCGTCGTGATTTTTCCCAAACTGATGAAGATTAGATTTTAGAGGAGATACCTCATGGATATGCAAGAATTAATGCGCCAAGCTCAAGCAATGCAGGGCAAGTTAGCAGAAGCTCAGGAAAAACTTGAGCTTGTTGAAGCTGTTGGCACATCTGGCGGCGGTATGGTGAAAGTTACACTTAAAGGCAAGGGCGATATGGCGAGCATGTCTATTGATCCTAGCTTAATAGACCCGAATGATCCTGAGATCATCGAAGATTTGGTGAAGGCGGCTCATGACGATGCGCGTCGTAAGCTGGAAGCTGCTCAGGGTGAAGCCATGAAAGGCGCAACGGCCGGCATGGGAATGCTGCCCGGGTTTAAAATGCCATTTTGATGCTATTTAGTTTCGCATAGGATTCATGTGATGAGCGATGTTATAAAGTCAGATTTCGACGATATTCCTATGGATGGGTTTCGGCGCGATTCTTATGATGAAGAAAAAATCCCCAAGAAGCCACCAAAGAAAATAGTGTATAAAAAAGAGCCAACTGGCTTTTTGCCTTCGCACACTCCTGTACCTTTCTGGGTGGATGTTGTGTTTTTCTTCATGTGGTGCGGTGCGGTTGGTTTGTCGATTATGGCAGCCTTCTTTCTCGCAAACTTGTTTCTTGGAGGGCTATTGTTTGCGGGGTCGGCGGCACTCTTATTGGTAATACGTACAGCAATAAAACGTTTTTTGTTGAGCCGGGAATAGTCGCGTTAATTGATGTCCACTAAATCTGTCGGCCCTGAAATAACGCGTCTCATTGAGATGATGTCAAAGCTTCCGGGTATGGGGCCAAGATCTGCACGTCGTGCAGCATTGTATCTTTTAAAGAAACCAGAATTATTGCTAGCGCCTATGTCACGTGCGATGGCAGATGCTGCCCAAAAGGTATCTCAGTGTCAGGTTTGCGGAAATTTCGATACGCTCAACCCTTGTGCTGTTTGCCAATCTGCTGGACGGGATGAGAGCGTGATCTGCGTATTGGCAGATGTAGGGGATTTGTGGGCAATGGAGCGCTCGGGTGTATTTCGTGGGCGTTATCATGTGCTTGGCGGCAGTTTGTCCGCTTTGGATGGTATTGGGCCGGAAGACTTGAATATTGCAAGCCTAATTAAGCGTGCGAGTGATTCACATGTAAAAGAAGTAATTCTTGCATTAAATGCAACGGTGGATGGCCAAACAACCGCGCATTATGTGGCAGACCAGCTAGAATCTATTGGTGTGAGAGTATCTCGCTTGGCGCATGGTGTGCCTGTGGGGGGGGAGTTGGGCTCGCTAGATGATGGAACAATAGCGGCGGCTTTTTCCTCACGGCGATGAATACTCTTTATGAGCTTGACACTTGTGAATAAGTGATTCGTTTTTGGTAAAATTTCGCCTTGTAGGTGAATAAAAAACGATATATGGTCTCGTTATGTTCTCATTTTCCTTTGGCGATTACGCGCTCGTTTTCGATTTGTATCATATTTGTTTCTTCGGTGTTGCCGCCGTTGCGATAATTTTATCATTAATACTCGGTTTTCGCTTGTCGCGTGTGCGTAAGTCCATGCAAGAGCACTTGGTTGCAGAAACACATTTGCTCAAAGGCGAAGTGCAGGTTGGTGTGCTGAAGCTGCAGTCTGTTGAGCAAGCTTATCAGCGAGATGCGCAATTATGGGCGGCTGAAAAGCAAGAATTACAGGCGCAAAATAGCAAAGCAGAGCAATACCGCACTCATGCTGAAAATGTGTCACGTAAATTGGCCGGACTGGAAGCGACCCAACAAGAGCGGGAAAAGGCCTTCGACGCTGAGCGGAATACAATGAAGGCATTGAACGCTGAAATTCATCAAAAATTTCAACAGCTTGCGGATAGTGCGTTGCGTCAATCACAAAAGCAATTTCTTGAGATAGCTAACGAGCAAATGCGACAACATAAAGAGGTTTCGCAAGCGGATTTGGCGCGTATGATCGGTCCGATTAAGGAGAGTTTTTCTCAGTTTAGTCAAAAGGTTGAGAATATAGAAAAGGTTCGCAATGAGGATCGATCTTCTTTGCGCACGGAAATAGAGAAACTTTCTCAAGTTATGGCTGAAACTCAAAATGTGACGGGTAAGCTAGCGAATGCATTGTCTGCACCTAAATCTGGGGGACGATGGGGAGAAGAAACGCTTCGCAATGTTCTAGAAATGGCGGGTTTATCGCAGCATGCTGATTTTTCAGAGCAGGTGCATGCGCATGTAGAGGACGGCGCAAATATTCGTCCTGATGTGGTGGTGCGCATGCCTGGTGGACGACATCTCGTTATAGATTCCAAGGTGAGTGTGGACGATTTTCTGCAAGCGGCAGACGAAAGTGATACGCAGCGTCAGAACATGTTGTTACAAACTCATGCACGCAAAATGCGCGATCATGTAACCAGTTTGGCGCGCAAGGCATATTGGGCACAATTGCCTGATACTGTTGATTTTGTGGCGATGTTTGTGCCGGGTGAGAATTTTTATGCGGCAGCGTTAAGCGCTGACCGTGACCTGTTTGATTATGCGGCACGTAATAAAGTGATAATTGTAACGCCTTCAACACTGGTGGCTTTGGCGAAGGCGGTTGCATTTGGCTGGAGACAAGAAAGCGCCGCACAGAATTCCAAAGAGGTAACGGATTTGGCGCGTGAACTATACAGCCGTATATCTATTTTGGGTGATAAGGTGTTGAAAGTTGGTCGTAATTTGAGTGGAGCTTCGGCTGCTTATAATGAATTGGTTGGTACATTGGAGACGAAGGTTTTGCCACAGGCGCGTAAGTTTGATGCATTGGGCGCAAGTGCAGAAGGTAAGTCTATTCTTGATTTAGAAGAGATTGAGGATAATGTACGTGAACCGGTTCGCGGGCGGGATTTGGTGTTCAATTCTGCTGAAACAGCTGATATACCTGATCTTATTGCATCCGATAATTCTAATATCGTGTGATTTGTCTGGACTTGTTCTTGACGAAACACGCCTTCACACTTAGCTAAGCCACATGACAATACGCCCTATTATAACAGTACCTAATCCTCTTCTTAAAGAGATTTCCAAGCCGGTTGATGCTGTGACCGATGACATCCGTGCACTGATGGATGACATGCTTGAAACAATGTATGATGCGCCAGGTATTGGCCTTGCTGCTATCCAAATTGGAGAGCCATTGCGTGTGATCGTGATGGACTTGTCTGATAAGGATGATGAGCCAAAACCACAGTGTTTTGTAAATCCAGAAATTCTTGAAACTGTTGAAGAAACAAAACCTTATGATGAGGGTTGTTTGTCTGTGCCAGATATTTACGAAACGGTTGACCGCTCTGAGCGCGTAAGGCTGAAATATTTGGACTATAATGGCAAAGAAGTTGAAGAGTGGGCCGAAGGTCTTTACGCAACATGTATTCAGCATGAGATGGACCATCTTGAAGGCAAACTTTTTATTGATTATCTATCACGCCTAAAACGCACACGGGCCATTGAAAAAGTGAAGAAGGCAAAGAAATTTGCGCCTGTCCCTCACGTGCATGGACCAAACTGTAACCACTAAGAGTTTGATTTTCATAGATAATTTAGACAACAATATAGAGGGGATCGATAAATGAGCCTTAAACTGGTTTTTATGGGATCCCCTGATTTCTCCGTTCCTTGTCTGAAAGCAATTGTCGATGCTGGGCATGAAGTGGTGTGTGTGTATTCGCAACCGCCAAGACGCGCAGGGCGGGGTAAGGAAGAGCGCAAAACGCCTGTTCATGAAGTAGCAGAGGCGCTGGGTATAGAAGTTCGTACTCCTAAATCATTGAAACCAGAAGAAGAATTGAAAGCGTTTGCAGATTTAAATGCAGACCTTGCTGTTGTAGTGGCATATGGCCTGATTTTACCGCAGGCTGTTTTAGATGCACCGCGACTAGGCTGCATTAATGCTCACGCCAGTCTTTTGCCGCGTTGGCGCGGAGCCGCCCCCATTCAACGTGCAATTATGGCGGGGGACAATGTAACGGGTGTGCAGATCATGCAGATGGAAGCAGGGCTAGATACTGGGCCAGTGATGGCGTCTGTAGAGGTTGAGGTAACGCCCTGCACCACGGCTGGTAGCCTGCATGATGCGCTCTGCATGGCGGGTGCTAGTCTACTGGTAGATGCCATCTCACAGCTAGAAAGCGGTGTGGGTGTTTTTGTACCTCAATCGACTGAAGGAATTGAATACGCGCATAAACTGACCAATGAAGAAACGCGAATTGATTGGTCTTTATCTGCTAATGAAGTGCGCCAGCATATCCACGGATTATCACCCTTTCCCGGTGCTTGGTTTGAAATGGAAACGCCCAAAGGGCCGGTGCGGGTTAAAGTGTTGGAAGTGGCCGATAGTTTGGGGACGGGGAATGCGGGTGAGGTGCTGGACGATAATCTGTTAATTGCATGCGGTAAGAATGCGGTGCGGTTAAAGCGGCTTCAGCGCGCTGGTAAATCTGCCATGAGTGGAGAAGACTTTTTGCGCGGAAATGATTTACCGGAAGGCGTGATACTCGCTTAAAAACGGAAGTTCTTCTTTAGAATTTCAAAGAGTTGTTTTGCCGCGGCTTCATCTAGTTGAATAGTTTGACTTAATTTGTCAGGAATTTCACGATTATCAGAGCCATAGGTGTTTATTTGAATTGTTGTCTTGTTGGCCGAGTTGTCGATGATGTATTTTGCTGTAACTGTTGTCGGGTGAATACTTTTAAAGTTTCGGCTATCTTGTTCGAATTTTGTAATAAGTGCCATTAATAATAGAATCCCAATCCAAAAATTAGAACTGTATCATGGCTCGTTTTAAACTGACAATCGAATATGATGGTGCACCCTATGTAGGGTGGCAGAGACAGCCAACGCACTTGTCAGTGCAGCAAGTGCTGGAAGATGCGATCAAGAAATTTTCGGGCGAGAATGTAACCGTATTTGGAGCCGGACGTACGGATGCAGGCGTGCATGCCATGGGGCAGGTCGCGCATATTGACTTGAATAAAGACTTCACCGCAGACCGCGTACGCGATGCGATGAACCATTTTATGAAACGCGAGCCGGTTGCTGTATTGGAAGCAGAAGAAGTGAGTGATGAATTTCATGCGCGTTTTTCAGCAGAAGCACGTCACTATATTTATCGTATTATAGATCGCCGCGCGAACCTTACCTTTGATCGCGGTCATGCTTGGCGGGTATATACCCCGATAGATAGTGATGCGATGCATGAAGCAGCCCAAGCACTTGTTGGTTTGCACGATTTTTCGACATTTCGAGATGTGCAGTGTCAGGCGAAAAGCCCCATCAAAACTCTATCTAAAATTGATGTTGTTCGGAATGGGCAAGAGATACGTATTAGTGTGTCAGCACCCTCATTTCTACACAGACAAGTGCGGTCGATTACTGGGTCACTTGTTGATATAGGCCGAGGGCGCAAGTCAGTAGCTTGGATGCAAGATATACTTAAAGCAAAAGATCGCCAAATGTGTGGTGAGGTTGCCCCTCCAGATGGCTTATACCTGACGAAAGTTGATTATCCTCAATAAATTTTGCGTTTATTCTGTAATATGTCACGATAATTGCATGTATATTTGACTGATTATTTAGGTAGTGTTGCTAAAACAATAATAATACTAAGTTATTAAAGCAACACGGCAACTATTGGGGGATAGGTTTAGTGCAACAAGGTATAATTGAAGATAAGATAGCGCGTGAGAAAGCATTCCATAATGAGAGGTTTGCTGAAGAACATGATGCACGTGATGTTCAAGATAAATATTACGACTCTATTCGAGGTTGTTTCAAAGATTATTACGCGCAGATTGAAACATCTATAGCAGACAAGCGATCGCTGGAATATGGCTGTAGCTATGGCGAAAACGTATCTAAATACGCTCCCAAAGCGCTCGATATAAAAGGTATAGATATTTCCGATAGTGCTGTGGAGATCGGCCAAGGGAAGATTGATAATCTAGGATATGAGAATGCTGCGCTTTCAGTCATGAATGCAGAAGAGCCAACGTTTGAAGATGGCGCTTTTGATTTCATATTTGGTGCTGGGATTTTGCACCATCTAGATCTGGACAAATCAATCAGCCAAATTAGCCGAATGTTAGCTGAGGATGGACGCGCAGTATTCATGGAACCATTGGGACATAACCCAGTGATAAATATGTATCGAGATGCGACACCCGAAGCACGCACACCAGATGAGCATCCATTGCTTGTGTCGGATTGGAAAATCTTTCGGAAGCATTTTCGTCGCGTGAATACCAAGTTTTACGGTCTAACGACTATTGGCACTACGCCTTTGAGAAACACACCCGTTCATAAGTTTGTGCTGGGAGCGAGCGAGCTGTTGGATTCGGCTATTTTCTTAGTGCCGGGCGCGCGGTTTCTAGCTTGGTATGTGCTGATTGAATTTGAAAAATAGATAGATAGTCGACAATCTAATAATTTAGAGCCGAAGTGGATTTTATCTGTTTCGGCTTTTTCGTGCGGGATACGCAAATTAAATTGGAACAAAGTCGTGGATTGGGAGTAGTGATTAGAGTAGGCGCGAAGCGCGATATTGCGTAATGCCTTTAGCCAAGTTCGGGATAATTTATGCGCATTCATGTGAACACATCTTTGAAATATTCTTTTTCGGTTCCTTCAGATGTATTGCTCGCATTGGAGGTTATACCAATGGCTGACCAAGAGCTGATACGTGATCAGATGAGCGTTTCTATGGGACCAAGTCTACACACGGCAGAGGGTGTAGATGGGCTTGGTCGGCGCACATGGATTAAAGGTGCTTCAGGAGTGTTGGATATTCACTACCAAGCGGAAGTCGATATTCATAGGCAGGCCAGAAGCACGGCTGGCGTTCAGGGAAGTCATCACGAAGAATTGCCTCCATATGTCATTCCATACTTATTTGCGAGCCGGTATTGCGAGTCAGATAATATGGCTGCGTTTGTACAAGCCACGTTTCAGCAAGATTGTCTGGGCGACAAGATCGAGGCTATGTCTCAATGGCTTTATCAGAACATGACGTATGCGCCAGGCTCGAGCAATGAAACGACGACAGCTTCAGACACATTTTTTGCCCGTCGGGGTGTGTGTCGAGATTATGCCCACTTATTGATTGCATTTGTGCGCGCAGCAGGCGTACCGGCGCGCATGGTGTCTGTGTATGCACCTGAAGTGACGCCGCCTGATTTTCACGCTGTTGTAGAAGTGTGGTTGAATGGAGAATGGTATCTTGTTGATCCAACGGGATTAGCTCCTGTGGATCACATGGCGCGCATGGCAGTTGGTCGCGATGCGACGGATATTAGTTTTATGACGATATTTGGCGCTGCTGACATGATTGAGCAAACCGTCGAAGTGACTTTCGCTTAGCGCAGCGCCAAATTAAAGGTGCGTATTTAGTCGCGTAGCAGTTCGTTTACGCCTGTTTTTGAGCGTGTTTTGGCATCTACTGTTTTCACGATGACGACACACGCCAATGATGGCCCGCCGTTTTTAGATGGCATAGCGCCAGGAACAACAACTGAATATGGCGGTACTTCACCATAGGTGAATTCGCCTGTGGCGCGGTCTACGATTTTTGTGGATTGGGAGATGAATGTTCCCATAGCCAATACTGAACCTTCACGCACGATGACGCCTTCGGCAACTTCTGCACGGGCACCGATGAAGCAGTTATCTTCAATGATAACTGGGCTGGCTTGCAATGGCTCTAGAACGCCGCCAATACCGGCTCCACCTGAGATGTGGACATTCTTACCGATTTGGGCGCAGGAACCAACTGTTGCCCAAGTATCAACCATCGTGCCTTCATCGACATATGCACCGATATTGATGAATGACGGCATGAGAACTGCGTTTTTTGCGACATAGGAACCACGGCGCACTGTGCAATTAGGTACAGCACGGAAGCCGGCTTGTTTAAATTCTGCTTCGCCCCAGCCTTCAAATTTCGATGGCACTTTATCAAACCAAGTCGCTTCACCTGGTCCGCCTTTGATAACTTCATTTGGGTTTAAGCGGAATGATAGAAGAACAGCCTTCTTTACCCATTCATTTACTTTCCAACCGCCTTGACCATCTGGTTCAGCAGCACGCAATACACCTTGGTCTGTGAGGAGGAGGGCTGTTGTCACCGCATCACGGATCGCGCCTTGTGTGTCAGTTGAGATTGTATCGCGTACATCCCAAGCGGCATTGATGGCAACTTCTAGGGCGGAGATATCAGTCATAGGGTCTGGCTTTCGTCTGGTTTATTAAAAATCTGAGGCAGGGGTTAGCCCGCTTCAGCTTTGGGCGCAATGTTTGCGACTATATCAATCAAGAACTGAGGAAGATCATTTGTTGTGTGGTGTACGTGTATTGGCTTTGCATCATCTGCGTGTGCAGGGCGTACACCCTCTGGTTCGTGGCTCCAATCCTTGTGCGAGGTGACAAGTACCGTCTTGAAGCCAAGCTGGTGGGCTGGGATCAAATTTCTGGACAGGTCTTCAAACATCGCGGATTTTTTGGGATCCACACCTGTTAATTCAATGAAGCGATCAAATGCACCATCTTCGTGCTTTGGCAAAAAGTTGGATTTGGCAATGCAGATCATATCGTCGAACAGGTGATCAATGCCCATATAGCGAGACACTTTTTCAGCGTGGCAGGTGGAGCCATTTGTGTAGATGTATTTCTTACCGGGAAGCGCGCTGAGCTGTGCTTTGATGTCTGGTGCGGCATCTAAGGGGCTGTGATCAATGTCGTGGACATAGTTCATAAATGTGGTGGGATCTAATCCATGCTCAATCATCATGCCGCGCAGCGTTGTGCCATAGCGGGCATAGTAGTCTTTTTGAATGGCGCGCGCAGCGTCATGAGGCAAATCAAGTTGGCGCATGACAAAGGCTGTCATACGCTGATCAATTTCGGCAAACAGATCGCAAGCTGCTGGATAGAGCGTATTATCTAGATCAAAGACCCAGTTTTGAACATTGGCAAAGTCTATCGATAGCGATGGTGATTGAGGTGTTATCATATCAATTGTCTTCGCTCGGTTCCTCTTCAAAGTCACGTTCGAAGAATTCATAGATAAGTTTGCCGTCGGTAGGAGATGCCGTTTCGACAAACTCAGCCTCTTTGTAGGCACGTACAACACAGCCTTCACGTCCAACGATGGCGAATTTAGAGCGTGCTATACAGAATAAATGACTCGCAACTTTTAAGCGGCGCATGCCTTCATCCGTTTCCATTTCTGCAAAGACATAATGGGGAGTCGGAATGAGGCTTTCATCAATGGTGCGGGCACATGAATCCGAATCGAGCGTCCACCAACCTCGGCTTTCCCAACCATTACCACGGCGACGCCCAATGGCGGTCCAGAGTTTGTGGGGTGTACGGTTACAGATGGTCATACCAACTTCACGAGAGCGCGTATTGGCGACTTCTTCAAGAATATCGATGAGCGTTGTGTCTGGTGTATCTTTGCTGAGTTTGTTGGCTTTTAGGAAAGCTGCAATTGCGCCGCGTGTGGAGCGGCCAACATATCCATCAATGGACGTATTTGCGACACCTGCATCTTTGAGTAGACGTTGCACACCAGCATTTTGAGACAGCTTGGTGCCGTAAGGTTCAGTTTCGGTGAGGCGTGTCGTCCAATTATTGCGGTTTTCAATTTTTACAGCGCGAAACGAGCGCTCTTCAAGACCCATAGCAATGCAGGATGTTGGGCTTTCCACCGCAAATGAGCCTGTTGTATCGACACAAAGAGGGATTTCGCCGCCCCACATGCGCTGTCCGCCATGATGCGCCGAAGACGAACGGGCCATGACGTAGTAATTTGCTTCGCGTAACGGTGCGGGAATTGCGATACGGCATTCACCCGGACGTAGGCGAGTCCAGCCCTCGACAACAATAGAAGATCCACCTTCTGGTCGACCAGTTGCAGCTTCAAGAATGAAACTTGTCTCATTGCACAAGCGCCAACCTTGCGATTTAGACTGGGCATGAGCAGTTGAGAATTGCATGCTTATACCCAGTAGAATGCTGAATAGGCATGCAATACGAAGCGTTTTAAGAGATAAGCGTTCCAGCACCATGATCAGTGAACAACTCCGTTAAAAGGGCATGAGGGGTTCGGCCGTCGAGAATGACAGATGCCTTCACACCATTCTTCACAGCAGCGAGTGCTGTTTCAATTTTTGGGATCATACCGCCGCTAATGACGCCTGATGCAATAAGCTTTGATGCTGTTTCAACATCTAATTCTCGGATGAGTTCTTTATTCTCATCAAGTACGCCTTTGATATCCGTCAACAGGAGAAGACGTTCAGCCTTGAGGGCACTTGCAATGGCACCTGCGGCTGTATCTGCATTTATGTTATAACTTTCACCATTTAGCCCAAAACCAACTGGAGCGACAACAGGAATGAAATCTGCCTCTTGAGCTGCAAGTGTTTCCAAAATCACTGGGTTTACATGCACCGGCTCACCAACAAACCCTAAATCTAGAATGCGCTCGATATTGGAATCGGGGTCTTTGCGGACTTTGTGGGCTTTCTCTGCGAGAATTAGATTGGAGTCTGCACCGGACAAGCCAACTGCATTACCGCCAGCCATATTGATCGCACGCACAATCGTCTTGTTGATTGATCCAGAAAGGACCATTTCCACTATTTCCATAGTCGCAGCATCAGTGACGCGCAAACCATCTTCAAATTTGCTTGTAACGTTCAATCGTTTGAGAGCGTCACCAATCTGAGGCCCGCCACCGTGCACAATTACAGGGTTCACACCCATGTGTTTGAGCAGCACAACATCGCGTGCGAAATCTTTGGCCAACGAAATATCAGCCATAGCGTGCCCGCCATATTTTATGACAATGGTTTTCTTGTCATAACGCTGAATGAATGGAAGTGCTTCAGACAGCGTGTTGACTGTAGGAGCGCCGGGTTCTGAGGGATCAAGGTGTGTCATGTAAACTTATGTAACGTCAAAGCGTCTCGGGAAAAAGCATGCAATTGCACAAGATATGTAGAAAAATAGCTTGTACGAAGGATTTTTATCAAATTGCAGACGCGTTAAACTATGGGAAGGGGTGAGCAGGTTGAATTTTCAGAGGTGTGATTGAATTAATTCTTACAAGAGTGCAACGATTTCAGCTTTTAGTTCAGGGAGTCCCAAGCCTTTTTCTGATGATGTCATCATGATACGTGGGTGTGCGGCAGGGTGTTTTTTGATAGCGATAATAGCATTTTCAAGTACGCCATCTAATTCAGATTTTTTGAGTTTATCTGCTTTTGTGAGCACGATTTGATAGTTCATCGCTGCACGATCAAGTGTCTTCATGATGCCTTTATCGACCTCCGAAACGCCCCGACGTGCATCTATCAAAAGGAATACGCGCTGCAGGTTTGTTCGGCCACGTAAGTAAGTTTGCGTAAATTCGGTCCATTTATCGACCACAGCTTTGGGCGCAACAGCATATCCATATCCGGGAAGGTCAACGACGAAGAGGTCCTCTAGGATAGAGAAGAAGTTAATTTCTTGGGTGCGTCCTGGTTGTCCTGAGGCGCGGGCAAGTTGTTTGCGATTGAAGAGGGCGTTGATAAGGGAAGATTTCCCTACATTTGAGCGTCCGGCAAATGCGATTTCAGGTCTATCGGCCGGCGGCAGACCTTTCATATTTACGACACCTTTGACGAAATTGACTTCGGACGCGAAGAGTTTGCGTCCGTCTTCTATTTGAGCGGCAGGGTATTCGTATTCATCGCTTGTCATGGCTTGGCTCTATCGGGGCTTAATAAGAGAACGGGGCCAGATGGCCCCGTTGCAATTTGGTATGTTTTAGATGTTTCGTCTAGTTTGTGACGCTTAATCAGAGTTGGCAGGTGGAGTATCAGCTTTGCCAAACTTAGATTTAAGGAATTTGTCAAATTGAGTCTCCACACCGTTTTGGCGCATGATGTAATATTGCTGCGCGATGGAGAGAATGTTTGACCATGTCCAGTAAATCACAAGACCAGCTGCAAATCCTGCAAATAGGAATGTGAATACGACTGGCAAGAATTGCATCATCATGCGCTGGCTTGGGTCTGGTGGTGGTGGCGAAAGGTTTTGTAGGAGCCACATTGTAAAACCATACATCAGCGGCAGTACACCGATGGCAACTGCACCAAGGAGTGGGATATTACTCGGGTCGAACGGCAATAAACCAAATAAGTTTAGGAAGGATGTCGGATCTGGTGCAGACAAGTCTTTGATCCAACCAAAGAATGGTTCGTGACGCATTTCTAGCGTTACAAAGAGCGTTTTATATAGGCCGTAGAATACAAACATTTGCGGAATAAGCGGTAAACATCCGGAGAATGGATTAGCTTTTTCGCGTTTGTACAACTCCATCGTCTCTTGCTGGAGGCGCTGTCTGTCATCACCAAATTTCTTTTTGAGTGCTTCCATTTCCGGTGCAAGTTTACGCATTTTCGCCATAGATGCGTAGGCTTTGTTTTGAATAGGGAAGAATGCAAGCTTTACGATAACTGTGAGCGCAAGAATGGCGAGACCAAAGTTGCCAAACCAGCCATTAAAGTGGCTAAGGAGCCAGAAGAAAGGCTTCGTGAAGAACCAGAAATTACCCCAGTCGACTGAATCTGTGAAACGCGGGATGGCTTCTTGTCCAGTCTCGCCTTTTTCATAGGCTTCTAGAACCTGCACACGTTTGGCACCTGCGAAAATACGCTGAGAGTATGTGAAACTGCCATTGGGCGGAAGCGCATGATCTGCACCTTCGATTGAGGCCACATAAGTTGGACGTAATCCGTCCATCACAACTTTTGACTGAACGTTTATTGGTTCAGACTGAGCTGGGATAAAGGCTGTCATCCAGTATTTCTGAGTTAGTCCGACCCATCCACCTTGAGAACTAAAGGAGAGGTCTTTTCCTTTATCCAAATTCTTGTACTTTTGGAGTTGAAGCTTGGTGCCTGCCATTCCAACAGCACCTTCGTGCAGGATGTAGAATGGTTTCCAATCGTCTGGCATTCCAAATTGGCGCATAATTCCAAATGGGCGAATGGAAAGTGTTTCGCTGCCTTTGTTGGAGACGGTATCGGTATATGTGAACATGTAATTGTCATCGACTTCGATGTGACGTCTGAATGTCAATTGTTCTGTTTCATAACCCAATGTGATCGGTGTTGTTGGTGTTAATGTTGTGCCGCCTACTTGTGTCCACTCTGTACTCACGCCTGGCAGACGATCAGCATCGCCGCGCCAGCCAAGAGCTGCGTAATAAGCACCTTTGGAGCCTTGCGGGGAAAGGAGGTGAACTTCTTCTTTATCTTCAAGATCTTCAAAGTGGCGCTTCAGCGACAGATCATCAAGGCGTGCACCTTTTAGAGAAATTGACCCGTCTACGCCAGGAGCATCGAAGTTGACGCGTCCACCAGCGCTTGGGTTTGAAATGAGCTCCGCACGATCAACAAGTGTTGCGCTTGAGGATGTGCCGCCAAGTGCATCGGCACCAGTTGTAGGCGCTTGGCTTGCTTGGAGAGCTTGGGCTTGTTGCGCAGCTTTTTGACGCGCTTCTTGTTGAGGGCCCCAAATGAAAATTTGAGAAATCGCCATCACACAGAGGACGAGGCCTATCCCAATCAAAAAACTTTTTTGGTCTTGTGGCTGTTGCTGCATAGTTGCGGGCTCTCTACTTCTTGTTCTTCTGACTGACAGCACGCTTACCTTTGCGCTGTGAGCCATATCGATCTGGTTTTGGGTCAGGTGGTGCACCTGATAGAATTTTCTGACGCAGGCTTACCAAGGCGCTTTCCATATCGTCAAGCAGTGCAGGCCATTCTCGCGTCGTTGTGTCTTGTCTTGCTATAAATACATAATCCACGCCCGCAAGTGCATGTTGATACATCAATTGGGTAGAAGCCTCACGAAGTCGCCGTTTTGCGCGGTTTCGCACGACAGCTCCACCTATTTTTTTAGTCGCAGTAAATCCAGCGCCTGCAAAAAGGGGAGGTTTGGTGAGATTTGGTGACGTTTTGATGGATTTATTTTTTAGGGAATCAGTCTCTTCCGGTGAAGAAACATGGGGGCGTACTCTTGCTTGCACGACGAGAGAGCGTCTGCGTTCAGCATATCCTTGTGCCACAAACAAAAACGCGCGCCGAACGCGTAAGCGCTCGACGCGGTCTATTGTAGTCTCGTTCAGCGCCTCAGACGCCATCAGCCTTAAGCCGATAGCTTCTTCCGGCCTTTAGCACGACGACGGGCCAATACTTTCTGACCGTTTGCCGTAGCCATCCGCGAGCGGAAGCCGTGGCGGCGTTTGCGAACGAGGTTGCTCGGTTGAAATGTACGTTTCACGGCTCACGCCCTCTAAATAAAATCTCAATAAGAAGGTGCGGTTGCTATAGGTTGGGGTGGTGGAAGTCAAGTGGTTTTTGCCAAAAGTTTGATCATTGTGTCGGCAATATGTGAGTTGATAGCTTTCCGTAGTTTACCTTGTATAGTAGATAGTGCAAAACGGCGTGGCTGGGGAAATTAATTAGGGATGTCTTGCGTTTATGGTCGCTCAACCAACAAATGATATTGCAACACGTGTTGAAACAATCGGATCTTTGATCGGAAAAAGATTATTTCAACCTGCGAGCATTCAGCGTGACTTTAAGTGGGAAGCTGCAAACTGTGTCGCGTTGTTTGAGGATATATATCGCGTATTTTCGGCTCACTACCAAGGTAGTACGGAAGAAGAAGAGCTTAGTTTGCCAGAGCTAACGCCAGAAGAATTGGCGGCAGGTGACTTGTCGGGTGTCGCTCCAGAGATTGATGCCGTGATCGAAGGTCCTCCTAATGCATACCTTCTGGGGCCTATGTATTTGGCTCCTCCAGTCAGCGGGATTAGCGAAGTCTATGATGGACTTCAGCGTTTGACGAGTTTGACGATCTTGCTGTCAGTTTTACGTGATCGTGTTTCGCAGGTGTCTAAAGAGTGGGGTGACTGGCTGCACACATTTGTGGAAGACCCAGAATGTGGGTATCGCCTAACATATCCCGCGAAAAGTCATAAAGAAACAGGTACAGCGCGTTGGCTCGCGGAATTGGCCCAAAAACGCGGAGAGAGCATAAAGCCGCGACGTAATTTGGAATCTGATACACCACGTGGACGTGTAACGCGGGCTATCCGTGAATTTCGTCGCTTAACACAAGATATGAGTGCTGCTGAACTCACATCCTTTGCCGAGTTTTTAATGACACGTGTACGCGTTGTTGCGATCCAAATTGCGGATATGCGACTTGCACGTCAGGCATTTGTGACATCAAACCAGCGCGGTGTGGCGCTTTCATCAGTGGATATCCTCAAAGGTGTCTTGATGGATATTGCAGGCAATGATGAGCGCGCTAGACAAGTAAAAGATGCATGGGACCGCATAGCAACGACACCAGACCTAGAAGCCTTTATGAGCGCGGTTGATTATATTGAACGCCGCGAGCAGCAAGGGCCAACGCATCTTGTAGAATTTGGTGATTATTTAGCGGAGGCGCGTCCGGGGTTCGCTATACTGGAATGGATGGAGCGTTTAGAGGGGCTGTCCAAAGCTTGGCGTGTTTTAAAGACCGCGCTTTATGATCCTCAGCAGGATCCATTTAGCGGAGATTTATGGCGTCTAGGATTGCAAAATTGGAACGAATGGAAGCCATTGGCACTGCATTTCCTGTTTGTGTATCAACAGGCTGATATTGAAAATAACAAACGCCGTATGGATGCTGTCGAGAACCGCTTTGCGGATTTCCACCGTCGTGCAATGGCGATTTCGCTTGCGGGACTTGGTGCCAAAGCGCGCCACGCAATCATTCGTCGTTCAATTGAACAGTCTGAAGGCTTAACCAGTGACGGAAAGTCTCGTAATTGTATGTCGCTTACTTATGGTGCGTTGCGCTTAAAGCCGACACAAAAGGATCGTGCATTACGTCAGCTTTCTACAGGATTTGATGATTATGAAGCGCGTGTCGCATTTTTGCGTTGGTTAGAAAGCCTGCATTGGACACGTGAAGCGCTGCCTGATTACGTAGCTGGGGGGACTGTAGAGCACGTTATGCCAACATCCCCTTCACCAGATGCCAAACAATGGGCCATCGATTTTCCCGATCAAGATGCGCGACTTGGATTGTGTAACATGTTGGGCAATCTGATCCTTATAGATAAGGAAACCAATTTTAAGGCGGGATCGGGGGATTTCGCTGAGAAAGTCCAATTTTATCGAGAGATGCCAAAGCCGTTTGCTATGTCTGCCGAGGTTGCGCAGCTCAATAAGTGGCGCCCACAGGACATTGTCGCGCGGTCTGAACGAATGAGAGAATTTGCGATAGAGCAACTCTCTTGGGATGCAGACGCTGAATAGTATTGCGAATAGTTTCTATCTTGGTGTCCTCACATCTGTTCACGCGCTTGTTAGAGGCGCTGATAGGGATGTGAGGATATTTTTCTAATAAAGTCTGCTATTTAGTTGATCTCTAATTTAGAAGGATCAACGTGTATGCGCATTTTCGCAATGTCAGTTTTAGCTGTAACGTGCATTGTATCCCCTATTCGGGGAGCAATGGCGCAGGAACCATTGTCTCAAGCGACTTTTGCACAACAACACGGTGTCTGGACTGATATTCTGCAAGAATATGTTCAGGTTAATCAGGATGGTATCAATCGATTTGATTATGCCCGCTTAAAAAGCAATCCAGATGATTTGTTGAAACTGGATACATATATCGAACAATTGGCAAAGAGTGATGTTTTCAAATCTGGTACAGATGATGAGCGCTTTGCGGCTTGGGCCAATTTGTACAATGCGCTGACAATTCAGCTGGTGACACAGAAATACCCTGTAAAATCTATCCGTGATATTGGCGGCAATTTTATTCAACGAGGGCCATGGAAACAAGACATCATTACTGTGCAAGGCATTGAGATGAGTCTTGATGATATTGAACATGGCACATTGCGCAAACATTGGAATGATCCACGTGTGCATTATGCAGTAAATTGTGCCTCACTTGGTTGTCCCAACTTACTTAAAAAAGCGTGGGAAGCAGATACATTGGATATCGATTTAAATCGTGCTGCAAGCAACTATATTAATCATCCACGTGGCGTGAGCGTGCGTGAAGATGGACGTTTGGTCGTTTCCAAAATTTATGATTGGTTCAGTGAAGATTTTGGTGGATCGCAAGTTGGGGAAATAATGCATTTCATGAAATTTGCGTCTCCTGAGTTAGTGTCACATTTATCAGCAGAAACTATGATCAAATCATACCGGTATGATTGGTCACTCAACGATGTAAAACAAAAAGGCGAATAAAAATGAGTGATGCATCACCAGGTCTTCCCCAAAAGTCACCACATATATTCGTGCGTCTATGGCCTATCTATTTGATTGCGATCGTTATTATTGTGATAATTGCCAATGGTTGGCACAAAGTATTGTCGCTTGAAACATTGCGCACGCAACGCGAATATCTCACGAGTTTCGTGGCTGAGAATATGGTGTTAGCTGTGCTTGCGTATCTAGCGATTTATGCAGCGGCGACACTGTTTATGATCCCTGGCGCGCTTTGGATTACGATTTCAGGAGGGTTTTTGTTTGGGCTTGCTGGCGGAAGCGTGCTGACAGTTGTGGGCGCAACTGTGGGTGCATCTGCTTTGTTTTTTGCTGCAAAGACATCGCTTGGAACAACTCTACAAGAACGTGCAGGTCCGTTTGTGAAGAAGATGGAAGCTGGCTTTAAGGAAGATGCGCTCTCTTATATGTTTGCTCTACGGTTTTTGCCGGTTGTTCCTTTTCCTGTCGCGAATATAGCGCCGGCTCTATTGGGTGCCAAATATAGCCAATATGCGATGACAACAATGTTGGGTATTATTCCTGGAGTCGTGGCATACACTTGGATTGGGGCGGGCCTTGGCGCAACTTTTGACGCAGGGCAAACACCTGATTTAGCGGGACTTGCAAAAAATCTTATGCCTGCTTTTCTCGCGTTAGGGGTTGTTTCCCTTATACCTGTTGTATGGAAGAAGTTTGGACCCAAATCTGTTAAACTGGAAACACCCAATTCTGAGGAATAGAATATGAGCACGACTATCGAGGCGGCTGCGTCTGAAAACGGTAAGAAAACACGCATAAAAGCTGACCTCGTTGTGATTGGTGCAGGATCTGCCGGTTTATCTGCAGCTGCGGGTGCAGCTATGCTTGGCCTAAAAGTCGTGCTGTTTGAAAAAGGCAAAATGGGTGGCGACTGTCTCAATTATGGGTGTGTACCGTCTAAAGCGTTGATCGCAGCAGCGCGCCAAGCGCAGGCTTTTCGTGATGCAGATAAATATGGCTTAACTGCTGCAGACCCCGGAGTGGATTGGCAGCGTGTGAAAGCACATGTGAATTCAGCGATCGCCACGATTGAACCCAATGATAGTGTTGAACGTTTTGAAGGATTGGGTGTCACAGTAATAGCTGAATCTGCACGCTTTGTGACGGAGCATGTTGTGGCTTCTGAGACAGTGCAAGTAGATGCAAAGCGCATTGTTATCGCAACAGGTTCTCGTGCGCTGGTGCCGCCAATTGATGGGTTAGATAAAACGCCATACTTGACCAATGAGACAATATTTGACGTAGAAGAGCTGCCTAAGCATTTGTTGGTTTTAGGTGGTGGTCCAATTGGGATTGAAATGGCTCAAGCCTTCCGCCGATTGGGGGCAGAAGTGACGGTGATTGAGCGTTCTAAAGCATTAGACCGCGCTGATCCTGAGCATGCCAAAATTGCGTTAAAAGCATTACGCGAAGAGGGAGTGACCTTGTTGGAGCGCACATCTGCGAATGCTGTCTCGCAAACTGAGGAAGGAATTCGTATTGAAATTCAGAACAGTGAGGGTGAAATCTCTGCTGTCACTGGGTCGCATCTTCTCGTGGCGACTGGACGTGCGCCAATGTTGGATGGATTGGCACTTGAAGCTGGCGGCGTGGACTATGACCATAAAGGCATAGAAACAAAGCCGAATTTACGTTCTACATCTAATGGCCGCGTATGGGCGTTGGGAGATGTTGCAGGGCGTGGTCAGTTTACACACCTTGCGGGCTGGCACGCATCTGTATTTGTGCGCAATGCGTTGTTTAAGTCCGCGACACGTGCGGATTCACTGCCTGTGCCTGCTGTTACATATATCTCTCCTGAGCTTGCGCAAGTGGGAATGATGGAAGGTGATGCGCGTAAGGAGTTTGGCGATAAGGTATCTGTTTCGGCGTTTCGTTTCGCGGAGAATGATCGCGCGATTGCTGAAAAAGAAACAATTGGCGGCGCGAAGATAGTAACGTTGAAAAATGGAACAATACTTGGTGTATCTGTTGTAGGGGAAGGTGCGGGGGATATTATTCAGCTTGCTGGATTTGCGATGTCTAATGGTATGAAGATTAAAGCTCTGACCAATTTCATTTCGCCGTACCCCACTCGCACTGAGATACTGAAGCGGGCCGCTTCGAAATGGTATGAACCGTTGGTATTCGGTAAAAAAGCTAAGTTTATGGTAAAGGTCTTAAAGTCGATAGCTTAAGTGACAGCATAATTAGAAAAGGCAAATGGGGATTTGTGACTAAAGAAGTTTTATCTCAAGGGGCGGCTCCAGACAACGGAACGAACAAAGAGCGCACGGCGGTAGCTGATGTGGCTGGGCCCAATGGGAAAAGCCGCTTTGGTTTTCCTCGCATAAAAATGGGATTGCCAAGCCAATTGTTGAGCTTAACGATCTTATTCGTATTGATTGCTGAATTTGTTATTTTCTTGCCATCAGTTTCCAAATTTAGAACAGATTGGCTTTATGAGCGTGTGCAAGCTGCAGAGATTGCGTCGATTGCGCTGGAAGCTGCACCGGACCGAAAAGTATCTCAAGGTTTGAGTGAGCGGTTGCTGCGAGAAACCCAGCTATTGGCTGTGGCGATAGGCGATGAAGATATGTGGGAACTCGTGTTTCGTCCCCAGATTCCGATTGCTTCGACCCCTGTGACGATGGATTTGCGGGATGAAAGCGGATTGAAGTCTTTCTTGCGTACTGTTGAGCATGCGACCGCGAACGAGGGCCGTATTTTGAGGGTGATCGCACAAACTGGCAGTATGGAAGGCAAGTATATGGATATCTTCGTGCCAGAGGCGGCATTGCGCGAAGATTTATTAGATTATGCTTGCAATATCTTGTTGCTATCCCTGTTTTTATCGGCGCTGATTGGCGCATTGATCTCATGGTCGCTCTATCGTCTCGTTGTACAGCCTATGTTGCAGCTGACTAAAGCAGTTGTTGATTTTGGTGCGGCACCTGAACGGACTATGTCATTTAAATCTTCTGGACGTTTGGACGAAATCGGCCAAGCAGAAAATGCACTGAATGATATGCAACAGACAGTATCAACAGCGTTTCGCCAGACCCGACGCCTAGCAGAACTGGGGGAGGCCGTTGCGAAGATTAACCACGACCTTCGTAATTCGTTGTCGGTTGCGCGATTAGCATCAGATAGTTTGATGCGATCAAGTGATCCACGTGTACAATCAGCAGCGCCGCGCCTTGAGCGTGCGATTGAACGCGCCATTGGTTTGGCAGAAGCTACTTTGAGCTATGGCAAGGCTGAAACTCAGCGTGCGCAATTGGTGTATGTGGGGTTAAGGGATGCAGCAGAAGATGCGCTTTTAGAGGGGCTTGCATCGACCTCTGAAATTGATTGGCTCAATGAGATTGAAGAAGATGTGCTTGTGCATGCTGATCCAGATATGCTGCACAGATTGCTGGCAAATTTAGTGCGAAATGCAGGCCAAGCCATCGCTGATTTTGAAGGTATGAGAGAGCCTGGACTCATCCGGGTGGATTGCAAGGTTTCTGGTGATTGGCTTGAAATTGAGGTCGAAGACAATGGACCGGGTGTGCCTGAACATGTGCAAGCTAAATTGTTTCGCCCATTTTCTTCTTCGGATAAGCGGGGTGGGACAGGTTTAGGTCTCGCTATTACGCGAGAGTTGGCACAAGCAATGGGCGGAGATGTGCGTCTTGATAAGAGTACGGCTGCAGGCGCGGTTTTTATCGTGAAGCTGCAGCACGCCAAACCAAAGTCTGACGTGCTGCTAGGACGTTCTCACAGCTAGAATATTATTCGTTTGTATCAGGCGCGATAGTTGCGATAATGCCTTCGCGGCGCGTATCTGCAGCGCCTTCAAAATGGTCTTTGCGCGCGACTATTGTGTGGATGCCTGAGTTTTCACCATCCCGCTCTTCAACGAGATAACCTGATTGGTTGAGGATATCAGCGGCGAGCTGTCCACCATCCACGCCAGTTTCAACTTTTACGTCTTTACCACGCGCGATAATGTTTGGAAGGTTGGCTGCTGTTTGTGCATCAAGCCCCCAATCCAAAACGCCTAAAAGGGATTTGGAAGTGTAGGCGATGATTGAGTTCCCGCCCGGAGAACCTGTGACCATAAAGAGGTCCTTGTTCTCATCGAATACTATTGTGGGGGACATGGACGAGCGAGGACGCTTGTTAGCGGCTGGCGCATTCGCGACCAATTTTCCGTTGATACGGGGTGTACGTGCAAAATCAGTCAGTTCGTTATTCAGTACGAAACCACCTTCTTCAACCCAGATGGAAGAACCAAAGGGGCTTTCGACTGTCGCAGTCATAGAGACCGCGTTTCCGTAAACGTCGACGATAGAAATATGCGTTGTGCCCGGTTTGTCATCGCTTGTATCGCGGCCCCACATGTCAATTATTGGGGTGTTGTGAAGCACTTTTCCAGGGTCTCCTGCGGTAGGGGTTTGAGCTGGCGCAAAGCGGTCTTTTGCGCGTGCATCTAGATAGGATGGATTTATGAGGTCTTGTGCTGGAACGGTCACAAAGTCTGCATCAGCGACATAGTGATCACGGTCCGCATAGGCGATACGTTGAGCATCTACAAAAGCAGAAAGGTGTTGTGCTGACGGTAGGATATTGCTGCCTGTTGCAGATGTGTAGTCAATTTCGTCGATGAAACGCTCATACAGACCTAAAATCATGGGCTGAGTGATACCACCAGAGGAAGGCGGTGGTGCAGAACATATGGTGTAAGTTTTGAAAGGACCACAGAGCGCATCGCGTTCGACCACATCGTAATTGGCAATGTCTGCTGCTGTGAGCGATCCGGCTGGACTAGCGCTACTCACGGCTTTCTCGATGGCTTGAGCGATGGGGCCGCTATAGAACCAGTCTGCACCCTGCGTGCCTATGTTGTGCATTAGAGATGCATAGGCTGTGTTTGTACGCTGTGTGCCGACTGCTAGGGGTGTGCCATTGGGGTAGAAATAGTCTTTACTGCCTGCGTTATCATCAAGCTTCATTGCGCCTCTTAGACGTTCACTTGAGAGAAGACCGTTTAAGCGCGGAGAAACAGTAAACCCATTTTGAGCAAGATTTTCCGCATCTATGAAAAGTGTTTTCCAATCTAAAATTCCAAAGTCTTCGTGTGCCCTTGCATATGTTTTCACAATGCTAGGAACACCGACACTTAATCCGCTTTGCCAAGATGTTATGTAATCAAGTGTGTTTCCATCAGCATCTAGAAAGAGTGTTTCATCTATCGCAGAAGGGGCCGTTTCGCGACCATCATACATACGGGTGATATTGGATTGACGGTCGTAGACCATCATGAAACCGCCGCCGCCAATACCTGAGCTTTGAGGCTCCACCAGCCCAAGTACGGTGTGGGCTGCAATGGCTGCGTCTACTGCGTGGCCACCACGTCGAAGAACATCTTCCGCCGCTTGCACAGCATAGGGATTTGCTGCCGTTGCCATCGCGTAACCGGATAAGCGCCAATCGGAGGCCGAGGCAAGTGCTTTAGCCTTTCGTGAGATCGCATTGTCATTAGTGACGCAATCAGCACCAGAGCATTCTTTGTTTGATTGGCATCCTGCGAGCGCAGTTAAAAGACTTGCTGTCATCAAGAAAAGTTTGAAGCGCATTTAGGGTGTATCCTTTGGGATGGTAAGAGACGGAGGCTCTGGTGTCTCTAATGGCTTGTGTGTTTATATAACTGCATACATACAGATAATAGATTTCCAAGCTTTGGCTTGTTCTAGAATTTATAAGTCCAGAATAGATAAGTGCAGACTCACCATGACGACAACACGCATTGGCCCGAAAAATTTAATTACTGACGTTCCAGGACTGAAAGTTGGCAATGCGCAGGACGAAAATGTGCTGACGGGAACAACTGTGATTCTGCCTGAAGAGCGAGCTGTGTGTGCGGCGGCGATTGCGGGTGGCGGACCAGGGACACGCGAGACAGATGCATTGGGCGCGGACAAACTTGTCGATGCTGTGGATGCGGTTGTTCTGTCCGGTGGTTCTGTTTACGGCCTTGCAGCGGCGGATGGCGTGGTGGCAGCGATGGGCGCGAAGGGGGAAGGGTTTGGCCTTATGGACTTGCCTAATGTGCCTAAATCTCCTGTTGTGCCGTCTGCTATCCTTTATGATTTGGCCAATGGCGGCAATAAAGTGTGGGGTGAGGATACGCCATACCGTGCTTTAGGGCGTGCAGCATATGTAGATGCACTGACGGCGCGCACTGAGCATGAGATTGGCGCGGCTGGCGCGGGTTTTGGGGCGCGTGCTGGAAGTGAGAGAGGTGGGCTGGGGTCTGCCAGTATTATCACAGCTGACAACATTACAGTCGGCGCTTTGGTTGCCGTTAATTGTTTTGGTGCAACGCGCATGCCGCATACAGATGCATTTTGGGCATATCCATATGAGATTGATGGAGAATTTGGCGGGGTACGTCCGCCTGCTGATTTTAAGTTAGATCCAGATGATTGGGGCGCTGCGAAAGTAAACCCTAAAGCCATGCAAGCGGCGTCAACGGATCGCCAGAACACAACGATTGCATGTGTGGCGACAGATATCGCCTTAACGCCTGCGCAAGCAAAGCGTGTTGCGCAAATGGCTTTATCGGGACTGTCACGCGCTATACGCCCGGTTTTTGCACCGTTCGATGGTGATGTGGTGTTTGTTCTATCAACGGCAAAGCAAAAATTACCTGAACCGAATCCACTCGCTTTGGCCCGTATAGGCGAATTAGCAGCTGGGACATTGGCGCGTGCTGTTGCGCGGGGTGTGTTTGAAGCAAATAAACCTATATAAATCAGCACAAAGTGAAGTTTTTTCGGTGAAGAGCGCAAGTTTTTGAAATTCAGACTTGCATCATCTGAGTGAGGAGGCTAGAAACCGCCTCTCAGACGAGATGGTGAATGGTTTGGTAGCTCAGTTGGATAGAGCACTTGACTACGAATCAAGGGGTCAGGGGTTCGAATCCTCTCCAGACCACCATCGCCGCTCGTTTGATAAATCTCCTGAAAATTGAAGAGAAAAACAGTATTGTACTTCTGCGTACTTTCTGGATTTTCGTGTTTCTATGTTTGGATAGAGTTTTGAAGAAATTCTAGTCTCATTTATTGTTGGAGGCTCGCGCAACTTCTTCCGCAGTTAAAGCGACGGTGCTTAAACTCATTTTTGCTGAACCATTCACGAGCTTGCGAGAATAAACAACATACAGCACAGCGCGATTTTCGAGATCGACGATTCTGCGGACGGCGACATTTTTGAAAAATAGACTTTGCCTTTGTGAGAAGACTTCTTCACCGCTTTTGCTGAGTTTGGCATTGTTGAGATCCACGTCTCCAGAACGCTGACAATCGATTGATGAATTCGAGGGATCTTCAAACCAGTTTCCCTTGCCTAGGCGATCCCATACACCGCGATCAAAATGTGTAAAATGGCAAACAATGCCTGGAATTTTGGGATCACGTAAAGCTTCAATTTTGATTTCGTTCCCAGCGAGGTCATTCTTAAATTCGCCTACTTCATGGGTATCGTTTCCGCATGCAGCTATAGCGAGCGCACTACAACACAACATGACTGTAGCTAGAAAAGGTATCTTCTTTTTTTCAGATATATATTCATTGCCTTTGCGAGATAAAGTTGAGCAATTTTTATCGTTGATGAAGTCACGCAATTTTTCCGGCATGTTCTACCTATCCTATTGGGAGCTATGCAAAGTATGTTTAATTTCTTTGATGGATGTAAAGTACGTTTAGATCGGGATTAGTTTTTAGGTGATGCTTCGTTCTGAGAGCGGATGAGGTCGTGAATAAACCTGAGTTTTTCTTCTACTGGATCTGATAATACAAATGGGTAGAGATCTGGTTGTCCCATGCTGCGATTGAGGCTGTTTAAAGCCACAGTTACAGGAACCCAAGCTTCTATTAGCTGATCCAAAGTACCAAGATGGTAGGGGTCAAATGTCACGTCAATTTCATTTGCATTAGTGTCGTGCGTACGTATTGAAAGTGAAAAAGCGTGTGCAGTTTCTAGTCCGTCGACAATATGTAGATAGTGCGCCCAAGTTTCTGCGAAATCCTCCCAAGGGTGAGATGTCGCATACTCACTAATAAAGCTGTTTCGCCAATTTGAAGGTGCTCCATTTTGATAGTGGAGCTGCAGTGCTTTCCCATAGTCAATACTTTCATCCCCAAATATAGCACGGCATGCATCTGTTTTATCTTGGTCTCGCACGAGAACATCCCAGAAATAATGTCCGATCTCATGTCTAAAATGCCCCATGAGCGTGCGGTACCTCTCGCCCATAGCGAGGCGACGTTTTTCACGTTCGACATCATCCGCTTCAGCGAGATTGATAGTGATAAGCCCATTGTCATGTCCGGTCAGGACTGGGATTGTTTTTCCGTCTTCGCCCACTTTGTCGGACAGAAAATCAAAAGCTAGGCCGCCTTTGGAGGTATCATCTCGGACGAGGAGAGGTAATTTCCATCTAAGCAGTGAGTAGAAAAGATAGCGCTTTGCTAATTCCATTTTTCTCCATTTGCCGATTGCATTTTCATCCGTGCTTGGAGGGACACGTTGGTTATGTCGACAAGCAACACAGAATTTTTCGCTAGAGTTTGCTTCTACCAGCCAATTGCATCCAGCCTGATCATTGTTGGCGCAAGCTTTGAGTGTCTGGCTTTTGATGGGAGCTGTCGGATTGATTGGCTTTAAGTGCTCACCGTCTGCTTCAAAAGCAGACATTGTTAGAAGAGATGGAATAAACCCCAGATGAGAGTGGCATTGAACACATTTATTGTTGCGAAAGTGAACTTCGTTGCCGCAGTTTTGGCAGGAGAATCGTTTCATTTTGGAAGCTTTCTAGACCAAGAGGTGCAGTGCTAAATGGCAAAACAGCTCTTAAGTAATTGAGGAACAAATGTTATGAAGAAAAACGCGACGTGTGGCCGAACTGAAAGCTGTTTTGATATCTATCCTTAACTTCGAAACACATTGACATAAGCTGTCAAAAGTACGGTTTGTTTTATCGATTGAAAGAAGGGTGTCGTCATGCAGGTTATTCCCCCGCAATCTGGTGTGGCTTTTGAAATGAAGGCCGGTCAGACGCTTATTGTAACCGATATAGAAGGCGAACAGGTTGGAGACTTGGTTGCCTTTGCCAAGCACGACAGGCGAGAACATATTAGCTCCGGTCGAACTATCGATTACGCGAGCAAGATTTATCTGTCTACGGGTGATCCTCTTTATTCCAATCGTAGTAATATAATGCTTGAAATAGGTCGAGATGATGTTGGTCGTCACGACTTTTTGTTGGCTCCGTGCAGTGCCGAAATGTTTCGGAAATTGTACTCTCATGATCATCCTCACAAAGGTTGTTTTGGTAATTTGAGAGATGCCCTGATAAAATACGATATCGCGCCGGACCAAATTCCAACGGCATTCAACGTATTTATGAATGTGCCAGTAGATGGGGAAAGCGGCGAGGTGAAGGTGTTGCCTCCACGAAGTAAACCTGGTGACCAGACCCATTTTACAGCGCGTATGGACTTGATTATCGGGTTAACTGCCTGCTCTGCGGGGCTATCGAATAATTTCAAGTTTAAGCCTATTGGATATGAAGTTGTTTAAGGGATGCCTGAAAGTCTAAACCTTCAAATTCTGACCGTGCAATTTCAGGCTGGAGATTGATGAAACAGCTGACGAAAATTTAATCGGAGTTCATGGACTGAATGGACATCTCCAGTCTGGTGAGACCTGTCTACCTGAGTATTGTCGCGCTTCAGACGCATCTCCATAATCATCAAGCATGGGGTTTATCGATCCGTTCAGGGCCTTGTCTCGCTCTCTTATCGTCTTTTTCATGTCTTCAAATCGTCCGTCCTCTCGCAGTTTCTCAAACTGGATGTGGGAATTGAATACGAGAGTTGGGCGCGGGGAACGTCTTGCACGCCGACTACTTCTTGGGTGCATTCCTATGATGAAAAAAGGGTGTCCCGCGATACTCATAGAAAAATTACTCTCTTCAGGATTTGAAGAGACGGAAGGGTGCCAGTCGATTGAAAGTGTTTTATCCAGATTGTGAAGCCTGCTGAGCGTGCGCCATAAAAGTGCTTCAAACGTGAGCTCATCCATGTCTCGTTCATCATTGAATATGGCAACAAATGATTGAACGCGAGGGTCACCAAGTTGCAAGTTTTCTATATATTCGAGAATATCAAAATGTAGTGCGCTTACGGCTAACTTTGATGCCATTTCATAATAGACGCGACATACAACATTTTTCTGAATAAGAGCTGCTTTAGCTCCCACACATGGAAAGTGCTCTGACTCTATAAATGTAAGAAATTCACTAAGTATCTCTGCATCTGAAATAGAAGCGATTTGTGTTTTTGACATCATCGGAGATAGTTTATAGCGCGAACTTGTTTTGGAGGACATGGACTTCATCGCCTAATGTAGTTGGAAAACTAACTACGCGAATCTTCTCTTAAAGTTCCGGTCTCATCGAAAAATAATTTGCTTTGAATATGGCGTATTTCGCTTACTTTGAGTCGGCATCTTACTAGTTATCTTGAAAGAGAAATAAGGTTGTGATCGAGATTATACGATGGGCCGCGAGTGGTACGGGAATGTTTGCGGCAATAGTCGTCGCATCCAACATTAACAATAAGTGGACAGGGGCAGGATTTATTGTTTTTACAATTTCGTCCGTCTTTTGGATTGTCGCATCTCATCTTGAAAGCGACAGTCCATTGCTGGTCCAAAATGTTGTGCTTTTTTGTATTAATTTATTCGGAATCTATCGCTATTTGTGGAAGCGAAAATAATCACCAACCGCGAGGCAACCCGCCTCAAGAACGCGCTGTAAAAAAATCGCGGAATGTATCATGACGCACCATATTTAGAGGTGAGGAAGTGAGCCTCTAAATATGGTGGTTGAGTATGAAGCAAATATTGTTTTAGTAGGTGTAGTAGCTGTTGATTTCGTCTAAGAAACGTGTGTCAGCAAAATCCGGCCAATTGTCTTTGTCAAACCCCGGTGCGTTTTCTAATCGCTCTTTGGCAACATGCAAAACCATGCACTTGTTTTCACGATCTACTTTTAATTGCTTGAAAGGTATGGCGAAATATTTATCTCCTATCCCTAGAAAGCCACCAAATGATAATATCGCATACACAATCTCACCTTTAGTGGGATCAATCATTAGGTCTTTTATATTGCCTAAGTCTTCTCCTTGAGCATTGCGAACGCTGTCTTCTGTAATTGAACTTGAGGAAAGTAAGTAAGTCATTTCATAACTCCATTATTCACCAATCATATGCACAACGAGCTTTTCTTGGAAAAGTTCCCTGATTTCACGTTGTTAATAATACTGTTTGATGTGGTGCCTTCGTTTAATCTCAGTCAAGAAAAACTGGTTTTAGTTTAGGCGTTTAATGGTGTTTTTGAGTGTGGGGTTGTGCGGTCGCTTTGGGGCCTGCTGGGCGGCTCCAGATAAACAGGCATACAAGTGGCAATATTACCGCCTGCGCAATTATGACGGGTTGGGGAGCTGCCAAAAGATAAGACGCGAGAATTGTTCCCACCATCATGATTGTAGCTAGAATTTTAGCCCGCCGAGGAATAGCCCCGTGATTGGTCCAATCAAGTATAGGGGGGCCGAAATGTTTGTGCGTTATCAACCAGTTATGTAGGCGCTCTGAGCCGCGAGAAAAACAAAACGCCGCAATGAGCAGAAACACTGTGCCGGGAAGCAGGGGGAGAATGTAGCCCGCAATCCCTAGCCCAAGAGTAATACAGCCGCATACCATCCAGAAAAAGCGTTTTGCGCTTTGAGTCATGTTGAAAATGGCCTCGTTTAGAGCGAGTTGCGAAAAATCTGCTGCAATTATGATGCATCATGCGTTGAAGGTGGGATGGATGCAATGCAAAAGATTTGCAATTGCAAACTATTCAATAAGGGCCGGACCTTCCCCCATATCGCGGAACCATTTGGTTATAACGTATTTTTCACCTGAGCGTACTTTAGTGCCGTGATGAATTGTAAGGGGATTGGGGTCTCCGTCTACTGTGAGAGAATTCCAGATGACAGCGCGGCCCTTTGTAGGGGTGAACATTTTATCAAGTTTACGGAACCGGGTGCCACCGCCTTCGCAGCCTTCATTCAGGTAAATCATAAAGGTCCACGTGCGTTGACCAGTCATGGCACAAAATTGGTGGTATTCTGCAGTGCCTGGCTCAAAATAATCGGTGTGAGCCTTAAATTCTTGCCCCACTGTGTATTTTTGGGATTGGTTTGGCTCTGACCATTTTTCAGAAATACCCAATGCTTTCGACATGCGGGTTTCCAATTCTATTACCAGAGGGTGGTTGAACTCTTGAAGATAACAGGTTTTAGACGTGCGAAACGCATAGTCTTTCTCAGTACCCTCTGTTGAGATTGTGCTGTCGTGAAGTTGGGAATTGGTGAGTTCTATTAGTTGATCACATTCCTCCTCATTGAGGAAATTATCCCAGAGGTATACTTGTGCTTTTGTTGTGAGTACCCGTCGCAGTCCGTCTGCTTTGCGTCTGGTGAGGGCGCAGTTGGCAAGTTGATGGTAGGCAGTTGTGCGCTTGGAGGTGTCGCGCCCTTGGTCATCTACAGAGATCTCAGGGTAGTGCGCTCCCATGCCGTCTTTGATCGCGCCTAACCCGAATCCTTCTTGACGAAGTTTTTCATATAATGCTGTACGTGGGACGCCGCGTGTAAGATTTGTGCTGATCCATTCTTTCCAGCTTGCGTTCAATTTAGCTTGATATGCCCCATGTGAATTTACGGCCATTAATCACCTTCGATAAAGCAGTTTTGGTCTATAAAAGTTGTAGTATGGTTTATTCTCGGTTGAGGGCGAATGGCAATAAGATATTCGATTGACGATTTTTGCTAAAAGACTGACTTGCGCAGCAATGTTTCCGGCGGCATATAAAAACAATGACACACAAGACACTCTACGATAAAATTTGGGACGCTCACCTCGCACATGAAAATGTCGAAACTGGTGAAGCATTGTTATTCATTGATTTGCACTTGATCCACGAAGTGACAACGCCGCAAGCCTTTGCTGGGCTAAAGGCGGCTGGTCGCAAAGTGCGTCGTCCAGACCTGACACTTGCTGTCGCAGATCACAATACACCGACTGAAAATCAAGCTGCAGGGCTTGAGGGCGTACGCGACATTGAAGCCAAGACTCAGCTTGAGTTATTGTCTAAAAACGTAAAAGAGTACGGTATTGAGTTCTTCCCGATGGGGCACATAAATAATGGTATTGTGCACGTTGTTGGTCCCGAGCAGGGGCGTACGCAACCGGGTATGACAATTGTCTGCGGTGACAGCCACACCTCGACACACGGTGCATTCGGTTCTCTTGCTCACGGAATTGGAACATCCGAAGTTGAGCATGTATTGGCCACACAAACATTGCGTACGCGCAAAATGAAAAACATGGCTGTGAAAGTCAGCGGAAAATTTAAAGAAGGTGTTGGCGCAAAAGATTTAGCGTTGCACTTAATTTCTATCATCGGCACAGCAGGTGGTACGGGTAGCGTGATAGAATTCATGGGTGAGGCTATTGAAGGCCTATCTATGGAAGCACGGATGACGTTGTGCAATCTTGCCATTGAGGGCGGAGCACGCGCAGGATTAATCGCGCCTGACCAAACAACATTTGACTACGTGCAGGGACGCCCCGCAGCCCCCAAAGCGGGCGCGTGGGAAACAGCGTTGGCACATTGGAAAACACTCTATTCAGATGCCGATGCGCATTGGGATAAAGTGATTGAAATCCGCGCCGAAGACGTAGAGCCAACAGTGACATGGGGAACATCCCCAGAGCAGGCATTACCTATCTCAGCAAAGGCACCTATGCTGGCTGATATTAAAGATTCCATCAAGCGTTCAGCAGCTGAACGTGCATTGCAATATATGGGAATTGAAGAAGGTCAACTGCTGAAAGATCTTAAGATCGACCGTGTATTTATTGGCTCATGTACAAATTCACGTATCGAAGATTTTCGTGCGGCAGCGCAAGTCGTAAAGGGTAAAAAAGTTGCCGCTCATGTGCGGGCAATGGCGGTGCCGGGGTCTGGCCTTGTTAGAGCGCAAGCGGAAGAAGAAGGTCTCGATGAGATTTTCACTGATGCGGGTTTTGAATGGCGTGAACCAGGCTGTTCTATGTGTTTAGGTATGAACCCTGATACATTGGCTCCTCAAGAGCGCTGCGCATCTACATCTAACCGTAACTTTGAAGGCCGTCAGGGACGAGGCGGTCGTACGCACCTTGTTAGCCCTGTACTTGCTGCCAAGGCCGCGATTGCGGGTGTTTTAGGCGGTTAAGCTTTACCTGCCTTGAAGACGAATAAATAAAAAAACAGGGAGTGCGGTTTAAGCGCTCCCTGTTTTTTTTGCTCGTTATTTGAAAGATAAAAACGTGTCTTGTTTGCGCATGGTGAATAGAAGCAGCATTGCCCCAATGGTTGGAAGTGCAGCCATAAAGAGAATATTGAAATTTTCTCTTCCAGGAATAAGGAAAGGCAATGTCATCAGCGTGCCAAATGAGTGAAGCGCTAGGACGAGTGCGTAACTGATGCGTTTCTGAAAGCCAGTAATGAAAGCCAACAATAATAACAGCCACAGAACGCCTATTCCGGTGTTTACGACATCAGGAAGGGCTGAAACTTTATAATATTTGGAGGCAATGCCTTTAGCAGCTTCTGGCGATGTGAAGCGAAGCATAACCCAAGGAAGAAGAAAGAGAGTGATCATCACTCTAGTAAAGAATAAAGCGTATTTTACGGGCATATGCGCGACCTTGATAATGTTTAAGTTGCGCGCAGTATCGTGACTTATTTTGGAATTGGCAAAACACATGGCCTCACAATTTGGTGAATGCGCCCCTTAGATGTTTTTGGCCTATGACTTTTATTTAAAACTATTTTGAATCGCCGCGTTGTCTATGGAGGTCACAAAATCCCATAGATTGTTGCTGTTAAAAAGATAGCTCGCAATTCCGGCATTCTGGGCCGCGCGAAGGTCTTTCTTTTTATCTCCAATGAGAAATGAGGATTGCTTGTCCACGGGAAAATCACTCAGCGCTTTTAGGATCATGCCAGGTTCAGGTTTGCGGTCATCACTCTCAATACAATATTGAGTGACGCTTCCACGAATATCGTATGGACAATAATAGATACGATCAATGTGAGCATTTTTCTTGGAAAGTTCGGTATTCATAAAGGCATGTACTTTGAGCATATCTGCCTCGGTATAGTGACCGTGAGCTATACCAGTTTGATTTGTAACAATAAAAACATACCATCCAGCAGCATTGAAATGAGCTATGGTTTCAATTGCACCATCGATAAATTCAAATCCATCTGGGGTGTCCACATATCCTTTATCAACATTGATCACGCCATCTCTATCAAGAAATAGAGCTGGGCGACGATTGTCAGGGGTATGGTTAGGTGAAATGGGCATTATTGAATACTTACTTGCATCGATAGAAGAGGATGTCTATTTCAAACGCACGCATACTTAAAGGACATCTTTTTGCTCATGACTACAGTATCCCAGAATGACAGCTTTATTTTACGGCTCTCTTGTATAGATTCGATTGGAATAGTTGCGGAAGTGGCCAGCTTTCTTGCACAGAGGCGCTTGTTTATTACTGAAAGCGCCAATTACGGGGATAGGGCAACGGGGTTATTTTTCTATCGTGTAAAGTTTACGCCGGAAAATAGTGATTTTTCGCGGTCTTCTTTTGCGGCAGAGTTTCAATCAATTGCAAAAAAATGGAATTTTGATTGGGAATTGCGTGATGCTAAAGTCAAACCTAATGTTGTGATTATGGTATCGAAGGGAGATCATTGTTTGAATGATCTTCTGTATAGGCACCGCACGGGTGCGCTGAATATCAATATTTCTGCAATCATTTCAAACCACACGACGTGTGGTTGGTTAGCTGAACGTCACGATATTCCTTACTATCATGTACCAGTGACTAAAGATAACAAACCTCAAGCTGAAGCGCGTATGTTGGAAGTGATTGAAGACGTGAAAGCAGATTTGGTCGTACTGGCGCGTTATATGCAGGTTTTATCTGATGATATGTGCCGCAAATTGGAGGGTAGGTGTATAAATATCCACCACTCTTTCTTGCCATCTTTCAAAGGTGCAAAGCCTTATCATCAAGCCTTTGATCGCGGTGTAAAACTGGTTGGAGCGACGGCTCACTATGTGACACCAGATTTGGATGAAGGCCCAATTATCGCCCAAGCGGTAGAGCCAGCGGACCATCGGCTAACGGCGGAAGACATGGCTGCCCTTGGACGAGATACTGAAGCGAGAGTGTTGGCGCGTGCAGTGAAATTGCACACAGAAGGGCGTATATTCAGCAATGAGAAAAAGACCGTTATCTTTGGATAAAGTCTGTTTTTTCACTGGTCGATTTCAATGAAACCAAGCAATTGAGAATGTGTCTTTCAAACTAGACACATGCTTTTGCGTGTGTAGAGATAGGTTTGAGGGATGTTTGCGGGTTAATCAGCAAACACATTAGCATGAGATAGGGGTTTGATTATGCAAGATTTATTACCATTATTGTTGAATGGCGTTGGCGGAGCAGTGCTTGGTCCTTTGTTGATGAAACTGACGGGGGGCAAGGGTAGCCTTGGTACGATTATGGGCTTAGTCGGAGGCGTTCTGGGCGGGGTTGGTGCGGGACAAGCATCCGAACTCGTCAATCTTGATCTTGCATCATTAATGGGTGGTGGAGACCTAATGCGTGCCGTTGCAAACCTTATTGAAGGCGGCGTTGGCGGCGGAATTTTGGGTGTGTTGGCTGGTAAACTAGCAAAATAATCTATCTGTTTAGCGTCTGCTAAGGTTTAGAACGCGCTGTGCTTGGCTACAGCGCGTTTTCTGTTTGGGGTGTGCTAATGTGATGTCTGATAGCTGGTTAGGTTTTGGTGTAGCCTTTATGACGTAGCCCGATCCAAACAAGTGGCATGGCGCAAAGTGCGAGCGCAGCCGCGAGTAAGAATGGGGCACCAACAAATCTAACGGGCGCATCGTCGGATGAAAAAGCATAGAGAACTTGAGTCATCATTAGGGGTGCAATGATTTGAGCCAATGATTGCAAGCTTGATTGCGCGCCTTGCAATTCGCCTTGTGCATTCTTTGCTGTTTGCCCTGAAGTGATTGAATTTAGTGCTGGCATTGTGAGGCCACCCAAAGCAGAAATTGGGATGATCATGTAAACGATCCAAGGAAGGTCTGCCAGTGCGTATCCGATATAGCACAACACTGAAACGCTTATCCCGATCCAGACTGTTTTTGCAGCACCGAATTTTTTAAGTACGGGTCCAATTAGTCCACCTTGTACAATCGCAGATGTCAGGCCGACTAATCCGAGCGAATTGCCAATTTCAGCAGAGGTCCAGTCATAGCGAATTGTACCATGGAAGTGCCAAACAGCAGGATAAACATTGTGGGCAAGTGCGAACAGGCCAACGGCTAGTAAGAGCCATGCGATATGAGGGAGTTTGGAAAAGTGAGAGATTGCACCAAACGGGTTAGCACGCAGAATGCTGAAAGAGCGTCTGTTTTCTTTGTCTAACGATTCTGGCAATACGAATATGCCATAAATTACACTGATGAGAGATAGGGCAGCAGCGGCAAAGAATGGTGCGCGGCTATCGATAGCGCCAAGATAACCACCAACAACTGGACCTATGATGAAGCCAAGCCCGAACATTGCGCCAACCATACCAAAGGCTTTGCCGCGGTTTTCTGGTTCGGTGACGTCTGCGATATAGGCGTTAGCGGTCGAGAATGTAGCCCCAGAAATACCTGATAGGACACGTCCAATAAACAATATCCAAATTGATGTGGCCAATCCTGTGATGAGAAAATTGATGCCCAATGTTGCGACAGAGAGCAAGATAACGGGACGACGCCCGAACCTGTCTGACAGGCTTCCCAAAAGTGGACTGAATAGAAAATTCATCAAGGCATATACAGCGATTATTGGACCTGCCCACAGCACTGCTTCAGATTCTGGTTTACCTGTTAGCTCACTGATGAGCGCAGGCATAACCGGCATCACAAGACCAAAGCCAATCATGTCCAGCAATACAACGACTAGAACAAAGAAGAATGCATTTTTTCCGTGGGTTTTCGTCATAGAGCAGGGCAATCTATAGCAGAACAAGAGATGGTATTACGAAGGATATAAAATCGTAGGGCAGATAACACAAACACTGAGATTTGCAGATTCGTATACAAAACAAAACTAGCTCCACATTTAAATGGAGCTAGTTAATGATATGCCCTTTAAGAGCGTTCGTAAGGCAATAAAAGTCTAATTGCTTGCTTTTGTTGCCGCGTAAGCAGCGCGGAATGTATCCATGTGCTGTGAGAACCCTTTGCTGCTTCCTACAGCATCGGAATTGATTGGCTGATTTACGTCGTACACACTTGATGTAAGGACTGAGTTGTTTGTGAGCGTGTGCGTCTCTTTAATTTCGGCGTCAGCTGATAGGCCACAATGTGCATAAATACGTGCGCGTTGTGATGCAGGGTCTGCGACGATATCTTCGTAGTTTACAACCAGTAACTTTTCTCCAAGCGCTTTGGAAATTGCTTCAAAAAGCTTTTCTTCCTGAGCAAGATGGTGTCCCATTGTCTCTTGGTTGAATGTCCATCTGCCACCGCTTGCAAAACATGTTTTAAGCTGAGAATAGGCAGTATCTTCTAGATTTCGGCGTACCCAGATCAAAGGTGCGTTTGGCATTGCATGGCTGATGAGAGGGGCTAAGCGAGCTTGTCCCATTGTGCGGTCTACAATGCGGCCTTCAGCACCAAAACGTGACTTTGACATATGATGATATGCAGCGGCCATATCGCGCCACGGGTTTTCGTATTTTGTCTGAACGTCGAGAAGTTCTTCTGGGCCAATACCTTGGAGGGCTGTCGCTGCCAATGACATCAATCCCATCGCATCCCCGTGGGCAACATCAGGGTGACCCATTAGCATGCGTTGAACGAGCGTTCCGCCAGAGCGTAAATTTCCAAACACAAAGATTGTGCGGTTTGACGTGTCTGGGCTTGGTTTTAGTTGTGAAAAAGTGTTCTGAGCCAATGAAGTAAGGATGGCATTTACGCTCTTGTCGTTGCCTTCTTTATCATATTGCACAGACTTTTCCATCATCACGCATGCATTGCTAAGTGCGTGCCAAGCTTGTTGTTGCTCGCCTAGGTCATCTAGCATTTTAGATATAGCGAATAAGAAAATAGCTTGATTTGAACGGGAGGTTGTCGCCATTGCGGATTGAATTTTCAGCATTTCAGCAGCAAGGGGATCTTTGTTTGTGAACTTGTGAAAAGATGCAAGTTCCAACCAATGAACAGCGACTTTGGGTTGGATGAAGATTGCTTTTTTTAAGCTTTCTTCCGCTTCTTCAAACATTCCAAATTGGGCTTGCAAGGTGCCCAGAATATTCCAACCAGGTGCAAATTCTTTTGCTGTTTTTACAACGCGGTTGGCCATTTTTAGAGCGTTTACATAGTCACCGACATCGGCCAAAAGTGTCGCGGCGCGGAGCGCTGTTGTGGAGCTTGAATCCGTGGCGACGGCGTGTGTTGCGTAAAAGCGTGTCGTGGCTGTTTCACCAATTGTTGCCGCAAGTTGCGCGAGACCAATGCGGTGCACGGACTCTGCTGGTAGGTCTTTGGCTTGCTCTGTCAAAAGACGCGCAGCTTTGTTACGGTTCTTGTTTTCTAATGCCTCTTGAATTTCTTTCAATTTGGCGGGCAATACAGTTTCGGTTTCCATAACTTCTCTACGTCTTTGAGTTCTGTAGGGTGCGACATTTGCGTTCACACCTGTACTGGGATTTATCAACTTGCACTATACTTTTAGGGGTGAATCTGAGTTATGTGTTGCATCACATAATTTCATTTAATCCCTTTCAGATTAGTTCTAGTCGTTTAAGGGCGATAGGAGAACGTCCTATTTGGAGATTTTTTCAGTTTTGCGTTGTTGTTTTAAAAACTTCACGCAGTTGAACGGGAAAAATTTAGTTTAAATTCAAAATATACTGGATTTTAAACATAGTTTTCGTCAAGGATATCGCATGCAAAAAAGATTGATATTAAAGATTCTCGATACACCTGCTTGGCAAGCTGCACTTGGCGGCAAGCCTGTTCAGGTTGCTGTCGATATCGCAGATGGCTATGTACATTTTTCAACTGCTGACCAAGTGCAGGAGACGCTAAATAAGTGGTTTCAAGGTGTTGAAAATGCAGTGCTTATTGCTTTCGATGCACAGGATTTTAAAGATACAATAAAGTGGGAAGAATCGCGGGGTGGTGATCTGTTTCCTCATGTGTATGGCGATGTTTTGGCGTCTCAAGCCGTGTATGTTTGGGATATGAAGTTGGGGCCAAACAGTGCTCCAATCGCGCCAGAAGATGCGCTAAACTTTGAGTTGTCTTAAATGTCGATCATTGATGATATTGGGTTGAAATTAGTGCACTTATTGCCGCCTGAGACAGCTCATAGCGCGACAATCGCGGCTTTGAAGGCTGGGATGGTGCGTAATATGGCTCCGTTATCATCTAAAACACATGAGATTTTGCGAACTGATATGCCGATGTCGGGCTTGCGCTTACCGTCTGCTTTAGGGGTGGCTGCGGGGTTCGACAAGAATTGTGAGGTGGCTGCACCCACGCTGCGCATGGGGTTTGGCTTTGTTGAATGCGGGACGGTGACGCCACTGCCTCAAGCTGGAAACCCTAAGCCACGTTTGTTTCGCCTGAAAGAAGATTTGGGCGTGATAAATCGGATGGGGTTTAATAATGCGGGTTTGGATGCATTTGTATCGCGGCTAAAAACCCATGCTGATTTAGACTTGGTTGTCGGTGCGAATGTGGGGGCGAATAAAACCTCTCAGGGTGAAAAAAGAATTGCTGATTATGTGGAGGGAATTGAAGCGGTCTGGCCTTATTGCAGCTATCTGACGCTTAATATTTCTTCGCCCAATACGCCAGGTTTGCGTGGCTTGCAGGATAAAGGGGAATTGACCGCTTTATTGGCTGCTGCAAGCAAAGCGATTTCACGTATGCAAGATGCGCATAATGTGAAGAAACCGGTGTTTTTGAAAATTGCACCTGACATTGATGATGAAGCTATCAACGATATTGTTTCGGCAGTTGTGCAGGCAGACGGGATGACGGGACTGATCGTATCAAATACGACAATTTCCCGACCCGATAATTTGATGAGCGAGAGTGCATCTCAAATGGGGGGATTGTCTGGCAAACCCGTATTTGAGCTATCGACACATGTGCTAAAAAAAGTGGCGCGTGTTAGCGATGGCCGACTTGATATTATAGGGGCGGGCGGTGTGTATGATGCGCAATCAGCCTATGCGAAAATTCGGGCGGGTGCCCATGCTGTGCAGTTATATTCTGCGCTCGTATATGGCGGAGCTGCGATGGTGCCGCAGATACTTAATGGTTTGGCTCAATTGCTGGAAGCGGATGGGTTTGCCAATATCGGTGAGGCTGTTGGGGCGGACCTTTAGGCGCGGCTTTGCGCTTTGAGCGCTGCTTTTTGCGCCTTGGCTTCGGCTTTGCGGTTTTGCTTATCCATATGCTTGATGAGCATTTTCACATTGTTTGCATTCGATCTGAAGGCAAAGTCGAAAAAGTCTCCAACTAATGGGATGGCACCAAGTGTGACATCTATGAGGAGATTAAACAGCATGCGCACAATAAGAAAGAATGATCCGCCTAAAACAACAGAGCGGGCGATAATGTAAAACCCCAGCAAAGCTGTGAGAACATCGCCAATGCCGGGAATGAGGCCAATTAAACCATCAATTCCATATTTTACATTCAAGCCTGGAATGGTGAAGCGTGAATCAAGAAGGCGGGCGAGCGCTTCCATATCTTTGAGTTTGCTGGACTGAGCTGATGTGATCTCTAGCGCGCCTTCTTCTTGGGCGACTTCGGCTTCAAGAGGGGAGTTAGGCGTTTGAGACATGTGTATCCTTGCTGTGTTCATGCGCTTTGACATCAATATGCTGAATAAGGCGAGGGAGAAAGGCTCCCAATGTAACTGCACGTATTATGTAAGAGGATATGAATGCTATCCAAACGCCCCAATTACCATAGGGTTGCAACATTAGATCCAAGCCAATGTAGATGCACAAGGTTATAAGTGTGCTGGTTCGCATGGCAGCGGTTTGGGTGGAGCCGATGAAGATACCGTCGAGCTGCCAACTCGTTACGCCAAGAATGGGGGCAAGCGCGGCCATAGGAAGAAAAGTGATGGCGGCGGCCCTTACATCCGCATTCTCCATAATGAGATGAATAAAAGCACTGCCGCCAAAATAAATGAGGAGTGAGGCAAGGAGTGCTCCAGCAAAGGCAAATTCGGTTGTAAGACGGATTGCGCGCCAAAATCGCGGTTTGGAATTTGCCCCGATTGCTGCGCCAATTCGCGCTTCGGCTGTGACTGCAAAAGCATCCAATACAAAAGCGGAAATGGTGAGCATTTGCATGAGAACATGATTTGCAGCTAATTGGACATCACCTTGCTTGGCTCCTGAATTTGCAAACCATGTCATCAAGCCGAGAAGGGCCATTGTGCGGACCATGATGTCGATATTGACATTGAACATGTGTGTGAGGCGCTGCGCATTGAAAATGGATGAAGCGGCAAAAACGCCTTTAAAGAAACCACCATTTTTGAGGATGAGCGCGGCACAAAGGCTGATGCCTACAAGGAAGGCTGTCCATTCTGCGGCTGCGGTGCCCCAGCCAACACCTTCTGCCCCCATATTCAAGCCGAGTACGAAATAAAGATCGAAGACAATATTTGCGGTGTTGGCGATGATTTGAAGTGCCAATGCCCATCCGCTTTTGCCTAATCCCAGCAGCCAGCCATTTATGGCATACCCAGCAAGCGCAGCGGGTGCGCCCCAAAAACGCGCCGAAGCATATCCAGATGCAGCTTGCTCTGTTTCTGCGCTCGCCTGCAAGATATGGAATGCGCCCTTGATAGCAATGAGCTGAAGGCTGGTAAGGATTGCGCCAATCGCAATGGCGATTAAAAGAGAACGGATTAGAAGGGCTTGGACTTCGTGTTGGTCATTGCTGCCATCGGCCTGTGCGGTCAGGCCTGTGACGCCCATACGTAAAAAGCCAAAGCTCCAGAATATAAAGCCCATAATGGAAGCCCCAAGCGCCACGCCTGCAAGCTCGATCGCATTGCCTGTTTTGCCGATAACGGCTGTGTCTACCAAGCCCACCAGAGGAATAGTGGCTTGAGAAAGCAAGATGGGCCAGGCTTGAGATAAAACAGCCTTGCGGGTAAGGGGCGAATGGGCGCGCATAGAGAAATGCTTTTTTCTAAAGGGCGGTGTCTTAACGTGTGAGTTGATAACTTGAGTCTGATGAAAAGGCACTTGGTTAACAAAACCAACAAAATTTTAACTATAATCGCCGCGTGCGATAGGCTAGTGTATTTTCATAGATGAAAGATTGAGCGCATTTTTGAATGGCGTTTCTGATCTAGCATTTTAGAATTTAAATTATAATAAAATCAAATTTTTAGGAATGTTTTTGCCACGTATATGCGTGGCTGAATGTGTAAGGTTTTGTGCCAATTTTTTTACGTATAGAGATGTGAATATGCATGCATGCGGATAAACGCTGCAAAATCCCAAAAGTTAATCATGGAACTAAATCGCACACGAGGACGTTGTGTAATGGAAGCTCACAATTAGTTGAATAAAAAGAGAGAGGGACGTGAAAGAGATTGTCTTGTAATCGACACAATCACTCATATTTCCACTCAACAATAACAAACAAGAACGGTTAGGCGCCTCCCAAATTTCGCGCCGAGGATGTTTAAAATGAAGAAACTGATTTTATCGAGTGTATTGCTTTTAAGTGCACCATTGGCTTTGGCTGAATCTCAGCAAGCTGTAATGCTAAAAGCAAGTGCAGCGGCAGGTACTGCAAGCTCAAATGTGGACCGTTCTGAAGCAAGTCAGGTTGTGACCGAGGCTGGCCAATCTGCAATCAAATATTTGAGCGATGGAGCTTTGAGTGAAACCGAGGCAAAAGATTTGCTTGGTTTTCTTGATGTAGAACGTGTCGCGAAATTTACTCTTGGGCGTTACGCGCGTTCATTGGATGAAGCAGATGTTGCAAGATTTACAACTGCTTTTGAAAATTACGCATCTTACCAGTTTCAAACTCATTTAGCCGACTTTAAAGGGGCGGATCTGAAAGTCATTGAGACTATCAACCGGAAACCTGATGATGCTGTTGTAAAAACAGAAATCAAAACGGCTAAAGGTGAAATTCAAGCTGTAAACTGGCGTTTAATGAAGAATGAAAACCAGTGGAATGTTGTGGATGTCGAGGCGCTTGGTTTTTGGTTTGCGATTGAGCAGCGTGCTCAGTTTGCTGCCATACTTGATAAATCAGGTGGTGACATAGACGCGTTGATTACAAAAATTTCGACTAAGAAATAAGTTCCCCCTGCAAAGCTTCCCTCAAGCTTTGAAACGAAAGGCCCTGCGTATTCACATATGCGGGGTTTTTTGTTGTGTGAGAATCATTTGCAATTATGAGGAGGGAAGCTAATGTTGCGATATGCTGCCTATTGTTCACCATCCTCTATATGACGCTTCTTCTGTGCCTGATGGGCATCGTTTTCCTATGCGTAAATATTCACTTCTGCCACTTCAATTAATGCAGGAGCGACTTGTCTATCCAAATAGTTTCTATGCACCAGAGCTTGCAAGCGCTGAAGAATTGGAGCGGGCACACTGTGCTGACTATGTGGATGCTGTGCTCAATGGGCATTTAGATCGTGCTGCTCAGCGCAAATTGGGGTTTGAGTGGACAATTCATGTGTCAAACCGTGCACGCGCATCAGCTGCGGGGACATTGATGGCGGGGCGGCTGGCATTGCAGCATGGCGCAGCTGGCAATACAGCTGGCGGGTCTCACCATGCTGCATATGATTATGGGGCTGGGTTTTGCGTGTTTAACGATGTAGCGGTTGCGGCGCGCAATTTGCTGGCGGAAGGTTTGGTGAGTCGGGTTCTAATAATAGACTTAGATGTGCATCATGGAGATGGAAGTGCACGTATCTTTAGAAATGATAGCCGAGTTTTTACCTTTTCAATGCATTGCGAAGATAATTGGCCACGTGAGAAACCACCTTCAGATTATGATATTGGGCTACCCAAAGGGGCAAGCGATCACATGTATATGGAGACGCTGGAGCAAATCCTTGGGGAGCTGGTTGAGCGCGTTAGCCCTGATATTGTGTTTTACAATGCGGGAGTTGATCCCCACAAGGATGACCGGCTGGGCTTGTTGGAATTGACGGATGAGGGATTACAAGCGCGCGATAATTTTGTTGCGCAGACGTGTAAACAAAAGGGTGTGCCCATTGTGGGTGTTTTGGGCGGGGGATATAGCGCAAATGCTGAAGAAGTCGTTGCGCGGCATGTCTATATGTTTCGTGCTTTAAGCAATATTGTTGACTGATAGATACGCGATTTTTCCGCGAGAGAGATGAAAAAGACCGGAGCTATGGGTGGCTCCGGTCCTTAAAATTACCTGACCGCATAGGGGGAAAGCGGGGGTATCAGGCAATTGTTTTAAGCGCATTACCCAGTTTTGTTGTTTGCTTTGTACTGAGCAATAAGGGCGGGTGCTGAGATTTCTTTCATCGCATTGTTCATAACAGTGGAAACACACGCATTTTCGATTTTGATTTCAGAAAGTGTGAGGCGTGTATTGCCTGTGTCACATGCTCTTTTAGCGCTTGTTTCTAGGCGGTCTAGAACTTGTTGCGTGCCAGCTTCTGTCTGTAATTCGTTTACACTGTAGTTAAACTCAAAAGCGACTGCATCTTGTGCAGATGCGATTGGCGCTGTGAGGCCGATAACTGCGACTGAAGTTGCGATGAAAGCTGCGGCGGTGATTGTTGAAGTAAGATTTTTCATTGGGCTGTTCCTTGGGGTTAAATCAATATTTTTGTTTTCTTTGGGGGCGCGGAGTAGCTGGGCAAGCTACTCCGCTTATACACGGTGTCTTTCTCGGGGGTCATCTCGAAAGACGATTAATGATTATCGTTTTTCAATAAAAATTGCAAGTAAAACAATAAGGAATTTTTGTGGCAATGCGTCTCGAATGGACTTAATCATTTGGAAAAATTACAATTTTTGCCGATAAAAAAGTTTCCTTTTCAAATTTGGTCATCTGTTTGAGGCAGTTTCGTTCATATTAAACTGTATTGTTACATATGTAACATGTATGCTTTCATTGTAAAAGTGCTTTTATTTGAACTTTCCGTGAAAGTGTTGTCGCCATGCCGAAAAGAGCGATGTAGGTTCAGGCAATGTCTAGTGAGTCGGCGCAGGCCAAACCTTTCTTTCAAGCTGAAACAAATACGTTAGCGTCCAGTATGGAGGCTGCGCAGCGCGTGCTGCGTCAGGTTTACGGTTATGGCGCGTTTCGTGGTTTGCAGGCGGATGTAATCTCTCGTGTGCTTGCTGGCGAAGATGTGGTGGCGATATTGCCCACGGGCGGCGGGAAGTCTCTTTGCTATCAAATCCCAGCATTGGTGCGCGAGGGTGTGGGGCTGGTCGTATCGCCCTTGATTGCGTTAATGGCGGATCAGGTGGACGCGCTGCGCGAAGCGGGCGTGCGTGCAGAGCGGCTCGATTCTTCGATGGACTTTGAAGACCGTATGGTAGCGTTGGATAAAGCCGCCAATGGGCAGATGGATTTGCTTTATGTTTCACCTGAAGGTTTGATGAGCAATGGCTTGCGGGCGCGATTGCAGACATTGGATCTTTCACTGATAGCTGTGGATGAAGCACACTGTGTGAGCC